>CACOQT010000001.1 GCA_902629395.1 uncultured Prochlorococcus sp.
AGCGTAGAAAAGAGAAGAAATCTTTAGAGCGTCTCCGTCTTCAACGGCACTATCCATGTTGGCAAGTGGACCACTGGCATTACCTGCCTCGATGCCTGCGGAGAAAAGATCTTCGCCAGTAAAGCTAGAGCTGATTTCTAACTCATAGGCATATTGCATATAAAGCTCTTCTTCTGTATCTGATGCTCCACCGTTAGCTACAGAACCAACTGTGAACACAGAACCACCACCTATGGTTGTGGTCGATGTAAATGCAGCATCTGCATTAGCTGCGATTGGAGCCATTAGGCCCAAAGCAGCAGGAGCTACCAGCAAACGCTGAAAAAGCTTCATAGTGTCCTCACACTAAATTACAACGAAAATGATAATCGTTTTTATTTAACCTTGGCAAGTATATAATGATTAGTGTCAGCAAATCCTTTGATTGATGTCCAGTTTAATTGCTGAAAACCTTACGTATTCTTATTCGACAAATATTCCACCCGCTTTAAATAAAGTTTCTCTCAAGCTAGAGCCTGGAAGTTTGACTGCTCTCGTTGGCCCAAACGGTGCAGGAAAATCCACATTATTAAGTTTATTGCAGGGCATAAACAGACCAGATCAAGGAGAGATCAAGGTAGATGGGAGTCCATTGATCAATAATCGATGTCAAGTTGCTCTGATGCCTCAAAGGGGAAAGTTGAATTGGAGTTTCCCCATAACTGTTGAAGGATTAGTTTCTTTAGGTCGAGTTAATCATTCAAAATCCACTTGTTGTGAATTGGAGGCGGCTCTTCAACGTGTTGGAATATCTCATCTGTCGAAAAGAAGGCTTGATTCTTTATCTGGTGGTCAGCAACAAAGAGCATTACTTGCCAAAACTTTGATGAATCCGGCGAATATTTTTTTACTTGATGAACCCTGCTCTGCACTCGACCCACCGGCAAAAGAAGATTTCCTGATAATCATTCGTCAGTTGGCTGATTCTGGTTTAACCGTTTTTGTCAGTAGTCACGATTGGGGTACATCTTTGAATGCTTATGACAAAGTTGTTGTGCTCGATAAGATTATTTTGGCCTCTGGGAGCCCTCAAGAAGTCCAAGAAAAACTTAGTTCAATTAATTATCTGAGGTGGAAGTTATGATTGTACTTTATAGCTAAGTCATATGGAGCATTTAATTATTAGAACAATTCTGGCATAGTCCAAAGTATTCAAGAGTATGGAACAACAGCTCAAACTTATTAGACACTTTTTTCGATATGTCTATTGTTTTTACGGGACATCCCTGTATTCGAGAAGTTTCTCCGCAACTTACACAAGTTAAATGATGAATATCTCTTTCGACTGGGGCATAGAAGACCTCACCGTTAGGAAGATGTCTAGAGCGGATCAAACCTTGCTTCACTAATGTTTGCAGGTTTCTATAAACAGTGGTCAGACCCATTGAATTTTCACCGTTATGAAGTTTTCTGTGCAACTCCTGCCCACTCATTTCATCTGTACATTTCTTAAGCTCAAAGAGGAGTTGTTCTTGTCGCTTGGAGATTACGGGTTTTTTAGGACTCATTATAAAGATCTTAATTTGATCCTTCTTTCTGACCTTACTGAATCATTTGCTTAATGTCTTTTCTCTATACAAATTGGTGGATAATTCCTCTTCTAATTACCTCCTTTTCAGGCGTACTTTGCCCTGCTATGGGAAGTGTATTAATAACTCACAAAAGACTTCTTCAAGTCAATTTAATTTCACATTGTGTGCTACCTGGACTTGCCTTGGCTATGGCACTTGGTATAGATCCATCAATTGGTGGTGTCTTTAGTGGATTAGTGGGAGCTATCGCTGCAGAAAGTCTTACAAATAAAAAAAATCAAAATTATGAAGCTGTTATGAATACAATTCTTGCTGGCTCGATGGGACTTGGTGTTCTTCTTATACCTCTACTTGGGATAAGAATTGATTTAGAAGCTGTTTTATTTGGAGATTTATTAACTGCGAATTTAAGTGATTTAATAAGAACTTTGATTGCGTTCTCGGCATTTATTTCTTTAGTGTTTTTTGGTTATGACAAACTCGTTTACATAGGTTTAGACCCTGAAGGGGCTGCTTCAAGTGGAGTCAATGTTTCTTCTTTAAATTTAGCTCTTGGTTTGACAACTGCACTCGTCATAGTCAGTTCAATGTCTGCAGTAGGAGTGATTCTTGTAATTGCTTTACTTTCAACTCCAACCTTGTTGGGGCTTCAAAAGGCAAGATCGCTTTGGATCGCGATGATTAGATCTTCAATATTTGGATTATTAATATCACTTTTAGGTTTTTCGCTAGCGATGGTTTTGAATCTGCCTCCTGGCCCTCTGATAAGTGTTCTTTGTGTAATTTCTTTGATCTTGATACCAAAGAATAATTAAAATGTATATTTAATAGAACTTTTTTCCAATAGTCTTATTAAATAAGAAAGGAGTGGAATAAATTTTTTCTCTTTTAAAGAGTCAATTCCATGACAAAATTTGTAAAAAAATTTTATTACTATTTATTAGTCTAAGACATAGATTATTAGATAAATTCAGATGAATTACCTCAAAGAGAATTAAATTCAGATTTATTAAAAATTTGTTATTAATTTTTCTAATTTTAAGATATTTCTTATAAGCTAACTAGTCAACGTAATATATGAACAAAGCAAATACTAGTCAGCATTGATATGGGTAGCACAAGGCATCCATAAGTTCCCCATCTTATGAACACCGATGCATCCGATCTTTTTTGCTTCTACCTCTGCTTGAGATTTAGTTGGATAAGCATATAAATCTTTTGGAGTAGTAGATTGATATATCGATTCCTTGATTGCATTATTTTCTGGACTCCATACTTTAAGTCCCATAGTAGTTATACCTGCAGAAAATATTCCCATTCCTACTATTGAGGCATTCACTACACCCATAGCTACTACACCTATAGAAACGACACCCATCGGAACAACCCCAATACTAATAATTCCCATCGGAACAATCCCAATTGATATAAACCCGAGTGGTGCAATACCAAATGCAATTTTTTTGGGCTTACTTCCGCAATGCGAAGGACTCTCTGAATTTTTATGACCAATGGTATTTGTAGGTGCCATTATCTAAAAATATTAGTGATGATGATGTCCTTTATGAGATTGATCTTTTTCTGTCTCATAATTAGTTTCATGACGTTTACAAGGCATCCATTTGTTACCCATTTTATGAGCTCCAGTGCAATTGAAATTTTTTGCTGCTTTTTCAGCTTCGATTTTTGTCTCAAAAAGAGAAGGAGTGCCACTTGAATGAGAATTACTTGTACATCCCATCAATAAAAATGGAGTGGAAATAATAATTGTGGAGAGAATAGGCTTTTGATTAAACACCTTATCTGTTGTTATCTAATTATTCGATTATTTAGAATAATTAATGGAGGGCTTTTGTCATGAAAGATTTCAAGAATCCATAGATGAAAAAAATTGAATAAGTAATTCGTTTTCATCTTTCCTCCTTTGCTAGTAAGTACTTATAGAGAAAGAAGGGTTGAATTTTTATTGAAAAGACTCAAGAAAAAAAATAGTTTGTATGGAAAGCACATTATTTACATTAAATAAATTTATTTTTTAGATGTGCCGATGAGTGGAATTGAACCACCGACCTACTGGTTACGAATCAGTTGCTCTACCCCTGAGCTACACCGGCACTAGAATAACGTTATCATCTTTAAATTTATTTTTGAGCAACACTAATAAGCCTGAATCCAATTTGGATCCAAATTTAAGAGCACGATTATTGAAAGAGTCTAAAAATCCTTATCGGGGATTGAGAAGAGCTGTGTGGATAGCACTATTTGGTTCAGCGGCTCTGGGCTTTTTTATTATGGTTACCAATATCATTGCAGGGGATAGCGTATCTATTAATGATCTCGCTATACAAATTTCAGCACTTTTAATTCTTGGATTTTTATTATTTAAAGATAGAAATAAACAAGACTAGCAATATTTTAATAGCCTTAATCAATTAGATTGATACTTAAGTTTGAACAAATAAATCTGATTAATTTGTTAATTTTCTCCTTTGGGTTACAAGTTTGAATGCTTCTATTTGATCTCCTTCTTCCCAGTTCGCAAAACGATCACATCCAATTCCGCATTCGAAACCTGTGGATACATCTTTTACATCATCTTTATTTCTTTTTAGTGAATCTAGATCGCCTTCAAAAACAATTTGCTTTCCTCTTTTGACTCTTGCTCGACAGTTCCTTTGTATTTTCCCAGACGTTACATAGCAGCCAGCTACCGCACTTTTACCGATTGAGAAGATTGCTCTAACCTCAGCGACCCCTAAGGCTTCTTCTATCATTTCCGGCTCAAGCAATCCCTCCATAGCTAATTGGATATCTTCTAAAAGTTTATAAATAACTTCGTAATCTCTTACGTCAACGCCATTTGCATCTGCAGCACGCTTGGCACCTGAGGCCATTGAGGTGTTGAACCCAACTATCACTGCACCAGAGGCAGCGGCCAGATCGACATCAGTCTCAGTGATTTCACCAGGTGCTGATAACAAAACTCTTACTTGGACTTCGTCTTTTGGAAGTTGTTCTAAAGATCCTAGTATTGCCTCTAAACTTCCTTGAACATCAGCTTTGAGGATTATATTTAATTCTTTAAGTTCTCCCTCACTCGCTTGGCCAGACATCGAGGAAAGAGATACCCGTCTTGAAGCCATCTGCTGAGCAAGTCTTGCTGCCCGAGCATCTGTAGCTCGCTCACCGACTACTGCTCTTGCAGCCTTCTCATCAGGATAAACCTCAAATTCGTCACCAGCAGTAGGTACTTCGCTGAACCCAAGAGCTTCTACAGGACAAGATGGACCAGCAGCCTTAATTCTCGATCCATTTTCATCTACCATTGCTCTTACTTTGCCAAGGACAGGACCAGCCGCAACGACATCTCCTGATTTCAGTGTTCCGTTTTGAACTAGTAATGTCGCAACTGGGCCTTTCGCTTTATCTAAGTGAGCTTCAATAACTGTACCTTTTGCCAATCTATCAGGGTTGGCTTGTAAATCCTCTACCTCAGTTACTAGCAATACCATCTCTAAAAGTTTATCTATGTTTTCTCCTTTGATGGCACTAACGGGAACCATAACTACATCTCCTCCCCATTCTTCTGACAATAAATCTTGCTCTGATAACTCTTGCTTTACTCGATCGGGAGATGCCCCCTCCTTATCAATTTTGTTGATTGCAACTACGATAGGCACCTCTGCTGCTCTTGCATGGCTAATGGCTTCAAGAGTTTGGGGCCTTACGCCGTCATCAGCAGCTACAACCAAAATCGCTACATCTGTCACCCTGGTTCCTCTCGCTCTCATGGCTGTAAAAGCTTCATGGCCAGGTGTGTCAAGAAAAGTTAGTCTCTTTGTTGAGCCATCATGTTCAGTCTCAATTTGATAAGCACCAATGTGCTGAGTAATACCTCCGGCTTCGCCTGCTGCAACCCTTGCTTTTCTAATTGCATCAAGTAGAGAAGTCTTTCCATGATCAACATGTCCCATCACAGTCACTACCGGTGGTCTTCTAATCAAGTGTTTTAAATCTCCCTCCTCAATCATTTCAACTGTTTTCTTGGCAGCCTCTTCAACATCATCTTGAAGTACTGGCACCCCGAATTCCTCCGCAACTGTCTCGATGGTTGCTAGATCTAATGATTGAGTAACAGTGGCAGTAATTCCTTTAAAAAATAATGATTTGATGATTTCAGAACTCTCTACGCTCAACATATCAGCAAGCTCTTGAACAGTGAGATTGTCTTCTGGAACAACAATCATCTCAGGTCTTACAAGTTTTGCTTCTCTAGCGGCTCTTAATTCCATCGCACGTCTCCTTTGCCTTTGACGAGTGGTTTCTTTCTTGCGCTTTTTGAGAGCAGTTAAAGGTTTTCCGTTGTTTTTCTTGCCAGATTTGGGTTTAGATGGTCGAGCTAAGCTTGCGGAGAGAACCACTGCTTGTTGTTCCCCTGCAAATCCACTTGTCTCTGCAGTAAGAGCATCATCATTTTCGCCAATTATGTGGACTTTTTGACGCTGTTTTTGAGGTGATTTGTTTCTTAACGCATCTAGTTTTGCACTGTCATCCCAATCGGGCCTCCCAGTCCTTCTTGGAGTGGCAGGAGCGTTTCCTGATCTGTGAGCTGGCTTCTTGGGAGCTGCAGGAGTTGGCCTATTTACTGGTGGCTTTGCTCCAGGTGTGTGCTCTTTTTTTTGTCTAGTACTTGCTGGAGAATCAGGTTTTCTTTGAGGAGGTGCTGGTCTGGCTTGCGGCTTCTGAAGTTGCATCAATTCGCTTGGTGCAACTGGTCTTCTCATGCCAGATGGGACTCCTGGGCGATTATTAGAACGGTTAGCTCCACCGGTTGACCTGGTAGAGACTCCTGGTCTGCTTTGAATTCCACCTCTGTTAGGCGGCCCTGAACGAATTGGACCTGTGGCTCGCTTGTTAGCTCCTGGACGATTTTGACCTTGAATAGGCCTGTTGCTTGCACCTCCTCGATTGGGACCTTGTCGATTTGTTGTCCCGGGACGACTTGGTCCTCCCACTTTGTTACCTAGGCCAGGTCGATTTGATAATCCTTGGCGATTTGCAGAGACTGGCGGTTTTGGTGATCCTGGTCTCGATGGCATCAATGGTTTACTTCTTGCTTCACTTTTCTGAGGTTTACCAGTAGGTTTTTCTCTTCTTATAGGGGCCCCTACAAGTTCAAGTGGATTATTTGCTTTGGTCGGAGACTGAGGGCCTTTGGACGAAGAACTCTGTTTGTTTTGATTTTTAATTTTTTGAACATTCTCTGGACCAACTTTTTGGGCATAAACACCACCTTGAATGGGAACATTCTTTTGCTTTTGGTTATTAGGTGTTAATTGCTTTTTATCGTGATTATTTATTTTGGGTCTGCTTGGAGGTGCTAATGGTCTCTTTGGCTGCTGTGTGTAAGTTTGTGGTGGTTGACTTTTTGGCTTTTGAGCTGATTCAGAACTTTTAGGTTTATTTATTATTTTGTTGTTTGTGTTTGGTTGAGAAAGGGGGATTTTCCTCTCTAGTTGAGCTGAAGGCTTTATTATGGTTGGTTTTACTTCTTGTCTAGGCTTAGGGGGAAGAGGCTTGTTTGGCTTGGATGGTGCAGCTATTTTCTGTTGGGCAGGAAATTTGGTTTTTAAAGTTTTTTGATTATTGCTTTCTAATCCCCCCTGTTTTTTTTCTTGTATTTGAAGGGGTTGTGAAGGGATATTTAACTTTGTTTTTGTGATTTCTGTAATGTTGGGAGTCTTCTGCTTAAGTTCTGTTTTTGGATTCTTTTGAGGTTTAACTGGACTTTTTTTAACTGAGAGAATTTTTTTATCTAATTTCTTATTAGGTTTGTCAGATGGTTTAACAGCATTGGTTTTTTTTAGGAAATCTTTTATTTGTTTTGCTTCATTAATACTTATGGAACTGCTGTGGCTCTTTGCGGCTATGGCAAGTTTCCGGGCTGCGTCTAGCACATCTTTATTGTCAAGGCTTAAGTCCTTGGACAATTCATAAATCCTGATTTTGCCGCTGCTGGTCATTAATGTTGTGCTTGAACTTTAGATTTGGTTTTTGAGTTCAATGAGTTCTCTTAATGAACATCATGCCTCAGTATCTGAATCAATGCAGGTATTAAGTTGTTTTTGGAGCATATTGAAAATGCTTTGGTGTAAATCACATCTCAAAGCTTTTTGCAATCGCTTACGCTTCAAAGCCTCCTCAAAACAAGACTCAGTTGGGCAGAGATAGGCTGATCTTCCCATACCGCCAGAGAGAACCACTCCATTCTGAAAATCTCTAGTAACTTTTAAAAGGAACTTGCGATCAAGAACTTTCTTGCAAGCTACACACCTACGCAGAATGGGGCTTTGACTCACCGGGTTCCTTCCTCTTGTGAAACAACTTTATCTTCATCTTCCCCAGATATTGGCTCCTCAATAGCGTTTTCTTCATTTTCAGATTCTGTATTTTCGATATTAAGGTCTGACAGTTGCTCATCTTGAAAATCTTCTTCGTCCTCTGGTAAAGGATAAAGTTCTCTTAAACGAGCATCTTCTTCAGCTCTTGCTGCTTGCTCTGCCTCTAATCTCTGCTCCGCTTCCCTTTGTAAAGATTCTTCTTCTTCCCTTTGAGATATTAATTCTGCAACCTCAGAATCCTCAGTGGCTTGATCATATTCTTGTGAATTTTTTATATCTATTTTCCATCCAGTAAGTCTTGCAGCAAGTCTCACATTTTGCCCTTCTCTACCTATTGCTAGGCTTAGTTGATCTGGAGGAACAAGTACATGTGCATGCTGGCCTTCTGGATCAACAAGTCTTACTACTTCAACTCTTGCAGGACTTAATGAATTACAAATGTACTGAACAGGGTCAGAGGACCAACGAATTACATCTATTTTTTCTCCACGAAGTTCATTAACTACTTGTTGAATACGTGATCCCCTCGCACCAATACATGCTCCAACAGGGTCCACCTCTCTTTCAATACTGTCAACAGCTACTTTTGTTCTTGGACCTACTGCCCTAGATGGTGGATTTGCTTCGCGAGCAACAGCAACAATTCGCACTGAGCCTTCTTGGATTTCAGGTACTTCATTTTCAAATAAATAAACTACCAGACCAGCATTGGCCCTGCTAACAAAAAGTTGAGGCCCTCTTCTTGGAATTTCACTAACTTCTTTAAGGAATACTTTGAAAGTAGCGTTCGCTCTGTAGTTGTCATTTGGTAATTGATCTCTTCTTGGAAGCTCTGCTTCTACTTCTGGCCTCCCTAAACCAGAACTGACAGCCATAATTACTGATTGCCTTTCGAATCTTATTACTCTGGCTGTTAGTACCGGATCTTCTAAGTCAGCAAATTCCTCTTGAATCATTCTTCTTTGCTGATCTCTCAATTTTTGGGCTAGTACTTGTTTAGTTGTCGCTGCTGCCATTCTTCCAAAATCTTCTTTCTCTGGAGTCACATCTAGTACAACGGTATCTCCAACTTGAGCATCATCAGCAACTTGCATAACCTCGGCTATTGCTATTTGATGGTCATCGCTCTCAACCTCCTCGACAATTATCTTACTGGCTAAAACCCTATATCCTTCTTCCTCTAGATCTAGACCAACATCGAAATTACTAAAGTAATCCTCCTCAAAAGGGTCTTCGCTAATACCTAAATAAAGAGTCCTCCGGTATCTTTCGTAACCTTTTAGGAGTGCTTCTCTTAAAGCAGCTTCGACAATTTGTGAGGGAAGTTTTTTTTCCTCACTAATGTCTTCAATTAGGTTATTTAATCCTGGGAGTAGTACAAGAGCCATCGATGATGGGATATAGAGATTGGAGTGATTGGATTAGATAGTGAATATCTAGATTTTAACCAGAGAGTGTTGTTAGTCGGACTTGGATAACGTCTTCGACTGGGATTCTTTGGGTTTTCCCTTTTTGATTTACGTGTAGATTTTCATGAGTCCTTTTTAGAAGTAAACCATTAGTTTGTTGTTGAATTTTATTTAAATCCTGATAAGTAACTTCAATAGGAAAACCTTTGAAAACTTGAAAATCTTTCTCCATCTCTAACAAATCACCAACTCCCTCGCTGCTCACTTCTAGTATGTAAGGCCTTTCAAGGATGGAGGAATCTTGAATAGCTTCATCAAGGGATTGACTCAAGTTAGAGCAGTCATCAATTGTGACTTTTTTTGCAGGATTTTTGTGTCGGATATTTACTTGAATTGATAGGGGATTTAAATGTGTGTAAACATTAAAATCTATGACATCAAAGCCATGATCAGTAGCTGACTTAGCTGTAAGGACTCTCAATTCTGTAACGTTTTGATTAGACAAAAGGCAGTGTCGAAATCGGGCAGGAAGCCCGAGCGGTTAAAGTTTTGACCCGCCTCAATTGAAGAGGTACCCTCAGGCATTCTAATATTACTAGATAAAGGTTTCGGTTACCTCTAAAATCAAGTTCTTCCAATAAAGATAGCGTTAATCTAATTTATATTTGACTAGAAAATCTTTATGTTGCCTTTAGAAAATAAGAAATTATGAGAAAAATTAGCAGTATATTTTTTCTTTTATCAGTTCTTTTTTGCTTTTTGTTAGGACCAAATCCTGTAACAGCTATAGAGGATTTTCAACCAAGCGAATCACACAGCTTTGTTGCGAACGTAGCCAGTAAGGTATCACCATCAGTGGTGCGTATTGATATTGAAAGAGAGTTTGAAACAGATGAATTTGAATCAGATTTGTTAGATCCTTTACTCAGAGATTTATTAGGAGATTTGGGAACTTACCCAAAAAAAGAAAGGGGGCAAGGCTCTGGAGTAATAATTGATAGTTCTGGATTAATTCTCACAAATGCTCATGTTGTGGAAAGAGTTGACCGAGTGATAGTAACTCTCCAAGATGGGAATCAAGTTGATGGAACGATTGTTGGTACTGATCAAGTAACTGACTTAGCTTTGGTGAAAATTGAAGAAACTCCATACTTAAAAAGTGCTAAATTGGGAGACTCTGAAAAAATTCAAGTTGGAGATTGGGCTATAGCCCTTGGAACACCCTATGGCCTTGAAAGTACAGTCACACTTGGGATAGTTAGCAGTCTTCACAGAGATATCAATTCGCTTGGATTTTCTGACAAGAGATTAGATTTGATTCAAACAGACGCAGCAATAAACCCAGGAAACTCTGGTGGTCCATTGATCAATTCAAGCGGTGAAGTTATTGGAATTAATACCCTGGTTAGATCAGGGCCTGGGGCTGGACTTGGATTTGCTATTCCAATTAACCTTGCTTCAAAAGTAACTAGCCAGCTGCTAACTAACGGTGAGGTTATTCATCCATACTTAGGTGCTCAGTTGGTTTTATTGAATGAAAGAATTGCGAAAGAGCATAATCAAGACCCAAATGCATTAATTGTCTTGCCTGAAAGATCGGGAGCATTAGTTCAATCTGTGATCCCTCAAAGTCCAGCTGAGAAGGGAGGCTTAAGGAGAGGTGACCTTGTTATTTACGCAGAGGGAAATGAAATAAACGATCCCAGAGCGTTACTTTTGCAAGTTGAGAATGCTCAAATAGGTAAACCATTTGAGTTGGAAGTCGTAAGAAACAATAAAGAGATTAATCTTTCTATTAAGCCCGCGGCATTACCTGGAATTAGCTAGAAATCTTGCTACTGTCTTTCGAAAAGGTAAGACTAAATGAATCTTCAAAATCAAATGAAACAAGCAGTTGCAAAAGCTGCTGTAGACCAAATTCAAAATGGAATGATTCTTGGGCTTGGCTCTGGTTCCACGGCAGCTTTGATGATTGAGGCACTTGCTCTGAAAATCAAATCAAGAGAAATTAAAGACATTGTTGGTGTGACTACATCTTTTCAAGGCGAAGTTCTTGCCACAGAACTCGGAATACCCTTGAAATCTCTTTCCTCAGTCTCAGAAATTGACCTAGCAATTGATGGTGCAGATGAAGTGGATCCCGAGTTTCAATTAATTAAAGGAGGAGGTGCTTGCCATGTTCAGGAAAAACTTGTTGCCGCTTTGGCTAAAAAATTCATAGTTGTTGTTGATTCAACAAAGCTTGTCGAAAAATTGAACCTTCAATTTAAATTACCTGTAGAAGTTCTTCCCTCCGCTTGGAAACAGGTACAAAAAACATTAATAAGTCTTGGAGGAGAGAGTGATTTAAGGATGGCACAAAAAAAAGCAGGACCAATAGTTACGGATCAGGGAAACTTAATACTTGATTCGACTTTCAGGAACGGCATAGACCAACCTGAACTACTGGAGAGTCAAATTAACAACATTCCAGGGGTTCTTGAAAACGGACTCTTTACAAACCTTACTGACGAGGTGTTAGTTGGCAAAGTAGAAAACGACGTTGTGGATGTTGAATCACTTAAAAAGGTTTAGTATCTCTAACTCGTATTGATTCTGCGTGACTGTGCAGTCCCTCGCTAGTGGCTAAGTCAATGACTGCATATTTGTTTTCATTGAAGGCCTCTTTTGAGAAATCTATAAGTGAGGTATTTTTCATGAAAGTTTCAACTCCAAGAGCACCAGCAAATCTTGCTGTCCCCGAAGTGGGAAGAGTGTGGTTGGGGCCGCCTAGATAGTCTCCTATAGCCTCTGGGCTCCATTGCCCCATAAATATTGCTCCTGCATTCTTGATGCTTTTTGATAATTCGTTTGGCTTCTCTACTAATAATTCAAGATGTTCTGGGGCGAAAGAATTACTCAGTCTTGCACAAGTTTCTAAGTCATTACAAAGAATTATTAAACCCCAATTAGAAACTGATTCCAGACATATTTTTAATCTTGGATGGTTAACTAATTGACGTTCAATTTCTCCTGGTAATTTTTCCGCCAATTTTTTTTCAGTAGTTATGAGTATTGCCGAAGCTAGTGGATCATGTTCTGATTGAGCCAACATATCTGATGCGACATGTTCTAGTTTTGCTGATTGATCCGCGATTATTAAGATCTCACTCGGACCAGCCAAAGAATCTATTCCAACTCTTCCATAAACTTTTTTCTTTGCCAAAGTTACATAAATGTTTCCTGGTCCAGTAATGACATCTACTTTTGGAATTGACTCAGTTCCACTTGCAAGTGCACCAATAGCTTGAGCCCCCCCAATTCTAAATACTTTGTCGACACCTGTTATGTGTGCTGCTGCTAATACTGTTTGGTTCAATTCCCCTTTAGAGTTGGCTGGAGAAACCATTATGGTTTCCTTGACTCCAGCAACATAAGCAGGAATAGCATTCATTAATACAGTGCTTGGATAAGCGGCTCTCCCCCCTGGGACATAGATTCCTGCTTTTTCGACAGGACTCCACCTTCGTCCAAGCGATTCACCATAAGGACCTGTATAGGTGATATTTTTTGGCACTTGAAGACTATGAAATTTTTCAATTCTTTTTTTTGCCAATAAAAGTGATTCCTGTAAATTCTTAGGGGTCTCTTCCCAAGCTTTCATTAGTAAATCTGAGGGCACTTGAAGATTTTCTGATAGAAATCCATCAAAACGATGAGTATATTCTTTAAGTGCCTCATCCCCTCTTTTACAAACGCTTTTAAGAATATCGTCCACTATCTCAATTGCTTTATCTTGAGCACTACCCGAGGTTCTATCAGTGATTCTTTTTAACTCAAGTTCAGCCTGGTCAATACTACTAACTATTTTTATAGTCGATTTTTTTTTATGGGTTTCTTGAACCTCATTTTTATTGATTATATGCGTCATGAACTTTTGGCTATTGGTTCAGTTTGATTATCTTATGCCTTATTTTTGATTTATGTAGATCTTCTTCATGGTCTTGAGGTAGTGTGTACTCACACAAGACTAAAACACTGAGCCTCCGTGGCAAATACAAACTCAGCAAAAAAACGGATTCAAATTTCCGAACGCAACCGCCTTGAAAACAAAAATTACAAATCTACAGTTCGCACACTTATGAAGAAGTGCTTTGTTGCTTGTGGTGTTTATGAGAAAGAACCAGGCGATGATTCCAAAGCAGATCTTCAAAAAACTTTCAATCTTGCTTTTAGCAAGATTGATAAGGCAGTTAAAAAAGGTGTCTTGCATAAAAACACAGGAGCTAATCAAAAATCGAGGCTTAGCGTTGCACTAAAAAAGGTCTTGAATGAGAGTTCTTGAGTATCAACAAGCTTAGATTTAATATTGAAAGAACAATTTATTTTGAATCTTGAGTGAATCTAAAAGTTCAATAATAGATAGTCACTGCCATATTGTTTTCTCCAACTTCAATGAGGACAGAAAGCAAGTGGCTGAGAGGTGGAGATCACAAGGAGTTAAGGCTTTATTACATGCATGCGTGGAACCCTCTGAAATTCCTGCGATAAAGTCAATGGCTGATCAATTTCAGGAATTGAGATATTCAGTAGGTGTTCATCCATTGGATGTTCATCATTGGGAGTCTGAAACCATAAATGTTTTAAAAGATGCAGCTCTTGACGACAGCAGAGTCGTTGCTATTGGAGAATTAGGACTTGATCTTTTTAAGTCAGAGAACTTGAGTGAGCAGCTTTCAATTTTAATTCCTCAATTAAACTTGGCCTTTGAATTGAACTTACCAGTTATTGTTCATTGCAGAGATGCCGTAAAAGAAATGTTAGAAGTTTTCTCTAAGCTCTCTGAAGATGGTTGTTGTCCAAGGGGAGTAATGCATTGTTGGAGTGGAAATGTTGAACAGATGAGGAAATTTCTTGACCTAGGGTTTTACATTAGCTTCAGTGGTAATGTAACTTTTAAAAACGCACTTGATATCCATGAATGTGCTAAGGAGGTTCCTAAAACTAGATTTTTGGTAGAAACGGATAGTCCTTTTTTGTCTCCTGTCCCTCACAGAGGAAAAAGGAATGAACCTTCTTTCGTAAAGCACGTAGTAGAAAAAATATCTGAGATTAGAGGCGAAAGCTTTTCACAAATTGCAGAGGATACCACTCAAAACGCAAGGCAATTGTTTGCGTTGCCTTAAATTTGATCATTTCCTCTAGTTAATTCTCCTGTTTGAGTGTAATATGATTTATTGTCTTGGCTTGGCGTGGTATCAACGCTCAAAACTGTAAGGTTTTACCTTCTGTGTCAGTTTGTTCGTTAATTAAGTAAATTCAATTTTTAAATTCAGTCTCTATGGAGATTGTTTTTTGTTTTTCTTACTAAAGATCATTTTCGACCAAAGGACAAGACATTAACCCCGTCCTCTACATATAAACGCAGGTTCTCGAATGAGCAGAAGCGCGATTCAGGTAGCCAAGGCAGCTACATATCTGCCTGATCTGGTTGAGGTGCAAAGATCAAGTTTTAAGTGGTTTTTGGATAAAGGATTAATAGAAGAATTAGACAATTTTTCTCCCATTACTGACTATACCGGTAAGCTTGAGCTACATTTTATAGGAGCGGAATATAAGCTTAAACGTCCAAGACATGATGTAGAAGAAGCGAAAAGGAGGGATGCAACGTTTGCTTCTCAAATGTATGTGACTTGTCGCTTGGTTAATAAAGAAACCGGTGAGATTAAAGAACAAGAGGTTTTTATAGGTGAATTACCTTTAATGACTGAACGTGGAACTTTCATAATTAACGGAGCTGAGAGAGTAATAGTTAATCAAATTGTTCGAAGTCCAGGAGTTTATTTCAAGGATGAGCAAGATAAAAACGGTAGGAGAACATACAATGCTAGCGTTATTCCTAACCGTGGAGCATGGCTAAAGTTTGAAACTGATAAAAATGATTTGCTACATGTTCGTGTAGATAAAACACGAAAAATCAATGCCCATGTTTTGATGAGAGCAATGGGTCTTTCAGATAATGATGTTATAGATAAATTAAGACATCCTGAGTTTTACAAAAAGTCAATTGATGCTGCTAATGAAGAAGGCATAAGCTCAGAGGATCAAGCTTTGCTAGAGCTTTATAAAAAGTTAAGACCAGGAGAACCTCCCTCAGTTAGTGGAGGTCAACAACTGCTCCAAACAAGATTTTTTGATCCTAAACGGTATGACCTTGGTAGAGTAGGCAGGTACAAAATAAACAAGAAATTACGCTTAACTATTCCAGACAATGTAAGAACACTTACAAATGAAGATGTTCTCTCAACCTTAGATTATTTGATAAATCTAGAGTTAGATGTTGGTGGAGCAACTTTAGATGACATTGATCATTTAGGTAATAGAAGAGTTAGATCAGTGGGCGAGCTCTTACAAAATCAAGTTCGAGTTGGTTTGAATAGGCTTGAAAGGATAATTAAAGAGAGAATGACAGTAGGGGAAACTGATTCACTTACCCCTGCACAGTTAGTTAACCCAAAGCCTTTAGTTGCAGCAATAAAAGAATTTTTTGGTTCCAGTCAGTTAAGTCAATTTATGGATCAAACGAATCCACTAGCTGAATTAACCCACAAAAGACGCATATCTGCCTTAGGTCCTGGAGGCTTGACTCGTGAAAGGGCTGGTTTTGCAGTAAGGGATATACATCCTTCTCATTATGGAAGACTTTGTCCAATTGAAACCCCTGAAGGACCGAATGCAGGTCTAATCAATTCTTTAGCAACTCACGCACGTGTAAATGAGTACGGATTTATTGAGACACCATTCTGGAAAGTTGAGGATGGAAGATTACTTAAAGAGGGAGATCCTATTTATCTTTCTGCAGATTTAGAGGATGAATGTAGAGTTGCTCCAGGTGATGTAGCTACAGACGAGGATGGCAAAATTTTGGCAGAACTCGTTCCAGTTCGGTATCGACAAGATTTTGAAACGGTTTCTCCTGAGCAAGTTGATTACGTCCAATTATCACCAGTTCAGGTTATTTCAGTAGCTGCATCCTTAATTCCATTTTTGGAGCACGATGATGCTAATAGGGCTTTGATGGGGTCTAATATGCAAAGACAAGCAGTCCCTCTTTTGCGTCCGGAAAGACCTTTGGTTGGAACTGGCTTGGAGACTCAAGTCGCTAGAGACTCTGGGATGGTTCCAATTTCAAAAGTGAATGGAACGGTGACTTATGTTGACGCTAATGCAATTGTCGTTACTGATGAGGAAGGTAATGATCATACTCATTTCTTACAAAAATATCAAAGATCAAATCAAGATACTTGTTTAAACCACAGGCCCATTGTTTTTAATGGTGACCCAGTTATTGTTGGGCAAGTTTTAGCTGATGGTTCTGCTTGTGAGGGAGGGGAAATAGCTCTTGGCCAAAATGTATTAATTGCATACATGCCGTGGGAGGGTTACAACTACGAAGATGCAATTCTCGTTAGTGAAAGATTAGTTAAAGATGATTTGTATACATCTGTCCACATAGAAAAATATGAAATAGAAGCTCGTCAAACTAAGCTTGGTCCTGAAGAAATAACAAGAGAAATCCCTAATGTCTCTGAAGAAAGTCTTGGGAATTTGGATGAAATGGGAATTATTCGAATAGGTGCTTTCGTTGAGAGTGGAGACATCCTTGTTGGTAAAGTAACTCCCAAAGGAGAATCAGATCAGCCGCCAGAGGAAAAACTTTTAAGAGCAATTTTTGGAGAAAAAGCTAGAGATGTAAGAGATAATTCTCTTCGAGTTCCCTCAACCGAGAGGGGAAGAGTAGTTGATGTCAGAATATATACAAGAGAGCAAGGTGATGAACTTCCGCCTGGTGCGAATATGGTTGTAAGAGTCTACGTTGCTCAACGTAGGAAAATACAAGTTGGCGATAAAATGGCAGGTAGGCATGGTAATAAAGGCATCATAAGCAGAATCTTGCCCAGAGAAGATATGCCATATCTACCTGATGGTACACCTGTAGATATATGCCTTAACCCTCTTGGAGTCCCAAGTAGAATGAATGTTGGGCAAGTCTTTGAGCTTCTTATGGGGTGGGCGGCCTCAAACTTGAATTGCAGAGTTAAGATTGTCCCATTTGATGAGATGTATGGACCGGAAATGTCTAACCAAACTGTACAAGCCTACTTAAAAGAAGCTGCAAAACAGCCAGGTAAATCATGGGTCTATAATCCTGATGACCCTGGTAAACTGCTTCTTAAAGATGGCCGAACAGGTGAGCCTTTTGATCAACCAGTTGCTGTTGGCTACGCCCACTTCCTCAAACTTGTTCATCTAGTAGACGATAAAATACATGCTAGATCTACAGGTCCTTATTCTCTAGTTACCCAACAACCTCTAGGTGGAAAGGCCCAACAAGGTGGACAGAGACTGGGAGAAATGGAAGTATGGGCACTTGAGGCGTACGGAGCAGCCTACACATTGCAGGAATTATTGACAGTCAAGTCTGACGATATGCAAGGTCGTAATGAAGCTCTCAATTCGATCGTAAAAGGCAAACCAATTCCTAGGCCTGGGACTCCTGAATCTTTTAAAGTTTTAATGAGGGAACTACAGTCATTGGGACTGGATATTGGGGTTTATACAGATGATGGGAAAGAAGTTGATCTAATGCAAGATGTCAACCCGCGTAGAAGTACGCCAAGCAGGCCTACTTATGAATCATTAGGTAAAGAGTATGAGGAGTAATTAACTCGACTGAAACAAATCATCTAAACACACCAATCTCTCATGACTAATAGCAATCTACGTACGGAAAATCATTTTGATTATGTCAAAATAAAATTAGCCTCTCCAGAAAGAGTAATGGAATGGGGGCAAAGAACTTTGCCCAATGGGCAGGTCGTAGGTGAAGTAACCAAGCCAGAAACTATAAATTATCGAACACTTAAGCCTGAGATGGACGGGTTGTTTTGTGAAAAGATTTTTGGCCCATCAAAGGATTGGGAATGCCATTGTGGAAAATATAAAAGAGTGAGACATCGTGGAATTGTTTGTGAGAGGTGTGGTGTTGAAGTAACAGAAAGTCGAGTAAGGAGACATAGAATGGGATTTATTAAATTAGCTGCTCCCGTATCTCATGTCTGGTATTTAAAAGGCATTCCTAGCTATGTAGCTATCTTGCTTGACATGCCTCTTAGGGATGTTGAGCAGATTGTTTATTTTAATTGTTATGTAGTTTTAGATATTGGTGATAGTAAAGATCTTAAATATAAGCAGCTATTGACAGAAGATGAATGGCTTGAAATTGAAGACGAGATTTATGCAGAGGATTCCACTATCGAGAATGAACCCATCGTTGGCATAGGCGCAGAGGCTTTAAAACAGTTACTTGAGGATCTAAACTTAAAAGAAGTTGCTGAGCAACTAAGAGAAGAAATTGCAACAAGCAAAGGTCAAAAAAGGGCGAAACTTATCAAAAGACTCAGGGTGATAGACAATTTTATTGCTACTAGTGCAAGTCCAGAGTGGATGGTTTTAGATGCTATACCCGTAATACCGCCTGACTTAAGACCTATGGTCCAATTAGATGGCGGTAGATTCGCCACCTCAGATTTAAATGACTTATATAGAAGGGTAATAAATAGGAACAACCGACTTGCTCGTCTTCAAGAAATTTTAGCTCCCGAGATAATAGTTAGAAATGAAAAAAGGATGCTTCAAGAGGCTGTGGATGCACTTATCGACAACGGTAGAAGGGGAAGAACTGTCGTTGGAGCAAATAATCGCCCTTTAAAATCATTAAGCGACATTATCGAAGGGAAACAAGGTAGATTTAGACAAAATTTACTTGGGAAGAGAGTTGATTATTCAGGTCGCTCGGTAATTGTTGTTGGCCCGAAGTTGAAAATGCATCAATGTGGATTGCCAAAGGAAATGGCAATAGAGCTTTTTCAGCCTTTTGTAATTCATAGATTGATTCGCCAAAACATTGTAAACAATATCAAAGCAGCAAAAAAATTGATTCAGAAAGCCGATGATGAAGTAATGCAGGTCCTTCAGGAAGTTATAGATGGTCACCCTATCCTACTCAACCGTGCTCCAACGTTGCACAGATTAGGTATTCAGGCGTTTGAGCCAAAATTAGTTGCGGGAAGAGCGATACAGTTACATCCTTTAGTATGTCCAGCTTTCAACGCTGATTTTGATGGAGATCAAATGGCTGTGCATGTACCTTTAGCAATTGAGGCGCAAACAGAGGCAAGAATGTTAATGCTTGCTAGCAACAATATTCTTTCCCCCGCAACTGGAGATCCAATTGTCACTCCATCTCAAGATATGGTTTTAGGGTCTTATTATCTAACCGCAATTCAACCTCAGTCAAATCAGCCAAAATTCGGAGATTATGCACACACATACGCATCACTTGAAGATGTTTTACAAGCCCTTGAAGATAAAAGAATAGATTTACATGATTGGGTTTGGGTTAGATTTTCTGGTGAAATTGAGGATGACGATGAGCTTCAGAGTCCTCGCAAATCTGAGACTTTGAAAGATGGTACCCGTATAGAGGAATGGACTTATCGACGTGATCGATTAGACGAAGATGGAAGCTTAATTAGCCGCTACATATTGACTACAGTTGGTCGGGTAGTAATGAATCACACAATTATTGATGCCGTAGCAGCCACTACTTAACTCCTCGAATAAATCCCCATTTTTTTCTTGATAAGCTTTTTTCATGACTTCTTCTTCTCCTAAAACTCGTAAATCCTCTACAAAATCAAAATCAAAAAGAGGTGCTAAAGCAAAGAAAGCAGCTGCGATGAAATCTGTTCAAAGACTTTCTAAAACTCCTCCACCCTTTAGAAATAAAGTCGTTGACAAGAAAGGATTGAAAAACTTAGTTGCGTGGGCATATAAGCATCATGGGACTGCCGCAACTGCTGCTATGGCAGACAATTTGAAAGATCTTGGTTTCAAATATGCAACCCAGGCTGCAGTTTCAATCTCTGTTGATGATTTAAAGGTGCCAGAGGCTAAACAAGATTTACTAGGTCAGGCCGAAGAATTAATAACTGCTACAGAGGAATGTTACAGGTTGGGTGAAATTACTGAGGTTGAGAGACATACAAAAGTTATAGACACTTGGACTGAGACCAATGAAAGATTAGTTGATGCAGTTAAAAAGAATTTCAATCAAAACGATCCATTAAATTCAGTATGGATGATGGCTAACTCTGGAGCTAGAGGGAATATGTCTCAGGTTCGTCAGCTTGTCGGAATGAGAGGTTTGATGGCCAATCCTCAGGGAGAGATCATTGACTTGCCAATACGAACTAATTTTAGAGAGGGATTAACTGTAACTGAATATGTCATTTCCTCTTATGGAGCTCGTAAAGGTCTAGTTGATACTGCTTTAAGAACTGCTGACTCTGGATATTTAACCAGACGCTTGGTTGATGTCGCTCAAGATGTAATTGTCAGAGAGGAGGATTGTGGTACTACAAGATCAATTTTAATACGTGCTGAGGATGGAAAGTTTGGCAATAGGCTCGTTGGACGTTTGACATCCGAACAAGTTGTTGATGCAAATCAGGAAGTTTTAGCAGAAAGAGATATTCCAATTGATCCACAGCTATCTAAGAAATTTGAACAATCAAACGTTGAAGGTGTCATGGTCAGATCTCCTCTTACATGTGAGGCGACCAGATCAGTTTGTCGCAAATGTTATGGGTGGGCACTGGCTCATAATCAACTTGTTGATTTAGGGGAAGCAGTTGGCATCGTCGCTGCTCAATCCATTGGGGAGCCAGGTACACAATTAACTATGAGGACTTTCCATACCGGTGGTGTATCAACAGCAGAGACTGGTGTTGTTCGTTCTACTGTCTCAGGAAAAGTTGAATTTGGTCAAAAAGCACGATTAAGAGGATATAGAACGCCACATGGGGTTGAAGCTCAGCAAGCGGAAGTTGATTTTAATTTAAGTATTGTTCCTTCAAGTGGTGGTAAACCTCAAAAAATTGATATACCTAATGGTTCTCTACTTTTTGTAGATAATGGTCAAAATATAAACATTGATGTGACTGTTGCTCAGATAGCAAGTGGAGCTGTACAAAAAAGTGTTGAAAAGGCTACTAAAGATGTAATATGTGACTTGGCTGGACAAGTCAGGTATGAATCAATAATCCAACCTAGAGAAGTCACAGATAGGCAAGGTAACATAACATTAAAAGCTCAACGACTTGGCCGACTTTGGGTCCTAGCCGGGGACGTATATAATCTTCCTCCTAATGCCATGCCAGTTGTTGCTGGTAATGTTTCCGTTAAGGAAGGTCAAGTTCTAGCTGAAGCCAGCCAGGCAAGTGAGTATGGAGGTGAAGTAAGACTCCGTGACTCTATCGGTGACTCTAGAGAGGTTCAAATAGTCACAACTTCGATGACTTTAAATGATTTTAAACTACTTGAAGAGTCAACTCACTCTGGCGAAATATGGCATCTTGAAGCAAAAGATAATACTCGCTATAGATTGAATACTATTCCCGGAAGTAAAATTGGGAATAACGAGGTGATAGCTGAATTAGCAGACGATCGATTCAAAACAGAGACAGGTGGACTCGTTAAATATGCTCCTGGTTTGACAATCAAGAAAGCTCGCTCTGCAAAGAATGGTTATGAGGTTAGTAAAGGAGGAACTCTACTATGGATCCCTCAAGAAACTCATGAAATCAACAAGGATATTTCTTTGTTGATGATTAAAGATCGCCAGTGGATAGAGGCAGGGACAGAAGTCGTAAAAGATATTTTCAGTCAAACTGCAGGGATAGTCACCGTTACTCAGAAAAATGATATCCTCAGAGAAATAATTGTGAGGAGCGGCACTTTTAAATTATGCAAAGAAAGTAAAGTTCTTGATAGATTTGAGGGTGATGGTCAAATAGTTAATCCAGGAGAAACTATCGCAAAAGGGATTAAGACCGATTCAATGGTAATGGTTCAATCAGTTGAAACGCCAGAAGGTAAAGGTCTATTATTAAGACCTGTAGAAGAATTTAATATTCCTGACCAAGCACAACTACCTGAATTAGCTCATGTTAAACAACCTAAAGGCCCATCACTAGGAATAAAAGCCTCTCAAAGACTTGCTTTTAAGGATGGAGAGCTCATTAAATCTGTTGAAGGTATTGAATTATTAAAGACTCAACTAATGCTCGAGACGTTTGATACAACTCCGCAGATGACAGTAGACGTAGAAGTAATACAAGACTTGAATTCAAAAAGTATAGACAGATTAAGATTAGTTATTCTTGAAAGTATTTTAGTTAGAAGAGATACGACATCTGATTCTAGTCATGGGTCAACACATACTGAACTTCAAATAGAAAATGCTCAAATCGTTGAAGCTGGAGATGTTGTGGCAACAACTCAAATCTTATGTAAGCAAGAAGGTATAGTTCAACTCCCTGATGCCATTGATGGAGATCCAGTTCGAAGACTTATAGTTGAAAGAGATGAAGATACAATTACAGTTGAATCCAAAGGAACAACTCTTTTGAAAGTTGGTCAGAGAGTAGTAGATGGAGATATTGTCTCCAAAGACCAGTCAATTGGTGCCTGCGGTGAGATTGAGAAGATAGATGGAAAGAAAGTCAAGTTGCGCCTTGGTAGACCCTATATGGTCTCACCAGATTCTGTTCTTCATGTTCGTGATGGTGACTTAGTACAAAGAGGTGATGGTTTGGCTTTGCTAGTTTTTGAAAGACAGAAAACAGGGGATATTGTTCAAGGTTTACCAAGGATTGAAGAATTACTTGAGGCACGTCGGCCTAGAGATTCAGCTATTTTGTGTAGAAAGTCCGGAACCGTAGATATTAAAAAAGGAGATGACGATGAATCTATAATTGTCACTATTATTGAAGACAATGATGCCATAACTGAATACCCGATTTTATTAGGACGAAATGTTATGGTTAGAAATAGCCAACAAGTCGTGGCTGGTGAGTTCTTAACTGATGGACCAGTTAATCCACATGAACTTTTGGAATGCTTTTTTACAGACTTGCGAGATAAAAAACCATTAATGGATGCAGCTCAAGAGGCTATAGCTAAACTTCAACATAGGATGGTAAGCGAAGTTCAAAATGTTTATAAGTCTCAGGGAGTAGCTATAGATGACAAACACATCGAGGTAATAGTTCGTCAGATGACAAGCAAAGTTCGAATAGAAGATGCCGGAGATACAACATTTTTACCAGGAGAGTTGATAGAACTTAGGCAGGTTGAAGACACAAATCAGGCAATCTCTATTACGGGAGGTGCTCCCTCGGAGTTTACTCCCGTTTTACTTGGCATTACAAAAGCATCACTTAACACGGATAGTTTCATATCTGCAGCTTCATTCCAAGAAACAACGCGAGTTCTAACAGAGGCGGCTATTGAAGGTAAGTCTGATTGGCTTCGTGGACTCAAGGAAAATGTAATTATCGGTCGCCTGATACCGGCAGGTACTGGCTTTAGTGGTTTTGTTGAGGAGTTAAGTGCTGAGGCTGGACCACATCCAGATATTCTGGCAGAAGATCCGGCTGGTTATAGAAGGATACAAAATCTCAGACCTGACTACACTGTGGATATGCCCTCTTCTCCAGTTGCCAAGAACACCTCTGTTTTGGATGATCCAAGTGAAGAGGATTTAGAGGCAACAAGAAGTAGACATGGAATTGATCCAACCACGAGTAATTTTGCAGCATTTGCACGTCCAACAGGTGATGATGAATTACCTGAGGATCAAATGCCAGATCCTGCAGCTTTAGAAGGATTGCAAGAAGAAGGTTTACTCTCAGATGAGTAAATTAATTTTCTTACAATACTCTTTTAAACTTTCTAATATTTAGTTCTTTCACTAAAAAGTCCATCGATGATTGATCCACCAGTAATTCCGAAGCGTAAATTACCTCGCTATGGCTTTCACACACATACTGAAAGGGTCAATGGAAGATGGGCAATGATTGGATTTATTGCATTAGTTCTTTTGGAATTTAAATTGGGACATGGCTTAATGAATTGGTGACAAAACTTCAAAAATTATCGAAAGATCTATCCTTGCTTGGACTAAGTTCAGGAGATCTTGAGAAATTTGCTTGTCAGGAAGGGGAAAAAGCGTTTCGTGGTAGGCAAATTCATGAATGGATGTATCAAAGGGGGGCAAAAAACTTAGATTCGATAACTGTTCTTCCAAAAAAATGGCGGGACTCATTAGAAAGCAAAGGAATAAAGATTGGAAGACTTGATGAAATTAATAAAGTAGTCGCTGAAGATGAGACATTAAAACTATTGATGGGGACTTTTGATGGTGAGATCATTGAAACCGTAGGGATACCAACAGATAAAAGACTTACTGTATGTGTCTCAAGTCAAATTGGCTGCCCTATGGGGTGCAAGTTTTGTGCAACTGGAAAGGGAGGTCTCAGTAGATCTCTCAATGTGAATGAAATAGTTGATCAAGTAATTAGTGTCAGAGAGACAATGAATAGAAGACCCACTCATGTAGTATTTATGGGCATGGGTGAGCCACTTTTAAATATTCATAATGTTTTGGACTCTGTTGATTGTCTTACAAATGACATAGGTATTGGCCAAAGAAAGATAACTATCAGCACAGTGGGGGTGCCTCATACTCTCCCCGATCTAGCAAAATTAGCTCAAAACCGTCTAGGGAGGGTAAGATTTACTCTTGCAGTAAGTCTTCATGCTCCTAATCAAAGTTTGCGCGAATCAATCATCCCCTCTGCGACTTCTTATCCAATTAATTCATTAATTGAGGACTGTAAAAAATATATAGAATTTACAGGTAGACGAGTAAGTTTTGAGTACATACTCCTTGGGGGATGGAATGATAAAGATATTCATGCAGATCAGTTAGCTGATCTGATGAGAGGCTTTCAGAGTCACGTAAATTTGATTGCATATAATCCAATTGCTGAGGAGAACTTTAAACGACCAAGTCAATCTAGAGTAAATGCTTTTAGAGAAATTTTAGAAAATAAGGGAATTGCAGTCAGTATTCGAGCAAGTAGAGGTAGAGATAAAGATGCGGCATGTGGACAATTAAGAAGGCAAACAATTGATAGAATCAAAATCACTTAATCCATTTACTTAGATGACTTTTTAGCTCTTATGCTATTAATTGATTGGTTCATTCTATATTTTTATTTAATATTTTCCTTATTATTGGGAATTTACATATCTCTAAAAAATCGTAACGAGGCAGACTATTTTGTTGCGGGTCGTCGTCTTAATGGTCTGCTTGCAGGTATGTCCATGGCGGCTACAACATTCTCGATTGATACACCTCTTTATGTGGCCGGTGTCATTGGGACTAGAGGCTTGGCAGGGAACTGGGAATGGTGGAGCTTTGGACTTGCACATGTTGCTATGACAGTTATATTCGCTCCGCTTTGGAGGCGTAGTGGCGTTTTAACTGATGCAGCTTTCACTGAATTACGTTATGGGGGTAAACCAGCAGCTTATTTAAGAGCTGTAAAAGCTTTTTTACTATCTGTTCCAATTAATTGTATTGGTATTGGTTATGCTTTCTTGGCAATGCGTAAAGTGGCTGAATCATTAGGCGTGGTGGATGGACATATTTTATTTGGACCATTTACTGACACTATATTTTTGATGGTTTTAGTTGCTTCGTTTGTGCTTATTTACACTGTCTTAGGGGGACTTTGGGCAGTAGTGGTTAATGATTTCTTACAGCTTATTTTAGCTCTTCTTGGTGCGTTCGCTGTTTGTTACGTAGCACTTGATGCTTCAGGTGGTATGGGGGATTTATTAATAAAGTTGGAGGCCTTGGATCGACCTGAACTCCTTGCTTTATTTCCATGGACATTAAATAAAGATGGTTTGAATTGGTTGGATGGTTCAGGAATTTCTATCACTACTTTTTTCGCTTTTATTTCATTGCAGTGGTGGAGTTTTAGACGTAGTGATGGAGGAGGAGAATTTATTCAACGTTTGTTGGCTACTAAAGATGAAAAACAAGCAACAATAGCAGGAATTGTTTTTTTGATTGTTAATTATCTTATTCGTAGTTGGTTATGGATTTTAGTTGGACTGGCTGGTTTGGTTCTTTTCCCTTATCAGAATGACTGGGAATTAGCATATCCCAACCTAGCTGTTACATATTTACCACCTGTTGGACTTGGGTTGGTCGTAGTTTCATTGGTTGCTGCATTTATGAGTACCGTAAGTACTTCAATTAATTGGGGGGCAAGTTATCTTGCTCATGATTTGTATAAAAGATTTTTAAGGCCATCGGCTGGCCCTACAGAAATGATTCTTATGGGTCAGCTTGGAAGTATTTTGTTGCTTCTAATTGGAGTTATCACAGCTTTATTCAGTAACAGTATTGCCTCAATGTTTAGACTTGTTATCGCAATAGGAACTGGTCCAGGTGCTGTTCTTGTACTGAGATGGTTTTGGTGGCGCGTAAATGCTTTGGCAGAACTCTCGGCGATGTTGAGTGGTTTCTTTATTGGCTTAATTACTACAATTTCTCCTTTCTTTACGATTGAAGATTTTGGGAAAAGACTTTTAGTTACCACTTCATTTACAGCTGTGATTTGGTTGATTACTTTAATTTTTACTGAGCCAGAGTCTGAGGAGACACTCAATAAATTTGTGATGCAAGTAAACCCCCCGGGTCCGGGGTGGCAAAAAATAAGGAAAAGCCTGGATATTGACAAGGTTGATGATTTTGCGGTTCTTGTTTCTCGCTTTGTATTGGCTTCAGGAATTCTTTATGGAGGATTAATTAGCATTGGGGCATTTTTATTACATCAAGAAAGTAGTGCTTGGATTGCGCTTTCAATTGCAGTAAGTTGTGTTTTTTTAATGAAGAAAACAAAACTAATAACTCAAAAAGTGGACTATCAATAGCCAAATGGTCAAAATTTAGAGCAGAATGGGTTCTTGATTAGTTTGTAACATTGGGCTTTTTACGAACAACTCTCTTCCCTATTCTAATTGTTGCTCTTTTTGCGGTTGCTTTATTCGCTGTCAGTGCTCGGATATGGCTCCCCGGGGATATGCTTGCACCAGCACCAATCAATTAAGTTCGCTCTTCTTTGGTCAGAGCTATGAATGATGAAAATCAAAAATTAAGCGATAAAGGGTTAGCTAATTTGGCTATAGACCCTGATCTCTTAGCAAGAGAGTTGGCCGCTCAGGTTGAAGGTGATCCTTTAGATGAAATTGAACTAGATAAAATTGATCAAGCTCAAGGGAGCTCATTAAAAGAATGTGATCAAGCTTTGAAATGGCTTCAATCAGGGTCTGATGAGAGACTTCAGGGTTTAAGAGTCTTTTGCGAACACAGAGACCCGAGAGCTCGCCCTTTCTTATTGCCCTTACTAGAAGAGCCTTCCCCCGTGATCAGGATGAGTGCTGTATATGCTTTGGGTAGAAATCCTTGTCCAAAAGCATTGGATTTTCTATTACATTTATTGAGATTTGATAGTAACGCTTATGTGCGTAAAGCTACTGCATGGAGTCTCGGAAATTACCCAGACGCCACAGTTCTAGAACCTCTAATTAATGCATTAAAACAAGATGTCGCTGCTGTGAGGTTATGGGCATCAAGCTCTCTAGCGGAGGTTGGACTTAATTCAACAGAGTGCTCTCCCAGAGCAGCGAAACAACTACTAGAAAGTTTACAAGTAGATGTAGAACCTATTGTAAGGAGCAACTGCATTTGGTCCTTAGGCCGTCTACATGGACTTTTGAGTGGGGAAATCCAAATCCAAATTGAAGAGACTTTTATTTCTGTTTTATTGACTGAAAGAGAGCCCTCTGTAAGGTATGAGGCAAGGACAGCATTAGAGCAATTGGATAATCCAGAGGTACAAAAAAAATTAAAATCATTAATTGACGACGGTCAATTAGTTTGATTATTTGTTTAGAAACACATTTTTATAACAAGTGGCTCGCTTTTTAGGGCTTTTTTCTTTATCATCAGTGACTTAAACCCCACATAATATGGCACTACGCACTTTGCGGTTTAAGATTCGACAAGACGGACGTGTTGAGGAGACCGTCGAAGGCTTTATTGGTGAGGGATGTATTGAACTAACAGAAAAGCTTGAAGCTGCTCTTGGCAGTGTAGAGCATAGAAAACCCACCTCTGAAGCTTTCCTTCAAAAGCGTGTTCAAAAACAGACTATTCCTGCGAAAATTCACTGATGTCACATTTCAGCACAGTTAAAACACAACTTCGTAAGAAAGAGTATTTAAAACAAGCTCTGATTGACCTAGGTTACGTGCCTCAAGAAGGGGTAAACCTTGTTAGAGGCTATAGAGGACAAACAGTTAAAGCGGAAATGACTATAGAAATGAATTCAGGTGGAGATATTGGTTTTCGGTTCAACGAGTCCTCTAAATCATACGAACTTGTAACTGACTTGGATCTTTGGAGACAGTCAATCCCAGTTGAAAGATTTTTAGCTCAAGTTACTCAAAGATATGCTTTGAACACAGTTTTAGATTCAACAGCTCAAGAGGGTTTTCAAATTTCTGAACAAAAACGAAATCTAGATGGATCAATTGAATTAGTAGTCACTCGCTGGGATTCCTGAACTGTTTTTGAAAATTGACTTTTGATCCAAGAGCTGCCTTTGAAACTAGGTCTACTGAAGATCAGCAATCAAATCAAACTTATGAGCCAAATGTTGCATTTGAAGCAGCTAGTGATGATTGCTTCGAACTCAGTGGTCGAGATCCTGTTCTAGGTGGAAAGTTAAGAGAAAAAGCTGTTTGGGTCGATGAGAGAAAATGTATTGGCTGCACATACTGCAGTGCAGTTGCAACGAATACATTTGCAATGGAGCCTGAACAAGGAAGAGCGAGAGCTTTTAGACAAGATGGAGACAGTGAAGAATTAATACAAGAAGCTATTGATACTTGCCCAGTTGATTGCATTGATTGGGTCTCTTTCGAAGACTTGGTAAAACTAGAGGAAGTTATAAAAAATCATAATTTTAGGAATTTAGGTTTACCACCGGTAACTTGATTTTTATGGATGGAAGCGGCAAGAATGACTGATAGTAAAGACAATTCAATACCAAAAAGAAGATTTGGGCGTACAGAAATTCAAATGCCAGTCTTATCTCTTGGAGGGATGCGGTTTCAACAAAGCTGGAAAGATTTAGAACCTAAAGAGATTAATAATCAAGTACAAGACGTTTTGCAAAAAACTATTAAGCATGCATTTCAAAAAGGTATGCATCACATAGAAACTGCTCGGCATTATGGAACATCAGAACGCCAGATAGGCTGGGCCTTCGGTCACATCGATAACCCAGAAAGAATATTACAAACAAAAATTCCACCAAATATTGATCCTTCGATATTTGAGCAAGAGCTTGAGCTAAGTATGAGTAGATTAGGTTCAAAGAAAATTGATTTATTAGCTATTCATGGTATTAATCTTCCTGAGCACTTAGATATGACTATTCGACCTAATGGATGTCTAGAGGTTGTTCGTCGTTGGCAAAAAGATGGTCATATTGGTCATGTTGGTTTTTCAACTCATGCAAATGTTGAATTGATAATTAAAACAATTGAAACAGGACTTTTTGACTATGTCAATTTGCATTGGTATTTTATTCGCCAGGAAAACGAAAGAGCTTTACAAGCAGCGAATGCTAAAGATATGGGTGTTTTTATAATAAGTCCAACTGATAAGGGAGGTCACTTACATACACCTTCGTTGAAACTTTTAGATTTATGTAAACCTTTACACCCAATAGAATTTAATGACCTTTTTTGTTTAAGTGACAAAAGGGTTCACACATTAAGTGTTGGAGCATCAAAGCCTGAAGATCTAGATATTCATCTTAGTGCTTTATCTAAAATGGATGAAATTCATGGTTTGATTAATACTATAGATAAAAGATTAAATGATGCCTCACGTAAGTCGCTTGGAGAATCGTGGTTGACTACTTGGAAGATAGGTTTGCCTAGTTGGGACCAAACTCCAGGAGAAATTAATATACCTGTTTTGCTATGGCTAAATAATTTACTAGAGGCTTGGGATATGGAAAGCTTTGCTAGAGATCGTTATGGTCTTTTAGGCAGAGGAGGACATTGGTTCCCAGGCTCAAACGCAGATTGTCTTGATTGTGAAGTAAGCGAAGATGACTTGAAAAAAGTTTTGATTAATAGCCCATGGAGCTTTGAAATACCACTCATACTTAGAAAATTGAAAGATAGATTGGGGGGAGAAAGAAGAGATAGATTATGGGGAATTTAATAACCTAAAGGCCTTTTTTTTGGTTTGCCAATAGATCTTGGATATTGATTTGGGCATTTATTAGTAGAAGCAATCCTAATAACATTCCTCATACCGCGATTATTTGGGAGTACGAATTGATGTGTTCGCTGGATCTCTGCATTCAGTTCAGTTAAAGCTTTCTTTAGTATTTGTTGATCTGATTCACTCCAGCCTGCTTTAAATATGAGTGCTTGACCAGTCAAATTTAAAAAAGGGATGAGATATTCTGCTACTACATTTGCAGAAGCAACTGCTCTTGCAATGGCATAGTCGAAATTACTTCGAAGGGCTGGATTCCTTCCTGCTTTTTCAGCTCGCTCGGTTACGACTGTTATTCGAGAATTCAATCCAATTTCTTTAGAAACTTCTCTAAGAAAAGTCGTTTTTTTACTTGAAGAATCTAAAAGAGTAATATTTGAATGTGGCATTGCTATAGCAATGGCTATACCAGGAAATCCACAACCAGAGCCAATATCTATGTATCTATGAGAAATTTCAGGGTATTGAAGTTCTTCGTGCAGTGGCAACAAGCTGTCACATACTTGTGATGTCCAGAAATCATCTCCATCAATTAAACGTGTAAGGTTGGTCTTTTTATTCCATTCTTTAAGTAACTCTTGAAAATGGATAAATTGAGCCAATTGTTTTTCACTTGGCATCCATTGAAGCTCATTCCATATCGTTAGATGATTTGCTTTTTTGTTTTTTTTATTAGCAGGCATTTAAATTGTTTTTTTGAAATAGTCAGTCTTGAGATATTTATATAAAATATACAAGATTAGACCATATTTTCTTTAGTTGACCCCTTCCTCTAATTGTTACGAATTGCTTGGTGTTTCTACCTCTGCCAATAATGCAGAGCTTAGAAAAGCTTTCCGTCAATTAAGTAAACAACTTCATCCGGATACGACATCTTTGCCAAATGAAGAAGCGACAAGGCAATTTCAAAATGTTTGTGAGGCTTATGATTTATTGAGTGATCCTGTCTTAAGGGCCAACTATGACTTATTGCTGGAAAAAGAGAATGACCTTGTAAATCAGAAAAATAAACCTTATTTAGATAATTTACAATCTTTACAATTTTCAAAATCGATTGGAGTAAGGCGACCTTTATCAGGAGGAGAACTGTTTTCGCTTCTTCTTTTAATAACTTCTTTATCCTTGAGCCTAGCGTTAGGAGTGTTTATTGCTTTTTTAAGAGGTGGAAACTTGAATTTTATTCCAAGTTGGTTGATATAAAATTAAATTAGGAAATAAATGAATAGCTAAGTGATAAGCCCCTTGGTCAAGAAATTCTAGGATAGAGAATTTAACCCCTCTTCGATTCCAAAATAGCATTTTTCCAATTCTTCATCGGTTATACACAGCGGTGGCATGAGATAAACTACATCGCCTAATGGCCTAATGAAAACACCAACACTCAATGCACGTGCTTTCATGATTTTCCCAACAGAACTTAAATAACCTTTTTTACCTTTAACTTTAATATTAAAAGCAGCAATTGTTCCTGTAATTCTTGGATATTCAATTCTTGGATCTTTAACTAACTTTCGGAGATGTGGTAGATGACGTGACTCGAAATCCTTATATTTTTGAGGGGAGTTTTCTAAAAGATCTAAGCTTGCATTTGCAGCTGCGCAGCCTAAAGGGTTAGCAGTGAAACTATGGCCATGCCAGAAAGTTTTCTTAGGATCTTCTCCAAGAAAACCTTCAGAAATCTTTTTGCTAGACATAGTTACTCCCATAGGAAGGAATCCACCGGTTAATCCCTTTGAGAGTGATATAAGGTCTGGCCTCAATCCGGCTCTTTGAAAGGCGAATAATTCTCCACACCTTCCAAAGCCAGTTAAGACTTCATCTGTAATAAGTAAAGAATTAGCCTGGCGGATTCTTTTTTCTACTTCTACTAAAAATTCTGAACGAACCATTCGCATTCCTCCAGCCCCTTGCACTAATGGCTCAAGAATGACTGCAATAGTTGGAGTCATCAAGAGCTGATCAAGGGTTTCTAAGACCTCTTTTTCTCGTTTTTCGAAATGTTCATCGCCCCACCATGTATCAGGCCAAGGGACTCTGCTTACAGGAAATAGCATCTGATCAAAAGGTTCGCTGAATATATTTCGTTCGCCTACTGCCATCGCTCCAAATGTATCTCCATGATAGGCACCTTCGAATGCAATTATTTGAGATCTATTGTCACCTTTATTTTGCCACCATTGACGAGCCATTTTTATAGCTACTTCTACTGCTGTAGAGCCATTATCTGAAAAGAATAACCTTTCTAGGCCTGTTAATTTACTTAATCGATTAGCTAAAATTTCAGCTTGAGGATGAGTGAAATCTGCAAAGATAATTTGCTCTAATTGCTCTGCTTGAGTTGCGATCGCCTTGGCAATGTGTTCATTTGCATGACCATGAAGAGTTACCCACCAGCTACTAATGCCATCGATTATTGGTGCTCTGTCTTTGGGAAGTAACAAGGCATCTTTGGCTTTTTCAACTAATAATTGAGGACTGGAGGATGTAAGTTGTGTGAATGGGGGCCATATATGAGGATTCTGAATGGTTTGATTTGAATTTTCTCTCTCATTCATCAAATTTAGTTTTCCCTTTTATTTATTTAACTTGATTGAAGTCAAAATAATCTTTTGATTAAGAAAAAAATAAGATTTTAATTTTGAATGTAATCTTTGAGCTTTTCATCTAATTTCTGTTTATTCCACTCTTGTGAAAGTATTTTTGCATTTAAGTCGTCAAAAATGGGAAGACTTGCGAGAATTTTAGTATCTCCAAATTGTTCTAGAGTCCTCGGATTATCTTTGTGTGGAGAGCCGTTTAAAACTATTCCCAATACATTTAAATTTCTATGTTTCAAGGCTTCTAAACTTAATAATGTGTGATTGAGAGTGCCAAGACCGGTCCTAGCCACAAGAATTATTGGCATTTCCCAAACCTTTAATTGATCAATTTGTAGCCAATCTCGATTTAAGGGAACCATTAAACCACCAGCAGTTTCGATGATTATTAATTCATCAATGTTAGGTAATTTTAAATTGCTTGGCTCAATAAAACCAGCCTCCTTTTCAGCAGCCCAATGTGGAGAGACAGGAGCCTTGAACTTATATCTTTCAGACAGATAGCGGTTTGGTTCAAGATTTAAGAGATTGCAAACAGTTTCGGTATCTGTTCCTTCCTCTGTTCCGCTTTGGATGGGTTTCCAGTAAATCCCCTTAAGACCTTGGACAAAAAAACTACTTACTATTGTTTTACCTACATCTGTATCTGTACCACAAATAATAATTCTTTTTTTGAAAGCAGTCATCGCTTGATTAATAAAAACTGAATTGACCAACTAAGACTTAATTGTTTATCCTTTTTGGATATTGGCCAAAAAGACAATAGATGTCGCCAATCTGAAACAGTTAATTGTTCCTTTTGACTACTTTGTGCCCCGACTTTGATCATCGGTTTTAACAAAGAAGTAGCTTTTTTAGCTGTTTGTGTAACAACTTCAATTTTATTATATAAAATACTTTGTTTTGGGACGACTTTTATTAGTGAGTCGTATGATGGTAAATCAAGAGCCGTACATGTTAAATTTGCCTTCTCTGCAGCTTCATACCATTCAGGAAAACTACCTTTGATTGGGATTGCTAGAGCAATCCATCCATCTAAGCTCAGAGATTTAAACCACTCCTTAAGTAGATTTTGTGGATTATCAAGCCAATGTAAAACAAAACTTGAAGCTAACAAATTTGGTTTTTCAGACCAATTAGGTAACCCATTATTTAAATCCCAAAGTTGTTTAACACTTTTGTTTGAATGTTGATCTATCATTTTTTGAGAATTATCCAATCTCACTACATTTTGGTTTGGATGCAGATCTTCTATTGATTTAGCGAGTAGCCCAGTACCCGTGCCAAGATCAACCCATAGACCATATTTTATTGAATGATGAGAACATATTTTTGCAAGTTTTAAAGCAGTTTTTTTTTGAATTGATGCTGACTCGTCATAACTCAATGCAGCTTCGTTAAAGTTTCTATTGATTTGGCTAGACCATGTTTTTTGCATGATTTAATTCTAGCCACTGTTTGACTTTTGTGATACTTGTAATTTTTTTGATGAGATGACCTTCGTCTTGAAGGTTGATTATTTCGGGTACGTCCTCTATGTGATTAATTAAATCTTCAGCTAGCTTCTCTTTCGTTTGTTTAGCTAAAATATAGTCTTGCTCACTGTTAACAATAAGAACTTTAGTGGAACTCTTTATGCCAATTGGGAGAGAATGAGTATTCATAAGAAGTTTTAAATCATTTTTAAGTCTCAACCTTCCTGAATCTGATATGTGAAGGAGATTTGATTCGGATGACTCAACATCTATATGATTAGGTTTATGGGCTTTTATATGAAATTTTTTTAACATCTCTCTTTCATTAGGTGTATCAATTGCATTTATCATCCTGTCAAGGGCCAGCTTCACAGAACGATTCTCTTTGCTAATTGGAATAAAGCGACTAAAACTATTTATTAACACTAGATGAGTAGCTGCATCTAAAATATTTTTATCTATCAGATATGATCCAAGAGAGTGGCATATGGCAACTCTTTTAAGACCGGATTTATTTGAGTTATGATTCCATTTGGGTGTATGAGGACGTATTTCTTTATATCCGCGCTCAAAAGTTTGCCATTCCCAATCACAATTTTTAAATATTTGTTCCCAATTTGACCATTGGTAACTATCACCAGCCCAGCCATGAATGGCAATTATTTCTCTCATTTATCTTTAAGAACTTTGATTAGTCTTTCTAAAGCCTCAGCAGGAGTATTTCGCCTGATTACCATTCTGAGTCTAGATTTTCCTTCAGGAACAGTTGGTGGACGGATCGCAACAGTTAGGAGACGTTGAGCCTCAAGTTTCTTTTGATAATCCATGGCTAATTCGTCTGAGCCCAGTATTATAGAGATGATAGGGCCTTCGCCGACAGGTCTTTCCCACCCAATTTGAGATAACATATTTCTTATGGCTATTGATTTATCTATAAGTTTGCGGCCCCAATCAGGATTGCTTTTAATTAGATTTAATGCCGCTAATGCACTTGCACAAAGTGGAGGAGCTAACGCGGTTGTGTAGCGAAATGCTCCAGAGTCTTGTATTAAATTTTCTCCTGTAATCTTATCTGTTGCTAGAAATGCTCCACCACTTCCAAATGCTTTGCCGAGGGTACCACTGATAATTGATATTGGTTCTTTCATTCCAAAAGATTCTCCTCTACCTTCTGGACCCATAACGCCAAAAGCGTGAGCTTCGTCTATCAATAACTTTGAATCATATTTAATGCATAGCTTTGAAATTCCTTTTATGGGTGCTGTTGTACCTTCCATACTAAACAGGCTTTCAGTAATCACTAAAAGTTGTTTTTTAGGATTGCTTTGTCGGAATTTTTTTAAAAGTCTCTCTAGCTCAGATAAACTGTTGTGCTTGAATCTAATGAGTTTTGCTCCACTCGCTTTGACTCCAACGAGCAAAGAATGATGTATCAGACGATCACAAATGACAAGAGTGTGGCGATCAGCCAGTGCTAAAACTGCAGCTAGATTAGCCTGAAACCCACTTGGGTATAGTAGTACAATCTCACGATCCAACCATTCAGCAATTTTCGTTTCAAGTTTTTGATGAATATTTCTACTACCAGTAATAAATCTTGATCCTCCAGAACCAACTCCATCAGTTTCTAAGGTTTGTCTAGCTGCCTCAATTAATAATGGATGTCTTACTAGGTCTAGATAGTCATTACTTGCCAAGTCAATTAAAGTAATTTGATTTTGATTTTCATCTACACCGATCAATTCTGATGAGTTTTCCCCTGGAACCCAAGTCCTCAATTTACGAATTCTAGAGTTAGGGATTGCGGGCATAATGTTATTTTGTTTTCTTTAATTTAAGTTTGGATGTTGGCTTAACATTTTTCTTTAGTTTATAGATTTTATTGTGTATCCACATCAGAAATCATGTTGTCGTAAAATAACCATCTAAGATTAAGCAATGACTTCATCAGAAAGAGAAACGTATGAGAACGCAACCCGCAAAAACAATTTAAATCCAAAGGAACTCTTTCCTTTTGCATTGGATGAGTTTCAACTCAAGGCAATTAATTCACTCAATCAAGGGCATTCTGTAGTTGTAAGTGCTCCTACAGGATCAGGAAAAACCTTAATAGGCGAGTATGCAATTTATAGGGCTATCTCTCATGGGCATAAGGTGTTTTATACAACCCCCTTAAAAGCTTTATCTAATCAAAAGCTTAGAGACTTTAGAGATCAATTTGGTTCAAGCAATGTGGGCCTTTTGACAGGTGATTTAAGCCTAAATAGAGAGGCTTCAATTCTTGTTATGACTACTGAGATTTTCAGAAATATGCTTTATGCAGCAGCGGATAGAAATGATGATCCTCTACTTGATATAGAAACCGTTGTTCTTGATGAATGTCATTACATGAATGATGCTCATAGAGGGACAGTATGGGAGGAATCAATTATTCATTGTCCTAAATCCGTTCAGTTTGTTGCTCTATCGGCAACCGTTGCCAATGCAGGGCAATTAACTGACTGGATCGAGCAAGTTCACGGACCTACAGATTTGATATCAAGTGATTTAAGACCAGTTCCCCTGGAATTCAATTTTTGCAGTGCTAAAGGACTTCATCCATTACTCAATGAGAAAGCAACTGGATTACATCCAAACTGTAAGATTTGGCGTCCAACAAAATCACATAAGAAGAGAGGACGCTTATCCAAGCCTTCTCAACCTGAAGCTCCTCCATTGGCCTTTGTGATATCGAAGTTGGCAGAAAGAAAAATGTTACCCGCTATTTACTTCATATTTAGTCGTCGTGGTTGCGACAAGGCTGTGAAAACAATAGCTGGTATTTCTTTAGTAAACCAAGAAGAAAGAAAATCAATTCATGATCGATTTACTAAATATACAAGTTTAAATTCAGAGGGTTTGAGAGATGAGATACACATAAAAGCTTTATTTAATGGGATTGCATCTCATCATGCAGGAGTGCTTCCTGCATGGAAGGAGTTTATTGAGGAATTATTTCAAGAGGGATTGATAAAGGTTGTTTTCGCAACTGAAACCCTTGCTGCTGGAATCAATATGCCAGCTAGGAGTACTATTATATCTACTTTGTCGAAGAGATCAGATAATGGACATCGTCAATTAATGGGTAGTGAATTCTTACAAATGGCTGGTAGAGCTGGTAGAAGAGGTCTTGACTCTAAAGGCTATGTAGTCACTGTCCAAACCCGATTCGAAGGGGTTCGAGAAGCTGGTCAATTGGCTACCAGCCCAGCCGATCCATTAGTGAGTCAATTTACACCAAGCTATGGCATGGTATTAAATCTTTTACAGCGTTACGATCTAGAGAAATCAAAAGAGTTGATAGAAAGAAGTTTTAGTAATTACCTGGCTAGCTTGGATCTGGCTGAAGAAGAAGAAGAATTATCCAGATTAAAAGAGGAGTTTAAAGAGTACAAGATTTTTTCAGAAGACATACCTTGGTCAGATTTTGAAAGATATGAGAAAATTAAAAGCCATCTAAAGGAGGAAAGAAGGCTTTTAAAAATTCTCCAAAAACAATCAGCAGAATCCTTATCTAATGAATTGATTTCAGCATTGGAATTTGCAAATATTGGAACCATCATAAGTTTGAAGACACCACGGTTGAAGGGAAAAGTTACACCTGCAGTCATTGTTGAAAAAATACAAAAAAGAGATAGACAATCTCAATTATTATGCTTAACTGATGAAAATATTTGGATACTTATTGCCTGTAAGGAAGTTGTTAGTCTCTATGCTGAATTGACTTGTCTAGACGTATCACACCTTATAACTCCTAAAATAAGTAGATCAGGTGAGACATATCATGGTAATTTACTTAGTAATGAAACGGCTTCAATAATTTCAAAATTAGCTCAGAAAAATGATATGAGAACAGCCCAATATGATCTTGCTAGTGAAGTTTTATCTCAAGCTAAATTAGTCAAATCTTTGGATGATGAATTATTGATGCAGCCAGCTCATCGGTGGGGAGATAAGAAAAAATTAAAGAAATACAGACGAAGAATGGATGAGCTAGGTGTAGAAATACATGAACGTGAGGAGATGCTTTACGATAGATCTAATCGTCACTGGGAAACCTTTCAATCACTAATAAAAGTCTTAAACCACTTTGGATGCTTGGAAGATTTAACTCCAACTGAAATCGGAAGAAGTATTGGATCTTTAAGAGGTGAGAATGAGTTGTGGTTAGGATTGGTTTTGCTGAGTGGACATCTTGATGAACTTACACCAGTAGAATTGGCTGGAGTAATTCAATCGATTGTTACAGAAGTTAATCGTCCTGATTTATGGTCTGGATTTATTCCAAGTGCAGTTGCAGATGAAGCGTTTAATGATTTATCAAATATTCGAAGAGAGTTGTTTAGAGTTCAAAATCGATTTGGTATAGAAGTCCAAATCTTGTGGAGTTCAGAATTAATGGGTTTAGTAGAGGCATGGGCGAGAGGAAGTTCTTGGACGGATTTAATTTCAAATACATCCCTTGATGAAGGGGATGTTGTGAGAATTCTGAGAAGAACAAATGATTTACTTTCACAGATTCCCTATTGCGAGGCTGTGAGTAGGCAACTTAGAAATAATGCCAAGGTGGCAATGAAACTAATGGATAGATTTCCGGTATGTGAAGCAGAAGACATTGATCAAGCAAAAGAAAAAAATCATGAAATTATTAATCCAGCAACTGAAAGGTATAATTGAGTGTTAATAATCTTATTTTTTATCATCGCCAATCATTGATTTTGGATTGGTGAGATTATCAAATTCTTCTTGATCAATGTAATTTAATTCATTGGATGCTTGTTTTAGACTTAGATTTTTTTCATGAGCTAATTGTGCAATTTTGCTAGCTTTCTCGTATCCGATTGATGGTGCTAGTGCGGTCACTAGCATCAAAGAATTGTCTAGATATTCTTTGATTTTATCTTTATTGGGTTGAATTCCATCAATCATATTTTCCCTACAACTTTTACATGCATCTTGAATAAGGTTAATACTTTTTATTATGTTGTAGCCAATAAGGGGTTTATAGACATTCATTTGTAGATGTCCTCCACTCCCTGCGATTGATACTGAGGTATCCATGCCAATTATTTGAGTACAAACCATTGCCATTGCTTCGCATTGAGTAGGGTTAACCTTTCCTGGCATTATTGAACTGCCAGGCTCATTGGCTGGTAGCCGTAGCTCTGAAAATCCAGCTCTAGGTCCACAAGAAAGAAGTCGAAGGTCATTTACAATTTTAAGAAAAGTTACGGCTAGTAATTTTAGTTGAGACATAATATTTACAAGACCATCATGACTAGCCATAATTGCAAACTTATTAGCTGCAGTCTTAAAAGGTAAATTGGTTTTTTTAGCAATATCAAGAGCAATTAAATTATCAAAATTCTTTGGAGTATTTAGGCCAGTCCCTATTGCAGTTCCTCCCAGAGGCAGTAGATAAAGTTCCTTTAAATTGATTTCAAGACGTGCCATTGCAGTTTCTAATTGAGTGGCCCAGGCAGAAACCTCTTGTCCAAGAGTTAGTGGTACAGCATCTTGAAGATGAGTACGTCCTATTTTTATAATATCGCTCCATTCTTTACTTTTTTGATGGAGTATATCAATGAGTTTTTTTAATTCAGGTATTAATGTATCTTTTAATGTGACTATAGTGGCTATTTGAATTGCCGCTGGGAAAACATCGTTTGTTGATTGAGAGCAATTGACATGGTCATTTGGATGTATGGGATGATGACTACCTAATGGATGATTTAAACGTTTTGAAACAATATTGCTAATCACCTCATTGACATTCATGTTGGTTTGGGTCCCACTTCCTGTTTGCCAGACTTTCACAGGGAATTGATCATCATGTTTTCCTTCAATAATTTCTAAACTTGCTTCGGTAATATATTTAGTGGTTTCCAAATTTATTAGACCTAGATGATTGTTTACTTGAGCAGCAGAGGCTTTTATTTGGGCGATTGCGTGAATAATCTCGATTGGTATGACATCATCTCCAATAGCAAAATTCAATATTGATCTTTGAGTCTGAGCTCCCCACAAAGCATCATTTGGAACTTCAACCGAACCTAAGCTATCTTTCTCAAGTCGTTTCATGTTGGACATTGATCTTGCGGTCAGAATTTTAAGTTTCAGGAAAATAGAAACTTATAACTATAGATTGTAGTTGAAGCTAGTTCTATTTACTTTTTAGAGTGTTCTCACTGAGATTAATTTTTTTGCTTTTTTGCCTTATATACCGAGTCTTTCCCAAATAACTCCCAAATTGGACTGATGTAATTCGGTTGAGAAACATTCAGAAAGTTTTTCTTTTGAGAGACTATTCGTAACTTCTGGATCATTCTCAAGGTTTTTTTTGAAATCTCCTTCGTTTTGATTCCAGGCAGAGTGAGCATTCTTTTGCACTAGTCGATAAGAATCTTCTCGACTCATTCCATTCTCAACTAAAGCTAAAAGAACTCTTTGACTAAAAACTACTCCTCCATAAATGTTTAAATTTTTCAGCATATTATTCGGATAAATCCCAAGACCTTTAATTATTGCTGTCATTTCTGTGATCATAAAATGAAGAGTAATAGATGTATCTGGCAGCATTAATCTTTCATTGGAGCTATGGCTTATATCTCTTTCATGCCACAGAGCAACATTCTCAAGAGCTGCAACAACATAACTTCTTAAAACTCTTGAAAGACCACTCACTCTCTCACTGCGTATGGGATTTCTCTTGTGAGGCATTGCAGAGCTTCCTTTTTGACCTTTAGCAAAGTTTTCCTCTACTTCAAGAACATCAGTTCTTTGAAGGTTTCTAATTTCTGTGGAGAAACGATCAAGTGAAGAGCCGATTAAAGCAAGAATCTGTACGTAATTAGCATGTCTATCTCTAGATATAACTTGAGTGCTAGCCGTATCACACTCAAGTCCTAAAATTTCGCAAGTTATTCTCTCTATTTCTGGATCAGTATTGGCATACGTACCCATTGCTCCGCTAATTTGCCCAACCGAAATGTCTTTCTCGAGACAACTTAACCTCTCTTTGTTCCTGAGCGTTTCCGCTAACCATCCCGCTAATTTGAATCCGAAAGTAATAGGCTCTCCATGAATCGCATGAGAACGTCCAATCATTACCGTTTTCTTATGCTGTCGTGCAAGATCTCTAATAGCTTCTTCAAGTAATAAGAGTTCTTTTCTTAAAAGCTTTACTGATGACTTTAATTGAAGTGCGAGACCAGTATCAAGAACATCGCTACTCGTCATTCCAACATGTATGTAACGGCCAACATCTCCAACATATTCATTTACATTCGTTAAAAAGGCAATCACGTCATGGCGAACTTCCTCTTCTATTTCAAGAATGCGTTCTGGTTTAAATGTTGCCTGTGACCGAATAGTTTCCATTGCACTTTCAGGGATTTTCCCCAACTTGCAATTAGCCTCACATGCGGCAATTTCGACATCAAGCCATGATTGGTACTTGGCTTGATCAGACCAAATATTTCCCATTTCTGGGTTTGTGTAACGCTCAATCAAAGTGCTACAAAATTAAAGGTAAGCTCAATTTAGGACGTAAAGGTCAAGCTGACTTGAGTCTATTGTGTTCAACCTCCCAATGAACATATCTTCCCCAAGCCTGCTGTCTAACCCTGCATCTTCCTCCTTTGCAATCTATTACTTGAAAGGGAGGCAAATCATTTGGTTGATTTGTAAATATTGCAAAACTTCCTGGAGGAAGAAGTTCTAGAACTTCTCCAGTCTGGTCTTTTGAGGTTAGATGAAAATGACCACTGCTAAATAGCTCATTTTCATTGTTTGGATGGCTGAGCTTTTTAGACAAAACCCTTTGTCGATTGACTTGATTCTCTACTGAAAAAGACAAAAAGCACGAGTTCTGCGGTTTTTGTTCCGTTTCCTGTTTGTTTTTGTAAATAAATGTCTAAAAAATCACGATTAGATCTTCACTTGCTAACTAAAGGGTTAGTGAAATCTCGTCAAGAGGCACAGAGGCTTATTAGAGCTGGCAAAGTTAAAACAATTAATGGAAAAATATTGGATAAGCCAGGCCAAGAAGTTTTAAAAGATCTTGAGATAGAAGTTACGCAGCCGTTGAAATATGTGTCTCGAGGAGGTGAAAAGTTAGCTGGAGCTTTTAGTCAATTCCCTCTGGATGTAAATAATAGGGTGTGTTTAGATGCTGGTATTTCAACTGGTGGTTTCACAGATTGCCTTTTGCAGTTAGGTGCTGCAAAGGTTTATGGGATTGATGTTGGGTATGGTCAGACTGCATGGAAAATCAGAAATGATCCAAGAGTGGTCCTTTGGGAACGTACCAACATCAGGCATTTAACTCCGGAAAAATTATTTAACGATCAAGATCCAATACCAGATTTCGCAGTTGCAGACTTATCTTTTATCTCTCTTAAAATTGTTTTGCCTTGTATCAAATCTCTTCTTCACACCAAAAGATCTGAGTTAGTTGTATTAGTGAAACCTCAATTTGAGGTTGGTAAAGATAAAGTAGGCAAAGGGGGTGTTGTTCGCGATCATCTTCTACATGCGGAGGCTATAAAGGGAGTAGTTGATGAATCTAAAAAAATGGGATGGTACCCGAAAGGGTTAATCTCATCTCCTTTGAAGGGCCCTGCTGGAAACCAAGAGTTTCTCCTTTGGATGGGGGATGAAGTTGAAGGAAATATAGGTATAGAAAAATTTTTAAAAAATTTATTCGTTTAGAGAGCTGTCTCGTTTTTATCGCCTGTTCTGATTCGAACAACGGAATCAATTGGGCTTACGAATATCTTACCGTCTCCGATCTCTCCGGTCTTTGCTGCATCACCAATAGCTTTTAAAACTATTTCAGCTTTTTCATCAGGAACCACGACTTCAATCTTGAGTTTTTGAAGAAACTCAACGGTGAATTCTGAACCTCTATATCTTTCGACTTGCCCTTTTTGCCGGCCAAATCCTCTCACCTCACTTACAGTCATGCCTACGATACCCGCATTAACTAGTGCAGTTTTTACATCCTCCAACTTGAAAGGTCGGATTATTGCTTCTATCTTTTTCATATCGCCATGTGTAACTTCAAGAATATTAGATATTATTTATCAAATTTTGTCTAATTGAGTCAGAGAATTGATGAAATTTATATTTACACCAGCAATTAATGCATCTTCAGCAAGAATTTTGGCATCCTTGGAAGGAATCTTGACTAGACCTTGACTGATTGCCTCCCAGTGGTTGGATTCAAAATGAGTTTGTAGCCAGAGCATTCCATGAATACTCAGTGGTTCTAATTGAGTTCCATTTCGGTTGTCAGAAAGTCTGATGTCCATAAAAAATCATCTTGCATACCTATTAAGGGGGGTAGCGAAGATTAGTTTTGTGGTCATTGCTACAAATTAGGGTTTTAACATCATTTCGTTGCTTTTCGATCAGAAGAATTTATTTAAAGTACGAATTTTTAATCAATCTTTTAAGTAGTGTGAGTTTTAAATGCATTTAAATTGTGACTAAAAGAGAGAAAGACTCCAAAAAAGAAACTTTGTACGGAGAGAGAGAAGTAGAGGCTGGGAATTTAATTTGTTTCCCAAATCCAGAAATTAATAGAGATTATGAAATTTCCATAGATTTTCCTGAATTCACGTGTAAGTGCCCTTTCTCGGGTTATCCAGATTTCGCAACTATGAAAATCAAATATCAACCAAATACTAAAGTTATAGAATTAAAAGCAATTAAACTTTATTTAAATAGCTATCGAGAAAAGAAAATATCTCACGAAGAAGTTTCTAATAAAATTCTCGATGATTTTGTTAAAGTTTCTGATCCTAAGTGGATGCAATTAGAAGCCGATTTTAATCCTAGAGGAAATGTTCATACAATTATTAGAGTTTGTCATGGGAAAAGAAATAATCTAGATCTGATTCTTTATTAAACTAATAAATTTTGGCATTTCTTTGGAAAGACCTGTAAGATTTCTGTTGCTTAATCCACCTATGTAAATCATAGATTTTTCCTTTTCATATAATACCCAGATTTTTTTTGTAGAAATTATACTTAGTGAACCTCCAATAAGTATTAACGCAAAACTAGTATAGACAATAGGTACTCCAGGGTCATACTTCAAAAGTAGTCCACTACTAGGAATTATATTTATAATCTTTATTGAGGTTCCTTTTACTTTTGCCTCCTTATTTATACTTAATCTTGTAATTAAGGTGCCGTCATTATTATAAACCTTTACAGGTCCTATCTCATTATCTACGGTTAATAGGATTGGGTCTGTACCATTTTTATTTGTAGGTATAACTGTTCCCCAAACTTGTTCACCAAGCTCACTAATAGGTTTTATTGGAATTTGCAATTTCGGACTATTCTCAATTTGTATAGTTATTGCCGCTATTGACCAGTCGGCTTGATATAACGTTAATCCTTCGTATCTTAATGGATAGTTAACACTAATTTCTTTAGATTGATTGTTTCCATTTGGCTCAATGATATTTACTATTGACCGATACTGCTCGGCCCTCCCTTGAGGGTCTCTTTCTATTTTAAATTTTTCTAATTCGATAGTTAATCCGCTCTGTTTATTATTGTTGATTAAATCTATTGATCTGCCAGGAGCTAAAAATTTTTCTATGGTTTTTCCATTTAAAGATCCGTATGTTGCCCCGATCATTAAAAGGATAAGACCAATATGAATTATTATTGGTCCTAATCTTCCAATAACGCCTTGGCGTGCGGCAATCCTTCCATCAGTATCTTTGACATCCCAACCTTCTCTTCTCAAAGTGCTTTTAAGCTCATCAAAGCAATAGGAATAATTGTTAGATGTTATTGCTTGAGATATGGAAAGTTTTGCGATTTGTCGAGGCGATTTATAATCTATCCAGTTTAATGCTGATCTAAGCATGGGTAATTGCCTTCTAAAACTACAAACTGCAAGAGCTATACCAAGCCAAGTAAGTAGGAATAAAAACCAAAAACTTGTGTAAATATGATCGAATTCAAAAAGTAATATTATTTTTCCATTAATTATCCCTAGAAAAGGATTTTTATTAAAATTTTCATAATAGAATTGATCTGATTCTTGTTGTGGAATCAGAGTACCAGTCGCACATGAAAAAGCTATTAATAATAGTAGTAATATCGCAATCTTTAAGCTAGACAGCCAGTTTAAAACTAGGCTAATTTTTTTCATCTATTTAAATCCAAATAGAGAGAAGGCTAACTAGACCTATAGTTAATAAAATTACTCCACTTATTGGTGGAACCCACTTCCCAATAGGTCTTAAAGATAATAATTTTGGGATACTCGCAGCAAAAGTACCAGCTACAAATAAAGGAACAATTTGTCCAATAGCAAAACTTCCAAGAAAAATTATGCCACTAAGAGGACTTCCTTGTTTGGCGACCCATGCCAGAAGGACTGCAAGAACAGGAGTAGTGCAAGGCGAGGAGGCTAATCCAAAGGCAAAACCTGCTGAAACAGGAGCTAGTGAAGAAGGAACTTGATTTCTCCACATTTCAGGATCTGGACCAGATGGAAGTGAGAATTTAATAATCCCAAGCAGATTAAGACCCATTATTATTGCCAGAAAACTAATAAATATTGAGAAGAAATCTGGTAATTGACCATAGATTTTTCCCAAGAAGCCGCTTAAACTACCCAATATCACCAATGAAATAACAATACCGCTACAGAAATAAAAAGTTTTTTGTATTGGAGTTTGTTTATTTTTAAATCCAGCTAAATATGCGACCGTTATTGGTAGAAGTGATAATGAACATGGTCCAAGACTTGTCAAAAGCCCACCTGTAAAAACTATAAATATTGTTAAGGGTGTTGGATTGTTAAGCCCACTATTGATTAACTGCTCGCTATGTCGAGTCAAATCAGACATTATTAACTCAACAGAGGAAATGTTCAAAAAGAGAATTGCCAATCTAAATCTTTTTCCAGATTATCTACTTATAACTCTATTTGAGGGATTTTTAATTAATAAATCTGAGGTTTCTATGGAAGATCGGACCAATAATCCAGAAATTAGTAAGCTTGAAATCAAGGAGTTTCCTCCATAACTAATCAAAGGGAAAGGTAGACCAGTTGTTGGCATGGCTCCAGATGAAACTGCGATGTGCATAATTGATTGGCCGACAAGAATAGTCCCAGATCCAATAGAAATTAATTTTGAGTAATTATTTCTGCAATTTAGAGATATTTTTAGGGTTAAATATGCAACTACTAGCAGAAATGATAAAAGCAAAATAGATCCAAAGAATCCAAACTCTTCAGCGAAAACAGCAAATATAAAATCAGTACTTCTATAAGGTAAATATTGTAACTTTTGCATGGATAGACCATATCCCTCCCCAAACAAACCACCGGAACCAATAGCATAAAGACTTTGAATTAATTGATATCCACTACCCTGTGGATCTGTCCATGGGTTTATAAAAGACATAACTCGACTTTGTTGATATGAATTGAAGTAAATGCTTATTGAGCCAAAGAGAAAGCCATATAGTGCAGTGTTAAAAAGATATTTAAAGTTAATTCCGGATGCTAACGCAATCATCCAAACCAATGTACCTATTAATGCAGCGGTGCTCAAATTTGGCTGCTTTACAATCAAAGCAATTATAAATGCAAAAATAGTTAACCAATAAATTTTTTTTTCTAAGTTTATTCTTTCCCATTGTCCAAAAAGCTTTGCACTTTGGAGAATGATGAAAGGTTTGATTAACTCTGATGGTTGAATTTGAATTGGGCCCATAATCAACCATCTTGTAGAACCGTTAACGGTGCTGCCGAAAATGCTTGTTGAAGCAATTAGAACCATACCAATAAAAAGACATGGACCTGATAGCCTCAGCCAATTTTTAATGTTTATATTTATGGCTAGACAAAAGATGCTCCAACTAGCGATCAACCAAATAAGTTGTCTTTTTATGTAATAAGATCCCTCACCCATTTCTCTTGTGGCTACCCACCAACTGGCCGAACCAAGAATAAAAATTCCAGATATACTCCAAAAGGCAATTAAAGCCATCATCAAACGCCCCTCTTTTGGCCAAAAAGGCCAAGGTAATGGGAGTATATTTTTGTTTATTAAATTTCCGAGATAATTTTTTGATTCGTGAGAATGCTTCCTCCTTTGTTCTGAATCAATTTTTTTACTAGAAATATTACTCAAAGGATATTTAGCTTATAAACCATTGAGCCGCTTAATTGTCATCTTGCCAAGTTTTGAAGAAAGTTAATTTACTTTTTTATGGAATCAAAGAAAATTGAACAGATTTTTTTTGTTAAAAGTTATTTGTTAGTCCGTGTATAAAAGAATACATACCATGGTTGAAATTTGTTTTCTAACATGTGGGTTAAATTTTTAAAGAGATAAAAAATTGATTTCAATTAGAAATAAGGAATTGTTACTTAAATTTATGATCAATCTATGTAAATTAACCAACTTTTCGATTTGTTGGCAAAATTTTTTTGTTTTGATGCAAGTCTCGTGATAGATTCCCCGGGCCTTTGCAGAGAGCTTAGGTGTCTTGTTTGCAAAACAACTTTTCGTTACCACTAAGTAACTCCAAAAGGAGGAATTTTTGTGGAATCTGAGACTGTTGAAAATTGCTCAAGTCATGATCCTCTTCTGGCTGTTGATTCAACGGATTTACCATCCGGAGTCAATTCAGACGAGTACCTTGAACTTCAATTTCGAGTATTACGTCTGACATTTTTATTGACAATTTTTTCTGTTGGCATAGTAGGTTTCTTCTTTGGAATCCAAACTACTGCAAGCCTTCTTATAGGAGCTTTATCAGGAATTTTTTATTTTCGCTTGCTTGCTCGCGGAGTTGGAAGACTAGGTACTTCATCAAAGATTGTCGGTAAAATCCAGTTGTTAGTTCCGGTTGCTTTAGTTTTGGGAGCTTCTAGATTTCCTCAACTTGAGTTATTACCTGCTTTATTAGGATTTCTGCTTTATAAACCAGCGTTAATTATTCAGTTTCTATCAATGCCGTAGGTGATTTTTAGAAATTAAATTTTTAAGTTTTGTTTGTTTGGCGTTTATTTTCTTCGAAACCTAACTTCCAGATAAATGGGATCTTTACCATTTGTTTTCCCTTTTGCTGAATTAGAGGTGGGTCAACATCTCTATTGGCAATTTGGAAATATTAGAATTCACGGTCAAGTTTTTATGACCTCATGGCTGCTCATTGGTGCATTGCTTGCCTTAGTGGTCATTGGAACAAAAAAAATGGAACGTGATCCAAAAGGGGTGCAAAATCTTTTGGAGTTTTTGTGGGATTACATACGTGATCTAGCAAGAACACAAATTGGTGAAAAGGTTTATAGAGATTGGATGCCTTTCATCGGAACCCTCTTTCTGTTCATATTTGTGAGCAACTGGGGCGGAGCATTAGTTCCATGGAAGTTGATTGAGCTACCAAGTGGTGAACTTGGAGCACCTACAGCTGACATTAATACGACTGTTGCTTTAGCACTACTGGTATCTCTCTCATATTTTTATGCGGGGTTGAGCAATAAAGGTTTGCGTTACTTCGAGTATTACGTTCACCCAACGCCAATAATGCTCCCATTCAAAATTGTTGAAGATTTTACGAAGCCTCTCTCTCTTTCATTCCGTTTATTTGGAAACATTCTCGCGGATGAACTTGTTGTAGCAGTACTTGTTTTTCTTGTACCTCTTGTTCTCCCAGTTCCAGTTATGTTTCTGGGCTTGTTTACAAGTGCTATTCAAGCTCTGATTTTTGCAACTCTTGCTGCCTATTACATCGGGGAAGCAGTTGAAGAGCATCATTAATCATGATTTTTTGCTACTGAATTAACTTTTCAATAGCATATTTCCTGCTTTAGGGCCTGAAATTCTTTCAGTATCATCTCAAGAACTATGAGATGCACCCCTCGCAGGTATAAACTCCCGGTCACAACTCTATAAGCGTTTAAACGCTACACATCTTTAGCAGAATTATGGATTCCATTACCACCGCCGCATCAGTTGTTGCAGCTGGTTTAGCTGTAGGCCTTGGCGCAATAGGCCCTGGTATCGGTCAGGGTAGTGCTGCACAAGGAGCAGTAGAGGGTATAGCCCGTCAACCTGAGGCTGAGGGAAAAATCAGAGGTACTCTGCTTCTTTCTTTCGCTTTCATGGAGTCACTTACCATTTATGGCCTTGTGGTTGCATTGGTGCTTCTCTTCGCTAACCCTTTTGCTGGTTGAATATCAAATTAAAGGGCTAATTGAGTTAATCAAATTGTTTGATTGACTCTAAGCTCTTTATTTGAAAATTCTTTAGCAAATCTCAATTGCCCTAATCCGGCTCGCTTAAATTCTTGCACCCTAGCTAATGCCAACTTTGTTTTTGTTTGGTGCCTCTGAGGGAGGTCTGTTTGATTTCGATGCAACTCTTCCGCTGATGGCGGTTCAAGTTGTATTGCTTACTTTCATACTTAATGCTCTTTTCTTCAAACCCGTTGGACAGGTAGTTGAAGAGAGGGAGGATTATGTAAATACAAGTCGGGCAGAAGCAAAGAAAAAAATCGCTGAGGTTAAACGACTAGAAACTGAACTTAAAGATCAGCTTAAAGAAGCTCGTCTTGAAGCTCAGAAGGTAATTCTTGAAGCAGAGCAAGATTCCGAGAATCTTTACAAAGAAGCACTTGCTCTTGCTACTTCAGAGGCAAATGCATCTAGAGAAAAAGCTAGACGTGAGATTGATTCACAAAGAGATGAAGCTCTTAATCAACTCAAAAGCGAGGCTGACAATCTTGGCGATTTGATTATTGAAAGACTCTTGGCAAAAAAATGACTTCATTAATTTTCGCTTCCCAAGGCTTTGGCCTTAATTTAAATATTTTTGAGACCAACATTATCAACTTAGCTGTTGTTGTTTTTGGCCTCTATAAATTCTTGCCAGGCTTTTTAGGGAAAATCCTTGAAAGGCGAAGGACTACAATCCTCTCTGACTTAAAAGAAGCGGAGGATCGTTTATCCAAAGCACAAGTCTCTTTATCAAAAGCAAAAGATGAACTTGCCTCAGCCAAGGAAAAAGCTGAAAAAATCAGAAACGATTGCAAAGCACGAGCAGAAGCAATTCGTTTAGAGAGCGAAAAAAGAACTGTTGAGGAAATGGCAAGAATCAAGCAAGGTGCTGCTTCAGATTTGAACGCAGAAGCAGCAAGAGTTACTTCACAATTAAGAAAAGAGGCTGCAGAACTTGCTATTGAAAAAGCACTAGCAATGCTTCCGAAAAAGTTAGATTCAAATACTCAAGATAATTTTCTCAAACAGTCAATTAAAAATATAGGAGTCAACTAATGCCATTACTAAATACTATAACTACTCCATATGCTGAAGCTTTTCTTCAAGTAGCTGAGAGCCGTGAAGAAGTTGATGAAGTAGTAACTCAAGCTAAATCTATCTTAGAACTTTGGAATGATTGCCCTGAATTTAGTGATGCGATGTCATCACCAGTTTTAGAGGTTAATCAGAAGAAAGCAGCTTTAGAAAAGCTATTCTCTGGTCAAGTCACTCCAGCCTTTTTAAATCTTTTAAAACTATTAGCAGATAGACAGAGAATAGGTTTATTGAATTCTGTTCTTGAAAGATTATTGGAAATTTATCGAGAACAAAGAAATATTGCCTTAGCAACAATTACTTCAGCTTCAGCTCTAAATGAAGATCAACAAACAGAGCTACTCAAGAAAGTACAATCCATAGCTGGTACGGATAATTTAGAGATCGATCTCAAAGTCGACTCTGAATTGCTAGGTGGCTTTGTGGTCAATGTTGGATCAAAGGTCATTGATGCCAGCATCGCAGGTCAAGTTAGGCGACTTGGTCTTGCTTTGGCCAAGGTCAGTTAGTTCTCTCCTGACTTTCTACTCTTCTTTTTCCCTCTAATCCTCCCTAACCTAAGTTAATCCAATGGTTTCTATACGTCCCGACGAGATCAGTTCAATCCTCAAGCAGCAAATTGCTGATTACGATAAATCAGTATCTGTGAGTAATGTAGGTACTGTTTTACAAATTGGTGATGGTATCGCAAGAGTCTACGGCCTTGAAAAGGTTATGGCAGGTGAACTAGTTGAATTTGAAGATGGAACTGAAGGAATTGCTTTAAACCTTGAGGACGACAATGTTGGCGTCGTTTTGATGGGAGAAGCTTTAGGCGTGCAGGAGGGAAGCACAGTTAAAGCAACTGGAAAGATTGCTTCAGTCCCAGTTGGTGAAGCAATGCTTGGAAGAGTTGTTAATCCTCTTGGACAGCAAATTGACGGAAAAGGTGAGATGGCAACAACTGACTCAAGATTAATTGAGTCCATAGCTCCTGGAATTATTAAGAGGAAGTCAGTACACGAGCCTATGCAAACTGGAATTACATCCATTGACGCGATGATTCCTATTGGAAGAGGACAGAGAGAATTGATTATTGGTGATCGTCAAACAGGCAAAACTGCAATAGCAATAGATACAATTATCAATCAAAAAGGTCAAGATGTTGTTTGTGTTTATGTGGCGGTTGGTCAAAAGCAAGCATCAGTAGCAAATGTAGTTGAAGTCCTCAAAGAAAAAGGAGCTTTGGATTACACCATTATTGTTAATGCAGGAGCATCTGAAGCTGCAGCTTTGCAATATTTAGCTCCTTACACAGGTGCCGCTATAGCTGAGCACTTTATGTATCAAGGTAAGGCGACACTAGTCATTTATGACGACTTAACCAAGCAAGCTCAAGCTTACAGGCAAATGTCATTACTTTTGCGTCGTCCACCTGGACGTGAAGCATATCCAGGCGATGTTTTTTATTGCCATAGCAGATTACTTGAAAGGGCAGCAAAACTTTCTGATGCGATGGGTGCGGGATCAATGACCTCCCTGCCAATTATTGAAACTCAAGCTGGTGATGTTTCTGCTTATATACCAACTAACGTGATTTCAATTACTGATGGTCAGATTTTCTTGAGCTCAGATTTATTCAATTCTGGATTAAGACCTGCTATTAACGTTGGTATATCAGTAAGTAGAGTAGGAGGAGCGGCCCAAACAAAAGCTATTAAGAAAATTGCTGGTACGTTAAAACTTGAATTAGCTCAATTTGATGAACTTGCTGCATTCTCTCAATTTGCTTCAGATCTTGATGAGGCTACTCAAAAGCAACTAGGTAGAGGTAAAAGGCTGAGAGAACTTCTTAAGCAACCTCAATTTGATCCTCTGAATTTAGCTGAACAAGTAGCAATTGTTTATGCAGGTGTCAAAGGATTGATTGATGAGGTTCCTGAAGAGGAAGTTACAAAGTTTGCGCGTGAATTGCGTGATTATCTGAAAACAAATAAGGCTGATTTTATTAAGAATGTTCTCTCCGAAAAAGTCTTAAGTGAAGCCTCTGAATCAATGCTTAAAGAAGCTATCGTCGAGGTCAAGTCCTCCATGCTTGCAGCTTAAGAACTAAGGCTATCTAAGAAAGACAACCACCTATGGCTAACCTCAAGGACATTAGAGACAGAATTGTATCTGTCAAAAACACCAGAAAAATTACAGAAGCAATGCGACTCGTTGCTGCTGCAAAAGTGCGGAGAGCACAGGATCAAGTCCTACGAAGTAGACCTTTCGCTGATAGATTGGCAAGGGTTTTAGAAAATATACAATCAAGAATGCAGTTTGAAGCTGCTGACTCTCCCCTCCTAAATAAGCGTGAGGTTAAGACAATTACTCTCTTAGCTGTCACTGGGGATCGAGGATTATGTGGAGGTTATAATGCAAATATTATTAAACGTACAGAAAAACGTTATGCCGAATTAAAAGGCCAGGGTTATAGTCCTGACTTAGTATTGATTGGTAAGAAAGCAATAGGTTATTTCGAAAATAGATCCAGTATTTACAATATAAGAGCTACTTTTAAAGAATTAGAGCAAGTTCCTACCTCTGAAGATGCTAGCTCTATTACCAGTGAAGTATTAGCGGAGTTTCTCTCTGAAAGTACTGATAGAGTAGAGGTCATTTTTACCAAGTTTGTAAGCTTGGTTAGTTGTAATCCAACAATACAAACTCTTTTACCCTTAGACCCTCAAGGAATAGCAGACTCAGAAGATGAAATTTTTAGATTAACTACAAAAGATAGTCAGTTAATTATTGAGAAAGATGCAGCCCCCACGAATGAAGAGTCAAAATTACCATCGGACATTGTTTTTGAACAAAGCCCTGATCAACTTTTAAATTCTCTGTTACCACTTTACTTACAGAATCAACTACTCCGTGCTTTACAGGAATCTGCAGCCTCTGAGTTGGCTAGCAGAATGACTGCAATGAACAACGCTAGTGATAATGCGAAGGAATTAGCTAAGAACCTTACCATCGATTACAATAAGGCTAGACAAGCAGCAATTACTCAAGAAATTTTAGAAGTTGTTGGTGGTGCTGCAGCTTGATTTTTTATTTGTATCTGATACTCGGCTAATTATCAAATCATAGGTAGTTGATAAAGTGAATCTTGAATTTATAGAATTACAACTTGAATGGTCTTCTGAGTCCAGTATATATGACTTAAAAAATTTAATTTTATCTGAGCTATTGGAATATGGAGATCCACTTAGATGGGCAATTACTTCAATTAACTCACTATGTGATGAAAAACCCCAGATAATTTCGGTAGAAGCTGTGTTGATTATGCATCAAGACAAGGTGAAATGTATAAGGACCAATTGAGTTGACTTCAATATGACTAAAACAGATCCTTTGCCAACATTATTAATTATTCCAACTGGCATAGGTTGCAGTGTCGGTGGCTTTGCAGGAGATGCAATTCCAACTGCAAGATTACTGGCATCTGCTAGTGAATGTTTGATAACTCATCCCAATGTTATGAATGGTGGATCTTTGTATTGGCCAGAAACTTGTATCCAATATGTAGAAGGCTATAGTTTAAATCTTTTTGCAGCGGGTGAAGTCTTTCTTGAACCTGTAAGACAACAAAAAGTAGGCTTGCTGTTAGATGCTGGCTTGGAATCTGATATGAGGATAAGACATTTACAAGTTGCTGATGGTTGTATCGCAAGTTTGGGTTTAGATATTGGTCCTGTAATTACTACTGAACGAGCCGTGCGAATTAATCTAGAGAAAGGTTTAAGTGGCTCAAGTTGGGGGAATATAGAGGAGCCTGATGTTCTTCTAAGAGCTGCTGAGAAACTCAAGAAGGCTGGTGCAACAGCAATTGCTGTCGTAACTCGCTTCCCTGATGATAGCGATGAATTAGAAACTAAACTTTATCGACATGGTAATGGTGTAGATATTATTGCTGGGCTCGAAGCAGTAATAAGTCATTTTCTTGTAAAACATTTATTGATTCCATGTGCACATGCACCTGGGCTAGCACCATTACCACTTGAGTATGATCTGGATCCACGAACTTTGGGTGAAGAGATAGGTTATACATTTTTGCAAAGTGTTTTGGTGGGTCTTAGTCGTGCTCCCAATTTGATCAGTAAGTCAGCTATGGAAACAAAAGAGAATGCTTCTTTACTGGCAAAAAATTTGTTGAGTAATAGAGATTTAGGAGCCGTTGTTGTGCCACAGGGGGCATTGGGTGGTGAAGCAGTTTTATCTTGTGTAGAAAGATTTATTCCTTTAATAGTGGTTTGTAATAGAGGAGTTTTAAATGTTAGCTCTACAAAGATGAGACTTGATTATTTAAATGGTTCAAAGAATAATATGATTTTGTATGCTGAAAATTATTTAGAAGCTGCGGGACTTATAACAGCTTTACGTTATGGAATTAATGTTAATTCTCTGCGAAGACCAATTTATTGCTTAAGCGAATTGAATAACGTAGAGATGTAATTTCAACTATTCATCTTGAGGCTATTGGCTTTTTCCACCCACTTCCAAAAGCTTGATGACTGATTTTCAATAAAGGAGGGGCTTGATAGCGTTTGAATTCAGCATTCTTTAATAAATTGGCAACTTTATTAACAAGTTTCTTATCAAATCCTTTTTCTATTAAAACTTCAGTTGGTAAGTGCTGTTCAATCAACCCTTTTAGGATTCGATCAAGAATGCAATAATCGGGCAAAGAGTCGCTATCTAATTGATCAGGTCGTAACTCAGCACTGGGAGGCTTATTTCTTATCTCAGAGCTTATTATTTCTCCTTTTCCGGGGAGAAAAAAATCATTTCTACAACATGATGATGATTCATCATCAATCCAATTGCATAAATTAAAGACACTTGTCTTATAAAGATCGCCAATTACAGATAAGCCTCCGTTCATGTCTCCGTAAAGAGTGCAATATCCTACAGCTAATTCTGATTTGTTTCCAGTAGACAGAAGTAAATGATTTTTTTGATTTGCTATAGCCATCAATATTGTTCCTCTAATACGAGATTGTAGATTTTCAGCGGTTATACCGGTTGGCATCCCCCATATTGAATTTGATAAAACATCGTTATAACTACTCATTACATCTGAGATAGGGATTGTTTGATGATTTATGCCAAGTCGATTAGCTAATGCGGTTGCATCTTTCACAGAGCCTGGAGAACTCCAGGGAGATGGCATCAAAATTGCATTAACTTTTGAGTTACCTAAAGCTGCTACTGCAATAGCGGCTACTAAAGCTGAGTCGATGCCACCACTTAATCCAATAACAGCACTGTTGAAATTACATTTTCTTGCATAGTCTTTAACTCCAAGAACTAAAGCTCTGAAAAGATTTTCTTGTGATGTAGTGCTTTGATTGGATCTGTAAGGTTTTTTTTCGAGAGAGGATATGTCACAAAGGCCAACTGACTCTTTGAAGGCAGGAAGCTCGTATCGTATCTTTCCTTGTTTATTAAGAGCAAAACTAGAACCGTCAAAGATTAGTTCATCATTCCCTCCTACTTGGTTAACATAAATAACTGGACATGAAAGACGTACAGCTGCTTTAGCTGCTATACGTTGGCGAAGTTGACTTTTGGATTCTATAAATGGTGAGGCTGAAAGATTGACAAGTAAATCTAATTTTTCTTCTTCTAGAGATTTTATAGGATCTTTACCCATAATCTTTTCGTTTTGGATGTTTGGCTCTACCCATATATCTTCACAAATAGTTATTCCTACCTTCCAAAGTCTTTCTTGGTAATTTAAATTTAAAATACTACTATTGTCGGCAGCACGAAAATAGCGTTTTTCATCAAACACATCGTAAGTGGGAAGGAGTTGCTTCCTTGCTACGATTTGCCAACTATCTTTTGTTAATAAAATGACTGAATTATAGAGTTTAGGAATTTCTAATTCTAAAGTTGGCTCTGCAATACCGATCAATACAGATATGTTATGCTTGAGATTACTTAACCTTTCACTTAATTTGTTCAGAGTATTTTTTTCCTTCTCGTAAAGTCGTGGATTAAATAATAAGTCTTTAGGTGGGTAGCCGATTAAAGAAAGCTCTGGTGTTATTACCAGACCTACATTCTTATTATTGAGCTCTTTGCAAATTTCAAAGATTTTTTCGGCATTACCATCGAGATCTCCAATAATTGGATTGAGTTGGGCTAATGCTAATTTCATGATCTATTATTTGCCAGTCCGTATAGATTCTCTTCGATAAGTAATGGAACAAGCTCTTGAGGGACAAGTATCTCTTGAGGCTTCGCTCTGAATCTTGAACTTGATGATGCAGGTATTTTAAAAGGTAATAGATCAATTCTCCCTCCTAATTTTTTTATATCATCTAACTGTTTTTCGCTAATTGGCCATCCATCTCTCATCGCAATAGCTATATTTGTTTTATTTAGAACAGACTTCGCGTTGAGCCAATTTGGAACTTGAATAGCTAGATCACTTCCAATTACAAAACTCAGACTTGCTTCAGGCCATAACTGGAAAGCTTTTTTTAAAGTATAAATTGTCCTTGGGCTACTCAATTCTTGAACTAGCTCTAAATTAGGGTGTGAGATTTTTTTTACCAGAATGCTTAAAAGCTGAGTTCTTTTTATAAGTGGAATTTGATGCTTTTTATCTGGATTATCACTTGCCCATGTTATTACTTTTGGGAAAATTTTTAATAATTCATTCAATAAGGCCTTGTGCCCTACGGTGGGTGGATCAGCACTTGTTCCAAATAAGGCGATTGAATTCATTTTGAGTTTCATGGTAATAAAAAATCATTATTATTTTTCGTACTTGATTGAAGAAATTTAAAGTTACCAAGCATTATCCTTAAGTCTGAATTTTTTTCGAGAAGATAGTTCAACATTAATGTAGGTCTACCAACTTTTTTATTTGTAGAAATAAGAAATTTATAAGCTGCGAGACGACCTATAAGTTTTGTCGTATGAATAGCAAGAGCTGCTTGAGCAATTGCTATTGGTGCACTGGGGGCGAGGCTTAATCCTCCAGTCAAAGGAGCCGCAAGGATGAATATTTGCCTAAGAATATTCAAACTGATTTGTATCCCAATCTGTGCTCCTCCGAGAAATGAGTTTTGCAAACTAAGGTTTTTCACCAATTGTCTAGCTGTGGGGCCACCGACTTCTAAATTATATAATTTACTCAATTGGATAATAAGAGCACTATCAAATGCCATACCGGTTATTAGGTCAATCATTAAGAAGGGATTAATGGCTACTCCCGAGGCCTTTAAAGTTGCATACTTACCTATTAAACTTTGTGCTTCTTCTTTCTTTTTTAGAAGTCGATTTTCTTTGATTAATTTGTAGAATTGATCTGCAATTCTTAAACTATTAATACAAAGAAGCAGTTCACCGTTTTGATCAATAATATCTTTAAGTTCGTTTTTTAGAATTTTAACTTTAGGCATTTTTCGCTCGCTTCTAACAGTTCCATTTGGCTTTATCTTTGCTTCTCTTGGAGATGAAGCTACTAAAGCAATCTTAACTTTTTGTTCGCAAAAAGATAATTTTTTGTGAATACTAGAGATTATTAGTTTTGTATCTTTTTGATTCCATTGATCACAACGATTTAAGACTATCAGTATTGGTTTATTGTTCTTTAATAGATCTTTAATCGAATTCAATTCGATCCGAGTTAAATCACTATCAATCACAAAAAGAATTAAATCTGTATCTAATATACGATTAAAAATTATTTCTTCTTTTTTTGAATGATTTACCTCATCTATTCCTGGTGAGTCTTGTAGTTCGACCTTGTTTAAACTAGAAAAACTTTTGTCCCACCTATAAGATTTACTGGTTTTAGTATTACCGTTTATTATGTCCGTAGGAAATACTTGCTTTTCAATTAATGCATTTAAGAGGCTTGATTTCCCAACTCCCACGCGACCATACACCGATATTTGCATCTCTCTTTTTTTTAATTTATTAATCTGAAAATCAAGTCTATTTAAAATATGTTCGAATTTTGTTCGTTCGTAATTAGTAAGATTTAAGTTTTCTTTCCATTGAGCGAGTAGAAACTTACATGTCTCAGGTATTTCTCGTTCGTTAATCACTTGTTTGATTTCCTCCACCAACCAGCTAAAACTGCCAAGACAGCTTCTGCTCCTATTAAACCAACAAATCCACCAAATTCATCTACCACAACTCTGACTCCATTGTTGTCTTCATTGAAACCTAGAAGTAATCTATCTACTCGTATCATCTCTGGAACAAATTCCACATTCTCGCTTAGGTCACAAGGAGTTAAATGAGAGTCTCCTTGAAGTAGAGAGGCTAAAAGTTTTTCACGATTAGCAACTCCAACAACTTTGTCTACTTCTTCTCCTAATACTACCCACCATGTTGAATTATTTTCTAGTAAGTTTGATTTAACAGATTGCAAAGAAACTCTTCCTGGAAGTGTTGGGGCAGCCACACGTGGAGTCATTAGATCTTTAGCGGTGAGATCATTGAGCTGGAAAACTTTCGATATCATTGCAGCCTCATCTGCTTCTATTTGACCTATTTGAGATCCAAGTCTAGCCATTTGTCTTATTTCTTCTTCGTCTGTTGTTAGCTCGCTTTTGGCAGTAATAATTGGTAGTAGACGTTCCAGAACTATTAGCAGTGGACGCATTACTAAACTTAAGAAATCAAGAACAGGAGCGCTCGTTAAACTGATTTGCAAAGCAAGCCTAGTGCCTAGAGCTTTAGGTACAATTTCTCCAAGAAGTAAAACAAGAATGGTTAAGCCAATAAAAAATATTGGTTTTACATTTCCGTATTTATTCTGAAATATAAAACTTGCGTAGCTACCAACCATCAAACTTCCAAAAATATTGAAGCTGTTGTTAGCAATGGTCACAACAGTTAAGGTCCTTCCTATTCTGTGGCGTAATTTTTCTAATCTTCTGGCTCCAATAACTTTTGGCTTTCTTCTTGCAAGCTCATGCACGCGTAATGGGTTGACAGCTAATAAAGCCGCTTCAATTCCTGAGCACATTGCAGAACCCATTAAAATAACTGCTATCAGAGCAGTTAAGAGCAGAATGTCTTGGCTCATCCCTTAAAGATTTTTTAAAGAGTAAGGATCTTTTGCTTTTATTTTTCCACTAAGTTAGTTCTCTTGCCATCCTTAAGAGTAAATAGGATTAATTTTGTGGCTGATTCAAGTGCTTTTCGTCGCCGTAGAGACATATTTTTGTCACGCTTAGGAGCATATGCTGCCATTATCCCTGCGGCTGAACTAGTTACTCATCATGCGGATTGTGAATATCCCTTCAGACAAAATAGTGATTTTTGGTATTTAACTGGTTTTGATGAGCCTAGTGCAGTGGCATTGTTTTTGCCTCATAAACCCAAGGGAGAGCAATACGTATTATTTGTCTTACCAAAGGAGTCCGCAGCAGAGGTTTGGACAGGGTTTAGGTGGGGAACAAAGGGTGTTTTGGATAATTTCAATGTTGACATATCTCATCCTTTGGATGCTTTACCAAAACTTTTGCCACATTATTTAGAAGGGGCCGAAGGGATAGCTTTTCGAGTTGGGAAACATCCACATTTGGAGCCTTTGGTTTTAAAAACTTGGTCTGAACATTTACAAAAACTCCCTAGAAGTGGCAACGCCCCTTTGTCCTTGATTGCACCTTGCCCAATACTTCATGATCTGAGACTTCGTAAGGATGATTTTGAAATAGACAGAATGCGTATTGCTTCAAAAATTTCTGCAGAGGGGCATCAAATAGTTAGAGAATTTGCTCGCCCTGGGATGAATGAGAAAGATTTACAAGCTCAAATAGAAAAATACTTTCTTGAAAAAGGGACAAGAGGCCCTGCTTATGGATCCATAATTGCTGCAGGGGACAATGCATGTGTACTTCACTACACAGCAAATAATGCACTTATAAGAGATGGCGATCTTGTTTTGATAGATGCAGGTTGCTCTCTGGAGGACTACTACAATGGCGACATTACAAGAACCTTTCCTGTTAACGGAAAATTTTCTGGAGAACAAAAAGTTTTATATGAAATTATTCTTAGAGCTCAAGAAGCTGCAATTCGATGTGTTCACCCAGGTGACAACGCGGAGAATGTACATTTGACTGCATTGAAGTTTCTTGTTGAAGGATTAGTTGATATTGGTTTGTTAATTGGTGAAGTGGATTCGATAATTGAACAAGGAGCTTACTCTCATTTGTACATGCATAGAACTGGGCATTGGTTAGGCTTAGATGTTCATGATGTAGGGGCATATAGACTTGGTGATTTTCATTTAAAACTTGAACCAGGAATGGTCTTAACCGTCGAACCTGGTATTTATATAAGTGATCGCTTACCTGTGCCAAAGGGACAGCCTGAGATAGATGAAAGGTGGAAAGGGATTGGAATTCGTATTGAAGATGATGTTCTAGTCACAAAGAATTCTTCTGAAGTATTGAGTGATATCGCCTCAAAGAGTTTGATTGATTTGGAAAATTAATAGAGTAAGTTTTAATGAATTTTTTTTGAAAATCTTTAGATGCAAACATCTCCATGCTTCTCGTGTTCTTCCAAATATCTTTTTCATTTTTGAATCCCGTCATTATTAAATAATAGAAAACCATTTGAATTCCTCCTCCAGTAGTTCAAATGTGCCCTGATTCCTGTTAAATTAGTAATTTGTTAGCTAGTTGAAAGCTTAGAAATGATCGTTTCCGAAGAGGCTGGTACTTTGCAAGAAGATTTAACAAGTACTGAGGCAAGCACTCAATATGAAAATCAAGAGAAATTAAATGTAGATGAGACAAAATCGGGGCGGCCAAGTGCACTTGGAGGTGCTGCAGCATTGGCAACTGCGACCATAGATGCGGACGGGGTACCCTCAGGTCACACTCCTAAGGCAGATGAAGGAAGATTTTTATTGAAGATTCTATGGTTGCCAGACAACGTAGCCTTGGCTGTTGATCAAATTGTGGGTGGAGGGCCTAGCCCTCTTACAGCATATTTCTTTTGGCCAAGGGAAGATGCATGGGAAACACTTAAATCTCAACTAGAAGAAAAAAGTTGGATCACTGACAATGAAAGAGTAGAAGTCTTAAATAAAGCAACAGAAGTTATCAATTATTGGCAAGAGGAAGGCAAAGGTAAAACGCTTGAACAAGCAAAAGTAAAATTTCCAGATGTTACATTCTGCGGAACTGCATAGAAGCTACCCAAACAAAAAAATATCAAGTAGCTGATTGTAAAGTTTTAAAGCTTTTAGTCCGATTTTGAAGCATTAAACCAAGCTTTAGCTTTGTTTAATGCTTCTTGAGCTTTAATTTTTTCAGTGGATGTCTCTTTATCTTTAGCTTGACTTAGCTGATTTTTAGCTTGTTCTAATTCAGCCTCAGCCTTAGCAGAATCAATATTTTTTCCCATTTCAGCCTTATTCACTAAAACTGTTACTTCATTAGATTCAACCTCCGCGAATCCCCCAGTTAGTGCGATTGAGCTCCAATTTCCGTTTTTTAAGACTCTCAACACACCAAAATCAATAGCTGTAACCATTGAGATGTGACCAGGTAATACTCCCAATAATCCTGTGGTACTTGGAAGTATTATCTCATCAGCAGTATCATCAAATACGCTCTGATCAGGAGCAAGAACTCGTAGAGTTAAAGACATTTCTTGGGGATTAGGAAAACGTTTACTGATACTTTTTGAGCAAAAGAAAGATTTTAAGCTTTTGCTTCAGATTCTATTTTTTCTGCTTTAGCCTTGACTTCCTCAATGCTTCCAACGAGATAGAAAGCTTGCTCAGGTAGATTGTCCAACTCACCTGAGAGAATCATGTTGAAGCCTTTAATTGTATCCTCTAATTTTACATATTTACCTGACATACCTGTAAAAATTTCAGCAACAAAGAACGGCTGAGATAAGAATTTCTCTATTTTGCGGGCACGATCAACTGTTTTTCTGTCTTCCTCTGATAGTTCATCCAATCCTAAAATAGCAATGATATCTTGCAATTCTTTGTATCTTTGAAGTGTTGACTGAACTGCTCTTGCAGTGCGGTAATGCTCATCTCCAACGACAGAGGGCTGCAACATGGTGCTAGTTGAGTCAAGTGGATCGACAGCCGGATAAATACCCTTAGCTGCAAGAGCTCTTGCTAGAACAGTAGTTGCATCTAAATGAGCAAAAGTGGTAGCAGGAGCTGGGTCTGTTAAATCGTCAGCAGGTACATAGACAGCTTGAATTGAGGTGATTGATCCCTCAAGTGTTGAGGTTATCCTTTCTTGAAGCTCACCTACATCGGTTCCTAAAGTTGGTTGGTACCCAACGGCAGATGGCATACGTCCTAACAACGCAGATACTTCTGATCCCGCCTGAACAAATCTGAAGATGTTGTCAATGAATAACAAAACATCTTGTTTGTTTACATCTCGAAAATGCTCAGCCATCGTTAGTGCTGATAGGCCGACTCTCATTCTTGCACCTGGTGGCTCGTTCATTTGACCAAAGCATAAAGCTACTTTTGACTTGGTTAGATCGTCTGAGTTGATCACACCAGATTCTTTGAATTCTTCATACAAGTCATTTCCCTCCCTTGTCCTTTCCCCAACTCCACCAAAAACAGATACACCGCCATGCTCTTTGGCTATGTTATTGATTAACTCTTGAATAAGAACTGTTTTTCCAACGCCTGCTCCTCCGAACAACCCAACTTTTCCACCTTGACGGTATGGAGCAAGTAAATCGATAACTTTGATACCAGTCTCAAATACTTTTGGTTTGGTTTCTAAGTCTGTAAGACTTGGAGCAGAACGGTGAATTGGTGAAGTAGTTACGTTTTTAAGGTCTCCCTGCTCATCTACTGGTTCTCCAAGAACATTAAAAATTCTGCCAAGAGTTGCCTCGCCAACAGGCACAGAGATGGGAGCTCCAGTGTCTACAGCCTCCATTCCTCTGACTAATCCATCTGTTCCGCTCATAGCAACGGCTCTTACTCGATGATCTCCGAGCAATTGTTGAACTTCTGCTGTAAGTGCGACATCTTGTCCAGCAGGATTCTTTCCTTCAATCCTTAATGCGTTCAAGATTGAAGGGAGTTTGCCGGCTGGAAATTCGACATCTAATACTGGACCAATAACTTGGCGAACTATACCCTTAGTTCCAACAGCAGAGGTAGCAGAAGCGGCCATAAGATAACTAGAAACTTTGTGAGCATGCTCTGATCTGCATACTCTTATTAGCGGCTAAGACTAACACTTCACAGGCATTTTTTTTAAGTGTTCGGTCAACCGCACAGAACATGTGTGGTCTTGATAGTGGATAGATGCATAAATTAATACCGTTGATAATGAGTAATACTCTTTATCGCAACAGCGCATTGCGCTTTTGTTTTTTTGCTACTGCACTAATTTATGGCAGCTGTATCTCTCAGCGTCTCCACCGTCAAGCCACTAGGAGACCGTGTATTTGTAAAAGTTTCTGAATCAGAAGAGAAGACGGCGGGCGGCATTTTGCTACCCGACACCGCTAAAGAGAAACCTCAAGTTGGTGAAGTTGCTCAGGTTGGTCCTGGGAAACGCAACGAAGATGGTTCCCGCCAAGCACCTGAAGTAAGCGTCGGAGACAAAGTGCTCTACAGCAAGTACGCAGGTACTGATATCAAGCTTGGCAGTGATGAGTACGTACTTCTCTCTGAGAAAGATATTCTGGCTGTCGTCAACTAAATTCAGTTTTATAGCTGAAGTCCAAACCAAAAACTTTATAAATCAAGGAAATCGCCTCTTATGGCTAAGCGCATCATTTACAACGAGCAAGCCCGCCGTGCACTCGAGCGAGGCATTGACATTTTGGCTGAATCAGTTGCAGTCACACTAGGGCCTAAAGGTCGCAATGTTGTTCTCGAGAAAAAGTTTGGTGCACCACAAATTATTAATGATGGTGTGACAATCGCTAAAGAAATCGAACTCGAAGATCACATTGAAAATACTGGAGTTGCACTAATACGCCAAGCTGCCTCAAAAACTAATGATGCTGCAGGAGATGGCACAACCACTGCAACTGTCCTAGCACATGCAATGGTCAAGGCTGGATTGAAAAATGTCGCCGCCGGTGCCAACGCAATTACTTTAAAAAAAGGAATAGACAAGGCAACTGAATTTTTGGTTGCAAAAATAAAAGACCACTCCAAACCAATTAGCGATAGTAACGCAATTGCCCAGTGCGGCACAATTGCAGCCGGAAACGATGAAGAAGTTGGAAAAATGATCGCTGACGCGATGGATAAAGTTGGAAAAGAAGGAGTTATTTCTCTAGAAGAAGGAAAATCTATGACCACTGAGTTAGAGGTTACTGAAGGTATGCGTTTTGATAAGGGTTATATTTCCCCTTACTTTGCGACTGATACTGAGAGAATGGAGGCAGTTTTAGATGAGCCTTATATATTACTTACGGACAAAAAAATTGGTCTAGTTCAAGATCTTGTTCCTGTTTTAGAGCAAGTAGCTAAAACTGGTAAACCGCTTCTTATAATCGCTGAGGATATAGAGAAGGAAGCTTTAGCTACATTGGTAGTTAATAGGTTAAGAGGAGTTCTAAACGTTGCTGCTGTAAAAGCGCCTGGTTTCGGAGATCGCAGAAAAGCGATGCTTGAAGATATGGCTGTTTTAACCAATGGTCAACTCATAACTGAAGACGCGGGATTAAAACTGGAAAATGCTACTCTTGATATGCTTGGCACATCCAGACGAGTAACAATAAACAAGGACACGTCCACAATTGTTGCAGAGGGTAATGAAGTAGCAGTTAATGCAAGATGCGAACAAATCAAGAAGCAGATCGATGAGACAGACTCAACTTATGACCAAGAAAAACTTCAAGAGAGGTTAGCTAAGCTTTCTGGAGGAGTGGCTGTGGTCAAAGTTGGAGCTGCAACTGAGACTGAGATGAAGGACAAGAAACTTCGATTAGAGGATGCAATAAACGCAACTAAAGCTGCAGTTGAGGAGGGAATTGTTCCTGGAGGAGGGACTACTCTTGCTCATCTTGCTCCTGCGTTGGGAGAATGGTCTTCTTCAAATCTCTCCGGAGAAGAATTAATAGGAGCAAATATTGTTGAAGCTGCTCTTACATCTCCATTAATGCGTATTGCTGAAAATGCCGGTGCCAATGGAGCCGTTGTGGCAGAAAATGTCAAATCAAAACCAGTTAATGATGGCTATAACGCTGCTACTGGTGAGTACGTAGATATGCTTTCTGCTGGAATTGTTGACCCAGCGAAGGTAACACGTTCAGGTTTACAAAATGCTTCTTCAATCGCAGGCATGGTTCTCACTACTGAATGCATAGTTGCTGATCTGCCTGAGAAAAAGGATTCTTCACCAACTGGTGGTGGTATGGGCGGCGATTTTGATTATTGATAATAAATTCAATAGTTAAAAACAACTGAGTAAAAGAGGGACTGTGTTTACGCTCAGTCCCTCTCTTTATGTCTTCCCATAAAAGGTTTGGAACTTTTCCATAATGCCTGATTGCTACACAAGCAGGTGATTTATTGTTTGGAACAAAGTTCGCAACACATTTAGTAACACTAATACGCTTTTAGAAAGGATTTATGATCCTTCGTTATTGATCTGGTTCACACGTCGAAAGTGAGTTAAAACAAAGTTAGTCAGCATAAACTGATGATGGATGTTAAAGAATATGAGTGGAATTTTGTTTATAAGATTCGTGATTCAGGTGACGTGATTTATAAAGTCATTATTTCATCAGAACGAAAAGAAGATGCAGTTGAAATTTTTAAGAGAGAACATCCAAACGGACTAATCTGTCATGGTATCAGGAGAGGTGCTTTAAAGTTGATACCCTCTAGGGAACTATCTTCATGGGATCCTTGGGAAGAGGTTGCTTCGTAGTTAGGCAGAATCTTAATTTATCTGATGTTCAACTAGTTCCCAATCTTGGTTCAAGAGTTCATGTCAAGTTTCGATAGCGGATTCTAGATCTTTTTTCTTATATTTTTAATTTGGCTGGAGTGCGCTACCTAAGATAATTCCACGGTTTTCTATACCTGAGTGGATTTGAGATATTTGTTAAAACTCCGAGCATTAATCATTATTTCTAATTACTGGTTGTCTTCACTATTACCGAATGGGTTGAAGCCCCCCTTTGAAATAAACAAAAGTTAGAGTTGTACCAAGTAGGAAATAAACCAAGAAGCAAATATAATTTTTCCCAAAATAATTAAGTTAGAAACTTAAAGCCTTCTTTTCAAATGATGCTTTATCGGTTGAGTTGATATAATAAATTCTCTCAAATTAGGGTTATTAAATATTTTGTGAGAAGTTTTGAAGGGAAAAGATTTAAACATTACACTTTTTTAGATTGTAAAAAAGTGCAGACCTACTTTTTTGATTTTGCGAGTAAGGGACAGGTTTTGCACTTCTAAAGCAGACGGTCCCTAACTCTGGAATAAAGGACAATCCGCATTGCCCGATTTTCGTATCGTTAGATTAAAAGCAATTTCTTCAAATATGAAGTTCGGTTGAGGTAGTGCTTTCCTGCAAGTTCCCATGAAAAAGGGAGGCTAGATTTTGCCCCCCTTTTTGAGTCATGCACTAACTGATTAGCTAAATTTCCATCTCTTACTACCTTTACCCACAGAGGGTGCTTTGACTCCTAATTTATTTTTAACTCATCTAAGTGCAAGAAGCATGAGAAGAAACTCCTGATTTTTGCCCAATTGGAACTAAATATTCTTCTCCTATTTGAGATCTTGATGCCACCTATCTTAAAATTTAGAGAATCCTACTCTGATACTTCACTTGATTAATTATGGTAGTAATACCAACAGGTTTGCTTATAAAGAGTGATTTTGATAACTAAAAGGAAATTTTGATTATTGATCCAAATACTTAAATAATGTTTGTTTCACATGAAAAAAGATCGTTTATTTCGATTTCTTTTTTATGTGAGAAACTTGTAATTATTTTACCCAGCCTGCACTAAGAATAACTGCAAGGGTTAAAAACAAGATAAGACATGTCCAAGTAGCTCTGTTTAATGTAGATTCTGCACTACTGGCACTTGTAAACATAGAGTTCCCACTCGAGGCTAACCCACCCATTCCATCGCCTTTCGGGCTGTGAAGAAGAACTAATAATATTAGGAAAACTCCTGAAATTGCCCATGCCCAGGATAAAAGTGAAATGATCTTCATTTATTTGTTATGCAGGTTGTGGAATGAGACTTGGCTTTTTTGGTAAATTAATTGGTTCAATAAGGGTTGAACCAGTCATTGCTTTTGGTTTTGGTAGATTTAACAAGTGTAAAAGAGTTGGTGCTAAATCCGACAGTCCACCTCCACTTTCTCTAAGTTTAATGTCGTTACCATATCCACTTAATTTGCGCTTTTCACCCTCAACAATTATCACTGGCACCGGATTTGTTGTATGTGCAGTCCATGGTTGTCCATCTGGTCCAACCATAACTTCAGAATTACCATGATCAGCAGTAATTAAAATAGATCCCCCTAGTTTTCCTATTGCATTTAATAATTTCCCAACGCAGCTATCAACTTTTTCATTTGCTCTTATCGCTGCTGACATTATGCCTGAATGTCCAACCATATCAGGATTAGCAAAATTTATTACTACCAATGAGTAAATTCCAGTTTCAATTGCTTTGATACAACTTTCTGTAAGCTCATCTGCTGACATCTCAGGCTGAAGGTCATAGGTTGCCACCCTTGGTGATGGAACAAGATGTCTTACCTCACCTTTAAATGGCTTTTCAATTCCTCCATTTAAAAAATATGTTACGTGTGGATATTTTTCGGTTTCAGCTGTCCGATATTGATTTAATCCATGTGCTGAAACTACTTGACCTAATAAATCATTTAAGGGCTCAGGTGGAAAAGCAACGGAGACTGGGAGACCTGATTCATATTGTGTGAAGGTAAGAACCTCAATATCTATTTTGTGTTTCCTCTCAAAGCCATCAAAGTCTTTTAGTTTAAGAGCTTTGACCAATTGCCTCGCTCTGTCAGGGCGAAAATTAAAAAAGACAACACTATCTCCATCTTTTACTAATGATGAGGATGAAAGTCTGACAGGTTCAAGAAATTCATCTGTAACTCCCTCTTCATAGCTTTTATTGATAATTTCTTTTGCAGATAGCTTAGTTATTGAAAGGTTGGGATTTGTAAGTAATTCATAAGCTTTTGACGTTCTTTCCCATCGATTATCTCTATCCATAGCCCAATATCTGCCGCAGATCGATGAAATCTCACCAACACCTGTTGATTCGATTTTAGTTTCTACTTTTTTTATATATTTGTAGGCACTTTTTGCCGAGGTGTCTCTGCCATCAGTAAATAAGTGCAATGAGACATCAGAAAGCTCCTTAGTGGCAGCCCATTCAATTAAGCCACACAAATGATTGATGTGGCTGTGAACTCCTCCATCTGAACAAAGTCCCATGATATGAAGAGTTCCTCCCTTATTTTTTATTGTTTTGGAAAAATCATTTAATGCAGAATTTTCAATTAATTTGTTTTCCTTAACCGTATTGGATATTCGAACTAATTCTTGCTGAATTATTCTTCCTGCTCCAATAGTTAGATGACCAACTTCAGAATTACCCATTTGTTCATCTGGAAGTCCCACATCTGCACCACTTGCCTCAATAAGAGTATGAGGATAAGCATGCCACAAAGCATCAAACACAGGAGTAGATGCTTGTTTTACTGCATTATGTTCGCTTTCTTCTCTGTGCCCCCATCCATCAAGTATCGCTAGCACGACTGGTGCTACCTTTACATCGTTCATTGAAACAGCGGTTTTACTGTTTGGCATTAAAAGAAATTTGTTTCTTTTGATTGTTTTATATCGTCTTAAATTACTTCCTAATAGGTCAAGAGGCTAATACTTTGATGTTTGGTTAGCTTTTCCCTATTAGATTAAAAAAGCATTTCAGTTATTCCTAAGAAAAAATAAAATTTTAGGACTTTAAAATATGTTGGATGAATCTACAAAAAGTGAGATTGAAATTCTCTCAAAAAAAGAACTTGATAGAACCATCAAAAGACTAGCTTCTCAAATTTTGGAGAAGATTCCAAACATAAGTTCTTTGTTACTAATTGGAATACCAACTAGGGGAGTTTGTTTATCAAAGTTATTAGCAAAATATTTAGAGGAATTATCGGGTCATTCAGTCGAGAATGGTTGCTTAGATCCCACTTTTCATAGGGACGATCTTTCGAAAGTTGGTACTCGCCTTGCACAAGTGACGGATTTACCTTCTTCCCTTGACGATAGAGAAGTTGTTTTGATAGACGATGTCATTTATACAGGAAGAACCATCAAAGCGGCATTAGAAGCCCTCAATGAATGGGGACGAGCGAGAAGAGTTATGCTTCTTGCGATGGTTGACAGGGGGCACAGAGAAGTTCCAATCCAACCAGACTTTTGTGGGCGTGTAGTTCCAACTAGTAAAAATGAAACTATTGATCTTAGATTGACCGAAGTTGATGGGGAAGAGGGTATTTTTTTATGTAAAAATACGAAAAAATTATCTGATTCCTCCTAGGTTTTGATTTGCTATTTCGATGTTTTTGCGCAAATCAATACCTTTAACTGTGAGTTGACAATTGTCATTGATATTAAAAAATAATTTAATACAATCTTGACCAATCTCTCCAGGAGGATCCAGAGGAATAGATATGACATGATTATTTAACTTCTGGATTTTATCTTTTGATTCTATTGTCCTTAAAGTAGGCATTCCATTAATAAAAATAACCTCATTTGATCCTTCTTCCAGAGGTTCTCCAATAATTAAATCTATACTTAATTGATTATTTATGCTTGCAGCTAAAATTATTTCTAAAGGTTTATTTGTTGGCCAAGTTTGACCTGCTAAAAAAAGAGGATGCCATATGTGCTTTTGATTCTTTTTATTCCAGCATTTCAAGCTCACCCCTTTATTAAGAATATCTTTTATTTGGACACCTGGAGTGAGATTTAATGCTCCCAATGCAACTGCTTCAATAGGTGGAGGAGTTAAAAAAGGTATGGAACTGCAGATCTCCGTTAGATAATTTTTGATTAGAGGTATCCTAGAACCTCCACCGACAAGTACAACACAATCAAGATCTTTTAATTCAAATGAATTTCGTTTTGCGGCCTTAATAGTCTGGTTAAAAATATTTTCAATACTTTTTAGCAGACCTTTTTCTATAATTAATTCTTCAAATCCTTTTTTAGATAGTTTTAAAACCTTTTCTTCATTTTCTTTGTTTATTACTTTTTTAGCGATAACTAAGGTTTCTTTTATGTGAGTGTCGCTTAATTCACATTTGAGCTCTTCAGCCTTTCTCAATATTGATATGGTGGGGATATCTTCTGGCAATAAATGATTAGATATCCATCTGTCTATATCTTTTCCGCCCAGACGAAGGCCCGATTTTCCTAAAACCTTTGCTGTGCGAAGAACTTGTGAACTTTTTCCCTCTAGATTTTTACCATCAAATCTGACAAGTTGAGCAATTGGTGAAGCTTGTCCTTCGCCCCCTTCTAAAGCAACAATAGACATATCAATTGTACTACCGCCAAAATCTAAAACAAGTAGTGTAGAGCCAGGCTCTAATCCGGCTCCCATTGCAGCAGCAGTAGGTTCGTCAACTAATGCAATTTCTTTAACTTCTAAGGAATTACATACTTTGACGAGCCAATTTCTATATTCTCGATATGTATCTACTGGTGCAGTTAATACAAGTCTTTTAATGTTTACCCTCTCAGAGACTTTTTCCCAAATATTGTGAATTAAAAGCTCTCCTGCTTTCTCTGGCGGTATGGTTGAGTTAAAAATAGGCTTAATTTCTTTAGAACCTATCCATCTTTTAAAATCTTGACTTAAATTGCTCTCTTTTTCATCAATTAGATCTAAATCTATAATTTCTTGTCCAACTAAAAAACATCCATCCTTTTCTGATGATCGCCAGATTAAACTTGGTATCTCGCCAGGAACGCGACTAATTGGGGGAAGATCTAAAAGTTCAGGAGATTGACCATTTTCTTTTTGAAATACAACTACTGTTGTTGAACTTCCCAAATCGATAGCTAGTGTTCCAAAATCATTTGTATTGATTTCAGGTTGATTAATGTTTTGATGAATTTTATTTTTTTCCATTATTTCTAGTGAATTTTTAATAGTTGCTGCAGGAAGAAATCAATTGAAAGTGAGTATAAAAAACTGACAACACTTTTAATCTTTGGCGAAAAATATAGAAATGAACGATTCTCTTCTAGAATAAAACAACATTAAGGTTTTTAAGTGTGATTAAGTCAGGTTCAGGAGTTAATTCCAAGGATTTAGCAAAAAGGGGTGAGAGTCTCATCAGACATTCCACTAATCGCTATCTCACTACTGTGCGTATTGCTTTTCGAGCAAAGCAAAGAAGATTTGATGATTTTGATGGACTTTTAGAGGAATCCACAGTTAAGCCAGTGCAAAGAGCCATTATTGAACTAAGTGATGAACAAGATCAGCCTGATCTTTTGCCTGGTTAGGTGATCAAAAAAGAAGGCCCCGGGTGGCGAATAATAAGAGATTTATCGAGAGATACTTTTTCCACTCTTATAGGTGGAGAGACTTGGGCAATAGAGTTAAACAACTCAGAGTGGGAAAATTTAGTTCAGATAGTCATAGATTTGTCAGATCAATACAAATCGATAAAAAACCAACTACTAGGGGATGAAGATATAACTTTGGAATTAGAACGCACCCCTTGGTTGGCAATTTTGAAAGGTGATCAATTTGGATGGAACCTTAAGCTGATTTTGAGTGCTGGAGGTAAATTAAATCGAGGAGCAGAAGTCTATTGGCCAAGGAATGTGACTAATCATGTTGCTAATGCAATGAGAAATATGTGAGATTCAGGCTATTTGTGAGAGAACTTAACTAAAAGTTTTTAATTTTTTCCCCAAATTTACACACACTCAACTCACATTTTATCCACAGGATTAATCCAATTAACTAGACCGTTACTATTTTCTGTGGAAAAAGATCGATCAAGATAATCTCAATCATGTTTTTATATGGTAAAGAAGCGAAAATATTAGCTTTGCTTATATTTTCGCTTCCGGGCCAGTTGCACGCTTGATCTGAGATTGAGACGGCTCGAGAAAATGGTTTTTATAGATTTGATTTTGATAGTAGTTTGCTGATGGAATAAATCTTCCTATAGCCTCTTATATGATGAATATTGATTTTACAGAAAAAAAGAATTCGATCCTAAGTCCTAACGTTTTGGAATCTGAGGATACGATTAGTTTTCAAACAGAAATACCCAAACAAATTCAACAGGCTATGAACATTTTTATTGAGGAACATCCCAATTGGGATCAATACAGGCTTTTGCAAGCTGCACTTGCAGGTTTTTTGACTCAAAATGGTATTAGCTCCAGATTGATAACACGCCTTTATATTGGGAATATGTTTGGATCTCATTCGATGTAAATCAATCGTTATGGAGCTTTTTGAGAAGTTCTAAAGCGATACTTTTATTAATTGGCATAATTGATAATCTATTGCCTTTTCTAACTAGAGTTAATTCTTCAGATGTATAGTTTTCAGAAAGTTCCTTTAAAGTTAGGATCTTTTTAAATTCGCAGATATATCTAGTCTTCACACAATCCCAACGAGGATTTTCTCTTTTTGACTTTTTGTCAAAGTACTTTGAATTTTGATCGAACTGGAATGGGTCGATTAAGTTTGTATCAATAATTTCCATAAGTCCAACTATTCCCGGAGGCTTAGTATTTGAATGATAAAAAAAAGCTTGATCACCAATTTCCATTGACCTCATAAAATTTCTCGCCTGATAATTTCTAATTCCGTCCCACAGTGTTTCGCCTTCCTCTTGTAAATCTTTAATACTGTAAGCTTCTGGCTCACTCTTCATTAACCAATAGTTAATCTCTTTTGTTGCCATTTTAATTTAAGCGAAATTGCAGGGTTTACACAGAGGATTGACGGTTTTCATTGATTCCGAACGCATCCTTTTAGACATTATCTAACTTTTAAACTAACAGAACTGATGGTTAGAAATTGATTTATAAATATTTCGTGTGTCTTATTATTTGCTTCAAAGTTAACATTTTACTTATATTTATCTGGTAACTAGAGAAAATATTAAGATCTATTTTTTGTAGTTGTTGGAATATATAGGTCTACATTCTTAAAAAATTAATTGCTTTTTTATCTTTATTTGGGATTGCTTTTAGTTTCCATACATCAGTACTTTTACTAATGTTTGTCAAGCTGATTTAAAAATTTTCTACTTCTCTCGTGTTTAGCATTAGAAAAGAAGATATCGGGATGAGATGTTTCTATCACTTTACCTGAGTCCATGAATAAAACTTGATCACTTACGTCTTTTGCAAAGCTAATTTCGTGTGTAACTACAACCATTGTCATTCCTTGTTCTGCAAGTTTTCTTATTGCATCCAGTACTTCGTTAATCCGTTCTGGGTCTAGAGCGCTTGTAGGCTCATCGAATAAAAGTAATTCTGGCTTTAATGCTAAAGCTCTCGCTATGGCTACTCGTTGCTGTTCTCCTCCGCTAAGTTGACTTGGATATTTGTAAGCATGAGAGTCTATGCCCATTTGACTCAAGAGATACATGCCATATTCATCTGCTTCAGCTTGACGACGTTTTTGTACATGTACGGGAGCAAGAGTGATATTCTCAAGAATTGATAGATGAGGGAATAAATTGAATTGTTGAAAAACCATTCCCACTCTTTTTCTTATCTTTTGGATTCTCTTTTCATCATGAGAGGAATCAACTCTTATTCCTAAAATATTCAGCTCACCTTTATCAAACGTTTCAAGACCATTAAAAGTTCGAATAAGAGTACTTTTGCCAGAGCCTGAGGGACCCATGACGACTAGAACTTTCCCTCGATCTACCGTGAGAGAGACATTATCAAGAGCTCTTAATCCTTTGGTGTAAGACTTGGTAAGATTTTTCGCAATAACAATAGGTTCCATGAATTATCAGAAATAAGCTTGATTAATGCTCATTCTTTGTTCAAGATGTCTCGCTAAAATGGCCATAATTGTACAAGCCATCCAATAGACACTTGCTAGCCAAACATAAACTTCAATATATTGACCAATAAATTCTGGGTTAGCCAGAATACTTCTGCCTACGCCTAGTAACTCAACAAGTCCTAAAATAGCCATTAATGAGGTGTTTTGAAAAAGCCCAATAGATTGATTGGTAAGGGCAGGTAAAGCAATGCGTAAAGCTTGAGGAATTAGTACAAATTGAATGATTTGGTATTGATTAAGACCAAGACTTTTGGCTGCCTCTATTTGAGTATATGGTATTGACTGAAGTCCTCCACGAATATCTTCAGCTATGTATGCAGAGACAAATAGAGTAAACGCAAAGATAGCTCTCCAAACGCGATCAATTTCAATTCCAATTGGAAGAAATAAAGGTATTAGTAATTGGCCAAAGAAAAGAACGGCAATAAGAGGAACTGATCTCATAACATCTATATAGGTGGAACTTAACTTTTTAATTAATGGCAAGGAGCTCTGTCGACATAATGCTAAAATTATTCCAAATGGCAGTGATAATATTGAGCTGCAAACAGTTAATAGAATTGTTAGAGTTAAGCCACCCCAATGCCTACTCATTATAGGTGACAAGCCAAATCCACCATAAAGTAAATATAAACCCAAAGGTATTGTTCCTATCCATGCAACTAGTAGATTTTTTTGTAGCCATTTCCACTTTGGTCCGCAAAGAGTAAAGATACTTAGCAAAAGAAGACTAATAATCCAGGTGGCAGGCCTCCATCTTGCATTAGCTGGAAAACTGCCAAATGCATACAAAGGAAGATTTGATGTGACTACTTTCCAATTAGCATTAAAAATTAGCCATACAAAAATATTAGACAATGCCACACTAATTAACACTATGATCAGAAAGCTAATAGTAGTATTGAATAAATTAGAAAATAAAGTCTTCTTAAGATTCTTAAAGTGAATTATCAATGAATAAATATTTATTTTGGACATGAATTAACTATATTTGCGTGACTTTAAAATTAATTTATTAAAGATTTCCATTGTATTAGTTATCAATAGATTTAATAGTAAGAAACTAACAAGTAATACAATAAAACATTCGATAGCTCTTCCTGTTTGATTTATAATAGTATCATTAATTGCGTAAATATCTGAATATCCAACTGCGATTGCTAAGGTACTATTTTTAGCAAGGTTAAGATATTGGCTTGTGAGCCCTGGAATGATCGCTGGTAATGCCTGTGGAAGTATTATTCGGATAAATCCCTTTCTCTCTGAAAGACCTAAGCTCCTGAATGCTTCCCATTGCCCACGGGAAACAGAAAGAATGCCCCCGCGGATCACCTCTGCTATGAAGGCACTCGTAAATATACTTAGACCAAGTAATAATGCTAGAAACTCCGAAGAAAAAGTTAATCCCGAAAACTCTATTCCTTGATTTGATACACTAAATATATTTTTTAATTGGATAAACATATTGTCTTTTAAACCTAAGAATCCAACAAAATACCAAAACATAAGTTGAAGTAAAAGAGGAGTTTGTCTGATGATTGTTATATAAGCAGCCGAAATGAAACCAAGTAATGAGTTTTTACCTGCTCTAGCAAAGCCTATAAGTGCTCCTAGTAAAGTAGCTAATATCAATGATGAGACTATAACTTTAAGACTATTTAGCCACCCAATAAATAATGCCCAAGCATAGCTATCTGAGGAAGTAAAAGGTAAGGGGTGTTCCGCTAACGCAAAACTTGCTGGCTTAAAAAGCCAGCTAAAATTAAAGCCAATGCCTGTCCTTGCAAGATTAACCGTTAAATTGTTTATTAGTATTCCCATCAGACCAAAAAATATTATGAATATTCCTAATTGCAAAAATATTTTTTGATTTATTTTCATTCTCTAAATAAATTATTTTTAGTTGAAAGGAGGTGAAATATGTACACCTCCTTTGTTATACAACTCATTTCGTCCTCTTGGAATAGGCACTTCGCTATCTTGCCCTAAATGTCTTTCGTATATCTCTCCATAATTGCCAGTTGAGCTAATTACTTTAACTACGAAGTCATTGCTGAGACCAATCTTTTCTCCTAGTCCTCCATCAATACCTAGAAATCTTCTCAAAGGTTTTAATTGAGGATTATTCTTTGCATTTTGTACTTTTTCATCAATATTTGACTTTGTTATCCCTTGCTCTTCTGCTGATATGAGAGCGAAGACAATCCATCTCATTGCATCAGCAAGTTTCTGGTCTTGGCCATCAGAGGCTGGAGCAAGTGGCTCCTTGCTTAATACATCTTCAAGAATAATATGTTCTTTTGGATTCTGAAAACCTGACCTGGCCGCTGCTAGTTGGGAACGATCAGAAGTCATAGCTGAACAACGACCCTGTAGATAGCCAGCAACTACTTGATTTAGATCCTGATATTTAATTGGGGTGTAAGGAAGTGACGCACTCTCAAATGCATCATTTATATTTTGCTCAGTGGTTGTACCTGAGCCTACACATATAGATTTATTTGCAAGATCTTTGAGACTACTAATTTTACTGTCCCTTTTAACCATCAATCCCTGGCCATCATGGAAAACAACTGGTGCAAAAGTTAAACTATTTCCTTTTGAGGAATCTCTACTGAGTGTGAAAGTGGTATTTCTTGATAAAAGATCAATTTCACCAGTTTTAATAGCTGTGAATCTTTCTGCTGCAGTTAAAGGTCTATATTGAACCTTTTCTGAATCTCCAATAATTGCAGCAGCAAATGCTTTACATATATCGACATCTAGACCTTGATAACTACCATCATTTTTCAGAAAACTAAATCCAGGAATCTTTCCACTAACACCACAAATTAATTCATTGCGATTTTTTATTAGGTCAAGCCTAGAACTATTGTCTTGATTTGTTGTCGCACAGCCAGCCAATAGAGTTGTTATCCCAACTATTGCTGATAACAATCGACGCATGATTTTTTTTGTTCATTAGATTTAATTTTCGCCAGAATTTTCTATTTTATGAGCAATTAAAGAAATTCTTTTACTTTTTCTTAATTGAAAGTTGTGATCCAGGAAATATAGCCCGCCGAAATTTCAAAACGTATTTGTATGATATTAAATCTATTTTTAAAGATAGAAAAATTTGTCTTAATGTATATGATTTGGCTGAAATTAGTGAGCTTGATTCATTCTTAATAAATCTGCTTTAGGACTTAAGTCTTATTATCAAATAATAGCTTTCCTAGGTGCCAAGTGATTTTTATATAAATATTTTTTATAAAAAAGTTAAGGACTTTTCGTAAGATATTAAGGTATTTATTTTTTAATAATATTTCCATAATAGATGTATTCTAAATATTATATTTTGTGTATAGAGCCAGTCTAAATCTATGTATTTAATCCATTATTTATATTCTTTATCAATAGCTAATTTATATCCAGAATTGAGATGATTGGTTCTTTAAAACATATGACATATGAAGACTTAGATCGTTTCCCGACAGATTGATGAAATGCTTTTGCCTGAAAATAGTCAGTCTCAATTATCTTCTGAAATCATCATGTCAACTTTCAAAAAAATGACTATCAATAATTTTCATGTTTATATGAACGAATGCCTCTTTTCTGCGACCGATGTTAGGATCTAATCTTTATGCTTAAGATATTTAGAAGTAATTAAATATAAAATAAGTTTAATTGAAGATAAGTATTAATATTCCCCTTTTAAGTTTCTATTGTTTTATCTTTGAACTGTAAAGATTCAATTCTGAAAATGAATCAACTTTTATTACATTAAAATCACTTTATCGTCTAACTTGATCGAGAATGGAAAATATTGATCACAAATACGATTTTTGAACGTTTGAGTATGAAAAATTTCAACACAAAAAAAATAATCAGAGCTTTATTCGTCTTTACTTGTCTTACTTTTTCTTTGTTTATTGCTTTTAATATCAGTATTAATCTTATAGTTGATCCTATTATCTATTGGTTGGCTTCGACTGAAGGAGTTCGAGTGTTCATTAGCTGTATTTTGTCTTGGTTAGGTGTGTCAACACTTTTTGACTTTTTTTATAAGCTTTATAGGCGAAGGAAAAAATTGAAAAGGTTGAATGCTCTTAAAATTCCTTATCCTCGAACTTTTAAGGGGAGGAAATAAGTTGTTAAAATCAAATAAGGATGAAGGCTCTTAAATAATTATTCTATTTCTCTGATGAAGGCTGGGCAAAAATATAAAGATTGTAGAAAGGTATAAATGAACAAAATGCCCAAAATACCAAGTTTTCCTTCCCTATATCTCTCAGCCTTCTTATTAATAAGGCTACAAAAACTAAAAAAGATGGGATGCTATACAAATAACTCCAGTCATATCCCTCAACGAGGGTATAAAAATCATTTGGATCACTAGCAAGGTTGTTATTAGATAATATTGAGATGAACGCTCCTATTAATCCATCCAGGATAAAAAAATGCCAGAAGGGTATCCTACCTGTTTTATCTTTGTAATTAAAAATCTGACTCCAAGCCAGAAAGTAATTTGAAAAAACTCTCTCCAAAAAACTCATCCTTAATCTTGCCTTTACAAGTCATTATCTACTATCGTAATAAAAAAAGGCTATAAAGTTTTTATTATATAAATAAAATAATAAATCGTATTTTTCTGATGACTCTGTATTTTCTTTTATATCTCCAATAACAGTTGATTCTGATGATCTAGTTTATGAAATTAAGAGTATCTGTGATAGATACTATGCAATTTAATCAATGGTCGAGAAAGTTCTTCGAGTTTACTGGAATTGATCAATTCTGATAGGGTCATATAAAAGTAGAAAAGTACAGTAAATTCTTTTTTAGAGTCTAGGTAATGCTTTCTGAGCGTGCGATTCTAGTAATTATTTCGTAGTTTATGTAGCTGTTTGAATAGGATGAATCTATTACTTCTTTGTATATTAGAATTGATTTATAAATTTCAAGTTTGATCAATGAAAAATGATTATAAGCATTAAGAGGGTTATTTTTTATGACTTAGCGTTAGTTGTGAACGTGAGGACTTAGCGGTGTTGATTAGTCTTGTTAATGCTTCAACGGACTTTGGAATAAAAAATCTTTTTAAAAATCTAGATCTTCACATAAATAAAAAAGAGAGACTTGGTTTAATCGGTCCAAATGGATCTGGGAAGTCAACACTTTTAAGGGTCATTGCAGGAATAGAACCTTTGATGGAGGGAGAAAGGAGTTGTTTGTCATCATTGCGGATATCTTTAGTTGGGCAAGAAACAAGTTATGACAACGAAAGAAGTATTTTGGAAGAGGTTCTTGAAGGATGTGGAGAAAAAAGAAAATTATTGCTTAATTTCAGTCAGTTAAGTAGAAAAATCGCTCAAAATCCAGAGGATAAAAACCTTTTAAAAAAACTAGGTCAGGCGAGTGAATTAATGGATGCCTCTGGGGCATGGAATTTGGAACAACAATGCCAAGAAGTTTTAAGAAGATTTGGTATAAAAGATTTAGATAAGCCAATCAAAGAGCTTTCTGGTGGCTATCGTAAAAGAGTAGGTCTTGCCTCTGCACTTGTCTCCAAACCAGACGTCTTACTTCTAGATGAACCAACTAATCATCTGGATGCATCTTCGGTGGAGTGGCTTCAGAATTGGTTAGACCATTATGAGGGTGCTTTAGTTCTTGTTACTCACGATAGATATTTTCTTGACCGTATTACTAATCGCATGGTTGAAATTAATAATGGAGAAGCACGTAAATATTCGGGAAATTATCGTCAATTTCTTGAGCAGAAAATTGAACAAGAGCAATTAGAGGCATCTACTAAGAAGAAATTTCAGGGCGTTTTAAGAAAGGAATTAGCTTGGTTAAGGCAAGGTCCAAAAGCAAGAAGCACAAAACAAAAAGCACGTATTCAAAGAATTGCTGAAATGCAAGCACAACCTAAAAAACAAGCCAAAGCTAAATTAGAAATGAATTACTTGAGTAGAAGAATCGGACAAATCGCAATTGAAGCTGAGGCTGTAGGTATCTCTTTTAAAAGTAAAGAGAATGATTTAGACCTTTTGTGTGATTTTACTTATAGTTTTAGTCCAGAGGATCGAGTAGGTATTATTGGGCCAAATGGTAGTGGTAAATCAACTTTTTTAGATCTAATAGCGGGTAAGAGATTACCTACGAATGGGAGTATAAAACTCGGAGAAACCGTTCAAATTGGTTACCTTGATCAACATACTAATGATTTAAACCAAGGGGGTGGACAAAACCGCAAAGTTATCGATTTTGTGGAGGGGGCTGCATTAAGAATTGATCATGGAGGGAAGCAAATATCAGCATCACAACTATTAGAAAAATTTCTTTTTCCACCAAGTCAGCAACATTCTCCTTTACTGAAGCTTTCAGGAGGAGAAAAAAGGAGACTAGCTTTATGCAAAATGCTCATACAAGCTCCTAACGTATTGTTGCTTGATGAACCCACAAATGATTTAGACATAGAAACACTCAGTGTGCTAGAAGATTTTCTTGAAGACTTTAAAGGTTGTGTCGTAGTAGTTTCGCATGATAGATACTTTCTTGATAGAACTATTGATAGGATCTTTAATTTTGAGAATGGTCACTTACGGAGATATGAAGGAAATTATTCTCAATTTCTTGATAAAAAGATTTTAGAGGAGCGAAACAAAGAAATTAAAGAGAAAGATAAAAGAGTCAATCTCTCACAAAAAAAGAGTGAAAAAGAAAAAAAACGTAACCTTAAAAATAATACGAGTCGTTTAAGCTTCAAAGAAGCTAGAGAATTAAAAGAACTCGATTTGAAGTTACCTTTGCTAGAAAAACAGAAAATATATTTAGAAAAAAAAATAACAGATGGTAATGAGGACATTCTTACTATCAGCAACCAATTAGCAGAACTTATTGAAGAAATTCAAGATTATGAAGATAGATGGATTGAGCTAAGTGAATTGTCTGAGTTATCGAAGTAATAAGGTAATTTTTTCACTGGAGAAAACAGATAGATACTAAATAATAAGCATTCAAATTCTTCTTATAGATTATTGATAACGGTATTTTTTACTCACTAATCTTATATACCAGTATTGGTTGCAGTTAGAATTACTCAATAGAAGTGAGATTGCAGTGTTAAAAGATCTAAATAACGTATTCAATTTATATTTTAATAGTAATTCTTTTTAATATTTAGTAAAAAGTATCAAATGAATCTGACATATATGGAGTTGAATTATTTTAGTAGCCCTGTTCTCTAAAGTTTTAATGTGTCTCAATCTATATATATTCTGAAAAAGTTTACATTATTATATGCCTATCATAGTTGGATGAATACGGTATTGATATTGATAATAATTTTATATGAATTTATATTGTAGTAATAGATATAAGAACTATATAATCAAGCCCTTATTTGGTTTAATTTCATTAAAATTCTGATACGAAGAAATTTTTTCTTTACAGACATTTTTTACGGCTTTTTACTATAATGGCTCTATTTACATAAATAAGTTGTGAAGTTGATTAAATGGCATAAATCATTTGTTGAACGTGCTCAAAAAGAAATGGGTATATCTAATTATGCTCTTTATTGGTTTGGCTTCATTGAGGGTGCTCTAGTTATGTGGTTACTAATGAAAATAATTTCAGCTTTATTGATAAAATCTGAATTTCCATTTTAATAAGAATGTTCTTAACAGCTGAATTATGGATTTTCTAAAAAAAATCCCTTCAAACATTTATTTGATTTTTTCTTTGATTTTCATAACAACAGCTATTGCTTTGCTTTTTCTAGGGAAACTTCCATTCGCTATTCTAACTTTGGTAATCGGACTTATTTCATTAATAGCATGGACTTTTTTTGGATTATTTGATGAGACTAAAAATACATAGATTCTTCATTGCCCATATTCATAAGGATATAGGAACAGAGAAGTTTTTTGATTTCAGTAATCATATTTTACTTGAGTTCTTCTTATCTAAATTTAATGTGTATAGATAAATATTACGTTTAAGTTAATGATGGCTATTTGTCCTGAGTGATTCCCGCTTCAAGTAAAAAAGGAAGCAAAGAAATATTTCCCTTAATTGGGAATTTATAGCTCAGATGGTGTTGGGTTTTTGACTTTTTTGGATTGATTAAAACCCTTCCTCCCTTAATTGGAATAGCTTTTTTATTGACTTTAATTTGGTCGCTATCAAAAACTAACCTAAGTTACTGAGAATACTGTTAAAAACCATTAAAGATTTTTCTCGAGTTAACTTTTGAGTTATCTGCCAATTATGAAATGGTGAACAGATGGAACCGTTCTATAGAGAATGTAAATAATAAGAACCAGCAAATTTCCTCCAACAACTGCAGCACCTGCAGCAAAATTTCCTTCTTTTGTGGTGTAATCCCACTTTGGCTCGTTCTCTGTCATGGTTAAATTATCGATGACTTTATTATTGCTACTAATACAATGTAATCAACATATATGACTAATAAAAGAATAAAAACTCCTGTTTTTTTGAAATTCAAAATATCATCCACTATCTATGATGGCAAAAGATGTTGATATGAATGGATAGAAGGAGTTGGTAACTTTGAATCTTGATCTCTGCTGCGTTGATAAATAGTTACTTTAAGCTTCATCCCCAGAAACAACCTCGGCTTCAACAACTTCTTTTTGATCTACAAATTCGTTTCTTTTCCTGTCAATCCAATTATTGAGACCAAAGACGATAGGCTTTGATCCTCGATAAATAAAAATGGCTGTTGGAAGAACACTTATTATTCCGACCGCAGGATTTTTAAAGATGAGTCGACCTGCTTTGACATTGAAGAGAATAATCAAGATAGATGGAATCAAAACACTAATCATGGTCTTTAGTGCTTCAGTCCATCCAACACGGTACACCCACCAAATTGATGCGATACCAAAAAAATACAAAATAAAGTAGGTCATGTAATACTAATTATCTAGTAATCCAGCACAGTACTTTCTAACTACTTTAAGAACTTCTTTTACTCTTCGTGTTATTAGTTTGAATAATGTAAAAACTCAAAGCTATAATTAAAGTTAGAAAAATCGATGCGGCAACCCAACTTAATTGAGTCGGGGTCATTCCCAAATAAGGACCATCAATAGGTTGTTCTGACCAAGTTCCGGGCAAGTGCCACACTTGGGGATTAGAAAGAAAAACCATGCAATACATTTTCGTTTGGTTGTAAATTAATTTTATATTTTAAATACAAAAATGCTATGAAAAATTACTTATCGTTACTTGTTGGAAGATAAATGTTGGTACTAAGTTTATTTTCTTTTAGCAGGAATTCATTTGTAATTCTTTAAAAATAATAATTACTCATAGCGAACTGTTGAAACATAAGTCATCTTAAGTTTGGATTCATTTCGGAGGCACAATGTCTAGAGCTATGAGTTGGGTTTTACTTCAATTAGCTATGAGTTATTACGGAGACTCATTGAAAGAGTTTCAAATTGATAATGATTAGGTTTTTATAAATTTTGAATATTTTTTAATTTCTTATGATTTTATGAAATTATTCACTCAGTTTAGTATTCCATACTCAAGCAAAGCTGATCTTGCCAAAAATAATACGAGCACTTTGAAAACACCAAAAAAAAGAGTTGAAAAAATATCTTCGTTGTTTTTTAAGCCAAAATAATCCTCCATAAAGACGTATTGCGTTAATTACTACCTTTTTTTGTTAGAAATACTTTTAAGATTGAATTATTTTTAAAATGATAAGTCAGATAATTGTTGTTTCAGTCTCAGGATTGCTGGCGATAGTGGGCATTCGAATTCTAATTTCTGGTTTTGATGATGATAATGACAATGATGGTGATGGGATGACTTATCCGACTAGGGATAGTTATCAAATCTCAATCTTAGAGGGTTCGTAAATCTTGCCAGTGGCGATAGCAAATGTATATCTTGAAAGCACTTCATGAAAAAATAGAAATGAGTATACGTTTTTGAATTTGTTATCCCAACTTTCAATTTATACTCGGCACCTGTCTAGGTGGGACTACCATCTGGCTAGTTTAATAAGACTGGCACTTAGTTCATTTTCAAAACTCAATTTGGGACAAGACTTTTTAAATCTGCAAATGAAAATACCTGCTTATTTATTATTGAACCCTCTGATGATTCTTGATGAATTGATCTGGAGGATAAAACCCAAGGTCCTCCTTTGAATAAGGGCACAAAGTTATCTTCATAAAAGCTAGCTCCTTTAAGGTCTTTTTTTGAAATAGGATCAAGATATTGGCTTGAATAACTCTTGCTTAAGTAGCCATTGCCAGTTTGAGTCACATCCTTGGTGAATATGATTATTAGATTCCCATGAATATGTCTATAAACCATTGTGACAACGTTATTTTTGACTCTGTATTTGTCACCTTTGTTTTTCCCCCCAACTAAAACTTCGATTCCAACTTCATTTGTATTTCCAAAAGTGAAGGTATTTTGACCGTGAGTTTGTTCAAATGATCTTCTAACACGATGAATAGCAACCTCCCAAAGTTGTGAGGAGATAGCTTTGTGTATTTTTTCATCATCTATTTCGCTCACAGTGGTTTTTAAATCTTTTCCAAGGCAAAAGCTACCTTTTACCTCTCTTTCGCCATCTGTCCAAGAGCAGCTACCTTGATAACCCAAAAAATCTAATCCCCATGTATAGCGATTTTCATAGGCAGACTTGAACAAATCAGTACAATCATTTCCTGTCATTTTTTTTAGGTACCATAAAAGTTCTTTATTAGCTACTTTAATCAATTAAAAGTAATATATAACTTATTAAGAATATATTAATAAATCAATATCAATTACTAGTTTCTATCTGGAGTATAACGAGCAATAAAAAAATCAATTATTTTTATAACAAAACTTAAAGGCATTTCTTAGAGAATGTTAGTTTAATTTTCAATAATTTTTTAAAAATTGACTTTCATCTGGGGTAATATTTAATTTTATTTCTAATAAATCTTTCAAAATTATCAGATTATTTTTTACACTTAGATGCGAATCTTTTTTTCTTTTTATGTATTAATAGATAATTAATTATTATTCCTAGTAATGGAATTTTTATTTTCATTGTTTAAAGACTCAATTTTGTTATCTACTGGTTCATCCCAACCCCAGCTTTTTTTTATTTCTTTTAAAGAACGGCCACTTTCTTTTTGTTGAGGGCTTAAGGGAATCCAACTCCAGTCAATGAAAAGCGTGGCACCCACTCCAAAAAGGATATGCCCGACAAGGACACCTAAAACATCAACCGTAGTGAGTGACTCTTGTCCAATAGAGGGGTCGTACATCCTTTGTTATTTAATTGCTTCAATTGTAGGAATTCAAAAAAATTTTTAAAAAGATCCTGAAGTGCGTTTTTGAATTATATAGATTTTTCTAATACTTATGATCATTTTTACTATTATGTTCGGTTGCCCACCATCAATCGAAACCACAGGTCCGTTACATTTGTTTACATAAATCTACTTTCACTGAAAATGACCCCTGAAGCAGAAAAGTTTAATGGTTGGGCAGCAATGCTTGGATTTGTTGCTGCATTTGGTGCATACGCAACAACAGGCCAAATAATACCTGGAATTTTCTAAGGTTATAAATCATGCAACCAACAAACAAAACAATTCTAGAGAGGAGTATAGGAAGGCCAGCAATGATGGCTTTTGTTCTTCTGACAGGTATTTATCTAACAACTGGTCAGTTAATTCCCGGAGTCGTGTAATGTCTACCCAAAAAACCGTTACAAGGAACATTGACCCTGAGAAGGTAACTGCTGAGAGGCTTAACGGCTATGCAGCCCTACTTGGTTGTATTGCATTAGTTGGTGCATATGCAACAACTGGCCAAATAATTCCAGGTTTTGTCTAAATTAGTTTAGTGCTACATTTTCATAACTAATCATAAGTTATTGAATCGTTTTTATAGACTAATTAATTGCCGTTTATTGAGCAGTTTTTAACTTAAACGTATCTTGGAAAGTTCTCTTTATGAGGACTTTTTTTTTCTAATAAGGAATTTTTATTAATTATAAAAACAAACTTCAAAGGAAAATACCTTTTGATTGAACAAAAGCATGAAAAGCTGGATTATGTAGGTATTCAATATACAGAGCAATAAAAAAGGCACCACTTAAGCACCCACTTGCAACGATTGATCCAAAAATAAAAACTTGTTTTTTGCTTACATTTTGCTTCGTATTTACAAATGCAAATCTCTTAGATCTTAAGATAGTCATGTAAGTTTTAATCGCTACTCAATACCTAGCTATAGCAAGCATTGATTTGTTCTCGCTTAATAGTTTCTTTATGAAACCTTGTCATCAAGATCAATGGCTTTACACGAATATTCTTGAATTTCTCCATTAGGCATAAGTTGAGCAAATCTGGGCTCAGACATTCTTAATCCTTGTTGTTGATCCTGATAGCTCCATAACCATTTCTTGTCTGTGAAAGATATTTCACCAACCTTAAAAGATACTGGGAGCATGAGACTCATATCTCGCCAATTAAGAACGACAAAGGCTCCTTTATCAATATTTTCAAGATCATATGTGATAGCGAAATCTCCATTTAAGTTATTTCTTATGACGGCAGTTAACCTATCTCCATTGCAATTAAAATTTGAAGAGGGATTAAGAGTAATAAGTAAACTTAGAACAAGTGAAATAAAAATCATTTTTTATTAATGGATTAATTTTTTTGTGAAATCATATTATTTTTATGTTTCATCATGATTAGTTTATCTTTGATATGAGTCACTACTTGAGACTTTATGAGAAATTAAATATTTGATCATTGTAAGAGATTAAAATTATTCTCTCTTAGAGATCTCGAATAAGAGTTGTTTATCTAAAGTTTATCATCATGTTATGCTTAGTTAGGTTTTCGATAATCTCTTGCGGTTTTTGTATTTTTTATTAAAATATATTAATATTCTATTAGTGTAATTTAAATACGTAAATATTGCTATCTTATTTTTAGATTATTTAATTTCTATAGTGAAAAAAGATTTACATTCAGATACATCTTTTTACAAGAAGGGGTCGCTGTATAATAAGTTAGGCATGATATTACTTTGGATATTTATATGCTTAACATTAATTCGAATATTTATTTTAATTATCAGTTGAATTGCATTTTTATAATTCTTTAATATTGTAGATCGATAAAATTTATATAATTATTTATTGAATTTCTTTACAGTTTATCTAAATTTAGATTTAATTATGATTCTTCTCAAGATCACTAATTCATCAGATGTGGTTGCATCCAAAGCAGGTAAATTATTTGAAAAAATGACCCCAGAATTGATAGATCAGAAATTAGTAGAGAGTCAGGTTATACAGCAAATGATTGATCAACTTCAGCTAGAGGGCCTAGAAGGGCAAATCTTTAGCGTTAAAGGACTTGATATTAAAGATGATGCTTTGACAACGAGAAATAGTTTTAAAATCAGGACAAGTAGGAGCTTTTGAATTGAAGAAGTAATTTAAAGTACTTAATCCTACCTTGAGATAGATGGACGAATCAACGGAATCTGCCTTTTTTAGAGACTGGATGCATTAATTTTGAACGCAAATATTATTTTTTGATAGCTTAATATTTTTGAAGCTTTTCTTATGAAAACTTAATTATTTATTATTGAGAAGTGATTGGTTTTGATGTTCTAAATTTATATATGCTTAACTCAAGTTAGATTATTATGTTTTGGGTTTTGGTGCCCCTAAAATTAGTAATGAAGAAGAGCGCTTGAGAGCTCTTGCTGAATACAGGATTTTGGGTACTCAACCCGAACAATGTTATGAAGACATAACGAGAATTGCTTCTTTAACTTGTGGTACACCTATTTCTTTGATGAGTTTGGTTGATATAGACCGGCAATGGTTTAAATCAATGTGTGGGTTTGAGACGAAAGAGACATCAAGGGACGTTTCTTTTTGTGCTCATGCAATTGCCAGTCCCGAACCATTGATTGTTGAGGATGCTCTTTTAGATGATCGATTTAAATCAAATCCTTTGGTGGTTGAGGAACCAAAAATCCGCTTATATGCAGGGTTTCCATTGCAAACACCAAATGATCAGAGAATAGGCACGCTATGCGTTATTGATAGAAAGCCTGGACATTTGTCTGATGAACAGCATCAAATTATGGAAGCGTTATCTCGACAAGTCGTAACTTTACTGGAACTTCGTAAAAGATCTATTCGTCTTCTTGATGCTCTCACTCATATGCACAATACAGAAGGTATTTTAACGACATGTTCTTATTGCAAAGAGGTTAGGGACTCTGATGGTGAGTGGCAACATCTAGAAAAATACCTCTCAAAAATTGCAGACATTCGTTTTAGTCATGGGATTTGCGATTTATGTATGGAGAAGCACTTCCCTGATGTACTAGAAGTTTGGAGTGATGATAAATTGAATTTGAATATATAAAAAGCCATCATAATAAAAAGTAGTTGGCTGCAACTAAAATACATCTTATTTACGTTAGTTGATTCCACAATTCTGATGAATAATTAAGTACTTTTAAAATTTATAAAAAATAAAATATGATTGGTTTTTTTGCGGCAACATTAGCAGTTTTCTCTTGGACTTATGCCTGTTCCATTTGGCGTAGAGAGTGTGAGAACTTGCTACCGAGACAAATCAATATTTATAAAAATTTTCTCGCCTCTATCTTCTTTTTGCCGGTCGCCCTAACTATAAACTGGTTTTCTGATCTATCTTCTATTTTTTTATTGGTCATAAGTGGAGCAGTCGGTATATCAATTGGAGATACTTTATATATAAATTCTTTAAAAATTATAGGGACTAGAAAAACTCTCTCATTTGAGGCTTTAACGCCAATAATTGCAACTATTCTAGGGACATTAAGTATAGATGAGATATATCCTCAAAAAGTATGGATAGGATCATTGATTGTCTCATTTTCTTTATTGATGATTGTGCGACAAAACACATTTCAAAAAGAGGGTTGTTCAGAAGAAAACATGCTTGGGATTATCTGTGCATTGGGATCGGTTTTCTGTGCTGTTTTTGCAGCTTTATTATCAAGGGTAATTTTATTAAATTCTACTTTAACTCCATTACAAACAACTGAAATCAGACTTTTATCAGCATCAATATTTTTATTTTTAATTTTTAAAAAAGATTTTTTATATCTTCTTAATAACAGATCAATAACTCGAAAAAATCATTTTAATTTGGTTTTATCAACCTTTCTTGGTACAAATCTTGGAATATTATTTCAGCAGATAGTTTTTAAATTTTTACCTATTGGTATAGGTTGGACTTTGTTAAGTCTTTCTCCTGTTTTTGCACTTTTCATATCAAAAAGAGAGGGGGATCAGATTAATAAATTAACAATTTTTTATTCCTTTTTATCTTTTATTGGAGTTGCTATTACTATAGTCTAGACTTCAAAGTAATCATTTTCTGGCCAATATTCATCTGGATCATTTTCTACGTCGGGTGGCTCTTCAAGTTCTCCAGGCTTCTCACCTAATAGTATAAGTAATCCCTCTAAATATCTCATCTCGGAAGGATTATCTGATTTATCAAGACGATCTTTGACTTTTTTAGCAACTTTTGGGTCACCTTGTTCAACAGCTTTTGTTAATAAATATAGAGGATCATTTTGTGGGTCTAATTCCTTCATTTTAAATTAATGATTATTTAGGTAGGTGAGCTTGAGGCTTGCATTTATTCAGGAAAAACTTCTATTAGTGGTACCTGGGTAAATAAGAGTATTTTTATCGATATTAATTTCTGAAAACTTAGTAGGTTCCCAAAATAAATCTCTTGTAATCAAAAATCGAATATCTTTTTCTTTTAAAAATTTCTCATTGACAAGCTCTTGCAGAGATTGGATGGGGATTTCTGCCCATTTACTGGAATTAGTTAACCAATTATCCATTTCCCAAACAGGTTCAGAGTTTATTATTTGAAATCCAAAGGCAATTTCTCTATCTTCTGATATCTCAGAAAGGTACCAATCACCCACGACTCCATATAAGTGGCAATAAATTAAATCATTTTCAGATCCCTCACTTTTGCCGGATATGGGTTTTAGCGACTTAGCTGTTGACTCAGGGACGAGATCTAGCGGATTTTGATTTTGCTCGGACAAAATAAAAGAAAATGTATGATCCTATTAAAGGTTTGATTCTAGATTATATTTTCTTGAAAGTACATTATGTTATTTTTATTTTTTATGTAATAAAGTTGCTAATACTTGGGTCTCATTGATCACATTCAGTTGATTTAAGTGCTTGCAGAGCCATGTTAATATGTGCCCCCATTGCTCCATAAGCCATGAGAGATTTGGAGTTTTTATTCTTAGAGAAAAATTTCTCTTTACTATTCATAATAAGTAATATTTTTTGACTGGTTTCTGACCAGTTATTTATTAAATCATTGAAGTCTTTTTCCTCATTAATTTGATTTTGTTTTAAGGAATTAAGTGATGTTATATCTTTTCTAGCTTTAATCAAAAAGCTTTGTAGTTCTTTATGGCTAATAGCATTTTGTGAGAATTGGTCGTTATTCAATTTATATCAATGAAGCTTATTTATAAATTATCACGCATGAACATGTCCTCAAGGGTGGAATCCCGACCAAATCTAATCCTTTTTAATAAAAGGATTAGATTTGGCTCTATGTTTATTGACTAGTCTTTTGAAGTGATCTCCTCTTTCTTCGTAATTTTGGTACTGATCGAAACTTGCACATGCTGGAGAAAATAAAATATTGATTGAATTTGTTTTTTTTGCTAACTCAATAGAGGCTTTGGTAGCCTCCTCCAAATCTTGGGTGACAATTATTACTCCTTGATAAGAAGAAATTAATAATGCTTCTCTCAAGCTTTTTGCATTGAGCCCGAACAAAACTACTCCCTTAGTTGATTGCTGTATCTGTTTTGTCCAAGGAATGTAATCTCCTTTTTTTTGGATGCCACCAGCAATTAAGATTGCTGGAGACTTAATGGATCTTAAACCTGTTATTGAAGAGTCAAAATTAGTGGCTTTACTATCATTGTAAAATCCGAGATTATCTATCTTATCTAAGACCTCCAATCTATGAGGGATTCCTTTGAATGAATTCATAGATAATGCAATTGAGGATTGATCAATACCTATTTCTCTAGCTGCAGCTGTTACAAGCAAGAGGTTTTGCAAGTTGTGATTGCCGGGAATGGTTAGGATTGAAGAATGAAATAGTCGTTTTTGGTCTTCAAAAATATAACCTTTTTGATCAATCCAGAATTTTGGATAATGATAGTAAGAGGACTGAACCTTTGTTCCAACCCATATACCTTTAGGTAGTTTTTTTCTTTCTCTGGATAAATTTATATCATCAGAATTATAAATTCTAATGGACGATTTTTCTATCAGACTTCGTTTAATAGAAAAATAAGATTCTATATCTTTGTGTCTTTCTAAGTGATCAGGAGTGAATGTTGTCCAGATACCGATAGTTGGTTTTACATTTGGTGAACTTTCAATCTGATAACTACTTAATTCTAAAACTAACCAGTTTAAATTTTCATAATTATTCTTCTTGTATTCAAAAGCTATGTTAGAAATTGGTCTCCCTACATTTCCTGCCATTTCTGAATTTAAATTATTGAATTTAAGAACATGGTTAAGCATATTAGTTACTGTTGTCTTCCCATTTGTTCCAGTAATTCCAATAGAAGGAATATGACTTAATCTTTCCCATGCCAACTCAACCTCTCCCTGCATATTGATACTTTTATTTCTTAATTCTTTTAGTGCTACATGCTCCCAGTCTATACCTGGACTAACAATAATTGAATTAATTTTTTCTATAAATGGTGTGAAATTTTTGATATGTAATGGTTGCCCAATCAAGATGTTTTTGATTCCCTCAGATTTCAATTTTTTGGATATATTTATTAATTTATCATTTGAATTATTTTCCAATATTAAAACATTTTTACCCTCTGATTTAAGTAGTCTAGCTGCACTTATGCCTGACCTTCCTAGTCCCAGTACAATGTATAATTTATTGGATTGATTTGGTTTAGACAATTTAATTAAGATTTAAATGTGAATAGATCTTCACTAATAATGGTGGATAATTCCTCTTGATAATATTCACTTTATAAATTTAGAGCAATCTTAAAATAGAATATTTTTATTTTAATATCTTTTTTTTAACTAAACATAGTTTATTCATAAATACGTTAAAAAATCCCAGAATTGAAAGGAAAATCTTTAAAAGGTAGTTTTGATAATCGATTTAATAAGATTAAAAAAACATTAATACTTCTGGCTTTTTCTTCAATAGTTGTTTTGATTCAGAAGAATTGGCTTTTTTTTAATGCCCGTAAACATTGATAGTAGTAAGATTTTTAATCAACAAAAAATTAAAGAATCAAAGAATGTTGAATATTCTGTAATTGGTATGTCCGATCAGAGTGAGAGTGAAAAGACATGGATAAAACTTCATCAAATGTTTGATAGGTAATCAGTTCTTAACTTCCCTTGAGGTTTTCTCGCCAATAGCCAAGCGATAGTAAAGATGGTGAATGGGCGATACTGGAATCGAACCAGTGACTCCTACCGTGTCAAGGTAGTGCTCTACCTCTGAGCTAATCGCCCTTTTTAATCAATTGAGAGCTCAATTACAATGTTACTCAATGAAATTAGCAGGCAATAGGACCTAATGATCATTGCCTTAGTAATTTTATTCTCCAACGCTCTTTTTTTGTTTTATCGATATCTAAAATTTTTAGTGACCCTTTTTTCTCCAAATGAATAAGGTCTCCAACATGCACAGATTTGCTAGGCTGATTATTTGAAATCCAATTAAGTCTCAAAAAGCCTTGCTTAATTTGAGTCGTTATTTTTGATCTAGATAAGCCAAAGCCTGCAGAGGCAATAGCGTCAATTCTTGTAGAAGCTTCCACTGTATTAATTATTTTTTCTGGTCTTTGGAAAGGAATCTCCATATCTTTTAGATCTAGCTCTTCGATTCTTACTTCAACTTCTCTTAATTTTCCAATTTTTTTATGCACTGAATTTGCACAATTTTTCGAACAAATGGCTTGTGCACCTCTATCTCTAATTAACCAGATGTCTCCTATTTCTCCAGCCTCCACCTCAAGTTTATTCAAAATACACCTAAAGTCGTTTTGTTCGGCTCTATCAAAAAGAAAGTTTCCTTTAAGATAAATTCCTTTGATAGGCACATCTGAAGGAGTAAATTTTTTTTCTTCCTCAGATCTTAAAAAACATATCCTTTTTCTTTCTGCTTGTGGGAATCCTCCCTCGAAAAAAAGAGTTACATCACATAGGTTGTCGAATCTATTTTTTATTTCCTCAATTAATTGTGCTGAAACAAAAGGAGACCATATTGGTTCACGGACCACTAAAGCTTTTTCTGCAAAGTAAAGTAAAGCCTCTAATTCATTTGGAAAAGCAGTATTATTTAGAATCTTTTCTTTTGGAAGATACATAAAATAGATTCTAGTTTCTTTTTCTTAATATAAACTTCATCTGATCATATTGATGTCCTTAACAACTCTTTTATAAATATTATTTAAGTTATTATTGTTTACCAATTGTTAGTATTTCTAGGTTCTCAATTTCATTTAGAATCGCCCAAGGCGGTTCTAGCTCAATTGGTAATTGAATAATTAAAAGCCAAAAACCATCCTTGCTTTTTTTACGAATAGCTCTTAAATCATCATCTGTCTCTTGACTAATACCACCAGCCGAGAAAAAACTCCCAAGTGCTCCCGAAATCATTCCAACTACTCCACCAATAAGCTTTTCTAATTGATCTGGGAACCCCATATCTGCAAATGTCTTTAGATCAGTCATTTCTGAAAAGCTTAGGCCAGCAACAAAACCAAAGGGTATTAACCATGTAGCTAAAGTTTTTTGCCGATCTTTTCGAGCAAGAGCAGGATTCAAAAGTTTGACATCGTTAAAACTTGATTGATTGGTAAATACTTCCTCTGAGGTGTCATGATTAAACTTCTCATTTATTAACTTATTGTCCAATGGCTCAACTAAATCGCAATTAAGGATAGGGGTTTGAGCCTCTCTAAGTTTGAGAAGCAACTCTTTTGCTACTCTCTTTTCTTTCAAGATGATGACGTAAGTGGACACTAATTAGCTCCTTGAAATGTTTGGATATTCAATCCTGCCCAACATAATTCTGGTCAGAGGCAAATAGATCACTAAAGTTCAGATCGGCACGTTTCTCGCCTTTAATGACGAAAGTTCTTGTTTCTGATCCCATTGATCAAGCAGGTGTAGATATTCTTACTCAGGTTGCTCAGGTTGACCAAAAAATTGGTCTTTCTATAGAAGAGTTGAAAGCTTTAATTGGAGAGTATGACGGATTGATGATCCGTTCAGGAACTCAAGTTACCTCAGATGTGATTGGTAAGGCAAAGAAATTAAGAATCATTGGTAGAGCAGGAGTTGGAGTAGATAATGTTGATGTGCCGGCTGCTACAAAGAAGGGAGTCTTAGTTGTTAATTCTCCAGGTGGAAACACCATTGCCGCAGCTGAGCATGCTCTAGCGATGATTCTTTCACTATCGAGAAATATCCCTCAAGCTCATGTAAGTATGTTTTCTGGAGGTTGGGATAGGAAAAAATATGTAGGGAATGAGTTATTTAAGAAAACTTTGGGAGTAGTTGGACTTGGCAAGATTGGATCCCACGTCGCAAAAGTTGCAAATGCCATGGGTATGGAAGTTATTGGATTTGATCCTTTTGTTTCTATTGAAAGGGCTCAGCAAATGCAGGTTAGATTGAGCGATATTGATAAGTTGTTTAAAGAATCCGATTATGTAACCCTTCATCTTCCTAGGACCCCTGAAACAGAGAATTTAGTTGATATTGACCTATTAAGAACAATGAAACCAACTTCAAGATTGGTCAATTGTGCAAGAGGCGGGATTATTAATGAAAATGATTTAGCCCATGCGTTAGAGGAAAATATTATTCAAGGTGCTGCAATTGATGTTTATGCCAAAGAACCTTTGGCTGAGAACTCACCTCTACGTGCAGTCAAAAAAGGTTTGATACTTACTCCTCATTTGGGAGCTTCAACTGTTGAGGCCCAACAAAATGTGGCTATTGATGTTGCAGAGCAAATAAGAGATGTTCTTTTAGGTTTGCCAGCACGAAGTGCTGTAAATATTCCAGGTCTGAGTGCGGAGATAATGGATAGTCTCAAACCGCATTTAAAACTTGCGGAGACTTTAGGATTGTTGGTAAGTCAAATTTCTGGAGGACAGATTCAGAAGTTAGAGGTACGTTTGCAAGGGGAATTCGCTCAACATCCCTCTCAGCCCCTAGTTATTGCCACGTTGAAGGGATTACTCACCAGTGCATTGGGAGATAAAATCAATTACGTAAACGCTTCATTGGAAGCTAAAGGTCGTGGGATTGATGTGGTCGAAATCACGGATGAATTGAGCCCAGAGTTCGCTCGAGGCTCTTTGCAGTTGGACAGCTATAGCGACAAAGGTGTACACAGTGTCTCAGGAACTGTTTTTGGTGATGGAGATCTAGGTATTACAAGTATCGATGAGTATCCTATAAATTTTGTACCAAGTAGACATATGCTTTTTACTAGACATAGGGATATGCCTGGAATTATTGGTCAAATCGGTTCGCTTTTAGGTAAACACAATGTAAATGTAGCTTCAATGCAAGTAGGAAGAAGGATTGTGAGAGGTGAGGCAGTTATGGTTTTAAGTATTGATGATCCAATTCCACCGCAGTTGTTGGGATCAATTCTCTCAATGCAAGGTATAAACGAAGCTCATTCTGTGACTTTGTAATTTGTCAGCTCAAAAAACTATAGATATGAAAAACTCCCAGCTTCTTTGGTTGAGATTGGAGCAGGAATTTCAAGTTGAGCTAGAAGATTCTTTTTATTGGCTTTTGAACAAGTTAGAAATCCATAGATTTTCTATGGAGCATAAGCCAAACGAAAAATCTACCAAGGTTTTGTTTATTTGGCTTCCTCTCAATGAGTGGTCAATTGAAGAGCAGAAAAACCTAATCAAATCTTTAATATCTTTAGCAAAAACTTTTGATTTAGAACTTCCTCCTTGTCTATGGAGTGAGGTGAAAGATGAAGATTGGAGTTTAAGTTGGAAAAAAAGTTGGAAACCTGATCCAGTAGGAAAATCTATTTTAATTTTACCAGCGTGGTTAGAGGTTCCAGAAGAATTTATTGGACGAAAGATAATACGTATAGATCCTGGAAGTGCATTTGGTACCGGCAGCCATTTCTCTACAAGGCTGTGCATAGAGGCCCTAGAAGATATTCCACCATCAGGTCAAATAATCGCTGATATAGGCTGTGGAAGCGGGATATTATCTTGTACTGCATTAAGATTAGGAGCAATTCGTACTTTCTCAGTTGATATTGATTCTTTAGCAATTTCAGCCACCAAAATTAATTCAGCTTTAAATGATTTTTCAGACGATCTTTTAAGAGTTTTTCATGGCTCTATTCAAGAAATAGAGGCTAATATGCCGAAAAAAAAAATTGATTTGATCCTCTGCAATATTCTTTCACCTGTCATAAAATCATTAGGTCCAGAGTTTAAAAAAATTATTGCTCGAAAAGGAAAAGTAATTTTGTCTGGTTTATTAGTTGAGCAGATCGAGGAGCTTCAAGAGTTTTTTTCTACTCTTGGTTGGCAAGTTCTTAAAATCAAAACCAAGGGCCAATGGGCGTTGATGGTATTGACTTTGATTAAATAAATTCTAAATTTTCAGATTAAAAACCTTCATGAAATCTTTTAGGGTCACTTTTATTAATAAGTTAAGTGGTCTGAAAGAAATTATTGATATTCCAGACGATAAATATATTCTTGAGGCTGCTCGTGAACAAAACATAGAACTTCCTTCCTCTTGTAGATCGGGCTCTTGCTCTACGTGTGCCGCTAAATTGGAAAAAGGAGATGTTGATCAACAGGATCAAAGCTTTTTGGATGATGAGCAGATTAGCAAAGGATATATTTTGATATGCGTGGCATATCCAACCTCAGATTGCACAATTAGAACTCATGCAGAGGACGAAATTTATTGATATTAATTTTTTCACGAGAATTTCATCGTTTTGCTTGCAAAAGAGGTAACTTTTCGCCAACCTTTGGAATGTGCGCTTAAGACGCAAAAAATTTATTCAGGGATTAATTGAATTCAGAAGTTTTGCCAACTGAAAAAGTTCAAGATCTTTTAGATCATGGTTCTATTCATTCAAGTATTGGAGGCCAATTTAGTTTTAGAGTTTTAGGCCCTTGTTGTCGACTATATGATCGAGAGGAATTACCTTGGCCATGTTGCAGACTTTCATGGCGAAGTAAGGAGCCAAGTTGGAGACGGATTGGTAAAAGGTTGGTGGCTGATATTGCCGCTCAAAAATGCCCATCATATTCTGTTGAAATAATACAACCAGGTGCAAAACCTACTACTACTACTTTGACATTGTTTTCCAGCCGTCTAGATTCGAATATTCAGGAATGGTGGTATAGCAAACATCCACGCTCAAGAGATCGTTCAAATATCTCACCTTGAATATCATAAGTTTGAAAAAATTGTTAATTCTCTTTGGATTTAAAGTGATGAAGATATGAGGCATTTCACGCACAATTTCATTCCAAACATCAAAATTGAAGGATAATTGTGAGTAATTAAATTTCAACACAGGGATGAACTTCGACTATCACGCTGTTGCCTCTGCTGCCACTGCTGCTATTCCTCTTGCTGCTGGAGCTGCTGGCGTTGGCTACTTTATATTGCGGCAAAGAGGCTTTGGATTTGGCACCTCTCACTTATTAGTTGGTCTGCCCATGTTTGCGGTTGGAGGTGCTGCAGCAGCATTCTTCATTATCACAAAGTAAATTTAGTAAGTATCTACCCAATAAAAAAAGGGGGCCAATGCCCCCTTTTTTAATTGGGTAATTAAGAGATTGAGGGACTTAGTTTAAGTTCCTGGGTTAAAACCTTGACCTTTGGTAGCAGGCACATATCCAGCTCCTCTAGTGCTACAACCAAGACTATCTGCTGTGTTGCCTGTTGCTACTTCACAGAGCTTTTTCTGTTGACTTCTATCTAGAACAGCATCAGTGAAGTCTGCACCATCAATGGTTACGCCATCAAAAACGCTCTTAAGCAATTCAGCACCGGTAAGATTTACGTTTGTGAGGTTTGCATTATCAAACCTTGTGGCATAAGCAATAACGTTGGTCATGTTTGCACCTGAAAGGTCAGAATTTTTTAGACTGGAAACACTGAAATAAGCTCCTGTAAAATTTGCCTCACCAAGATCTTTTCCTGATAAGTCGTATTTCACATATTCAGTATTTTGCAGGTCTTGACCATGCAAACTATCATCTAAGGCCTCTACTGATGAAGGGTCGCTGGGATACAGAGCACTTACAGATAAAGGACTAATGCTAAGACTTACAAGCACAGGTATCAAGACTAATAGTCTTGTGAAGGACCGTTTAAGGGAAGAAATAAGAGAATCCATTAATAACGCCAGCGATTAAAGAAGCACCAAACTCGACTATTGTTTCATGTAGAGGCATTTCATAGGTAAAGGGATCACGAACTGTTGCAGTTCAGGTTTTTATTTACGTCAATCTGCAGAAAGTCCTTTGCCAATTGAGTATTTGGAAAAATTGCTTTTGCTTCATTAAGCAAATCATTTGGACATGTTTGATTCCCAGGGGTATATCTTGGACTCAAATGGGTCAGAATTAGTTGGTCAACATTGGCTTTCGCAGCAATCTGAGCGGCCATGGTTGCAGTTGAATGTCCTCGCTCGTATGCCATTTCAGTCTCTTTTTGAGAATAAGTTGATTCATGGATTAGTAGATTAGCTTTTTTAGAAATCTCAATTGCTGATTCTGTAAATACAGTATCTGTGCAATAAACCATGCTTACACCAGGTCTAGGCGGTCCACAGAACTCTTTACCTGAAAAAATGCGACCATCTTCTAATCTGACTTCCTCACCTCTATGTAAGGCTGCATAAACGGGTCCAGGGGGGATCCCAAGTGACTTTGCTTTCTCTAAATTGAACCTCCCGGGTCTAGTTTTTTGGTTGACTCTGTACGCAAAAGAGGGGATTCGATGCTTGAGAGGAGCTGTCTTGACTTCTAAATCGGAATCTTCAAATAAAATTTCTTGATTAAAAGCTGCATTCTCAACTCTGTTAAATTTTAAAGAGTAAGCCAATCTGCTCGAACTGTTGTAGAGACAGGAATCAATAAAGTTTTTGAGTGGAGTCGGCCCGAACAATTCAATTCCAGAGGTACTGCCTGCCAAACCAATACTTGCGAGCAGTCCAGGTAAGCCATAAATATGATCCCCATGCATGTGAGTAATGAATATTTTTTTTATTTGAGAAAACTTGAGATTACTTCTAATGAACTGATGCTGTGTACCTTCGCCACAATCGAACAACCACAATTCTGACCTTTGTGGTGGCTTTAGTACCATCGCTGATACGTTTCTAGCTAGAGTTGGAACACCTGAGCTAGTTCCCAGAAAAGTAACTTGCAATTTCCCTCTTGTGAGACATGTTGCCATTCATAGATTTGACCACTGGTGGATCATCTTTCTTATAGGCAAAATTAGTACCTAAATCCAATTTTTATTGTGAGTGCATCACCTAAAAGAAAATCTGGATGGGCAATAATCTTTTTAGCTACATTTTTTATCTTTCCATTTAAGTCAAATGCTGCAAAAGAGCCAATAATGCGAGTTTTGATAGACACAGAAAAAAAAGTGAGATTTAGAGCCGACAGTGTGGAATATATTTTTGTTAAAGGTATTCCTTCTAATCATAAAAGAATTAAATCCTTAAATTTAATTTATAAAAATAATAATGTTAAATATTCAGTTAACAACATAAATACATGGTTTGAATTGCCAAATGATTTTAATTTAATTATTGGTAATAGCGATAAAAGAGGGGTCTGGTATAAGAATAGAAGATATGCTGGGGAATTAAGAGTTACATTAAATAATAGAAAGTTTAATATAATAAATAACTTGAAATTAGAGAAGTATTTGAAAAGTGTTGTTGGTAGTGAAATGCCTAAAGAATTTCCTCTTGCAGCACTTCAAGCACAAGCAATCGCGGCAAGGACATATGCCTTAAAACTTCTGGATAAAGATAAATTATTTGATCTACATTCAACAGAAGCTAGCCAGGTTTATCTAGGACTTGAATCTGAAACAGCAAAAATAAATAGGGCAGTTCAAAGCACACGATCGCTTTCTCTATTTTATAAGAATAAACTGATAGATGCAGTTTTTCATAGTAGTTCGGGAGGAAGGACTGAGAATAGCGGTGAGGTTTGGAAATATCAATTACCTTATTTAAAAAGTGTTATTGACTATGATCAAAATGGTATTAAATATAAATGGAAGAAGAAATTTAACGCTGAGGAATTGGATGTAAAATTTACTGATTTGGGTAAATTAAATAGTATTCAAATTATAGATAGAAGTGAAACTGGAAGAGTTTTAAAGGTTAAACTTTATGGAACTAAAGGCATAAAGATTATTTCCGGAAAAAGCTTAAGAGAAAGGTTAGAACTTCTTAGTACTAAATTTGATGCCTATTTAAAATTTAGTCAAGATAATTTTGAAAGTAAATTTATTTATAATAATAAGATAGCAGAGAATTTTGTAATTCAACCTCTTCCACCAATGCCAACAGATTACTTCCTATTAGTGGAAGGTTATGGAGCTGGACATGGGGTTGGGATGAGTCAATGGGGGGCAAAATCCATGGCTGAAAACGGAGCGAGTTTTCATGAAATTCTAAAACATTATTACACGGGCGTACAAATAAAAAGCTACTAGGAATAATCAAATAACTTTAGATCTCGACTCTAGGACTAACTATCTATATTAACCTATAGCATTAAAAACAACCTTAGGTTTGATTTTATAGTTCTCATCTAAATCACCTACACCAATAATTATGTTTTTTTGATCTAAGATTAATATACTTTTACTATGAATAAAACTATCTTCATCCTTATTTTTTTTTGCTAACTTTAGACGTTTAATATTGTTCTTGAAACATACTTTTCTTCCTGAACACCAACTAATGATTTCTTCTTCAGAAATTAATTGAAAGGAAGACATATGTTTAAAAAAAATATTTGGATCTAGAACTTTAGGTCTATTTATTTCTGGGTAAAATTCTGCCCTCTCTGGAAGCAATATCGAGTGCTTTTCGGTAAAGTTATAAGCCTTTGTACGGCGCAACTTTTTCAAACAGCCACCGCATCCGATTGTTTCTCCAATGTCTCTGGCCAAAGATCTAATATATGTACCTGTTGAACAGTCGACATGAACTGTTAGCTCACCTTCAACTTGTGACCACCTTATTAAATTTAATTTGTTAATCGTTACTTTTTTTGGATCTAAATTAAATTTTTCTCCTTTTCTAGCTTTCTTATAAGCTCTCTCTCCTTTAATGTGAACACTTGAAAATATAGGAGGCTTTTGTAATATTGTTCCTCTGAATTTTTCAAGTAATGAATCTATCTCATTTTCGCTAATTGATGGCCAAAATTTTGATTCAATTATTTCTCCCTGAAAATCATCAGTATTTGTAACTCTACCTAATTGGATAATTCCTTCATAAACTTTGGAGCCTCTTAAATAAGTTATTAATCTTGTCGCATTACCAATCGCTATTGGAAGTACCCCAGTAACGGAGGGATCTAAAGTTCCACTATGGCCAATTTTTTTAATACCAAATACTTTGCGAAGTCTATTAACGCAATCATGAGAAGTAAGCCCAACAGGCTTATCAATGACAACAAATCCAAAAGGTGTTTCCAAAATTAATGTCTTTGGTTGAGGCTAATGTGAAAAGTTTGTTCAAGTAACCCTTAACATTTAGAGTTATAACCCAGTGTGTACACTGAGCCAAATAAAATAATATGACTGATTTAGATCTAAGTATTTCCAGCTTCATTAATGATGGCTTCAATTTAAAAAAACACCTTATTGAATTCCTTCAAATTAATAATGATCAATTAGAACAGAGGCTTATTAATGGCGTTGATGATTTGGCAGCTTTGCATCCAGGTGCATTTACTGAGAACAATGCTGGCGATTTTTACGAAGAAAAAGTTGGAGATGCTCATTTGATAGATTTGGCATCTTGGCACTTAAATAGTTCTAATTACATAGCTGACACCCTTCGTCTACAACAAGAATTTGCTTCTGGAAAAGTTTTAGATTTTGGAGGAGGGATAGGTACGCATGCTCTTGCAGCCTCTTTTTTAAAGGATGTTGAACATGTTTGGTTTGTGGACCTTAATCCTCAAAACCGAAGTTTTGTAGAACATCGTTCTAGGGAATTGGGTATTGAAAATAAGATTTCGGTCTCCAGAGATTTAGAGAGCACCTCAGGTGTGATTTTTGATTCTCTTGTTTGCTTAGATGTACTTGAACATCTTCCTGATCCAGCAAAACAACTAAAAATATTTTGGGAAAAACTAAGTCCAAAGGGGATAGCTATAATGAACTGGTATTTCTACAAAGGTAAAAACGGAGAGTATCCTTTTCACTTTGATGACCCTGATCTCATTGAGAATTTCTTTTCTACTTTACAGTCAAATTACATAGAGGTTTTTCATCCTTATTTAATAACAACGCGAGCTTACAAACCTCTAAAAAAATGAATTAGGTATATTTCGTAGCAGAGATATTAATTCTTTTTCTATTTTTTAATCCTATGCGGATGCTTTCAAAATGAACTGAGCCATCTGTAAGAGCAAAAAGAGTATCGTCTTTGCCCCTGCCCACATTAACTCCTGGAAGGATAGAAGTTCCTCTTTGGCGAATAAGGATAGATCCCGCAGATACTTTTTCGCCTCCATAGGCTTTGACACCAAGTCTTTTTGAATTGGAATCTCTTCCATTCCTAGTTGAACCAGTTCCTTTTTTATGTGCCATAATTCACGAAGTCTAAAATTTAATTTATTTCGATTCTACTTTACTGGCAGTGGTTTTAGACTCTTTTGTTTCTTTTGATTTTTTAGTTTTTGAGGTAACTGATATCGACTGAACCAAAACCCTTGTAAGTTCTTGACGATGACCGTTTTTTCGCCTTGTCTTCTTCTTTGGTCTCATTTTATAAACTATTATTTTTGGACCTCTTCTGTGCTCCAATATTTTAATTTCGACCTTGGCATCTTTTACATAAGGCTTCCCAAGCTTAAGATCTTTGCCATCGTTAAGAAGAAGAACCTTGTCGATAGTTAAAACATCATTAACTTCTGCATGGTACCTATCTAAATCGTAATAACGGTTGGGTTGAAGCCAAAACTGTTTTCCTGAGGCTTCGACTATTGCATATGTTTTATCTTGCGGAGTTTCTTTTTTGAGGGATGATTTTTTATCAGCCATAATTTTAGGTGACACGTTAAGGCTCGAAATAAAAGTAAGTAGATTTCCTTTCTTTTTATCGATTAAGCCCTAATCGTAATCGAAAAACAATTTATTATTTTGACTTTTTTAGGTAACTTAGTCAAGATCTAAGAGGGTAAATGCTCTATAGATGTTTTAGAGGTTTTAAATGATTGCAAGAAAGACATACATTCTCAAGCTTTATGTGGCTGGGAATACACCCAACTCTATGAGGGCCTTAAATACGTTGAGAGAAATCTTAGAAAGTGAATTTAAAGGTGTGTATGCTCTAAAAGTTATCGATGTTTTAAAAAGTCCTCAATTGGCCGAGGAAGATAAAATACTAGCCACACCAACTTTATCTAAGATTTTACCCCCACCTGTACGAAGAATAATTGGTGATCTTTCTGATAGAGAAAAAGTACTGATAGGACTAGACCTTTTGTATGATGAACTTACTGATCAAGAAATGTTTTACTCTTCAGATAAATAATTAATCATTTAGACAAGAAGTAAATGAATTCTTAAGCCCAACTAATATCTAAGCATTTATGTATGTTTGTTGATTATGTTTTGTATGTAATAGCTTTTAGCGTTCTTCAATAAAAATTCGACCAAAATGCATGTACAAAAACTCCCCACTGGAATTGAGGGCTTTGATGATATTTGTCATGGTGGGTTACCAAATGCACGCAGCACGTTAGTTAGCGGGACATCTGGAACTGGTAAGACAGTTTTCTCTCTGCAATATCTTCATCATGGAATATGTAATTTTGATGAACCAGGGATCTTTGTAACTTTTGAAGAATCACCTTTAGATATAGTTCGGAATGCTGCAAGCTTTGGTTGGGATTTACAAGGATTAATTGACCAAAATAAACTTTTTATTTTAGATGCATCTCCAGATCCAGATGGTCAGGACGTAGCAGGAAGTTTTGACTTGTCAGGATTAATTGAGAGAATTAGTTATGCCATTAGAAAGTTCAAAGCTAAGAGAGTAGCCATAGATTCAATGACAGCTGTTTTTCAACAATATGACGCTATATATGTTGTCAGAAGAGAGATTTTTCGGTTAATTGCAAGACTGAAAGAAATTGGTGTGACTACTGTCATGACCACCGAAAGAATAGAAGAATACGGACCAATTGCGCGATATGGAGTTGAGGAATTTGTCTCTGATAATGTTGTTATTTTGAGAAATGTCTTGGAAGCAGAGAAGAGGAGGAGGACTGTAGAGATTTTGAAATTAAGAGGAACTACTCATATGAAAGGTGAATTCCCTTTTACAATGGGACCTCAAGGGATAGTTGCATTTCCTTTAGGTGCTATGAGGCTTACGCAAAGATCCTCGAATATCCGTATTAGTTCTGGTGTTCCCGATTTAGATGAAATGTGCGGAGGGGGATATTTTCAAGACTCAATTATTCTCGCAACTGGTGCGACTGGCACTGGGAAAACCATGTTGGTTTCGAAGTTTGTTGAAGATGCATATATGCATAAAGAGAGAACGATACTTTTCGCATATGAAGAATCAAGAGCACAACTTCTTCGAAATGCAACTAGTTGGGGAATTGATTTTGAAAAAATGGAATCTGATGGATTATTAAAGATTATTTGTGCTTATCCAGAGTCAACAGGTTTGGAGGATCATCTGCAAATCATCAAATCCGAGATTAATGAATTTAAACCTTCCCGAATGGCGATTGATTCTCTATCTGCATTAGCGAGAGGTGTAAGTTTGAATGCATTTAGACAGTTTGTTATTGGAGTAACTGGTTATGCAAAACAGGAAGAAATAGCTGGATTTTTTACAAATACTGCGGAAGAATTTATGGGAAGCCACTCAATTACTGATTCTCATATTTCAACAATAACTGATACTATCTTACTTTTGCAATATGTAGAAATAAGGGGGGAAATGGCAAGAGCAATAAATGTTTTTAAGATGAGAGGATCCTGGCATGATAAAAGGATACGTGAATATATCATTACTAATGAGGGACCAGAGATTAAAGATTCATTTTCTAATTTTGAACAGATATTTAGTGGAGCCCCTCATCGTGTTAACCCAGAAGAGCAGTTGCCTGGTGTTTTCAAAAGCATCGAATCAACTGACGGATAATTCTATTTGATAAAAGATTTTTCATTTTCAAGTTCCCAATTTTTTCTTGCTGATTTTAGTAATAGCTGATCAGCATCTGAATCCTCTAGAGGAAGTTCAAACCAAAAAGTAGTTCCAGTATTTGGTTCGCTAGCCATTCTTATTTCACTTCCGTGTTTATCAACGATTCCTTTGACAATTGAAAGCCCAAGTCCAGTTCCAACTTCAGTATGAACTGAATCTTCAACTCTATAAAAACGTTCAAATATTCTTTGTTGATCAATTTCAGAAATGCCACATCCTGTATCAGATACTTCAACTCTGATTTTTGGGATCGGAGACAATATCTCACAATGAGGAGCCTTATTGTCTTGATCAACTGGAGAAGCAACGCATATGTCAGGCCATGTGTAGGCTTTTAAATTTATTGTTCCTCCTTCGTGACTAAACTTGAGCGCATTGCCGACAAGATTGTCTAACACCTGAAGAATCATATCCCAGTTACCTAAAACAAATGCAAGATTATTTTCAACATTTAGAGTTAACTTTACATTTTTATCTTCAGCATTGAGTTTATAGTTCCTCAGTGTTTGCTCCATTGCTTCTTTTATACTTAGTGGTTCTAGTTGGATCGTCCTTCCAGACTCAAGCTTGGATAAGTCAAGAACATCATTGACTAATCGTGTGAGTCTATCTGTCTCAGAATTTGCTACACCCAAAAATTCCTTTTGCTCATCTTTAGTGAGTTGTTCGCCTAGATCGTAAAGAGTCTCCACATAGCTCTTGATGTTAAATAATGGTGTTCTTAATTCGTGAGAAACATTACTAATGAATCTTTTTTGTGCAGCATTTAATTGCACTTCTCGAGTGAGATCTTGAACTGTTACGGCAATGCCCTTAATGTTTTCTCCTGTGGTATCTCTGACTGACTTTAGGACTATACGAAGTGTTCTTGGTGGTTCCTCAAGATTGCATCTCAAATCATCACTATCTCCAAAGTTGCTTAAAAGAGAGGTTATTGGCGTTTCTAGTTCTTTTTCAAGAGAGTCAGGAAGTTGACTCAATAATTTTTGACCTTCAAGATTTCTCCCCTCCCAGCGAAAGAGTCTTCTGGCTGTGGGGTTGACCAAAACAATGTTTCCTTGTTCGTCAAGAAGCAGAGCTCCATCTGCCATCGTGGCAATAAGAGATTGCTGTTTGACCTGAGCAGCTTTCAGTTCTTCTATATTTGCAGCGTCATAGTCCTCCAGTCTGGATGCCATTGCATTAAATCCTGTTAATAGTTCTCCCAGTTCTCCACTCATAGGGAGATCGACTCTTGATTTGAAATTACCTTTGGCAATCTCTCTTACTCCGACAACTAATTCTCTAATTGGCCGAGTAATTGTGAGAGCATTAAATACTGCTCCAATTATTACTAAAACCCAGATAGAAATAAAAACTGCAACAGTAATCTCTCTCGTCAACGCTGCTGTTGCAAGAGCTTTTTTATTTGGGGTGACTCCCAACGCTAAGGTTCCTAGATACTCACCCTTCCAAAGCATGGGAACAAAAACATCAGTTACCTGTCCTTGTGGAGTTGAATGTTGTCTAACTAACGGAAATTGAGGTTGTTTTTTTAATTCAGTTGGTAGTTTTAGCTTACGCGTTAACTGTAAAGCACCTTCATCTTCAGATTCTGAAGCTGTAGCACTTACTGGAATACCCAGCTTTACAAAGCCGTCTGGATCAGTAAAGAAAATGTATCTTAAATTTCTACTCGAACGCCAAAACTTTTCTGCTACGTTGAAGAGCTCTCTGCTTTGATTGTTCGCGACAAGCTCAGTCACATTACCTGATAATAGTAATCCTAGATCTCTTGCATACCTAGTATCGTTCATTCCAGCATCTTTTTGTATGCTACTCAAAGCGAAAAATGTAATAAGTGTCATTATGAAACTGACTACTAGCGTTCCAAATGCTAGTAATTTTGACCTTAAATTAAATCTTGCCCACCATAACTTTATTTTTTCTAATATACTCAAATCATCTAATAATTGACTTTCTTTAGATGTTGAGAAAGTATTATCGTTATCTAAATTTGAATTTTTCATCAATTATGAATTATAAGAATTAGATTAAATGTCTCTTACTTGATAACCTATATCTTTTCGAAATTGCATACCCTCAAAATTAATATCTTTTAAGTTAGAATAGGCCAAATCGAATGCTTTGTCGAAGGTCTCTCCCTGAGCAACTATTGAAAGAACTCTTCCGCCCGAAGTGATTATGTTGTCGAATTTATCGATTGTGGTTCCAGCGTGAAAAATTTGTAGAGAAGGGTTTGATTCAACGTTAATACTTATCTTGCTACCTTTGATAGGATTTTCAGGGTAACCCTCAGACGCCGCAACTACACAAGCACTGCAGTGAGATTTGAATGTTAGTTTTGGTGCGTTTTCAATCTCTCCTCGAGCACAAGCATAAAGTACAGAGGCAAATTCTTCTCCCATTAAGGGCATTAAAGCTTGACACTCTGGATCGCCAAAGCGGCAATTAAATTCGATGACTTTTGGTCCATTAGCCGTAAGCATTAAACCTGCATAAATGACACCAATATATTTGATTTTCTTTTTTTTCAAGCCTTCCAAAGTTGGGATAAGCACCACTTCAGTTAAGTCTTTAAGATCTTTATCGTTTATTAAGCGTGCAGGTGCATAAGCCCCCATCCCGCCTGTATTTGGGCCATTGTCTCCATCAAGTAGTCTTTTGTGATCCTGTGCTGGGGGAATTACAATTAACTTTTCTCCATCACAAAGAGCAAAAATTGAAACTTCAGGCCCTTCAATTTTTTCTTCTAAAATAACTTTTTTCCCCGCAGAGCCAAACTTCCCTGAAAATACTTCCTTAATTGCCTCTTTGGATTGATCAATGGTTTCACTAACACATACACCTTTACCTGCAGCCAAACCATCGGCTTTGATGACCAAAGGTTGGTTGTATCTTTCAAGAATGTTTAGTGCTTCCTCCTCAGAGTCTGTTGACCAATATTTTGCCGTAGGAATTTTATTTTCAACCATAAACGCCTTAGACCACTCTTTACTTGCCTCTAGTTGAGCACCATCCTTCCCTGGGCCGAAAACTGTAAGGCCTGCCTCTCTCATTTCATCTGCTAAGCCCTCGGCTAAAGGGACTTCAGGTCCGATGATGATTAAATTAATTTTTAGATTCTTACAATTTTCAATAATTGATTTTTTGTCTGCAGATTTGGTATTTAGACAAATACATTTTTCAAAGTTGGCTGTTCCACCATTACCTGGACAAACATATATTTGTTCAATCAATTGATTTTTTGATAAAGCCCACGCTATGGAGTTTTCTCTACCTCCGCTCCCAACAATTAATATTCTTTTAAAATCTACGCTCTTTTGATACTTTGTCATGGCCCTCGTGCTTAAGAAAAAATAGGTTTAGTGTTTTTGGCAATAGCTACTTGAAAGTCTTAGATTAATATTTTAGGAAAATTATTTAGATGTTTTGAGTTTAGGTTTTAAATAAAATTGTCTTGATTGTGGTGATTTTTTCAGCATTGTCTCTTTATACTAATGAGATATAAGAGGTATTAATGAATCATATCCAAGGATCGCTAATTTATGAAGGGAAGGCAAAACGAATTTTTTCGTCCGAGGATCCAAATAGGGTTCTAATAGAGTTCAAGAATGATGCTACTGCTTTTAACGCAAAAAAACGATCAGAGATTGACGGTAAAGGACGACTAAATTGCAGGATTTCTGGGGCTCTTTTTAAATTGCTCGAAGCAAATGGAATTCCTACACACTTTTTAGAACTTCATTCGGAAACAATTATGTTCGCGGATAAGGTCAATGTAATTCCTTTGGAGGTTGTCATTCGCAATATCGCTACAGGTTCATTATGTAGAGAGACACCAATCAATCATGGGACAATATTAAACCCTCCACTCCTCGATTTTTATTACAAAGATGATCAATTGGGAGATCCTATCCTCACAGAAAGAAGATTAAAGCTGCTTGACTTGATTAATGCTTCTCAAAAAGAAGAAGTAGAGGAAATTACTGAAAGTGTAAATAAAATTTTGAAAGAATATTTTGATTCACTCGATTTAATACTAGTTGACTTTAAGTTGGAGTTTGGTTTTAACTCATTGGGTAAAATTGTTGTAGCAGATGAAATAAGTCCAGATAATTGTAGGTTTTGGGATAAAAAAAATTCTGATCCTCAAGATAGGATCCTTGACAAAGATCGCTTTCGGCAAGATCTTGGAGGGGTGATAGATGCTTATGAGGAGATTTTTAAACGTATAGAAAATTTCTCCTCCAATGCTTCTTGACTAAATTATTCTTAGCTAAGAATTCCTTAACTTAATTGAATTTCTTTAAAATTTATGTCCAACAGATACTCCAACTCTGGTAAAAAATTAATAACCAAAAGTGCATTTGTATTTGCTTTTGTATTTCCTTTTATAAGTCTTCTTGATGAAAGTAAAGCATCTAAAACTATCTCAGCTGAAAATCAATTCTTTGTTGGTAATCTTCATAGTGAAAATTTGCAATTTATACATAAGGTGAATGAAAAAAAAATTAATTTAAATTATGCCGACACTCTTATATCTGAAGTTAAAGATGAAAATGATAATATCAATACTCTTGAAGAAAAAAGAGTATTGATATCAGAGATTGTTATTGAGGGACTTGAAGATCATCCGGATAAAGAGCGCTTGGAAGTCATCGCTTATGATGCAATGCTAATTAGACCAGGCAGTAAAGTTACGAGTGAAGAAGTTAAGAACGATTTAGACCGAATTTACTCAACAGGATGGTTCTCTGGTGCGAAAATTGAATCTTTTAAGAGTGCTTTAGGTGTTCAACTTTTGATTAAAATCGAACCTAATCCAATACTGAATACTGTAAACATAATTCCATCAGAGGTAAAACTATCTAGTACAAAATTAAATGAGATTTTTAATAATGATTATGGCAAAACTTTAAATTTAAATACTTTACAAAACAGGATTAAAGAAATTAAGGATTGGTATACAAGTAAGGGATATTCAATTGCTAGGATATCTGGCCCAAGTAATGTAACTAAAGAAGGTAGAGTTGTACTTAATATTCAAGAAGGATATATTGCTGGTATTGAGATTAGCTTTATAGATGAAGATGGAAATACCGAAGATGAAAATGGCAAAATGATAAAAGGGAAAACTAAAAAATGGGTAATCGAAAGAGAATTAATAACTAAAGTTGGAGATATTTTTAATAGAAAAAAATTAGAATCTGATATAAAAAGATTATATTCAACGTCCCTTTTTAATGATGTAAAGGTAACTCTTAAGCCTTTAATTTCTGAACCAGGAAATATTATCATTGCACTCGGTATAACAGAACAGAGAACTGGCTCTTTGACTGGTGGGCTTGGCTATAGCGGAGGACAAGGTGTGTTTGGACAGATCGGATTGCAAGAGTCCAATCTTGTTGGTAGATCATGGTCATCAAATATGAATTTGACTTATGGAGAGTATGGTGCACTTCTAAATCTTTCCTTATACGATCCCTGGATTAAAAATGATAAACATAGAACATCTTTTAGAACTTCTTTATATTTAAGTAGAGAAGTTCCTCAAGAATTTAGAAGTCAAGAGGGCGGAAGTATAAGAGGAGTTACAGATAAATATGAAGCACCTAATTCATTAATAAGTTACGATACTGGTCAATCTCAATACTTAGATTTAAATGCTAATAATACTTTAGTTGAAATAGGACCATTTGCTAATCTTTTGTCTGCTAAGTCATCTGCACCGCAGTTTAGCTGGTTTGATTATGAGGGTGATTCTATAGTTTTGGAGCGCACAGGAGGAGGTTTTTCTTTTGCAAGACCTTTAAATGGTGGAGAGCCCCTAAAGAAAGTACCTTGGAGTGCCCTTATTGGTGCAAACATCCAGAGAGTAAAGCCAATAGATTACGCTGGAGATAAAAGACCTTACGGCGTTGCATCTACAAATTTTATAGACGGTAGAGTACCCAAGAATGAAGTTATTTGCGTAGCATACAATTGCTCAACGGAAAATACATTATTAAGCTTCAAAAGTGCAATCACATACAACAATTTAGATAATTCTAGAAATCCAACTTCTGGAGATTATTTAAATATTGGTTCTGAACAATTTATTAGTTTGGGTGAGAATTCACCAACTTTTAACAGAACTAGGATTAATTATTCTCGTTTTTATCCTACAAATTGGCTTAAGTTTCACAAGAGTTGTCGTCTCAAGCCTGGTCCAACTTCAAGTTGTGCACAATCTATAGGTTTGCAAGCAAAGATTGGAACAATTATCGGTGAGCTTCCTCCTTATGAAGCATTTTGCCTAGGAGGATCCAGCTCTGTTAGAGGTTGGAATGCTTGTGATCTAGGCGTTGCAAGAAATTATGGCGAGTTAACAGGTGAATATAGATTTCCTATTTGGCGGCTAGTTTCAGGAGTCCTATTTGTGGACGCGGGATCTGATTTTGGATCTCAATCTAATGTGCCAGGAAAACCTGGAAAAATTTTAGAAAAGCCAGGGTCTGGTTTTTCTGTGGGCCCTGGAGCGGTCATTAATACCCCTGTTGGCCCAATTCGTATAGAGGCGGCTACTCAGGATTTCAGCGGTAATTGGCGATATAACATTGGAATTGGGTGGAAATTCTAGTGTTCTCTTTCCCTCATGACTATGAAGAAGGTTGGACGCTTAGGAATGAAATTAAAAAAGATGGTATTGGATTGCATTCTGGCCTCAAATGTAAAGTTGTCATTAAACCGACAGAATTAAAAGGATTTCATATCTCTTTTTCAGATGAACCTAATAAAGTTTTTCCGCTGAATATTTCTCAAGTAAGGAATACTCCTTTGTGCACAACACTTGATTTGGATGGGAAGAAGGTATCTACTGTCGAACACTTGCTAGCTTCATTAATTGGTGCTGGATTAACTCATGTTCATATAGTAATAGCTGGCAATGAGATTCCCTTACTTGATGGCTCTGCTATTGGTTGGATCGAGGAAATTAAAAAAGTAGGAATGATTAATTCCACTACATCACCTAAACCAAGACCCGAGATAAAATCACAAATTTTTGTAAGCAAAGGGGAAAGTGTGATTTTTGCCATACCATCAAAAAAATGTAAATTAATAGGTTTGATTGATTTCCCTTATGAGGCAATTGGACAGCAAATGTTTTCTATTGAGCTTTCGCCAAATAATTTTGTTAAAGAAATTGCACCTGCAAGAACTTTTGGTTTTCTTGACCAACTAGAGGAATTAAAGAAAGCTGGACTAATTAAAGGAGGAGCACTTGAAAATGCGTTGGTTTGCAATGGTGATTCTTGGGTGAATCCACCCTTGAGATTTTCAAACGAGCCAGTGCGTCATAAATTGCTCGATTTGATTGGAGATTTAGCTTTTGTTGGGTTACCAAGAGCACAAATTTTTGTTTATAAAGGGTCTCACTCTCTTCATGCGAAATTTGCCTCTTCTCTTCAAAAGGTATTAACTTAATTAAAGCCGATTTTGACCGACATTTCTCCTTCTCAACCTCTTATTTTAAATAGCGAGCAAATAATGGGGCTTCTGCCACATAGATATCCTTTTGCCCTCGTTGACAGAGTGATAGAACATGATAAAGGTAAGAAAGCTGTGGCAATCAAAAATGTCACTCTTAATGAGCCTCAATTTCAAGGCCATTTTCCTGAAAGACCGTTAATGCCTGGAGTTTTAATTGTTGAAGCTATGGCTCAGGTAGGCGGTTTGATCGTTTCTCAAATGCCTGACCTTCCGAAAGGTCTTTTTGTCTTCGCTGGGATTGATGCAGTTAGGTTCAGGCGTCCAGTGGTCCCTGGAGATCAACTATTAATAACTTGTGAATTGATAAGCATCAAAAGGAAAAGATTTGGCAAGGTTAAGGGAGAAGCAAAAGTGGATGATCATTTAGTTTGTTCTGGTGATTTGATGTTCTCTCTTGTGGATTGAAATAATGAGTGAACTTAAATTATTTAGAGACTTTACTGCGGAAAACAAAGTTAATATTCATGACTATGCTGACGTGTCTAATAAGGCTGAACTTGGGAACGGAGTATTTGTAGGTTCAGGAGCTGTGATAGGACCAAATGTGATTATCGGTCCAAATACTTGGATAGGACCAAATGTAATTATCGAGGGTAAAGTAAAAATAGGATCTAATAATAAGATATTTCCTGGTGCATGTATTGGATTAGAGCCTCAAGATTTGAAATATAATGGAGATTCTACTGATGTTTTAATTGGGGATAATAATACTTTTAGAGAATGTGTAACTATTAATAGAGCAACCTTTAAAGGGGAGAAAACTATAGTTGGGAATCAAAATTTGTTAATGGCGTATTCTCATTTAGGACATAATTGCGAAATTGGAAACAATGTGGTCATAGCTAATAGCGTGCAGATTGCAGGTCACGTTGTTGTTGAGGATAGGGCTGTTATTGGTGGTTGTTTGGGGATACATCAATTTGTTCATATTGGTTATTTGGCCATGGTTGGAGGTATGACAAGGGTTGATAGAGATGTTCCTCCATATTGTTTAGCAGAAGGTCATCCTGGCAGAATGCGTGGGCTAAATAAAGTGGGAATTAAGAGGAAGAGTATAGATAAAGAAAATAAAGACGAATATCTTCAATTGAAAAGAATTTGGAATTTGTTATTTAAATCTGAATACGTAATCTCTGAGAGTTTAGAAATTGCAAGAAAAGAAAATTTATTTCAATCTTCCGCGAGATTATGTGATTTTATAGAACTTTCTATAGCTAAAGGTAGAAGAGGTCCAATGCCTTCTTTAATGCAAAATAAATAATGAAATTATTAATCAGCACTGGAGAGGTATCTGGAGATTTGCAGGGAAGTTTATTAATAAAAGCTTTAAAGAATAATGCAGAAAAGAGAAGAATTGAATTAGAGATAACTGCTTTAGGTGGAGAAAGAATGCGAGAAGCTGGCGCTAAAGTCATATCCAATACTTCTGCAATAGGTGCAATTGGTTTTTTAGAAGCTCTCCCTTATATATTTCCAACTTTAAATGCACAATCAAAAATAGAAAATTTTTTAAGTTCTGCTACTCCTGATGCAGTTGTATTAATTGACTATATGGGGCCAAATATTCGACTGGGATTAAAAGTAAAAAAAAAGTTCCCAAATATTCCAATAATTTATTATATTGCACCGCAGGAATGGGCATGGAGATTAGGTGATTCAGGAACAACCGATTTGATTAGTTTTACAGATAAAATTTTGGCTATTTTTGAGGAGGAAGCTGAATTTTATTCAAATAAAGGAGGAAATGTAAAGTTTGTGGGCCATCCAATGTTGGATTTCTATAGAAATATTCCTACTAGAGAAGAATCATTTAGGAAAATAGGATTAGCCTCTGATAATAAACTTCTTCTTATCATTCCAGCATCTAGGAAACAAGAGCTTAAATATATATTGCCTACATTACTTAAAGCAGCTAGACTGCTTCAAGAAAGAGATCCTTCAATATTTGTCATAATACCATCAGGGTTAAAAGAATTTGATGAGATTTTAAATAATTCATTAGAAGAATATGGTATATCTGGAAGTATTATTTTGTCGAATGAAGTTGATGATATAAAACCATTTTTATTCTCTGCTGCTCATTTAGCTTTAGCTAAGTCTGGAACGATAAATATGGAATTAGCCCTAAACTCAGTACCACAAATTGTTGGGTATAAAGTAAGTAGAATAACCGCTTTTTTTGCAAGATATTTATTGAGATTTAATGTTAAATATATTTCACCAGTTAACCTTCTTTTAAATAAAATGTTAGTACCAGAGTTTATACAAGAGGATTTTCAAGCTGAAAAGATCTTCAATGCAGCAATAAAAATCATGGAAAATAGATCTACACAAGATGACATAATGCTTGGTTATAAAAGATTGAAAGATAGATTAGGCAAACCTGGTGTTACAGATAGAGCATCAAACTATATTCTGGACTTATTAATTCAATGATTATCATGAAAAAAATCTTAACAAGAATAATATTAGCTTGTTCAGTCCTTCAATTACTAATAGCTTGCCCTTTACAAGTATCTGCTCAGTCTGAGGAGGCTATTTTTGCAGGGGGTTGTTTTTGGTGCCTAGAGCATGATTTAGAGAAACTTAAAGGAGTAGTTTCTGCGGAAAGTGGATACTCTGGAGGAGATCTGGCAAATCCTACATATCAAAATCATAGTGGACATCAAGAGGTTGTTAAAGTTACTTTTGATTCTGATGTTATTAGCTATAAAGATTTACTAAAGCAGTATTGGTTTAATATTGATCCTTTTGATAATAAGGGCCAATTTTGTGATAGAGGTGATTCATATAAGCCTGTTATTTTTACATCTAATAAAGAACAAGAGCGAGCCGCAAAAGATAGTCAAGAAAACATTTCTGTTGGATTAAATGTACCCTTAGACGAATTAAAAGTTGATATTATTGATTCTAAAGCCTTTTGGATTGCAGAGAATTATCATCAGGACTTTGCTGATAAAAATCCAATTAAATATAATTTCTATAGAACAAGTTGTGGTAGAGATAATAGACTAAAAAAAGTTTGGGGAGAATATAAATAGTAATAAAATAGTTAACTTAAGGTTATTCAATATATATTTCAACCTAAAAATTAAGGAGATATTATTAAGGTTTTTGACTCATTTCTTTTATCCAATTAACTAACATTCTTACTCCATAACCAGTTGCACCCTTAGGATTTAAATCTCTATCTTTTTCAGTCCAACATGTACCTGCAATATCAATGTGAGCCCATGGAATACTTGAAGTTACAAATTCTTTTAGAAACAATGCAGCAGTTATTGATCCCCCTGGCCTAGGGCCTGTGTTTTGCAAATCAGCAATAGATGATTTAATTCCAGCTTTGTATGAATCTTGCATGGGCATTCTCCAAATTCCCTCTCCGGCCTTACTTGCAGCTTTAGTTAATTGTTCAGAGAGCTGATCATTGTCAGTCCATAATCCTGCTATCTCATCTCCTAAAGCAATAACGCAAGCTCCAGTTAGAGTCGCGAGATCTACTATGGCGTCTGGCTTAAGTTTGCATGCATAAACTAAGGCATCGGCTAATGTTAATCTTCCCTCTGCATCGGTATTGTTTACTTCAATAGTTTTTCCGTTCGAGGCTGTGATGATATCTCCAGGATGCAATGCAGAACCATTGATCATATTCTCGCAAGCAGCAACAATAAAATGAACCTCTATGTTGCTTGGCTTCAGTTCTGCTATCGTTCTTGCTGTCCCAAGGACAGCAGCACTTCCTCCCATGTCGTACTTCATTTTTTCAATTTGAGAAGCACCTACTTTCAAGTTATATCCGCCAGAGTCAAAAGTTAAACCTTTGCCGACCAATACGACTTTGTGTTTTGGATCTTTAGGAGAATATTTCAAATGTATAAAATGAGGATCTAGATCTGATCCTTTGGCAACCGCTAAGTAGGCTCCCATTTTTAGTTCTTGGCACTCTTCTTTATCAAGAATTTTTAAATCTAGACCATATTCAGCGGCTATAGTCTCAGCCTCCTTCGCCATTTGATACGGGGTAAGAACGTTTGGGGGAGCTGAAACAAGTTCTCTTGCAAATTTAACTCCTTCGCAAATTGGATTTATTTCAGCTACGGCTGATGGAGTGATTTTGGGATCCAAGCCTATCAATTCAACTTCATCAATTGGAGAAGAGTCTGTTGCTTCTGATTTAAATCTCAGATCTTTAATAGATGACAACCTAACTGCTTCTCCAACCGCACAAGCAGCTGAAGAAGGGTCAAATGCATCCCAAGGAAAAAATATTCCTACTTTTCTTTCGTTACCTGAAACTTGGCGGGTGCATATTGAGGCTGCCTTCCTTAGATCATCAATTCGAAGGTTTTCCGCCTTGCCTAAACCTACAAAGATTACTTTTTTTATATTGCCTTCTATGAGTTCAATGGATAGTTTCTGATTTTTTGTACCTTTGAACTTTGAATCAATGAACCTTTGACTCAAAAAAGTATCTTTTATTATCGTATTAAATGAACTTATTTGCCTTTCGATTGTTCCTTCTAAAATCCCAGCGATAAGGACTGATCCTGACCAGTCGTTAATGTTTTCGGTGACTGCTGATATTCGCATTTAATTTTTTTACTTGTTTATATCATAACAATTTTTTACTAATTGATTTGAGAAGTAAATGGCGTTGCCCATATTCCTCTTGTTTCTTTATTAAATGGTGGAAGCCAAATTCTAATAAGTTGCTGTTCTAACTTTCTTCTTTCCTTCGTTTTGATTGGAACATCTAACCAAAAACGAATATTTAACCTTGTTGCAATATTTGCTTTTTGGAGATAATCAGAATAACTTGACAGGTAATTTTTACAGTCGTGTTCACCTTTCCACCTCTTTTCTGCGGAAATTGTTTCTCCAATATATAATATAAAATTACTACCACAATCAACCATAGTATCCATTACAAAATAAATCGCGGGTCCTTCATGCATAGCCTTTGGCCACTTCCAGAAATTTAAAGGCATTGGAGTAAGATCAATTGGGTTGAAAGATTCACTTAACTCCTCTGACCAAGGTTCAAATAATGATGTTTGATTTATATCTTTATAGCCATATTTAAAAATGTTAGATTGATGATTAGTTATTTTTGATTGCCATTCTTTGATTGTTTTTTTATTGATAAATATATCATTGAGAGGATTACTTTCTGTGATATTTTCATCATTGCTTTTAAATAAATCATATTGCCTATTGAAATTTATCATGTTAATAGGTTAAAAAAGACAATTCTTATGTAATAGCTCATTGTAATATAACCGTTATCTTGAATTATTTTGACTAAGGTCAGTTTTGTTTAAGCTTTATAAGATAAGATGAAAATTATTTTTCTTCATTAGTGCTTTTTATCTTACTTGAATAAGTTATATTTTTTTAGGTGTGGCTATTTCCACTCTCTAAACAAATGTTTTTGGGTAGAAACGGTCTAAACTTCGTAAAAGTTCTCAATGATACAATTAGTTAATATCATTGAATTCAAAACCGATCAATTGATCTTTCAACTAGGGTTTAAGGCATGAGTTTTTTTGAATCTGAAATTGTTCAGGAAGAGGCAAAAAAACTCTTTACTGATTATCAGAATCTGATGCAATTAGGCTCTGATTATGGAAAATTTGATAGAGAAGGCAAAGTAATGTTTATTGATAATATGGAAGATTTAATGGAGAGGTATAAAGTTTTTATGAAACGATTTGAGCTTTCAGAAGATTTTCAGGCAAAAATGACAGTTGAGCAGTTAAAGACCCAGCTTAGTCAATTTGGAATTACTCCTGATCAAATGTTTGATCAGATGAATAAAACTTTGGTGAGAATGAAATCAGAACTTGATAAATGACCAAAGACTTTTTTATAAATAGCTATGTTTGATAAATCGAATGAATTACCAGATTGGATCTCTAGAGGTTTAGAAGACCTTTTCCCTTGTGATAACGCGAGAGATTCAGATCAGAATTTTCTTAAAAGATTAGAAATTTCAGCAATAGAAAAAAAACCTTTACGTGTAAAACTTGGAATTGATCCAACTGGAACTGATATTCATTTAGGTCATAGTATCCTATTCAGGAAACTTAGAGCTTTTCAAGATGAAGGTCATACGGCAGTTCTTATAATTGGAGACTTTACAGCAAGGATTGGAGACCCAACAGGAAAAAGTAAAACTAGAATTCAGCTTTCAAAAGATGAGGTCGAATCAAATGCATTAAATTATCTTGAACAACTAGGTTTAGGTAAAAATCCTAACGATTCTTTGCTTGATTTCTCAACTCCTGGTCGCTTAGAAATAAGAAGAAATAGCGAGTGGCTTGAAAATCTTAATTTGACAAAAGTTATAGAACTTTTATCAAATTCAACAGTTGGTCAAATGCTAGCCAAAGAAGATTTTAATAATCGATATAAATCTGGTACTCCTATATCTCTCCATGAATTTCTCTATCCACTTCTTCAAGGATATGATTCAGTGGCAATAAATTCTGATTTAGAACTTGGAGGAACAGACCAAAAATTTAATATTGCTATGGGACGAGATCTACAACGAGCTTTTAGACAAAAACCGCAATTTGGAATGTTATTACCTATTTTAGTTGGGCTAGATGGGACACAAAAAATGAGTAAAAGCTTAGGCAATATTGTAGGAATAAATGAGGATTCATTGTCTATGTATTCAAAATTGGAAAAGGTTCCAGATGATTTAGTTTTTAGTTATCTAAATTTACTAACTAACGAAAATTTAAAAGAGTTAAGCTCTAATCCGAGAGAGCTTCAGAAATTCATGGCTTTAAAAATAACATCTAACTTTAAAGGAATTGAAGCCGCAAGAAAAGCACAAGTTAATTCTGAAAAATTAGTTTTTGGCACTCAAGAATTTCTTGAGGAAATACCAGAAGTCTCTATTTCCAATGTTAATTTTCCAGCTAAGGCATTTTATTTATTTAGCAAAATGAAAATTTGTTCAACTAGCAGTGAAGCAAGAAGACAAATCCTTGGAGGTGCAGTAAGAATTGATGGAGAAAAAATTATGGATCCTAATACAGAGTTTGATACTCCAGATGATTTAATAGGAAAAATATTGCAAGTAGGAAAGAAAAAATTCGTTCGTGTCTCAATTTAATAGCTTTTTATGAAAAATATTAATAAATCAAGTGAAAAATTAATCATTGCTTTAGATGGTATGGATAAGAGTAATGTCTTTCATTTGCTTAAAAAAATACCTGAAATTATATGGGTAAAAGTAGGACTCGAGTTGTTTGTTAGTGAAGGGCCAGACATGTTATCTAAATTAAAAGATAATGGTAAAAAAATATTTTTAGATCTAAAGTTTCATGATATTCCTACAACAGTTGCTAGAGCATGTTTCGCTGCATCAAAAACTGGTGCTGACCTCATTTCTTTACATACTTGTTCAGGAGTAAAGGCTCTTAAAATGGCCAATGAAGCTGCAAAGGAAGGAGCCTCCAAAGTTAATTTAATGCCACCTAAATTATTAGGAATTACAATCTTGACTAGTTGGACTAGAGAAAGTTTTGCGAATGATTTATTAATTAACCAACCCATAGTTCAACGGGTTAAACATTTAGCAGATATAGCCTCGAAGTCTGGTTTAGGGGGATGTGTTTGTAGCCCTAGAGAAGTTCAATTTCTTCGTGAAGTCTATCCCGAAACGTTTGAGCTGATAACACCTGGAATACGATCATTAGGTTCAGATATAAACGATCAATCTAGAGTTTCTGATGCTTCTGAAGCCATCAAGATGGGAGCTTCAAAATTAGTTATTGGAAGAGCAATTACTAAATCAAAAGATCCTGCATATATGTTTAAAAGTTTTTGCGATAAAGTTGCTATTTAATTTCTTAATGGTGACCAATTCTTGGCTCTTTCCCTTTAATTAGTCTAACTATATTTTCTCTATGTCTCCAAATCACTAAAGACATTGCTAATAGTGAGATAACTAAAAAAGGTATAGAAACATTTGTAGCTTTTAAACTTAAATACATCATTAAAGGTAGAGCTAGTGCAGCACTAACACTCGCAAGTGAAACTATTCTGAATACTGAAAGCATTATGAGAAAGATTCCTAGTGTAGCAATTCCAACTTGCCAAGAAATGCCAAGGAATACTCCTAGACCTGTTGCTACAGCCTTACCCCCTTTCCAATTAAGCCAGACAGGCCAGATGTGACCAATTAAAGTTGATAGGCCCACAGCTACTTGCCAAGAATCACTTAGGAAAAAATACTTCGCAGCTAAAACAGGAAGAATCCCTTTTAGAACATCTAGTAGAAAGACAATAATTGCTGCACGCTTTCCAATATGTCTCAACACATTCGTTGCACCTGTTGATCCTGAGCCTACTGAACGAATATCAATTCCTTTTGTAAACTTACCAGCTAAGTAACCACTAGGAAAAGATCCAAGTAAATATCCTAAGATTAAAATTGATAGATTCAAAATAATTTCAATAGGAATTTTTATAGTAATCCATCTTCTTCATAAATCTCATTGGGACCACCTGCAAAAGCTATCCAAATAGGAAACTGAAGAATTGGAATTTCTACATTTATTTCAGCTGCATCAATTATTATTAAAGGTAATTCTCCTCTCTCTTCAAGCCGATCTGCTCTTTCGATTAGTCCGTCGGAGCGTTCGAAAAGGACGATTCCGCTATTTGGTCCAAAATCTTCCCGATTAAGTCCTAATGAATCTTGTAGGCACCTTCTCCATTCTCCAAGTCGCTCTGGCTGACTAGCTAATACCAAAGTCTGAAATTCTTCTCCGTATAACTCACCTAATATTGCAATAATTCCTGCTGCGATTAAAGCATTCTTTGCTCTACTGCCTCTGCTTGGTTGAGCTCCTCTTCCTCCCATGCTGAAGAACCAGTCTTCAAGCATTTCAATGTCATTGGATTCAAGACTCCTTCTTAGCTTCCAAGGTTCAGCATAGAAATCAGGTTGTTCTAAAAATTGACTTAAACATCTTCTGATTAAACTCTCGTCAGGTCTGAAAGTATCTGAAACAGCAGGGATAATCTCTGTTTCTTTATTGGAATCAGTTTTTTTATTTTCGTCCAGTGGTGATGGCTTCACTATTACTGGTGGTACAACAAGTTCAAGTTGCTCTGCTGAATGAGCGAGGTCTTGCAAGGCTCCAGTTAAGTATTCCTGAAAACCTTTAACTCTCCTAGCGATTGCATCAGATTGACCTGTGAATGAGCTTTTGAGTTCAGAGTCAATTTGTTCTTTCTTTTTGGATAGTTCTTCTATCTCTTTTTCTAATTTCTCACGGGAAAGTTGAAGATCTTTAAGAGCAAGGCTAATGAAAGGCTGTGTCTGTTCGTTCTCGATTTTTTGGTTAATTTCATGACTAGTGAGACTTAGTGAATTGGGTTTTTTCTCGACAGGCTCTTGAGCTGTATTTTTCAATGAGGAAATATTTTCAACAGGAATAGTCTGCTTTAAATTTTGTTTTTCTCTAGATTTGTTCTCTTCGGATTCCATATTTCAAACTTCAGTTAATTATTAGATTTCGATGAGTCTACTTCTTTTTGTATTTCTAAATCCTTGACCCTTAACCTTAACTGTTTTTTTAATGAGTTAACCTCAAAAAGAATTGGCAATAGATGCGGACTTGCTTCTTCTCTAAAGTAAAGAAAACCTGGCAATTCAGGTAATAATATTTTCCAAGCTATCCAATTTTTAAAAGGAAATCTTCTTAATTCATTTCCCATTTGCAACACAATAAAATCTTCTTTCGTAAATTTTATTTTCAAGGTAAAAGATTGCAGCAATAGGAAAAAACCAAAACTGCTTATTACAATCGTTGGCCAGGGATGAAATGGTGTTACTAAAAATAACAAGCCAGCAAAAATTATGATGATGGGTAAACGATAGGAGGGTGACAAAATCACACTATCTTTTTCAAATAGATTTTCAGAGGTCATAGTTTCAGCCAAAAAGGACTTGGGTGAGCAGAACATCAACTAAAGAAACGGTGGTTAGTGTCATTACTACTGCTCCGGTAGTACTTGAACCGACTTCTTTTGGACCGCCTCTAGTAGTTAATCCCCACCCGCAAGCGATCATTGCGATTAACAGCCCAAACACTAATGCTTTTACAAGCATAAACGGAAGATCAGATGTTACGAGCCATTCTCTTACAGAATTCCAAAAGATGCTTGGTGGAATTTGATAAAGCAGGGTGCTGCTGAATTGACCGCTAAATAGAGCAATAGAAAAAAATAGTAAGCATTGAATTGGGGCCATTACAACCATTGCGAATAGCCTCGGGACAACTAGATATTCAACTGGATCTGTTTGCAGCATTGTAATGGCATCAATTTGCTCAGTAACTTTCATTGTCCCTATTTGAGCAGCATATGCAGTTGCAACTTTCCCAGTGAGAAGAGTTGCCGTTAGTAAAGGAGCTATTTCTCTTGCCATTCCAATTGCTAAGAGTCCTCCAACTGCAGAACCCAATCCTTGCTTACTCAATTCAGCAGCGACCTGAATGTTGAAAACAGTTCCTGCTGCAATACCTGTGATTAATACGATGAGGAAGCTTCCTGGACCTGCTTCCATAAGTTGATCTGTTAAATCTGATTTATTCAATTTCCCTTTGGCTATTGATGCAACTGCTTGCCCTCCAATTAACAAGCTACTAAAAAATCTTCTTAACCACCGAGGTGAAAAATTCATGGACTTACTTTTTTAGATTTAAAATCTAGATTTCTCCAGGGTTTCATAGTTATTAATCCGGCAATTATCAGAATAGAAGGTATTAACCCCATGCATAATCTTATAGTAATAATTGCTGTTAATGGTTGATCTAAGTCTTCAATATTTGATAAGCAATTAGTCGATGATTTATATCCCGATAAAGATAAAAGAAACCCTAAAAATTGCACGCTTAAACCAATACCTATCTTCTGTATAAAAACCATCCATGCTGTATATATTCCTGAGGGCTTTTCGGGATCTTTATCGATAGCATCCGGAAGCAAAGACCATGGAATAAGATATGCTGTTGAAGCTCCAAATCCTACTAAAATAATTATTAATAATAGAAGCAGCATCTTAATCCCTTCAATATTACCAAGATATAGTAAATTATTTATACTCATACCTTTTGTTAATGGGGGCATAAACATAACTAAAAGGCAGGCTAATATCCAAATTTTACCTCCTTTGAACAGTGCTGATATTCTTCCGTATCTATTGGAGTAGAAGCTCCAGAACTGTAAACCTATTAGAGTACTAATTTGAAATGGTATTGGTATCCATTTTGAAATTTCTATAGGAACAAGCATAACTTGCTCAAGATATATTAAAGAAACGGTTTGCATTAATTGCAGTCCACACCAAAGAAGTAAATAAAGAGCAATAATTCGTGTGAAAAGTTTATTATTTAAAACTCTTTTTAATTGCTGATTAAAAGGTTCTGATTGAGAAATGGGTTTTCTAGCTTTTTTAGCAAATGGGGCTAGTCCCCAGCAGGCAATTAAGGTTGTAAAAGTAGCAATTATTCCTGTTACTCTTCCCATTGAAGTATAACCTTCAACTCCTTTAGATAAAAAGCCTGCAGCAACTATTAATCCAGTGGTTCCAGCTATAATTGAACCAGTAAATCTTGCTGCATTTAGTCTTGTTCTTACAGCTATATTTTCAGTTAGCTCTGTAGATAATGCTGCAAAAGGTAAATTTACGGCTGTGTAAGCTGTCATCAAGAGAATAGCGGCGATTACGTAATAAGTCGTTTTAGCCTCTATTCCACCAGGAGGAACCCACCACATTGCGGCAAGAAATAAACCAAGTGGAACAGCACCCCCAATCATCCACGGAAGCCTTGGTCCCCATCTTGATCTGGTGTGATCGCTTAGCCATCCAATTAGAGGATCATTTATCGCATCCCAAAGTTTTGAAACCATGAGAAGCGAGCCAGCAATAAATGCAGGAATTCCTGCAGCACAAGTGAAAAATAAAAATAGGTAAGTACCTAACTGTATTGCTGCCAAACCCGTTCCAGCATCTCCCATTGCATAAGAGATCATTAGTCTTGTGCGATTATTTCCTTCGTAAAGCGATGTGGAATTATTCAATCTTTTTGGGATAATGGTACTCGCAGGGTAATAATGGTTAAAGCTGAATTAAGTTTTACTCCAATAGCGAGTAAATTTTTGGTTCTAGTGCGGGCGTAGTTTAGTGGTAAAACCTCAGCCTTCCAAGCTGATGATGCGGGTTCGATTCCCGCCGCCCGCTTGATTATTACTCTCATAGCTTAATTTTTTTTGAATACTCGCTGGAGACCAAAAGTACAAGACTGTTCTTTTCAATAAGCACATTTGATTGATTTGCTAAGGGTTTTTTAGAAAGGTTTTTAGTCCTCAAAATAGAGGTATCAATATATTTTTTCCAAGGAGAAATTGGGGTTGGCAAGTCAAAAATCATTGATTCTTTGTAAGCATTAAAGCCAAGCCAAATAGCTGAGCCTTCATTATTTTTGTTAATGCTAAATCCAAGAGTATGAGACCAGTCCCCCCAGTCAGGTTTATTAACTTTAATTCCATGCCACTGAATCCAAAAATGGGATTTTTTGATCTTGGAATTAAATTTTTTACATTCATAAATACTATCTGGACTGAAAAACTCTGGTAATTGTTTCCTAATAGATATCAGTTTTAATACAAATTCTTTTAATTCATGATCCCAATTCTTATGATTCCAATCCATCCAACCCAGTGGGTTGTCTTGACACCATGTGTTGTTATTACCCCCTTGGCTTCTACCAACTTCGTCTCCCATTAAAATCATAGGGACTCCAGGCGATAAAAGGAGTGTTGAAAGTAGATTTCTTTGTTGTTTTTGTCTTAAATTATTTATTTCTTTATTAGTAGTTGGGCCTTCAATCCCGTAATTAAAACTATTATTGTTGTTCTCCCCATCTCTATTGTTTTCACCATTTGCTAGATTATGCTTTTTGTTGAAACTTACTAGATCTTTTAATGTGAATCCATCATGAGAAGTTATGAAATTAATACTAAATGTATTCGCTAAATTATTATCATTGTACAATAATTTATTACCTAATAATCTATCTTTGATTGGCCAGATTGTGCCTTTTTCCCCTTTCCAAAATCGTCTGATATCATCTCTAAAATGGCCATTCCAGGTTCTGAATTCTTTCGCTGGAAAATCACCTAATTTGTAAAGCCCGCCACAATCCCAGGGTTCACTGATTAATTTCACATCACTCAATTCTGGGTCTGCTTCTATTTCTTCAAATAAGGGAGGTTTCTCTAAAGGAATTAAATCTTCGCCTCTACTCAAAGCAATACCTAAGTCAAAACGAAATCCGTCAACACCTAACTCAATTGCCCAACAGCGTAGTGATTCTAATATTAATCTTCTAACCAGTGGTCTATTAGCCGCAATACTATTTCCACATCCGCTCACATCGAGATATTTTCCATCACCATCTCGATGGTAATAAGTTTTAGGACCAAAACTTTTCCAACTTATAATCGGACCATTTTCATTCCCTTCAGTTGTGTGATTATAAACAACATCTAGTAATACTTCTAAGCCATTATCATGACAAATTTCTACAAATTGTTTGAATTGTTTTCTTGCATCTAATGGATTACTACTATCCACAAAACCCTGATGTGGTGTAAACCAATTGATAGGGCTATAACCCCAATAGTTTACTAGTCCTAAAGGGGCATCACTAGCATCAAAGGCAAATACTGGAAGAAGTTCAATAGATGTTATACCAAGACTTTTAAGATAAGGTATCTTTTCAATTAAACCTATAAAAGTGCCTTTTTTACTTTTGCAAACATTTGAATCATTGTTTTTAGTGAATCCACCAACATGTAATTCATAAATAATTGTTTTATTCCATGGGTATTTAGGCCTTGGGTGTGATTTAAAATCGAAATATTCTCTATTAGTCACTACACCCTTTAGGTAACGACTATTGCCAACATTCAATTTTTTATTTTTATTTCTTATGTAATTTCCCCACCCACTTATTGCTCTAGCACATGGATCCAAAACGATATGTTCTTGAGAAGCTAGTTGCTCGTCATTTGAGATTTTGTATCCATATATGGCACCCTCAGTAAGTCCCTCGATTTCAATGTGCCAATAGTCTCCAGATCTATTTGTATCTTTTAAGGATATTGTTTCTTCTGCATCGTCGTCATCATCGCTTTTAAAAATTAGTAACTCTACTTTTGTCGCATCTGGAGCTGCAATAGAGAAATTAACCCCACTAGTAGTAATAGAGCTTCCTAAAGGCCATGCTGTACCATCTTTTATTTTTCCCAATTTTTTTGTCCTGTATAAAAATAATCAATTATCTTTCCTACAAGTTAGGTGATTGTTTTGTTTTAACAAGCTATAAAGAGCAAAATTCAGATTGATTAAAAGACTTTATTAAGGCTGTATTGTTTTTGCATGAAATTTTTGATGGATTTTTGTGAGAGCATTTGCTTCCCTTTTGAAATTTAAGGTTTGAAGGCAATTAAAAATCAAATTAATTTAAGCTTTGGAAAAAAACAGTCATCAAAAAATTTAGAGTTTTAGATATGAAAACCTAGAAAAGGTACCTTTATGGCCTAGATGAAAACCGATTCGCACCTCATTTTTCTCTTTTTTCGTATGGATATTATTTTGTAATACCAATAAATGTTCTGTTCTGCAGACCTTTGCTAATTCATGAAAACTTAATTAAGTGGTTGATTTTTTTGAGAAAAAAGAATTAATTTCAAATTTTAGAGATGTTTTAGATGATAAATCCGAAAATTAATTTTTTCAGAAGGACTGTCCTGACTAGCTTCTTAGCGAAAATAGAAACCGTTCATCTTTATTAAAATTATTTATTTCAAAACCTTGAGAGATTATTTAATCAAGAATAATTCTCATAGATTTTTTAAAAAGCTTACTATCACAAGCTCTTTGGGTTGCAGGCAAGTGATTTGGTCCATACGATTAGCAAGATTGAGTTTTTTGGAAACTAATTCCTTAATTGGTTTTCTTCCTCTTACTCCCTGCTACATACAATCTTTCCAATGAACAAAGCAGATTTAGTCAACCTGGTTGCAGCTCGTACAGAGCTAACTAAAACAGACGTCTCTCTGGTAGTTGATGCCGCCATAGATACAATTATCGATTCTGTAGTGGAGGGTAAGAAAGTCTCCATTCTGGGTTTTGGATCTTTTGAACCTCGCGATCGATCTGCTCGTCAGGGATTAAACCCTAAAACTGGTGAAAAGATAGCAATACCAGCCAAGCGTGTTCCTGCATTTACAGCTGGTAAGTTGTTTAAGGACCGTGTTCAGGGATAAGTTGTTAAAAAGCTATTTTGCATCCTTATCTTTTCTTTTTATTTGGGACTCTTAAAATTGAGTCCCTTTTTTTGTAAAAATCTTGAGGTTCTATGAATAAGAAAATAATTATTCTTTATCATCCACTTAATAATTTTTAGGAACATTCAAAAAAATTATTTATTCACTTTAATGGGGTGTATGTTTTGAATAGATATCTATCTGAAAAAATTAAATGTGTAGCTATTTTCTTTCTTAGTTTCTTTTTTGCATTAACTCCCCTGATAGCAAATGAAACCAGAGATCATATTTTTATTTATAATCTAGTTATGAGCTGCTATAAAGAAATCAAATTTTGCAATAAAGCATTATATAAAATACATGATTACCAGAAAAATGCGGCAATGAATAAGGAATTTTCTTGTCAAACAAGATTACTTGGTTTAGAAGCTAATTTAATAATGGCTATGAATTACGACTTCAAAAGAAATGAGGCTAAAAGTATTATTGATGCTATTGAGAAATATTGCTAAATACAATCAATTAATTGAGCACTTAATTTTTTGTTCGTGACATATTAAATAAATAATGTAAAAAACTAGAACAAAATATGTTTTATCGAATTTAATTTAGTAAGCTAAGACCTATAAAGATAAAGAAATTCTTCTAATTTCAAAAATGGGTTCTAAAGCTTCAAATTCCAAGAAAATTAACGATAAGTCAATGAAGACTAATAAGGTCAAAAACAATAAATTTAAGAAATCAAGTACTAATGATCCCGATGTATTAGTAAATCTGCCAGCAGGAATGAAATATAAAGTTCCAGGAAAACGACAGAGAGTGATTATAGGTTCAATAGTCATTGGTTTAAATGTCTTATTAGTTATTAGTGTTCTTGTTTACTTTTATAATCCATCATTTCAAGAGTTTGTATATAACTTTGGGCGAGGCTAATTCCTTTTTGGACTTATAACATTAATAATCCATAGTGGTTTATGATGAGCATTTAAAAAGTAAAATTTTATTATTTAGAAAATAAAAGTAAAGTTTGGCTAAGAATTTTTTATTAAGTTCAATTTTAAAAGCCCTATATTTTAATATTTTAGTAGAGTAATAAAGTAGCGATGGTGCAAAAAAGAAGTCAAAAGAACGAGCCAAAAAAAATTCCTCAGCAGAGAAAGACAACTCTAAAGTGGGGAACCAACGGTGAACTTTCAGCACTTGATATGGTTCGTATATTAGATCGTTTAAACGATCAGGATTTAACTGAATGTGAAATCCCTTTGAAAACATTAAAAGAAAAAAAACAATAAGTATTTCATTTTGCATTAATCATAGCTAAGCTAATGTTTAAAATTATTTATTTATTATGAAAATAATTATTGCCTCAATGTCTTTAATCTTATTAGTTATTGGGTATTTATATTTTTTCAATGGTTATAAATCTGCGTTTGAGGCTGATCAGCAATGTCATTATGAGCTTCGTTTAAAATCTGATGAACTAGAAGGATTGGGTTGTGATCATGATCTTGAAACTAACCAGTGGATTCTTTATCAGAAGGGAATTAATGACAAGCCTTCTCAAGTTATTGAACGTTATCGTTATTAACCTATAAATTTATTATTGATCGTTGGAAAGATATATATAGCGATAATTGAAGAGATAACAGCTGTAATTATAAATGTTAAATATTGTCCCAATGAACCAGGAAGATATGTATTTTGAAGGAAATAAAAATCAACAAGTGAGCCAATAGTTCCCCAAATGATTATCCAAGAGGATACGTAGGAAATACCAACTAATGTTTTTTTATTCATCGCTTTAAAAAACCAAATTATTTAATACATTAAATATAATATATTTTTTTGGTTGCTAGCTGATTCCAAAGATTTTAAGTGTCGCAGGTTCGCCAGCGAAAGCTAATTCAGTAAGTATCAACAATAAAAACCCTATCATTGCCGCTCTCGCATTTACAAGTTCTGCATTCTCATTGAAACCAAAAACTTGTTTTACTTCTTCACCATCATTATTTATCCATTTTGGATAAGAGGCTTGGCTTTGGTTTTGATCAATTAGTTGGGTTTCACTTTTTTGTTCAACTTTTTTTGCATCATCTTTTCCTGAACTGATACTTTGATTATTGACCTCTGAATCAATCTCTGACATTTCAATTTAAAACCATTTGCAAACCAATTATAGGCCATGTGGATGGAAGGTCGTTTTTTGATTGATGAATCAAAAGCTAATGGGTTATCTGAAATAGATAACTTGTAAATACATTTAAAAAATAACTGCAAAACAAATTAAATGTAAAATCTATTTATTTTCAGTTTATATGTCAGATATCAAAAATAAGATAGTTAGAAAGATTTGATATCATTTTATTTTGTTACTTATTAAGTTTTGTTTTACAATTAATTGGTGGCTTGTTTTCATCTCATTTCCTTGCTAAGAAAGTATTAAATGGTGTCTTTAAGGAATGAATAGTAATGTTTTGATTATTGATGGTCTAGATCTGTCTTTCTTTTGTATTTTTGATCTACAAGAACTAATAAAAGAAATTGAAATTAATTGTAAAATGAAGCTTTTTTGATAATTATGTTGTTAAATCTCACTTGGCTAATCCCTGGCTTTCCATTCATTGCCTCAATTTTTATGGCTGCACTCTTATTGAGTTTCAGCAAAACAATGAATAGGCTTACAAAGCCAGTATCATATATTATAATTATTAGTCTTGTAGTCTCTGAAATAATTAACTTTATCTTCTTAAAAAAAGATATATCAGGAAATGAACCCCTTTTTGGAACGAGTTTCGAATTAGTTGTTGATAGATCAGCCTTAATCTTTTCAGAATCAATAGGGTTTATTTTCTTATTGATAATGTTGTTCTCAGTTTTCAAATTAAAAAGAAAAAGCGGCTATGTTAGATACTTTGTTTTTCTAGGACTACTAAGTGGTTTTGTTTACTTATTCTCGTTCAGTGGAATATTTTTTCACAATATTTATGATCCATTAATCTCATCTTTAGATAAAACAGGAATTTCATTTTAGATATAGTAATTAATAAGCTAAAGTGCTAAATCTAGAATAATTTAATTTTCAAATGTTGATGTTTTAATTCTGTGTTGTCATAGTATCTAGGTTGTAATAAAATAAATATAATTAATTTTGGGATTAAAGTTTTACTTTGAGCGTAAATTCATCTTTAGATCTTCCATCAAATATTGCATTAGTACATGAATGGTTTACGCCAAAATCCACTGGAGGTGCCGAATGTGTTGTTGAAGTAATTGATGGTTTATTAAATGAAATTGCATCACAGCCACAACTTTTTTCTTTAATTAATGAAGAGAATTTAAGTGAAAATAGCTGGTTATTTCAAAGAAAAGTAAAAACTAGCTTTATTCAAAAATTACCGTTTGGTATCTCACGTATTCAACAATATTTACCTCTTTTGCCTTTTGCAATTGAGCAAATTGATTTAGAAGGGTATCCATTGGTCATAAGCAGTAGTCATCTTGTCGCGAAGGGGGTCTTAACCTCACCAGATCAACTTCATATTAGTTATGTGCATACTCCCGTTAGATATGCTTGGGATCAGATGAACATATATTTGAAAAGATCTTTTTTGACAAGACTTGGTTTAGGACCTTTAATTAGATGGCAGTTGCATACTTTGAGGCAATGGGACCAATTGAGTAGCTCAAGAGTTGACTACTTGTTGGCAAATTCTAATTTTACTGCAAAGAGAATCTGGAAGTATTGGAGAAGACATTCCGAGGTTCTGCACCCGCCGGTCAATATCAATCGTTTTAATTGGAACAACCCTAGAGAGGATTTTTATTTAAGTGTTTGTAGATTGGTTCCGAATAAGAGGGTTGATTTAGTTGTGAGGGCTTTTAATAGGCTCAAATTACCTTTAGTCGTAGTAGGTGATGGAGTCGAGAAAAATTATTTAAAAGATCTAGCAGGGCCAACTGTTCAAATACTTGGTTTTCAACCACAAAACAAGATTGAAGAATTAATGGGTAAATGTAGAGCCTTTGTTTACGCTGGTGTTGAGGATTTCGGAATCGCTCCTGTTGAGGCGATGGCTTCTGGTGCACCTGTGATTGCTTTTGGTAAGGGAGGGGTTTTGGATACAGTAAAATGCTTTAACTCAAATTCAGAAAAAGGTGCAACTGGCCTTTTGTTTCCGTCACAGACAGTAAACTCCTTGATTGAAGCAATTGAATTTTTTAACGAAAAAAAACTTTGGATAGATTTAAATCCTGAGTTGATTAGAGATTGGAGTAATTCTTTCTCTCAAGATTCTTTCAAAAATAGATTCGAGAAAACAATTACTAGAGCTTGGAGGGCTCATATCAATTCTTGTGACATTGCTAGTAGTGACATAAGTTCTTCATCAAAAAATTCTTAATTAAGTATGGTGTCAAACTGGAGTCTTTAGATTACTAACTCAATAATTTGTGCAAACTAATCCTAGAAAATCTTTATTACGATGGTCTGAGTTCCGTAAAGGATCTCCAACAATTCCTTTTGAAGTCATCTCCAAAGAACCTTCTTCTTTGCTTGCTGTTGAAATAATAAGAAATCAAAGTCTTTATGGGCGAACAATAAAAAGAATAGGAGATGTTATTTTTTCTTTACTAGTTTTATCTCTAGGGGCACCAGTATTTATCTTAATTGGAGTGTTAGTAAAGTTAAGCTCTCCAGGTTCTATTTTTTATATTCAAAAACGAGTAGGAAGAAATTATAGAGAGTTTGGATGCATTAAATTTCGTACAATGTATAAAAATGCCGATGACTTACTCCCAAATTTGTTAAAGAAATATCCTCTTATGAGAAAGGAATTTGAAAAGGACTTTAAATTACGTAAAGATCCAAGAATAACAAAATTAGGTAGATTTCTTAGAAGATCAAGCCTGGATGAATTACCGCAATTCTTTAATGTTTTAAAAGGAGAAATGAGTGTTGTTGGTCCAAGACCTATTGTCAATAATGAAATAAATAAATATAGTGTTTTTATGGAGGAAGTTATATCTGTTAGACCTGGACTAACTGGTTTATGGCAGGTTAGTGGAAGAAATAACCTCAGTTATAAAAAAAGAGTTGAATTAGATTTAGCTTATGCAAGAAATAGAAATTTTATCCTTGATTTAGAAATAATTATTCTTACGTTAGGTGTATTGATTTTTCCAATGGACAGAGGTGCTTATTGAATAATTAGATTAATAAATTTAATTATTAACGAAAAAACTATCAGCCAAGCAATTTGAAGCCTGAAACTTAGATTAAGGATCTTCTTTATAGAATTTATATTTGCTATGGGAGAAGAATTTGCGATTATGGGCTTTATTTTTCTCTCCCCTTTGTAATAGTTTATCCCTCCCATTCTTACTTCGGCACAATACGCAAAAATTGCTTCCGAAATTCCTGAGTTTGGGGAGGAATCTAGGATACCATCTTTCCAGGAATCTCTTATTGTTTTAAAAATCGACTGCTTTGTTTTGCAGCAAAAAGGCAGTGTAATTAAGACAATTCTTGAAGGAATCCATACCATCAAATCATCCAGTTTCGCACCAGTGAACCCAAGCCATTTTAATTTACCCTCTTTGTATCCAAGCATTGAATCTATAGTGCTAGTTGCTTTAAAGCACCAAGCCAAAGCTAATGGCCCAGGCATGTAATGATTGAATTTCCATAAGATGGCTCCCGTAAATATCCAAAAAAATGGAGCAAAAATACCATCAACAGAATTTTCACTTGCTGTTTCAGCAAGGGCTCTCAAGATCTCATCTTCATCTAAATAATCAACATCTCTACCAACTATAAGTCTTAATTTTTGTCTTACATTACTCATGTTTGTTAGATGTTTTTTTTTACTTAATAAATTTATAATTTCAAAAATACTTTTATTCAAACTTCTTGATGCAATAGAACTACTTAAAATAAAAGCAAAAATCAATGTACTTAATAGAGGGATTTTATTTACATAAAATAGAAATAATCTTTCTATAATCCATCCAGAAATGCCACTTAAAAACACTACTGTAAATGTTATTACCGCACCTCCAATATATAAATTAATTTTCTTTTCTTTTGCTATTTTTTCAGTTAATCTTTTCAAATAATTAATAACCACACCCATAAATTCAACTGGGTGTGGCAAGCTTTTTGGATCACCTATTAAAAGATCAAGAATAAAGGCAATTAAGATTAAGTTAATGATATTCTTAGTCTTCTTTAAGCCAACTAAACATAGATCGAAGTGTTTTACCTACTTTCTCAATTGTAAGTTCTGAATCTTTTTGGCGAATTCTTTTCATTTCAGGTTTTCCTGCCTCGCATTCAGATACAAAGTTTTTGGCAAAAGTACCATCTTGAATATCGGAAAGAATATTTTTCATCTCTTTTTTTGTTTCTTTAGTTATTAACCTTGGACCGCTTACGTAGTCTCCATATTCAGCTGTATTTGATATCGAATCTCTCATTGCTGTTAGACCTCCTTTAACCATTAGATCAACTATTAATTTGACTTCATGCAAGCATTCGAAGTAAGCAAGTTCAGGTTGATAGCCAGCTTCTACAAGCGTTTCAAATCCAGCCTTCACTAACTCTGATAGGCCTCCACACAAAACAGCTTGTTCTCCAAAAAGATCAGTTTCGGTTTCTTCTTTAAAATTGGTTTCTAAAATCCCAGCACGTGTACCGCCAATACCTTTTGCATATGCCATCGCAAGAGATCTTGCATTGCCTGAAGAATCTTGTTCAATGGCAAATAAAGCTGGTACGCCTTGTCCATTTTGATATTCCCACCTGACAGTGTGACCAGGCCCTTTTGGTGCAATCATTACCACATCGACAAATTCAGGTGGTTTTATTAACTCAAAACGAATATTGAACCCATGAGCAAAGCTAAGTACTTTACCAGGCTTTAAATAAGGTGATATTTCTTTGTCATAAACTTCTTTTTGAAATTCATCAGGCAAAAGTATCATTATCCAATCTGCCCTTTCGGAAGCTTCTGAGACGCTTAAAACCTCCAATCCATCAGAAGTTGCTTTGGCTGCTGAGCGACTTCCCTCATAAAGTCCAACAACAACTTTGATGCCACTATCTTTTAAATTTAGTGCGTGTGCATGGCCTTGTGATCCATAGCCAATAATTGCAACGGTTTTATCTTGAAGAAAACCTAGGTCTGCATCTGAGTCGTAATAGAGTTTTGCCATGTGAGTGGGTATTTCAGAGCTGTATTAAGGCTGAGCTTACGAAATAGAGTGCTGTTGAAACCACTTCCATTGATATATTTTTTTTACTATCAAGACAATTTAAATAACAGTAACATCGAAATTTCAATATTAACCTTCGCTTGGATGTGTTATTACTCGGTCGATTAGACCATAATTTTTTGCCTCTTCAGAGCTAAGAAAATAATCACGATCAGTATCTTTTTCTATCTTCTCATATGTTTGACCGGTCATCTCGGCCATGGATTTATTAAGCATTTCTTTAATTCGAAGAATTTCACGTGCTTCAATTTCTATGTCACTTGCTTGTCTTTGAGCAGTCCCTCCAAGTGGCTGGTGAATCATGATTCTACTGTGGGGTAAAGCAAGTCTTTTGCCTTTTGTTCCTGCAGAAAGCAAAAAAGCACCCATAGAGGCAGCTAGACCTACACAAATGGTAACTAGGTCACTTTTTACATATTTCATCGTGTCGTATATGGCTAAACCTGCGGTTACTGAGCCACCAGGGCTATTTATATACAAATAGATCGGTTTACTGCTGTCTTCCGAATCAAGATAAAGCATTTGTGCTACGAGGCTATTTGCAATACCGTCGTTTACCTCTTGACCGAGAAATAGAATTCTCTCTGCACCAAGTCTTGTATAAATATCAACCCATCTTTCGAACTGACTTCCGGGAAGACGGTATGGAACGCTTGGAGTACCTATGGGCATGGCTAATAAGTGTTGAAAATGGGAGTTGTAGATTTAAAATTAGATAGATATTGTTTTATGTCTGCAAAACTTTCTCCCCTGGTAAGTCTTTCCTACTAGTCAGAACCCGATCGATTATCCCGTAATCGACCGCCTCATGAGGATTTAAGTAACTCATTCGATCTGAGTCTTTTGATAATTGATCAACTGATTTTCCAGTGTTATGACTGAGAATTTCTAGCATGGCTTTCTTGTTGTGAATAACTTCATTCGCTCTGATTTGGATATCAGTTGCTTGGCCTTGTGCCCCGCTTCTAGGTTGGTGCAGAACAATCGATGCATGTGGTAAGGCAGCTCGTTGCCCTTTTGTACCCGCTGAGAGTATTACAGCTGCAGTTCCCATTGCCTGGCCTATGCAAATTGTATGTACTGGGGGCTTGACGTACCTGAGGGTGTCGCAGATGGCGAATGCCTCCGTTTCAAATCCAATTGCATCACCTGTGTACCAACTCGTTCCAGTTGAGTTGATGTAGAAATAAATCGGTTTCTCAGAGTTGTCAAATTCTAGAAAAAGAAGTTGAGCAATAATCAATTCAGTAACATCCATTCCGAGTTGCCTCTTTGCATCATCATCAGAAAATAGTGGCAAGCCTAAGTAGACTATCCTCTCTTTTAGAAGAAGTGATGGTAAATCAGGGGGGGGTGTTCTCATTACAGCTGAATCGCCATAATACGGGGAGGACGTAGTCATATGAAATCAAGTCTTATTGGATTCGAGCTTAGCTAGATCTAGCCTTGAGATGCTTTTGTTTTTTCAAATTTGTTCGGTGGCTGATCATTTGAAGCTTTACTAAAAACCATTCGGCCAGTAGGTGTTTGTAAAGCTCCAGTAACAACTACTTCTATTCTTTTACCTATCCATTGAAGACCCTCCTCAATAACAACCATTGTGCCATCCTCCAGGTAAGCAATGCCTTGTGAGTTTTCCTTACCTTCTCTTACTACTTTTAAAGACAACTTTTCACCAGGTTGAACCTCAGGTCTAACTGCAAGAACAAGGTCACTTAAGTTAAGAACTTTTATTTCTTGAACCAGAGCTACTTGAGATAAGTTGTAATCAACGGTGATTAATATTCCTGAAATGTCTGAGGTTAATTTTAAAAGAATTTCATCGGTTCCTTCACCCTCATATTTTGTGCTGTTAATAACTAATCTTCTTCCATAACTTTCTCTTAATTGGTTAAGTAATTTCAACCCTCTTCTTCCTTTTCCTCGCTTTTCGTTGTTACTTGAGTCAGCAAGTTTTTGCAGCTCATCCATAACTGATTGAGCTACTATGATTTGCCCTTCTATTAATCCAAACCTGAGTAGGGACTGGATACGGCCATCAATTATTACACTGGTATCTAAAACTTTTGCACTTGCTGGAGTTAAAATCCCATCAGCCATTAGCAATGATTCAGTGCTGTTTGGATTGAAAAGACGTAAAACTGTGCGACCGTGAACATCTGCAAGATTGTATCCAAGAACTCCAAAAAAAATGTTACTAAGTATAGCAAATATTGGCTTTACAAAAAACAATTCAGCAGGTAAAGGTAAAAGAAGAACAGGTACTAATAAAAGAGTCGCTATTACAAGCCCAAGTACTATGCCAACTGACCTACTAATTAGAAGATCCGTTGGCATAGTTTTTATTTTTTTGGTTAATTTATTTCTAAATTGCTGAAAAAGGAAGGCTATTAACAGCCCTACAAGAGCAGTTAATCCAGAGAGGGCAATTTTTAAATTTTTTAAATTTGTAATATGATCCAACGTCTGTTCAGGTAACCAATTCACACCAATCCAACCGGTGATTGCACCTGAGATAAGAATTAAAATCAGAATAACTATGTCTGCCATATATTCAGGTTATGCTTGCTTCTCGTTTTTTACTAAAGCTTTATTTATTTTCAAAGATTCGGATTGTAAAAGTGACCATTTATCTAGGTTTGTATATTTAGAGCTCATATGGTAGCCCCACCAAGAAGTGCATATTTGCATATACCCTTTTGCCATAAAAGATGTTTTTACTGTGATTTTTCCATTATCCCTTTAGGTGATAGCGCTCAAGCTCCGGGTAGTCCAGGGATAACTTCCATTAACGCATATTTGGCTTTACTTCATAGAGAGATTTCATGTTCTCCAAAAGGACCTGCATTATCAACAATCTATTTGGGCGGTGGAACGCCCTCTTTATTAAACAAATACGAACTGGGAGATTTATTGAAAAATCTTCAAAGAAAATTTGGATTTCAAGATGGTGCTGAGATAACTATGGAGGTTGATCCAGCGACATTTGTTGAAAATGATCTCAAGGGATACATAGAAATTGGAATTAATAGAATTAGCTTGGGAGGTCAAGCCTTTGATGATGCTACCTTGGCTTCAATTGGTAGAAAACATAATCGCTCGCAATTAGTAGAGGCTTGTAATTGGGTTAATAAATTATTCAAAAATGGGTTCTTAAGAAGTTGGAGTCTTGATTTGATTCAAAACCTTCCAGGACTGAATTTGTCTAAGTGGATTAAAGAATTGGAACAAGCAGTAATTACGGAAGCCCCTCATTTGTCTATTTATGATTTAACTATCGAACCAGATACTGTTTTTGGAAGAATACATAAAAAAGGAAGCTTGAATATTCCAATTGAATCAGAAGCTCAAAAAATAGATTTTGAGACAAATAGATTTCTTAAAAATTGCGGTTTTTCTAGATACGAGATTTCAAGTTATTCATTGCCCGGACATGCCTCTAGACATAATCGTATGTATTGGAGTGGTTCGGGTTGGTGGGGGTTTGGGATGGGGGCAACAAGTGCACCTTGGGGAGAGAGATTTACTAGACCCAGAACAATAGCAGGTTATAAAAAATGGGTTGAGAAACAGGGAAGTCAATTATTAGAGGGAGCTTTGTCTAGTGAAAAGTCAAAACCGATGCCATTGGATGAAATCCTTATGATTGGTCTTAGGAGACGTGAGGGTGTTCATTTGTTGGAACTTGCAAGAAAAGTTGGATGGACTGAAAAAGAGTGCAATAAAAACATAAAGTCATTGGAGAAATATTGGATGTACTATCTAGAGAATGGATTGCTTTTGAGAGAGAATGGAAGGTATTTTTTGAGTGATCCTCAGGGGATGCAAATCAGCAATCAAGTTTTGATTCAGATGTTTTTATGGTGGGATTCACTTGGTTTAGATTATTAGATTTAACCCATTCTCTAAGGGCATTAATACAAAGTTCGCGTCCTGCGAGCAAAGGCTTTGCGAAAGGAGGCTGTTCTGTTGAAAGACCAAGAATATCAGCGGTTACTCTGACCTGCCCATCGCAATCACTTCCAGCACCGATGCCAATTACTGGAATGTCTAGATCTTTCTTCAATCTGCTAGCAATTTCTCCTGGGATATGTTCTAAAACTATTGCAAAACAGCCAGACTCCTGAAGCATTTTTGAATCTTTGAAAATCTTTTCTTGACTTTTTTTATCTCTTGCTTGTGATTTATATCCAAGTTGATGAACTGATTGAGGAGTTAGACCAAGATGCCCCATTACTGGAATTCCCATTCTAATAAGTCTTTTGATAACCAATAAAGTCTCAGGTTCTGCTCCTTCAAGTTTCACTGCTGAAGCTGAAGAATTTTTAAGGAGAGTTCCAGCAGCTTCAACTGCCTTATCTTCTCCGCATTGATAACTTAAAAAAGGGAGGTCGCAAACTACCAATGGTTGCTTGGAAAGAGGTTTGCAAAAACCCCTACACACAGCCTGTGTGTGGTGAAGCATTTGATCAAGGGTTACAGGAAGTGTAGTTGCATGTCCTAAAACAACCATTCCCAGTGAATCTCCTACTAGAACAACATCAGCCCCAGCTGCCTCAACTATTGAGGATGAAATAGCATCCCAAGCTGTTAATACAGTTATCTGTTTGTCCAATTTTTTAAAACGAACCAATTCTGTGGTTTGCATGTAATTCTTAATAACGTGTTTAGCTATTGCTAGAATATTAGTGACTCGGCCCCATGCGGCTGTGACGCCCAAACCTGGTCAGGACCGGAAGGTAGCAGCCATAAGGGATGCTCAAAGCAGGCGTGGATTCCGGGTCACCTTAATTCTAAGTAAATTAATAAGGCTTAACGATTTTGTCTTAGACGTAAAAATTCAGGAATTGAAGCTCCTGCTTCTCTTTCTTCTGATTGATCGTAAAGAGATTTAGGAGAGAGTCTTGCTCTATTTCTTTCGTTTGAATAAATTTGATTACTATCGAAACCAGTAGCAATAACTGTAACTCGTATCTCACCTTCAAGTTTTTCGTCAACAACTGTACCTACAATGATGTTTGCTTCTGGGTCTACTACATCGGATATAACTTCAGAAGCAGATGTCATGTCCTCAAGAGTCATATCTCTACCTCCAGTAATGTTTATCACACATCCTTTTGCTCCATCTATACGAGCTGCTTCTAAAAGAGGGCTATTTATTGCTGATTGAGCTGCCTCCAATGCTCTAGATCTTCCTGAACCTAATCCAATTCCTAATAACGCAGTTCCGGCTTCCGTCATCACAGAACGAACATCCGCAAAATCTACATTTACAAGACCAGGACAAGTAATTATGTCGCTTATACCTTGAACGCCTTTCATTAAAACATCATCAGCACTTCTAAAGGCTTCTTGCAAAGGTGCTCCTGAGATTACGTCTTTAAGTCTGTCATTTGGGATGACAATTAATGTATCAACGTTCTCCGCAAGCCTAGCAATACCCTCATCAGCCTGTCTTAAACGACGTTTACCTTCAAAGCTAAATGGTTTTGTAACAATCCCTACTGTCAAAGCACCACTTTCTTTAGCAACTTGAGCAACAACAGGAGCTGCACCTGTCCCAGTTCCTCCTCCCATGCCTGCAGCTATAAACACTAGGTCAACTCCTTCTAAAGCTTGTTGTAAATCAGCCCTCGATTCCTCTGCAGCTTTCTGTCCGATGCTTGGATTACCTCCTGCCCCGAGACCTCTAGTTAGGCTTTGTCCAAGCTGAACTCTGTGAGTGGCTGATGATTGTATGAGAGCTTGAGCATCTGTATTGAGTACTCGATATGTGACTCCGTCAAGGTCACTATTAATCATTCGGTTGACGGCATTACTACCGCCGCCCCCAACGCCGATCACCTCAATACGTGCAGATTGACTGGGCAGGATTCCCTCATCCATGTTGAAACTAGATTTGTTTCCAATTCCCATCACCATATTCAGGATTTGAACTCTTTTTGGGCATTATGAACATCATCCATGAATTCTGTTGGCTTACAGGTTCAAATTGATTAACAAATTAATTTCCTTGAGTGACCTTAAAAAGCGAGGAATTATGTTGAAGCTTTTCAAGAAAGCTATTTGTAGCAAGGCTTTTACTTTCCGTTATTCAGTATTTTTTCTATTTTTAATTCTGGTTTGCTCGGATCTTTAATATCTACGATTTTTACTTTTGTGTTGATTAAAAGATTTGGCAATGATCTTTGGAGTTGATTGAGTTTATTGATTTGATCGATTAAGCGATCAGTTCCTGAGCCCAAAAGAACTAGATCGAAGTGCTCTGTTTTTAGGCTGATTTCTTCAAGAGGATCTATTTTTATTTTTTCGAGAGGGCTTTGAAAAATAAATCTATTTTTAAGTATTTTAATGACTTCTTTTTTTTTATTTTGATTCCAATTTTCAATAGATAAAATTGTCGTATTTTGTTTCGATTCGCTTACAAATTCAAGCGGTATCCAAGATCCTTCAATATCGATCATTCCTTTTTCAACTTTGGTTGAAAAAATTCGGCTTGCAAACGCTACGGGCTCCTTCTCTAAAACTGTTATGTGAATTTCGGGAGGAAAAAACTTTCGATTTACTGAGACCCTATCAATGGGTAACTTTTTTGTTAGATAAGATTCAATTTCTTTTGGATTTAATTCCAATAAATTCTGGGGGTAGAAACCTCTGGTGATTTTTTTTATATCTTTCTTGTTTATTCCAGACAAACCTGTAATTTTAGTTTGATCAAAATTTATTGGCTTCCAAGCTTGGTTTAAAAAAGTAAAAATCAAAAAAATTGAAGTGCATGAAAAGAAAAATAATTGCCAAAGTTCAACTAGAAAAACTCTATTTTTAGAAAAATACGAAATTTTTTGAGTTGATATTGGATTGTTGTTATTAAGTTTTTTTTTTCTTTTGTTTGTTTTCAAAGATCGCATCTTGCTCTGGACATCAGTTTGTCCATCCATTGACGAGCACGTTCAGCATCTGAAAAAGGAACATCTATTTCTCTGCCTGAGCCGACAAGTCTGAGTCGGCAACGTCCTTCAGATTCCTTTGTTAAAGGTGCCTCCCCTGAGCTGAGAGCCATTAGTTCTACCATTTCTAATTTTTTAACTTCAAAAGTTGCTTCCTCCTTAAAACTACCAGCTTGAAAGCTACTCCAGCATAAAATGCCTGCCTTTAGTCGAGCAGCTCCTGTGCCATCTAGCTTCGCGAGCTCTGAACCTTTAGCCCAAATCAAATAAAGATTCTGTCGCCTTCTTTCTATCCACCCCAGGGAGGCTATAAGAATAAATGCCATCAGTAATGGCAACCAAAGGAGACCGTGGATCATTCTTTAAAAAAAAATTCTAAAAAAGTCATATTTAATTCATTCTTTAGCTATTTCTATGAGAGTTGCAACAAGTTTTTCTAGTTTTAAACCAGATGCCTCCCATAATGTTGGATACATGCTTGTCTCAGTAAAGCCTGGCAAAGTATTGACTTCGTTTAGATAAATCTCCTCTGTGTTCTCTTGATAGAAAAAATCGACTCTTGCTAAACCAAATGCGTTTATGGCTTTGCAGGCGTCGATAGCAAGCTTTTGTATTCTTTTTGAGATATCTTCAGTCAAATCGGCTGGGATGATGGCTCTACTTTGATTTTCATTATATTTTGATTGATATGTGTACCAGTCAGTGTGAAATTTAACTTCTCCAACTACAGATGATTTCATTATTGATTTTCCTAATACGCCGCATTCAAGTTCCCTCCCTTTGATATTTTTCTCTACTATTATTCTTGCATCATATTTAGCTGCTATTTCTATGCCTTTAATTAGTTCTTCTTTTGAGTATGCTTTGGTTATGCCTATGGAAGAACCTAAATTGGCTGGCTTTACAAAGCATGGATATTTTATTTTTTCTTCTATCTGTTTTAAAAAAGACTTCATAAATAAATTATTTAATAAACTTTCTTTGTAAAGATAAATATATCTAGCTTGAGGAAGATTAAATGATTTGAAAATCGATTTCATTGCTATTTTATCCATCCCTAATGACGAACCAAGAGTTCCTGATCCAACAAAAGGCTTTCCTGTTAGCTTAAATAACCCTTGAATAACTCCATCTTCTCCGTTTGGGCCATGTAATGCAGGAAACCATATGTCAATCTTTTCACTCTCTTTTGAGAAGTTAGTCAGATTATTGATGGGATTTTTGTAGTGTTTAATTATATTATTTGAGTTTTTATTCTCGATTAAAATTGACTTTGAGTATTCTGTTTCTTCCCAAAAACCATATTTATTTATATAAATTGGATTAACTATAAAACGCTCTCGATTATAAGAATCAGATAAAGCATTGTATATAGTTTTTGCTGATTTGATAGAAACGTCATGTTCGCTCGAATTCCCACCGAACACTAACCCTACAGTAGCTTTCTTCCTATACATTTTTATAATTTTTTGAATGGCTTTTAAGGTATTTTTTATATAAAATAGGCATTTATGAAAAGCTTCCAGTTAATGAAAATGGACGTATTTCATTTATTATCACATTAACTATATCGCCGGGTTGGTGTGATTTGCCATTACTACTAGACCTTGGAAAAAATGTTAGACGATTTGTTCTAGTCCTTCCCATCAATTGGGAACTATCTTTAGAATTAATGTTCTCCACAAGTATTTCCTGTGATGAGTTTGAGTATCTTAAATTTCTCTCTTTTGCAGTCTTCTCAACCAAATGGTTAATTTCTCGTAGCCTGTCAATTTTGACTTTCTCAGGTAATTGATTTGGCCATGAAGCAGCTGGTGTATTTGGTCTTGGTGAGTAGGCTGCAGTATTAACAAGATCAAATTTAACATCATCTATAAGCGAAAGTGTCTCTTCGAATTGATCTTTAGTCTCTCCAGGAAAAGCTACAATAGCATCAGAGGTAATTGAGGCATCAGGCATTTTTTGTTTAATATAATTTATTATTTCTTTGTAGCTTTGTACTGTATATCCACGACCCATATTTTTAAGTACTTTATTACTGCCACTTTGAAATGGGATATGAAAATGTTCACAAACCTTAGGAAGTTTGGCACATACATCTATTAGCTCTTTTGTGAAATATCTTGGATGACTTGTAGCAAACCTTATGCGCTCAATTCCTTCAATATTATGGATATATTCTAATAGATAAGAAAGTGTTAATTTTCTACATTTATTATATTCAAAAGTTTTAAAGTCTCTTCCATAAGCATCTATATTTTGTCCTAAAAGGGTTATTTCTTTGTATCCGATTCTCGCCAATTCTTCTATCTCATGTTTAATCGCTTGAGGTGTTCTTGATTGTTCTTTGCCCCTAACTGAGGGGACTACGCAATAAGTGCATCTCTCATTGCAACCATATATAATGTTGACCCAACCGCAAATGGCACTTTCTCTTCTTGCCGTTGCTATGTCTTCATATATGTGCTGTTCATCTGTAGCTAAAACTTGGTGACCGTTATCAACTTGATTAAGAAGAGTTTCTAGTCGATTTGCATGCTGAGGACCCATCACAAGATCTATTTCAGGGACTCTTCTTAAAAGCGTCTCACCTTCTTGTTGAGCTAAGCATCCTGCAATAACAATTTTTAAATTAGGATCTGTTTTTTTTCTTCTAGCTTGTCTTCCTAAATAGCTATAAACTTTCTGTTCAGCATTATCACGAATCGTACATGTGTTGTAAAGAATTAGATCCGCTTTCAATTCTTCTTCCGCAAGCTGATATCCCATGGTTTGCAAAATACCTGACATCCTCTCTGAATCAGCTTTATTCATTTGACAACCAAAAGTGGTAATCCAATAGCTACCCCTATGGTTTCTAATAGACGGGGTTCGTTTAGTAGGAACTAAGGATGTTGTCATCACTGATTATTTCCTTTGGGAAAAAGATTTTAGATTGATTCCTAAAATTGTTTAAGGGCGAGCGAGGGGATTCGAACCCCCGAATAGCGGCGCCACAAGCCGCTGCCTTAACCACTTGGCGACGCCCGCCTTGTGCTTTTAATTTACCAATGATTTGTCATTTTGAAATTCCAAAATGATTTTGGTAAAAAATTAGCTCATCATTATTTTAGATACTAAGGATTGAAAATTTCACTTTTATATCCTGATTAGAACGCAATTGAAAGGTATTGAAGTTAGTGTGAGATAAGAACCCAGATTAGTAAAAGCTGGGGATTGAAATCTATTTAAAAGTGAATCTCGAAAAAAATGTTGAATCGATAGCAAATCCACCAAAGTCTGGGCGAGTAAAAGTTCTTGTTCCAAGATGCTTAATTCGTAATGGAAAGGATGTTTTAGGTGCCGTCACTGATAAAGAAGGACTCTTGTCTATTCAGGTTGAGTGGCAAGATGGAAATGTTACCTCGATTGAGTGTCTAAAAGAAGCTTCGAAAGTTCCTGAGGAAATTCTTCTTCCAAGATTTGCAGAACCGCATGCACATATTGATAAAGCATTTTCATGGTCACGCTCACCTAACTTCAAGGGTAGTTATCAAGATGCTCTAGCAGCCAATATAAGGGAATATGAATTGAGGTCTGAAGAGGAATTAACTAATAGAGTTCAAAAGTCTCTCAATTTAGCTTTAGTGAATGGGATTAGGGCTATTAGATCACACATAGATAGTTTTGGGAAATCAGCTCTGAGAGATTGGGATCTGATAGAAAATATTAGAACAAAATGGCAAGACAAAGTTTTTTTGCAGTATGTTGCTCTTGTGCCATTGGATTTTTGGCAAAGTGATAAGGGCAAACTTCTTGCTCAAAGAGTTGCTTCCAATGGTGACCTCTTGGGCGGGGTCATTGCTCCCCCTTTTAACAAGATAAAGACCTTTAAGTCCTTACTAAATCTTGTGCATCTTGCAAATAAACTTAACTGTGATGTTGATCTTCATATTGATGAGTCTCAGTTTTGTCCAGCCGGAGGATTGAAATTACTTTTAGAAGTTTTAGACCAGGTTGAAAATGATATATCAATAACTTGTAGTCATTTAAGTAGCATGGGATTACTTAGAGAAAAGGAGATTTCATTCTTAGCAAATAAAATGGCTAAGAAAAGACTAAAAGTAGTTGCTTTACCTTTAACTAATTCATGGCTTTTAGGAAGAAAAGATCGATTTACTCTAACTAAAAGACCACTAGCTCCAATATTTCAACTTCAAAAAGCTGGGGTCGATGTATCTGTTGGGGGTGACAATGTAAATGATTCATGGTTCCCTTTATCAAATTTTGATCCCATAAATTTAATGTCGTTTTCTATGCCCATTGCACATCTATCTCCCTGGGAAAGATTAGGCCTTTCTCCATTTACTTGGACCCCAGCAGATCTACTTAACCTTAAGTGGGATGGTCTTTTTCAAAAAGGAAGTCCTGCTGATTTTATTTTGTTAGATTCAAATAGTTGGGTGAAAACTTTATCTGAAAGACCCAAACGAAGAGTAATAGTAAATGGTGAATTCTTAAATGAATCGCTGAAAACAAAAAACAACATTCACTAATAATCATCCATGACTAAAAAAGAGAACATAGAGTTGCTTGCAAGCGAATTAAAAAAAGTATCTCATCTTGAGATCTATCAAAACACTAATGATTTAAAAAGGTTCTCTAAAGATTTCTTTGATTATTCACCAATATTGATTAATGAATTGAAAAATTGCTTGGCTGACATAGTTGTCCGACCACTTTCCGTAGATGCCATTCTTGATGTTGCTCGAATATGTAATAAGCACTCAACTCCGTTGACCCTTCGAGGATCAGGGACAGGGAACTACGGGCAGAGTGTTCCACTTGACGGTGGAGTAGTTATGGTTATGTCTGGTCTTAAGAAAATTAGAAATTTCGATTCAAAATCGGGAGAAATCACAGTTGAATCTGGTTGTTTGCTTAGAGATATCAACCATGAGTTGATTAAACATGGCCGTCAATTACGATTGCTCCCAAGTACATGGAGAAGTGCCTCTGTTGGTGGCTTCATTGCCGGTGGTTCAGGTGGAATAGGTTCTGTTCGTTGGGGCTTCCTACGAGATCCTGGTCATTTGCAATCCTTAGAAATAATTACGACTGAGGATTCTCCTAGAAAACTGGAATTGAATGCAAAGAATTCTGAGGCATTGAACCATGCTTATGGGACCAACGGAATTATTACTGCACTGACATTAACAACTGCTCCACTTGTTGAATGGCAACAAACAGTTGTCGATTGTTTTGATTGGAATCAGGCTGTCGACTTGTTATCTAAATTTAATTGTGCTGCATTAGAGCTTTATTTAGGAACCTTATTAGAAAAAGAAATTGTTAATTGTCTTCCGCATTGGTCTGGTAAGCCCTCAGGCCAACATAGGATTTTATTATTGGTCTCACCTGATGGTGTTAGTACAATTGAGCGACTTGCAAAGTCTGCTGGAGCAGATTTTTATGACTTGGGTCCGGAAAACCTAAAGGCTGGGACAGGTCTTCGAGAGCTTTCTTGGAACCATACAACTTTACATATGCGTAGCATTGATCCTGATTGGACCTATTTGCAAATGCTTCTTCCTCAGCCTGAATCTGAAATGATGAGAAAATTAAAATCTGAGTGGGGATCAAATCTTTTATGGCATTTGGAATGTGTTCGTCAGAATGGAGTTCAAAGAATAGCTTCACTCCCACTTGTAAAATGGCAAGGTGAAGAGGCTATGAATCAATTAATTTGTCAATGTAAAGAGCTTGGTGCGGTGATTTTTAATCCTCACACAATCACTGTTGAAGATGGAGGGCTGGGCGTAATTGATTCTGATCAAGTGCAAGCTAAGAGTAACTACGATCCCAAAGGAATACTAAATCCAGGTAAACTCAAAGGATGGAATCTAAAAGAAATTAATTAATTTCTCTTTTTTACAACTTAACTTATAAGTATTCCCCTTTGAAAAGGGCTCCTATTAAATAAAGTGACCCTGAAATCACAGGTGGTGGAGATGGCCATCTATTTTGTTTTTTGAGTGTTGATAAGATATCTTCCACGCAAGGAGCTTCTTTGATTCGGTCTTTATATTCTGGGCATAAACTTAAAATTTGATCTTTAGACCAGCTTTCTTGGCCTGGGACAGGAACTATCCAGGCTAAATCTTTTTCTTTAATCAGCTTCTGCAAAATGCCTATCATGTCTTTTCTTTTTTGAATCCCTAGTATCCAAATTATTCCACTTTCTTGATAAATCCATGAATCTCTCTCTATTGATAATTGCTCAGCGGCAAGAGGATTATGTGCACCATCAACAACTATAGGCATTCCTTCCCATTTTATTGTTTGAAGTCTTCCAGGCCATTTAGCAAGAGATAAGCCTTCTCGAAGTTGTCCTTCAGAAATATTCCATCCAAAATTTTTCAAGGACTCGATAACACCTTTGGCTACAGCCGCATTTTCTTTTTGTATCGCTCCTGATAGACCTAGTTCCCATTCTGGTGGAAGTGGATCAACCCAATGAATATCTGCTTGTTTCTTCTTAGCAGTCTCTTCGAAAACTCTTCTTACAATATTGTGTTGAGTAGCTGTGATAACAGTACTCTTCGAAGTAATTACAGCTGCCTTCTCAATAGCTACTTTTTCTAGACTACTTCCTAAGTATTCACAATGATCAAGCCCAATACCTCCAAATGCAATAATAGGTCTATATTGATGAGCAGTTGTTGCATCAAGTCTACCTCCAAGCCCTACTTCAAGGACAAGAAGTTCAACTTCCTTTAAAGTAAAATATTTAAGTGCAATTGCAATAACACATTCAAAAGGAGTCAAGTTATATTTTTTTGTAATTGGATGAAGAGACAGACTTAATGATTGAAATTCCTCTTTTGATATTGGAGTATTGTTGATACATATTCTCTCGACCCAATCAACTAAATGGGGCGAAGTGGTAACTCCAGTTTTGATATTTACTAGACTAAGAACACTATTAATAAAGGCCGCAATAGAACCTTTCCCATTTGTTCCTGCTATCTGAATAGCAGGTATTTTTTTACAGGGATCTCCCATGGCATTGATTGCAAGTGTCATACGATCTATGCCTAGGTTCATATCTCTATATTCATTGCTCTTACTTTCAAAAATTGAATTAGATTTTGTTATGAAAGTTTCATTAGACATTTGTCAAGTCTCGATAAAAGTTCGTTGATTTCTTTTTTTGTAATAGTTAAAGGAGGGACTATCCTTAATACTTTTATACCCGCTGAAACTAGTAGTAGTTTTTCTTCTAAGGCGGATTTGACAATATCAAGAGATGTTATTTTGATATTGTCTTTTATAACGAGACCATGAATAAGCCCAACGCCCCGAGTAGAAACAAATATGTCTGAATATTTATTTGAAATTTTAATTAATCCTTCTTTTAATTGAGCACCTCTCTCGGTGACTTTATCTAGGAGGTCTCTTTTTTGTATTTCTTTCCCAACTGTTAGAGCTGCTCTGCAAGCGAAAGGATTCCCTCCGAAAGTGCTGGCATGATCACCAGGCTGAAAGATATCAGCCAATTGATTAACCAATAGAGCTCCAATGGCGTGACCTCCACCAAGCCCTTTGGCTAGCGTGAAAACATCCGGTTCAATACCTAGTTGTTCATATCCCCAAAGAGTCCCAGTCCTTCCCATTCCAGTTTGGACTTCGTCAAATATCAATAGAACATTGTTGTGGGTACATTTCTTTCTTATGAGCTCAAAAAATGATTTTTTTCCAATATTTATTCCCCCCTCGCCTTGTATAGGTTCGATAAATACGGCTGCAATTTGTGGACCTGTTTTTTCTAAATCATCAAATATATTTTCAAAAGATTCACTGTCGTTAAAAGAAAAAAACTGAAACCCCTGAACCATTGGCTCGAAACCTTTGTGGTATTTCGGTTGGCCTGTAGCACTTACAGCTGCGAGAGTTCTTCCGTGAAAGCTTTCCTTTGAGCAAAGAATGACTGGATTGTCGATATTGCGTTCAATATGCCCATATTTTCTCGCCAATTTAATAGCAGCTTCGTTTGCTTCAGCACCGCTATTGCAAAAAAATACACTCTTGGCAAAACTTTTTGAGGTTAACCATTGAGCGAGTTCTTCTTGTTCTGGGATCTCGTAAAGGTTTGATACATGTTGAAGTCTTTTTAATTGTTTTGATAAAGATTTGATTAATGCTTTATCGCTGTGGCCTAGTGAACAAGTTGCAATGCCTGCAACAGCATCAAGGTATTTGCGGCCTTTTCTGTCCCATACCCATGAACCTTTACCCCTAACGAGGTTTAAGGGAAAACGATTGTAAGTTTTCATTAATGAAGTGGGAGCGGTCGGACTTGAACCGACAAACCCGAAGGTGCCGCATTTTGAGTGCGGTGCGTCTACCAATTCCACCACGCTCCCATTCTCTTATTTTATGTCAAAACTAGCAAAAATATTGTATTAAGCCGCATTTTTCTGAGTATCAATATCGTCCTCAATGATTATTTTATTAGAGAAAGAACTGTGAGATGTTGTTTGATCAAATTTTCTAGAAATAATGGAACCTACATTAGTTAATTTTTCCTCTAGCTTTTCATAGCCTCTATCTAAGTGTTCAAGGCCCGTGAAAATACTATTTCCTCTGGCAGCAAGACATGCAAGGATAATTGCAGCAGATGAACGTAAATCTCCTCCCTCTACATTTGAGCCTAAAAGTTCTTTTACTCCTTTTATATAAGCAGTATTGTTTTCTAGATAAATACAAGCACCCATTTTATTCAGCTGTAAAACGTGTTGCATCCTCCTCTCAAAAACTCTTTCTTTGATTTTGCTTGAACCTTTAGCGGTGGCCATTAAAGACATAAATGGAGCCTGAAGATCAGTTGGAAAGCCAGGGAATGGACTTGTTGTTATATCTACTCCTGAAATCTCTCTTGGAATGATTTTTAGATGATGATTCCCATGTTGAGATATTGAGCAGCCACATTCTTTTAATTTTAAAATAACAGCATTCAAATGATCAGGGATTACTGGACCAATAATTAGTGGCGAGCGTGTTATTGCTGCAGCAATTAGAAAAGTTCCTGCTTCTATCCTATCTGGCATAACACAATGAGATGCTCCACTTAAAGATTCAACTCCAAGGATTGTGATTCTTTTCGTTCCAGCCCCAAAAACCTTTGCTCCCATTGAATTAAGCATTTTTGCGAGATCTTGTATCTCAGGTTCTCTAGCGGGATTCGATATTGTTGTTTTGCCTAAAGCTAAGCAGGAAGCCATTAGTATGGTTTCCGTTGCTCCAACGCTGGGATATCTAAGAGTAATATTTGTCCCACGTAATCTTTTGTCCTCAGTTAAAACTTGAGCTTTTACAACATCATCTGTAATTTCAACTTCCGCTCCCAAGGCTTTTAGACCGTTGATATGCTCATCAATAGGTCTGGCTCCAATATTGCAACCACCAGGTAAAGGAATTTTTGCTTCTCCAAGTCTTGCAAGCAATGGGCCAACACAGAAAAAGCTAGCTCGTAAGCTATGAACCAATTGATCGGGTAGTTCAACGTTATGAATCGACTCTGAATTGATCTCGATAGAATTATTTGCCTTGGTTAACTTTGCTCCCAAATTGCGAAGAATTTCAGACATTACCTCAATGTCTGTTAGTTGAGGGACATTTTTAATGAGGATCTTTTTTTTCGTAAGAAGAGACGCAGCCATTAAAGCCAGCGAAGAATTTTTTGCACCACTAACTTTTAAGATCCCACTGAGCGGACGCCCTCCTATTACCTCCAGATGTGGCGGAATAAGATCCCTTTTAATTCTCGCCACACTACTCATATGGGAGCGAACTGCTTACCCAGCCATAATGCCAAGTGGATTTCAAATAGTCCAGTCAACCTTATTAAAATTGATGGGTTCAAATTAAATATTGATAATGTTGAAAGTTTGAATAAAATTTTTTAATATCGGTTTCAAGCTGATTTATCAAGAAAATTTTCTTTTTTTAAGGTGTGAAACTCTTCTGTTTTTCAAAAATTTAATAATTTGAGGTTAACAAATCAATAATTCATATTCGCCAATAATTTCAAGTAAGAGAAACCCTTTGGTTAGGAGAATTAGGGGTCTTCAGAAAAAAACTGGACGTGAAGAGCATTCTTCTCTTTTGCTTGAGGGATCTCATTTGTTAGATGAGGCTTTAAAAACAAATTTTTTGCCAACAGAAGTTTTTGCAACTCCAGAATGGTGTTACGCACATGAGGAGGTTTTAGGGAAAATAGCTTCAAGATCTTTATTAACTCTCGTAACTAAAACGGTTTTAGAAGCTTCCTTGTCAACTGTGACACCTGACGGTGTCGCTGCGATATTCCCAATGTCTGGCTTACCAAAACCGCGAAAAGCCCCAAAACACATTTTAGCTTTGGATAGGATTCAAGACCCCGGTAATTTGGGAAATTTATTCCGATCAGCACTTGCGGCTGAATATGAAGTCATTTGGTTATCATCTGGAGCTGATCCCCTAAATCAAAAGGTTTTAAGATCCTCAGTTGGATCGGTTCTTCATTTACCTTTTGAACGGATTGGAGATTCATCGTCTTCAAGCATTGAAATGCTTGTTTCAAAACTCAATATCGCAATTGATAATAATTATCAAGTAGTTGGAACAATTTCGCCTAATAAAATTACTGAAAAAGGAGTGAAACCTTATTGGGAATTAGACTGGGATCTCCCTACTGTATTGGTTCTTGGGAATGAAGGCTCAGGTGTTCATTCTTCAATTGAAGCTTGTTGTTCAGACTTTGTAACGTTGCCTCACAGCTCATTAGTTGATTCACTAAATGTGGCATCTGCAGCAGTTCCTCTCTTGTTGGAGCGAAAAAGAGTAAAAATGGTTAAGGGTATTCAATAAAAACCGTGAGTGAAATTTCTTTTGATTTTGATCTGATTGTTGTCGGAGCAGGATACGGAGGATTTGATGCCGCTAAACATGCCGCAGAATCTGGCTTGAGAGTGGCGATTGTCGAATCAAGAGATATGGGGGGAACGTGTGTAAACAGAGGCTGTGTCCCCTCTAAAGCATTATTAGCAGCTAGTGGAAAAGTTCGTGAACTCGCAAATGCTCCTCATCTTGCTGAATTTGGGATACATTCTGCTCCGGTTAGATTTGAACGGAAAAAAATTGCCGAACATGCAAAAAACTTAGTTGAAGCAATTAGAAAAAATCTAACTAAAACATTGGAAAGATCGGGAGTTGAGATACTTAGAGGAGAAGGACGTTTAGAAGGAAATCAAAAGGTTGGTTTAAGAGAACCTAATGGAGTTGATAGGATTTTGTCGGCTAGAGATATTATCTTGGCAACAGGCTCAGACCCTTTTGTTCCTCCAGGAATTGAGATTGATGGACGGACCGTTTTCACAAGTGACGAAGCTATAAATTTAGAATGGTTGCCAAGATGGATAGCAATAATTGGTAGTGGCTATATAGGCTTGGAATTCGCCGATATTTATACAGCTTTAGGTTGTGAGGTGACAATGATCGAAGCTCTTGAGAAAGTAATGCCTACTTTTGATCCTGATATTACGAAAGTTGCCTCTCGGAATCTTATCGATAAAAGAGATATTGAAACTCGAGCTGGAGTGTTCGCTACAAAAATAAAACCTGGTTGTCCTGTTGAGGTGGAGCTTACAGATGCAAAGAATCGAGAAGTTGTTGAGGAGTTGCAGGTTGACGCTGTTCTCGTTGCGACAGGCCGAGTACCTTCTACTAAAAATCTAAATCTGGAATCAGTTGGCATCGAGACAACTAGAGGCTTTATTCCAATTGATGATCAGATGAGAGTATTGGTGAATGGAAAACCAGTTTCTAATCTATGGGCAGTGGGAGACGTTACGGGTAAGTTGATGTTGGCCCATACTGCTGCAGCTCAAGGGAGTATTGCTGTAGAAAACATTTTAGGAAAAACAATAGAAATTGATTATAGAAGTATCCCTGCAGCGACTTTTACTCACCCTGAGATAAGTTCCGTCGGATTGTCTGAAGAAGAGGCAAAAGATCTAGCAAAAAAAGAAGACTTCGAACTTGGAATAGTCAGGAGTTATTTTAAAGCGAACTCTAAGGCTTTGGCTGAATTAGAAAGTGATGGAATTATGAAGTTGATTTTTAATAAAGACACTGGAGAGGTTCTTGGGGCTCATATTTATGGATTACATGCGGCTGATCTAATACAAGAGGTTTCTAATGCAATTTCAAGAAGACAAAGGGTGAATGAATTGGCAAAAGAAGTTCATACTCATCCAACATTAAGCGAAGTTGTAGAGGTCGCCTACAAGCAGGCATCTTTACAAATCAAAAAATAATTAAATTAATTCTTATTTTATAGATTATTAAAATCATGGAAATCAGAAGAAGACCACCTAATCCAAGTATAAAAGTAGCTAATTTAGAGTATGCAATCCCACACCCAGATTCAAAACCAAAAAATATTTTGGAGGAGATTGTTTGGGAAAAACATCTAGAAGTTAAGATTGCAAGGGAAAAAGTTTCGCTTGAAGATTTAAAGAAAAAGATTAAAGGATTACCCAAGACAAGAAGATTTATTGATGCATTAAAAAATAGTAATTCGAAACCAGCACTAATCTCAGAAATAAAAAAAGCTAGTCCAAGTAGAGGGGTAATAAGAGAGGATTTTGACGCGAGAAAGATAGGTAAAATTTATCAAGATGGAGGTGCTAACTGTATATCAGTCTTAACAGATAAAAAGTTTTTTCAAGGTGGGTTTGATGTTTTAGTTGAAGTTAGAAAGGAAGTCAAAATCCCAATACTATGTAAAGATTTTATTCTTTATCCTTATCAGCTTTACCAAGCAAGAGCTGCTGGTGCTGATGCTGTACTTTTGATAGCTGCAATCCTAAGTGATTCTGATTTAAAGTACTTAGCTAAGGTCGCTAAACATTTAGAATTGACGATATTAGTAGAGGTCCATGACTCAGAAGAACTTGAAAGAGTATTAGATGTTAATGTATTTAATTTAATAGGAATTAATAATAGGAATTTAAAGAGTTTTGAAACTGATCTTGAAGTTACAAAGAAGCTGGCCAATGATTATGCTAACCAAATCAAGGAAAATTGTATTACTTTAGTAAGCGAATCAGGTTTATTTACTCGTGAGGATTTGGATTTAGTAAAGAGTTATGGGGCTGATGCTGTTTTGGTCGGGGAATCTCTTATGTCACAGAAAGATATCCTAGGTGGAGTTAAAAAGTTAATTGGTAAGTCATAAAGTATTAAAAAGATCTATATCAAGCATTTAAATTCTTTTGGTGAAAATTTTATCTACTTTTCCAATGATTAAATCTAACTCAATTAAACCAAACTCTCTACTGTCAGTGCTTGAAAAGTAGTTGTCTCCCCTTAAATCAAATTTATTTTGATAAATCCTGTGAATTCTTTTGATTATCAACTTGTTTTTTGTCTTTGGATGAGAGGCCACCACGATATCGCCAATCTCTAAGTCAATATGTTTTGGGTTTAACTTTTTATATGTTACTAAGTCTCCTTCTTTAAGAACCCTCTCCATTGAACTACCGACAACACGTAAATGTTGTCGGTAGCCAATTATTAAAGTAAATAAAGTAAATAAATCTGGCTTGTGGAAAAGATTTTTATCAGCTTGCTGTAACCCAGTTATCACTTCTACCTTTTGAAGACCAAAACATGGAGTGAATCTTTTGTACGGCAGCTAATAATTCTTCTGCCTTGGTTTGATCAATATTTACCTTGCATGCACTACAAAGCTTTGCTGCTTTCCAAAAAGTGTCATGAAGATCTGGATATGTAGATAAGTGTTCGGGTTTGAAATAATCAGTCCATAGAATTAGCAGCTCTTTTTTCGCTTTTTGTGATTCTTCTTCTTTAATTGCAACGAAGCGAGAAAAAGTGTTGTTATACGCTGAAATGGAAGCTTGATCGTTACCAGCTGGAGCCAGAGCAATAAGTTTTTTTGTCATAGACAAAACTGCCTCTGCAGCAATTCTTGCAGAAGCAGGGTCATATACACCGCAAGGTCCGTCACAGTGAGCGTGAACAGACTTTGCTGGAAGCTTGTTAAAAATTGATGTAAGTGTTTCGCTCAACATCTGAAAATAAATTGTGAAAATTTTTTTTACATTAATGGCGTTTGTCAACAAACGCCATAACTTTTTCGTGAGCTTTCTGAATAATTTAAGAAATTCATTTAACACCCAATAATTCCACTTCAAAAGTTAAAACAGAATTAGGGGGGATTGGACCTATTCCTCTACTGCCATATCCCAATTCTGGTGGAATGACTAATTTTCTTTTACCGCCCACTTTCATACCTGCGACTCCTTCATCCCAACCCTTTATCACCATTCCTGCACCTAAAGAAAATTCAAAAGGACCTCTTCCGTAACTGCTATCAAACTCTTTTCCGTCTTCAAGAGTACCCTTGTAATTTACTGAGACATTTGTTCCTGGGGTCGCTTCTTGACCATCACCTAACACTAATTCAGTGATTTTTAGCCCACTTGATGTTACTTGTGATGATCCTATTTTAGCTCCTCCTAGAGGAACATTACTTGTAGTGTTTTTATCTGAAGCCATAGTAAAAAGAGATGGATTAGGGTCTTCTGGGTCTAATTCAAATGGATTAGTTACAATTTCGCTGGTTTTTGTAGCTTGCCTTACATCGGCTTGGATAGGTTGGTCAATTTGCAAGGCATTCGTTGGAGTTGGTGAGATGATTTGGCTGATCAGTGCAATCATCAAACAACTAAGGCAAATAGAAAAGCTAATTAAGATTTCTCTCACAGCAATATTATGTAGTCGGGATTATTCTTACAGATTAATAACCAAATTCCAGTTATTCAACAGATTACTCTCAGAGATCAGAAATTTGTCAGTGTATATTTATCTAAATTGGATATATGAATAAAATATATTTTCTTTTTTTTAAAGCTTTTGCTGGAGGATCTTTAGCAGGTATTTCCCTCAATGAAGGTAACTATGTATTCATGCTTCTGGGAATAGCTTTGCTTTGGCCCGCAAGTAAAAATCCATGGGGGGGCTTTTGTTGGGGTGCGATGGCTATTTTGTGGAGTCATAATTGGTTGCTATCTTTGCATCCACTAAGTTGGGTAGGGATAAACTCAAATTTAAGCTTGCCCATTACCATCTCAATATGGCTGCTTTGTGGATTCTTTGGAGGGACTCTAGTTTTTAGTTGGTCAGCTTTGAGTTGCTTTTTGGCTTCTGGAAGACTGCAGTTTTCTAAATTAGAAAACAAATTTATTTATGCCGTCTTATTGTCAACAATTTGGGGGCTAACTGAAGAACTATTATCAAGAGGCCCGTTGTTTTGGATGGGTGTAGGGCCGAGTTTATTACCACAAGATAGATATTTAGCAGGGTTGTCAAGATGGATAGGTTCGGGAGGGTTGGCCTCTATTCACCTATTGACTGGGTGGTGGATTTGGCAGCTTTCAATTGCTTTTCAATCTAGAGAAAAACTCAAGAAATTAATTTTTCTTGGCTTTGCTTATTTTTCGATAGCTCATTTAATTGGATTTATTTTGTTGTTGGATACTCCAACTGATTCGGCAGAAAAGGTTGCGATGTGGCAAACAAATATTCCAATAAGACAAAAATTTAGTCAGGAAGAAATAAATGCTTTGCCTTCAAAAGTAAATAGAGCATTAACTGATGCTGTTGAAATGAATGCATCTTTTTTAATTGCTCCAGAGGGAACATTGCCTTTAGATAGATCAAAGATTCGAGATTTCCCCATTAAATTTCTCTCTGGAGGTTTCAGAAGAAAAAATGGTTCTCAAAGAAGTTCACTATTGGTTTTTAATCCAGGTGAAGAGTCTTTTTCGGATGTATTGGACAAAGCCAGATTAGTCCCTCTGGGCGAATGGATTCCTGAATTGCCTAACTTTTTGAAAAATGGCCTTTCCGCAGTAGGCGGAATTGAAAGTGGAAATACATCAAGACTTCTTGATTGGAAGGGCCCCTCTCTCGCAGGTGCTATTTGTTACGAATTGAGTAATGGGAAAGCCATAGCAAAAGCAGTAAATCAAGGGGCTAAATGGATTTTAGTGATTGCAAATTTAGATCCATATCCTATATCTTTGCAGAGGCAATTTTTATCTATTGCTCAATTAAGGAGTATTGAAACATCAAAAAACTTAATAGCCGTTTCTAATACCGGACCAACATCTTTGATAAAAAGTAATGGAAGAATTGATACCCTGCTTAAGCCAAATAAAGAACTTATTCAACTCGTTGATCTTGAAATAAATGAAAAGAAAACACTATATACAAATCTCTATGATTTACCGCTGCTTATGATTGGATCTTTTGGTCTAATAGGCGTTTTGAAATTACGTAAGCAAGGCAAATATTAAAACTCCTTCGATATCAGTCCTCCCCCTAATAAATAATCACCCTTGTAAAATACTGCTGCTTGTCCAGGAGTAATTGAAAATTGATCTTCTTCAAAATGAATATGACATTGATGACAATAATTTTCTTTATTATCATCAATAATTGGTATTAATTTTGCTTGTACTGCTCTACTTCTATATCTAATTTGGACCTCAACATCAATTGGTTCTTTTGGTGATTCAATTGATACCCAATTGATATCTTTTACAATACATTCTGACTTACCAGAATCTTCTCTTGGGGCAACAATTACTCTGTTTAAAGAGGCATCAATTTCAACGACATGTAAAGGCACTTCCCAAGCAATACCTAATCCCTTTCTTTGCCCAATTGTGAAATGCTGAATTCCATTATGAGAACCTATAACTTGACCACATTTCAGAACAACTTCTCCTTTTTTTTGAGGTAAATACTTATCAATGAATGCATTCATTGACCCATAATGTTCAGCTAGACAAAGGTCTTGGCTTTCTGGCTTATTGGCAGTTTTTAATGAATGTTTAAAAGCTTCGATGCGTGTAATCTCTTTAGTTAGTTCTCCTAGAGGAAAAATTGTTTTTCCTAAAATTTCTTGAGGTAGATCATATAAAAAATAGCTTTGATCTTTGTTGAGGTCTTTACCTCTTAAAAGCTTGTGTCTTTTATTTCCATCACTTGGAAGATTATTTTCATTGAAAGATTCATTTGAGTATCTAATTCTTGCGTAATGCCCGGTAGCAATCTTGTCGATATTTTTATTTTCATTAACCCATTTCAACATTTCTGAGAATTTGACTGATTTATTACATCGCGAGCATGGCAAAGGAGTAATTCCTTCTTCATATCCTTTTAAGACATTATTGATTATTTCTTTTTTAAAGACATCTTTGGTATCCAATATGTGATGCTTGATTCCAAGTTGATCACATATGCCTGCAGCATCTATTAATCCATCTGAGCAGCAAGAGCCTTTCCCCTTCATCAGCCATAAAGTTAACCCCTCTACTTCCCACCCAGCTTCACAAAGTAGAGCAGCTGTTAAGGAGCTGTCTACGCCTCCGGATAGCCCCACTACAACCGAATGATTTCCAGAAAATGTTTGCAGCCTTTTTAACGTTTTTGCGACTGTTTTGTCTGAAGTCAAATGATTTAAAACTTTTTTTGTGTCTCTTGTTCCAACATTCATTGGCAAAAATAGTAGCTTCTATTCATAGTGGTTTGGTTGCTATTTGATTTTGAATTGGCCTCAACCTGACTCAGAACACCTAATGGTTTCGTCAGAGCAGATGCAAAACATAGAAAAAAAAATGTTCTCTATGGGCTTGCCCGTAGAAGCCTTGATGGAAAAAGTAGGGATTGGTATCTCTTCATGGATATTAGACAGTCAAGGATTGATTGAAAATGGTGCAGTTGTTTTAGTAGGTCCTGGTCATAATGGAGGTGATGGACTTGTCGTCGCAAGAGAACTTTATATGGCAGGCGTAGATATATCTATTTGGTGTCCATTTCCATTGAAAAAAGAATTAACACAAAAACATTTCGATTATGCAATTCATATGGGTATTAAGAACCTGGAGCATAAACCAGATACGAATTCACATTCGTTATGGATTGAGGCATTATTTGGATTAGGTCAATCAAGAAGTATTTCTGATGAAATACTTCACTTATTGAATTTGAAGAAGAAATTTAGTCCTGATAAATTAATCAGCATTGATGTCCCTGCAGGATTGAACTCAGATAGCGGAAACATAATATCCAATTCATCATGCACAGCATCCTTTACTTTATCTTTGGGATTATTTAAGGCTGGTTTAATTCAAGATTCAGCTATTGATTTTGTTGGTGATTTGGAGAGAGTTGATATTGGAATACCGGATTGTATTTTGGCTGATCTTCCTGAGACCCAGCCTCTTAGGATTTCCTTTGATGACTTGTCTACTTTCGATTGGCCTAAGCCAGGTAAAAGTAAAAGTAAATACCACAGAGGCAGAGTTCTCGTAGTCGCAGGAAGTGAGAAATACAGAGGAGCATCATCCCTTGCTTTGAGTGGAGCTTTAGCAAGTGGAGCAGGAAGCGTCAGTGCTTTTTTGCCGTGCTCAGTTTCATCTACACTTTGGAGTACTCACCCTGAAGTCTTATTGCTTGGTGATCTAAATACTTTTGAGGATGGATCTTCAGATTTTTCCAAAGTTTTCAATGAAGTTGATTTAAATAGATTTGATTCGATTTTACTTGGACCAGGATTAGGTAATCCAGAGGAAAAAGATTGTTTTGGAGTTGATTTACAAAATTTCAAGGGCCTGCTTATTCTTGATGCTGATGGTATAAATCGTCTGTCTATAACACCGAAAGGTTGGAAATGGCTAAATGATAGAAAAGGTCCAACTTGGCTAACCCCCCATTTAGATGAATTTAAAAGGCTATTCCCTTTTATTGATTGTTCATGTCCATTGAAGGCTGGAATTGAGGCTGCAAAAATTTGCAGTTCTTCTGTCTTATTGAAATCTGCCCATAGTGTTATTTCTGATCCAGATGGTAAAACTTGGCAAATTGGACAGGTCAATTCAAGTGTCGCAAGAATTGGTCTTGGCGATGTTTTGGCTGGTTTCGTATCAGGGATGGGAGCTTTTGGCTTCGCATCTACAAAGCGATTTGAAACTAGTTTGCTCGCTGCATCTGCGTTGATGCATGCATATGCAGGTGCATCTTGCTCAAAAGGGAGTAACGCAAGCGAAGTTTGCACTTCCCTCGCTGAATTAATAAAAAAGGAAAGTCCGTGATATGTTTTGAAATAAACATTTACAGGGCTTTAAATAGTCAATTTGGTGTCATTTGTTAACTAATCGTCAACAGAATCTGAAGCCTTCTTGAAACCCAGGGCTTTTTACTAATTTATGTAGGAAAGTCATATCACTTTGAACTATGGGGTCAAGAAACAATGGTTTCATCTGCACCCAAGCCTGCTGAATCACAAAAACGACGCAGCAGTGATCCAATTAGTTGGTACCTCTCCTCCATAGGAAGAGTTCCTCTTTTAACTCCCGCTGAAGAAATTGAGCTTGGTAATCAAGTTCAAACAATGATGAGTCTTACTGAAGATGGTCAGATTAAGGAGCAGAGCAAAGAATTTAATTCTCATCAAAGAAGATTGATTCGAATTGGAAGAAGGGCAAAAGAGCGAATGATGAAAGCGAATCTTCGTCTCGTTGTGAGTGTTGCAAAAAAATATCAGGGAAAAGGTCTTGAGCTTCTAGATTTAGTTCAGGAAGGCTCTCTTGGATTAGAAAGAGCAGTTGAAAAATTTGACCCCACCCGTGGTTACAAGTTCTCTACGTACGCTTTTTGGTGGATAAGGCAAAGCATGACAAGAGCCATTGCTTGTCAGTCAAGAACAATTCGACTTCCTGTCCATTTGAGTGAGAGGTTGGCGACGATAAGAAAAGTCAGCTTAGATTTGGCCCATAAACTCGGTGCAATGCCCAGCCGTATTGAAATTGCTGAAGCAATGGAAATTGAGCTAGAAGAACTTGATTCGATCTTGAGACAAGCTCTTACTACAAGTAGTCTTGACGCACCCGTTAATGGTGATGAAGGGCGGAGCTTCCTGGGCGATCTTATAGCTGACGGGTCTGGAGAGGAACCTCTGGATAAAGTTGAACAAAAAATCCATCAAGAGCAACTTGGAAGATGGTTGAGTCATTTGAGCGAACAAGAACAGCACGTTATAAGGCTTAGGTTTGGCTTAGAAGGTAATGAGAGACATACTCTCGCAGAGATAGGAAGACTTTTACAGGTCTCTCGTGAGAGGGTTAGGCAAGTTGAGTTGAAAGCCTTGAGGAAATTGAGAAATCTTACTAGGAAGCTTCCAAGTGGAATTTGAAATTTAATTTATTTTAGTTTTCCGCCCAGATATATTTAGTTAACTCGCTAGGGTCAGGTTCTGGAGCATTTAAAGCGAATTCAACAGCATCGTTAACTTCAAGATCTATTTCCTTCTCAATTGTTTTTAACTCTTCATCAGATACCATCCCAGACCTAATTAAATCATTTTTAAGTTTTTTAATGGGATCTCTCTGTGCCCAGAATTCCTTTTCTTTTTCTGACCTAAGTTCATCTGGATCAGCTAGTGAATGGCCTCTAAATCTATAAGTAAGACACTCTATCAAAGATGGCCCTTCTCCAGCTCTTGCTCTCTCTAACGCTCTTTTAGTAGCACCTCTGACTGCTAAAACATCCATGCCATCAATCTCTTCACCTGGCATGCCAAATGCTGAAGCTTTTCTCCATATTTCAGTATCACTAGTTGCACGATCATGAGCCATTCCAATTGCCCACTTGTTATTCTCAACTACAAATATGATCGGCAGTTTCCATAACTGAGCCATATTTAGGCACTCATAAAATTGGCCAATATTACAAGTACCATCTCCGAAAAATGCTGCAGTTACAGAATCACTATTCTCTTTAAGAGCCTCCCTTTTGTATTTGCTGCTAAAAGCTGCTCCAAGGGCAACTGGAATACCTTCTCCGATAAATGCATAACCTCCAAGAAGATGATGTTCTTTTGAAAATAGATGCATAGATCCGCCTCTACCCTTGCTGCAGCCTGTTTCTTTCCCGAATAGCTCGCTCATCACCTCTTTTGCAGGCACACCAGCACTCAAGGCATGAACATGATCTCTATAGGTACTGCAAAACCAATCGTGTTTGCGTTTCATAGCCCCAATCACGCCTGTGCTTATTGCTTCTTGACCGTTGTAAAGATGAACAAATCCAAACATCTTTCCTCTGTAATACATTTCCGCACATTTATCTTCAAAACGTCTTCCCAAAGTCATATCTTTGAAAAGATTTAAGCCAATTTCTTTATTGATCTGAGCTGGTTTAGTGTCGCTAAGATTGCTTTGCCTTTCGGCGTGTTCCCTTTGCTGCATTGTGTTTTTGCTTGTTTTGTTCTGGTCGTGAGACATGACTTTGTTCATATTCACTTATCAATCCTTTTTAGACTTTAAGCGTCAATGGATGCAAAATGGTTAAAACCCCTTACGATGCCTAGAGCTTTTTTACTAATTACCTAGTAGCGATTGGAATTACCTATTGATCATTTTCGCTTATTGGGGGTTAGCCCTTCTGCAAATGCTGAAGAAGTCCTCAGGGCTTTTCAGTTAAGGCTAGATCGACCTCCAAAGCAAGGCTTTACTTATGAAGTTTTGGCACAGAGATCTGAGCTGCTTAGGCTTTCTGCTGATCTTTTATCTAATCCTACTGAACGAAACTCTTACGAACTTGCTCTCATTGAGGGCTCCTCTGGCCTTGAGTTGTCTTCAAATCGAGAAGTTGCTGGTTTACTTCTCTTGTGGGAATCAAATGCTTCTCTCCAAGCTTTTAAGCTCGCAAAAAAAGCATTGCAACCTCCTCAAGCCCCCGCTTTGGGAAGTGGTAGAGAGTCGGATTTGACTTTAATAGCAGCTTTATCTTGTAGGGATGCTTCTATAGAGGAGCAAGCTTGCCGAAGATATGCATCAGGAGCTGATTTGCTTCAGGAAGGGATACAGCTATTGCAGAGGATGGGAAAGCTTGTTGAGGAGAGAAAAACCCTTGAATCTGATTTAGAAACACTACTCCCATATAGAATTCTTGATTTATTGAGTAGAGAAAAAGAAGATGAGAAATCTCACAATGACGGTTTGATTCTTTTGGAGGACTTCGTAAATAAAAGAGGGGGGCTAGAAGGAAAAAGAAATTCAGAAAAAATAGCAGGATTAAATCAAAATGATTTTGAGCTGTTTTTTCTACAAATTAGGAAATTTTTGACTGCAAAAGAGCAGTCAAAAATATACACAAATTGGTATCGAAGAGGTTCTGAAGATGCAGGCTTTCTTGCAGCTTTTGCCTTGATTGCTTCAGGGTTCTCTTATCGTAAACCACAACTTTTACAAGAAGCTCGTAAATATCTGCGAAATGTTAGAGCCAATGGTTTTGATCCGATGCCATTAATTGGATGTTTAGATCTTTTATTAGGGGATGTACAGCAAGCAGAGGCTCGTTTTAGAAGTAGTTCAGATGAAAAATTAAAAGACTGGTTAGATAATTATCCAGGTGAGACATTGGGAGCCCTCTGTGACTACTGTAGAAATTGGTTGAAAAAAGATGTACTAGTAGGTTTTAGCGATGTTGAAGTACAAACCGTAGATCTTGATGATTGGTTCGCTAGCAAAGAAGTTCAAATTTATGTAGAGCAGCTTGAAACAAAAGGAGCATTAGGCATTGCAAAAGCAGGCTTTTCATTTTTGTCGTCATTTGCACCTGAGCAACAAATTGAAAGTAGTCCATCAAAATACGAAGAGAGTCAAGCCGATTTGCAAATGCCAGGTGGGGCTTTGGAAGGAGTTATC
>CACOQT010000002.1 GCA_902629395.1 uncultured Prochlorococcus sp.
CATTAGACAGGGGCTTTTATTTTGATTAAATTTTTCAAATATTCTTAAAGAAACTAGTAGGTATTTTCTATATATGCATTTAAAACTACTATCCTCATCAAATAGCAACAACTAACTGTTCCATAAACCATCATAGATGCCTCTACTACCTAGACGTTTTGAACGTATAAAATCAGTCCTTAACAGGAGGGTTTCTGATCTCACCGTTCTAATTGAAAATGTTGAAAAACCACATAATATCTCAGCAATAATAAGAAGTTGCGATGCAGTCGGTATTTTAGAGGCATATGCAATCTACAACAAAGAAAGGTTCTTGACATTCAATAGTACTGCTCAAGGAAGTCAAAAATGGGTACAAATAAACCAATATAAGCAAACCACTGAGGCAATTAAAGTTCTTAAAAATAAAGGGTTTAAATTGTACGGAACTAACCTGAGTCCAACTTCAATTGACTATCGTAAGTGTAATTTCAAGGGATCGACTGCATTTGTACTAGGTGCCGAGAAATGGGGAATCAGTGAAGTTGCTGCAAGTCTAATGGATGAGCATATTCACATTCCAATGAGAGGTATGGTTGAATCTTTAAATGTATCAGTTGCAGCATCGACATTATTATTTGAAGCACTAAGGCAACGTCAAGTAGCAAATATAATGCCTGAGGCAGGAGAGGGTTTGAGCCAAAAAATATATAAAGAAAAGATCTTCGAGTGGGCTTACCCCGAAGTTGCAAAATGGTACAAAAGTGAAGGAAAGAAATATCCAGAGCTGAATGCAAAAGGTGAAATTATTGATGATCTCCCAAGAACAAAAAAAATGAAATACTAAATTCTGAGCCTAAAGCATGATTTATTCCTGCAGACTAGATTCACTGATAAACTTCTCTAGACCCTCTCCAATAAAAGATAGTCCCAAAACCAAAAAAAACATAGCCATACCAGGAAAGATGGCTGTCCACCAAATCCCAGTAGGCAAAGCTACTAATGCCATATTTAAATCACTTCCCCACTCTGGGATGTTCTCAGGAAGACCTAACCCAAGAAAGCCCAACCCCCCAAGGACTAATACAGCATCAGCGGCATTAAGGGTTAGTACCACAGGTATAGAGGTAAGAACATTTTTAAGAAGGTATTTTCTTATAACCCACAAAGGAGAAGCTCCCATAGATATGGCGGCCTCTATATAAAGTTCTGATTTAACCTGTGAAGTCTGGTTTCTAACAAGTCGAAAATATTGAGGAATATAAACGACACACAATGCTAATGAAGCATTCAATATGCCTCTCCCCAATAGAAAAGCCATCACCACAGAAAGAAGGAGTACAGGAATGGTATAGAGAGTATCCATAAAAAGAACCAAAACCCTATCCCAAAAACCACCAATGTAACCACTTAATAGCCCCAAAGGTATTCCTACTAAAACTGCTAGTGATATGGCCAAAAAAACAACTTGTAAGGCAACTCCGCTTGCAGCCAAAGTTCTAATACAAACATCCCTTCCTAGTCGATCTGTTCCACACCAGTGATCTATTGACGGAGATGAAAAAACCGGATTTCCCAGACCAAATTCACCATTGGGAACAATCTTTAAAGATATTAAAAGTGGCATGAAAATTGAGATAACTACATATACAAATAAAATCATCAACCCGGTGAACAATAATCGCGTCGACAAATTCTTTTGTCTAAAAAAATCTCTCAGATTCAATGATCAAATACTAAGACCTAATTAAATTTAGCTGTAAAAGGTAGAAATTAAAAAAAAAATTGCTTAAATGAATGAATAAATACAATTCAAAATGCATTTTAAAAATGATGGTCTCACCGTTGGAGAGCTCTCAATCACAATTGCAGCATTAATAATTATAGGTTTTATATGGACCAACCTAACCAAGGACAAAGGAAATCAAGAATTATCAATATCTCTAATCAATTCAAGTCATATAAGCTATATCCCCTCAAACATAGATAGAGCATAAAAATATCTGTTAGTCATTATTTAATTTCAAGACAGCCATAAAAGCCTCTTGGGGAACATCTACTTTTCCCATAGATTTCATTCGTTTTTTTCCTTTTGCCTGTTTTTTCAACAATTTCTTTTTTCTGGAAATATCGCCCCCGTAACATTTGGACAAAACATCTTTTCGTAATGCACTAATACCTTCACTTGCAATAATTCGACTACCGATAGAAGCCTGTAAAGGGATCTTAAATTGCTGCTTGGGAATAAGTTCTTTTAATTTCTCAACAAGTCCCTTCCCTACTCCATAAGCATTATTTTTATGCACAATTGTCGTTAGAGGGTCTGCTCTCTCTGAATTAATTAAAACGTCTAACCTCACCAGATCATTCTCTCTATAACCAATCAAATGGTATTCCATAGAAGCATATCCCTTAGTTCTACTTTTCATCTGATCAAAGAAATCGGTAACAACTTCAGCTAGTGGTATTTCATAAATAAGAGTGACTCTATCAGTCGTTATATATTTCATATCAATAAAGTCACCCCTTCTATCCTGACAAAGTCCCATCAAAGTTCCATTGTAGTCGTTGGGAGCATAAATTTCCATTCGAACGTATGGTTCTTCTATGGTTTCACGTTTTTGAGGATCTGGGAGTGTAGCTGGATTATCGATCATCAAAACTTCTCCATCAGTCATTTTCACTTTATAAATAACTGAGGGTGCCGTCACAATTAAATCCAAATCATATTCGCGTTCTAGACGTTCTTGAACAATTTCCATATGCAATAATCCTAAAAAGCCACAACGGAAACCAAATCCCATTGCACTACTGGTTTCAGGCTCGTATTTCAATGCAGCATCGGAAAGCTGTAATTTGTCTAGAGCCTCTCTAAGATCTGGATATTGATCTGCATCAGTTGGAAACAAACCACAAAAAACCATAGGTTTAGCTTCGGTATAACCGGGCAAAGCTTCTTGAGCAGGCCTATCCTGCAAAGTGATCGTATCCCCAACTCTTGCGTCAGCGACTGCTTTGATTGATGCAGCTAAATATCCAACTTCACCTGCATGAAGAGAATCTACTTTTACTTGATCAGGTGCCATAACGCCTATTTCATCTAGCTCATAACTCTTTTTACTAGCCATAAGTAAAACCTTATCTTTTTTACTTATGCCACCGCTCATTATTCTAAAATAGACAATTACTCCCCTGTAAGGGTCGTAATAAGAATCAAAAATAAGTGCTCTTGTAACTTTATCAGCATTCTCTTTTGGAGATGGTATCCTATCTACAACTGCTTGAAGTATCTCAGGAATACCGATCCCTGTTTTAGCAGAGCAGAAAATTGCCTTGGATGTATCTAAACCAATAATTGATTCAATCTCATTTTTAATTTTTTCAGGATCCGCCCCGGGCAAATCAACTTTATTAAGAACAGGAATAATCTCTAGATCATTTTCCAACGCAAGATAAACATTTGCCAAAGTCTGAGCTTCAACTCCTTGACTTGCATCAACAACCAGCAAAGCTCCTTCGCAAGCCTGAAGTGATCTACTTACCTCATAAGAAAAGTCAACGTGTCCAGGAGTATCAATTAAATTCAACACGTACTCTTCTCCATCCTCGCTTTTATAATTCATGCGAGCAGCCTGCAACTTTATAGTTATTCCCCTCTCTCTCTCAAGATCCATATTATCCAGGAATTGTTCTTGCATGTCTCTTGAGGAGACAGTACCCGTATCCTGAAGAAGCCTATCTGCCAGGGTTGATTTGCCATGGTCAATATGAGCAATTATGCAGAAGTTCCTCAGACGAGAAATTGGCACATCAGTCATGCGAAATCAATTAATGGAACAAGATCTTCATTTCTCAATTCAACCTTGAATAAAAATAAAATATAACTCACTAGTTCTTTAGTTTTAAAATAATTTAAGCAAGAAATCGTTTCTTTTGCGTATTTCTAAAAGTGATTCTTGATTTGAATAGATGTCTGTCTTAATACTTGGGAAAAGCTCCAACAATTTATCTTGCCATTTCTTTGACTTCATTTTTTCCTGCCAGCAGCGATCCAAGACTTCAAGCATGATTGTCACGGCCGTGCTTGCACCGGGAGAAGCCCCGAGCAAAGCAGCCAGAGATCCATCTGATGAAGTGACCACTTCTGTGCCCATTTTTAAGACACCACCTTTGGATGTTTGTTTTATTATTTGAACACGTTGGCCTGCGATAGAAAGTTTCCAATCATCTGGTGAGACCCGAGGAAGAAATCTTTTTAAAGTTTCTATTCTATCTTCATTACTTTGTCTTAATTGATTTAACAAATATTTTCCTAAATCTATATTTTCCAGTCCTGCTTGCAACATAGAGAGAAAATTAGTTGATTTGATGGACCGAAATAAATCCAACTTCGATCCATATTTTAAAAAATTCGAACTAAATCCTGCAAAAGGGCCAAACAAAAGAGATTTTTTCCCGTCTATCCATCGTGTGTCTAAGTGTGGGACGGACATTGGGGGTGCACCGACTTCTGCATTTCCATAAACTTTTGCATTATGTATATTTGTTGAATTTTCCTCTTCACAAATCAGCCACTTTCCGCTGACAGGAAAACCTGCATATGAAAATCCCTCTGGGATTCTCGATTTTTGCAAAAGAGTTAAAGCCCCTCCGCCTGCACCAAGGAAAACAAACTTTGACCTAACAATTCTATTTTTTTTTGAACCATTTAAAGACAGGTACCAATCTCCCTCACTATCTTGTTGCAGATTTTCAACATTAGTGGAGTAATTAATCTCAATGGATTTTTTTTCATCAATTTGATTGATATATGAGCGAGTTAAACTTCCAAAATCGATATCAGTGCCTCTTTTAATTCTAGTTGCAGCGATCTTTTCACTATGTTTCCTCCCATCCATAATCAATGGGATCCAATCTTTTAATTCACCATGATCACTGGTGAATTCCATTTGTGCAAAAGCTGGATGAGAACTAAGTTCAGAGAATCTTTTCTTAAGCATATAGATATCTTGATCTCCAAAGACAAGGCTAATGTGTGGCAACTTATTTAAAAAAGTTTTTGGTATCAATTTCCCCTTTTCTGCCAAAGATGCCCAAAACTCTAAGCTTTGCTCAAAGGATTTATTTATTTCAAGAGCTTTACCAGTGCTCAAAGTTCCATCATTGTTAAATGGAGTGTAATTAAGTTCACAGTTAGCTGCATGTCCAGTTCCAGCATTATTTTTTGCACAACTACTTTCCAATCCAGCAGAGGATAATCTTTCAACAACTAGCAATCGTAAATCTGGCTCAAGTTCATGCAGAAGCACTGCAAGAGTCGAGCTCATAATTCCAGCACCAACTAAAATCGCGTCATAAGTATTTTCTGAATCTGATGCATTGGGATTAAACAAAATCTTTATCAAGATTACATACAGAATATCGTGCAATTAACTAAGCTAGGCAAAATTAAATTAAGCAAGCCAAAATGAGCGACGAAACTCTTGCCCTGACTTCAGAAAATGTTGAAAAAGTTCTTGATGAGTTAAGACCATTTCTCATGGCCGATGGCGGGAATGTTGAGATAGCTGAAATTGATGGTCCAATAGTCAAAGTTAGGCTCCAGGGTGCCTGTGGGAGTTGCCCAAGTAGTACTATGACTCTAAAAATGGGAATCGAGAGAAAACTAAGAGAAATGATTCCCGAAGTTAGCGAAGTAATACAAGTTTTATAAACTACCTAAATTAAATTTTTAATTTATAGAACTTAATTCCCTTTTGATTGCAGACTTATAATCAAGACAATCCAAAGGTAATCCGTTATAAATGAGATAACCAATTGGGGCGATTAAACCGACTGTAAAAACGAAGTTAGAAGCATCTAAACCAAGATTTTTTAGCAAAAAAGTCACCCCATATATACCCAAAAGATAAACATGGAGAATCAAAAACTTTTTAGTGTTTTGAACAGGCCATCTGAAAATAGACCCCAAGAAAAAAAGAAAACCTTTCATCACTCTCATTTATAATTGAATGATCATACATAATCTTCAATCGTTTTCATCTAAAATATATATTTTAAAACCAAGAGTGATGTATCGATTAATCTTTAAGCTTTGATTTGTTTAAATCATATTCTTCTTTTAGTTTTTTCATTCTTCTTGACCAAATAAGTGTCGCGACAACTACCCATACAAAGAAGCAGCACAAGGCAAGAACGCTGGCTGTGTAGTTCATAAACCAAAAAACGTTAAAAAGTCAAAATCGAAGTCTTTTGAAGCCAAAATATTCCTGTCACAATTGATAGTGCTCCTATTAATCTCATCAAGAAAGGATAGAACATTTTATTAGCTTTACTTGTCGCAAAAGATATACCCAAGACTACACATCCCATTGCAAATACTGACCCAAGTAAATAAGAAAATAAATATGCCAATGCTCCAAAAAAAGGCAATGCCAATGCAGGAATAACAGCAATTAAATGACTTGCACCAGCGAAACCATGTAGAACTCCTAATCCCGTTGCAGCATGTGTATGGCCTCTATGAAGCTTATTCCCCGGGGCATGGAAATGAAAATGCTTATGAGTCGTTTCATCTCCATGCATATGCTGATGCATATGAATATTTACTTTCAAGGAAGTTCTGATAGCTAGGCAACCCACAATTAAAAGGCTAACACCAACCAAAAACTCGGCATAAGAGGACATCAATTCAATATTTACAAAGTCCTTAGCCAAAATCCCTAATAACGATAGAACTAAGACCCCCGCTGAATGTCCAATCCCCCATGCTATCCCATCCATGAGTGCCAAACTGGGTTTTCGAACGGACGAGGGTGCCATTGCAACCATATGATCAGCACCACTTACCACATGAACGGCACCAGCAGCAAAACCAGTTAAAATGCTGATCATCATGAGAACAAGTAAACAAATAAATAAAAATTATCTACTAACAAAGAAAGTTCAGTATCTAACCTACATTATTACATCGAACTTGACTAAGTTATAAGTGGATAAATCTTCATGATCAAATTTAAATTAACTTAGAGTTTATAATTGTTTATGAAATTTGGTCCTTTTGAAGTTTCCCAGACATTTCGTAAGCTTCTGAACTACCACCATGTCCATGAGCTATTCCCAATTCATGCATTTTTGCATGTTCATCAATGGTGTCTCTTAGCTCTTTGGAACCTGAACCGAATGTTGAATATACGCCGTAAGCAACTGAGCCTGCTAGCAAAACGACAATGCCACCTATCAACATTAATAAAGTTGGATCTGTAGTTGAAGTTTCCATTCGAATAGTCCGATTTAAAACAATTCTACTGTACGTTTATAGACATCGAGAGTCACAAAAGGAAACTACTTTAATTGGCCTATTGAAAGACACAAATTTGTAAATCATAAACAAATGAAAAACAACGATTTCTTTACTCAACACTCTTGATGTTATAAATAACAAAAAAACATAAATAAAAGTCTTTATCTATGAAAGAAAATATATATTAAATAATAAATAATTTGTTTTTATAGTGTTGAATTATAAGCCAAAAGGCCAAAAAAACCTAATATCAAAAGGATGCTTGCAATTCTGCTAAAAGTCACAGGACCAAAATCAATTTTCATTTCATGTCTGAATAATTGTCCACATAATAATACAAAAAACCTTAAAAAGTGAATCACTTACAACAGAAAGTGATTCAGAAGTCAACCAAACATATACCTCTAACGAATTTACCCAATGCAATCAAAAGTAAATCACACTTGGTTGTTTTGATACCTAACTTCTAAATGATGCTCATCAGCATCAATCTCTTTCTCACTTTTTTTTATTTGGCCATCGAACATGACCACCCATTCTTGAGTTTTGATTTTTTGTTCTTTTTTCATATCCATAATAAATTCAAATACTTGTCTAATGTACTTTAAAGTTAGCTTAATATTTAATATAGCTTTTATGTGCTTGAAAAAATGTAGACGTACAATTTGACATAACTAACAAAATCATCCAATTGGTATATTGGTTAAAGAAATATATTCTAATTCACCCAACTGAATACATTATAAATGACAAAAACTTTGTTTAAAGACAATATGCCAGCGCTTCAAAATAAATGCTATTTCAATTATGGAGGTCAGGGTCCACTACCAACGCAATCATTAAATGCTATTACTTCTAGTTGGCAAACGATTCAAAAACTAGGTCCATTTACAAATAATGTTTGGCCCTACATTACTAAAGAAATAATAACTACGAAAAATCTTTTAGCTGAGATTTGTGCCATTCATCCTAAGAGAATTGCTTTTACTGAAAATGTAACTTCCGGATGCATTTTACCTTTACTGGGGTTGCCATTTTCTGAGGGTGATAATTTATTAATTAGCGATTGCGAGCACCCTGGGATAGTAGCTGCATGTAAAGAATTAGCTCGAAAAAAAAATCTAACGATCTCAATACTACCAATATCAAAATTACGCAATGGGAACGACAAGCTAGGTGAGACGTATAAAACAGTGCTCAAATTGATAGATGAATACTTAAAAAAAAATACGAAGCTCGTTGTTCTCTCACATATACTCTGGAATACAGGGCAAATTATGCCAATTGAACTAATTTCCAAAAGACTTAAGGAGCATTCAAGCAAACCTTATTTGCTAGTTGATGCCGCTCAAAGTTTTTGTCAAATTCCAATTAAAGGTGTTTGTGAAAATGCGGATATCTATGCATTTACAGGACACAAATGGGCTTATGGGCCTGAGGGACTGGGAGCTGTTACTCTCTCTAGCAGAGTTCTGGAAGAATCTAGCCCAACATTAATTGGCTGGAAAAGTTTACAAGCTGAGGAGGGAATATATGTCAACAATAAAACTCCTTTTCATTCTGATGGGAGACGTTTTGAAGTAGCTACTTCTTGTATTCCTCTTTTAGCAGGTCTCAGGAGTTCTCTGATAATGCTAAACAATGAAGGTAATGAAAATGAGCGTTTCAGTAAGATTAAAAGCTTAAGCTCTGACCTATGGAAGAAGTTAGATCAAATCAAAAATATTAAACTTATTTTAAACAGCTCTCCACCTTCAGGAATCATAAGTTTTACTATTAATGGAATTAAGTCTCAGGAAGAGGTTGTTAACTATCTTGGTCAAAGTAATTTATGGATAAGAGTTCTCGAAGATCCAAAATGGCTTCGTGCATGCGTTCATGTCACTACAGATTTCAACGAGATCAATAATCTCGTTGATGGTCTAAATAAATTTATTTTGTCTAAAGAGACTATTTAAAGGTTTTTTAAAAATAGTGCTTTTCTCGCTTGTTCACGATCGTCAAAATAAATTGTCTGATCATTTAAAATTTGATAATCCTCATGACCTTTCCCTGCGATTAAAACAACGTCGTTTTTCGTGGCTTTTGCAATAGCTTGTTGAATTGCTATGGATCTCTCCGGCTCAATAGAAATTTCAGAATCAAAAGTTATACCTTTTTCAATATCTTGAATAATTTCATTAGGGTCCTCTTGCCGAGGATTATCAGATGTTATAACTACAAAATCCGCAAATTTCGAGGCAATTCCCCCCATCTTAGATCTTTTACCTTTATCTCTATTACCACCACAACCAAAGACACAAATTAATTTTTTTTTCGTCAATTCTCTCGATGCAACTAATGCATTTTGCAAACCATCCGGTGTATGTGCATAATCAACGATCACTAGTGGATAGCCATCTTCAACTTTGAATCCATCCATATTTATCAGTTCCATCCTTCCTGGCACCCCAGGGAAATTGTTCAAAGCGGCTAAAAGCTTATTTAATGGGAGTCCCCTTTGAACAAGAATTCCAACTGCTTGCAAGATATTCATTAAATTAAAATCACCTACTAGTGGTGAAAAAAATTTTTCTACTCCAAAGGGCGTATGAAATATTCCCTGATATCCATCTTGCATAATTTGAAGATCACTAATAAATAAATCCGGTTTTTCTCTCATTTGAGATTTGCATTTTAACGAGCATGTCCAACATTTTTTGTCAAGTTCTTTTGCTAATAATGCACCCCATTTATTGTCTATATTTACTACTGATCTCGGAGCATCATCCTCAATTAGATGTGTGCGGAACAAACTAGCTTTAGCCTCAAAGTAAGATTCCATTGAATTATGATAATCTAAATGATCTCTTGAAAGATTTGTAAATATTGCACCACTAAAATCACAACCAGAGACTCTATTCTGAGATAAAGCATGAGAACTTACCTCCATAGCAGCATATTCAACACCTGCCTGAACAGCTTTGCTTAGTTGAGCTTGCAAAGGGACAGCAAAAGTAGTTGTATAATTCGAAGTTTCCTCATAGTTCGGCCATCGATTAATAAGTGTTCCAAACAAAGCAGATGGATAGCCAAGTGAAGCAGCCAAAAATTCAATTAAAAATGATGTAGTCGTTTTACCATTGGTACCAGTTACACCTATCAAACAAATATCACTGGAAGGGTTATCCCAAAAATCTGCAGCTAATTTGCCTACAAAGAGTGATACAGGATCTGGAAAAATAACTACTGGGTCTTTGTTCCTTGGTGGCCTCAATAAAGATGCATTTTTACTGATGATGGCTGCACGAGCACCTCTTTCAATTGCTTTTTCCCAATAAATCCCTCCATCAACTTTTTCACCTTCTAAACCTAAAAACAAATCACCTTTTGCTATTTCCCTAGAGTCACATGAAAGATTTTTTATTTCTGGATTTGCCAAGCCTGAGGGGACTTGAAAATCAATTGCCTTCAATAAAGTGTGCAGATAACGCGACAAAACAAACCTCTGATGATGAAAAATTAATGAAGGATAATTTTTAGTATAAAAAGAATTGAATAATTTTCACTGTGTATAAACATAGTTATTATTCAGTAATTAAAAATAAATTCACTCTTTTTTGCAAACAATTTGATTAAAAAAAACAAAAAACTTATTGTTTCTGTTTTAAATCAAGAAAGTCATTTTACAAAAATAATTAATTATTTTCTTAAGGCATTTTGTAAAAAATATTCAAATTCTTTTGTAGCCAGGATAAAAGCATATCTTCCCTTAAACGTGGAGGAACCCTTGGCAATTCTACCTTCTTCATTAATCGTGTTGAATCTAGAACCATTACAGGAACCTCATTTGTATATTTCATTTGAATATCTAAAGAAACTTTATTACTATCTATATCAAGAACGGAAAGTACAATCGAAGGTTTTAAATTTTCTACACCTATATTAGACAGTTTTTTTTCAAGTGTTTGACATAAGCAGCACCCTTCACGAGTATATAAAATCAAAATTTCTGAGTTCATTTTTCTGGAACTGGGTCGCACCCACAAGGTGTAAAAGGATGACATTTGCTTAATCTTTTCAAAGTCAACCAACCTCCTCTCCATGGACCATGCTTATTGACAGCCTCTATGCCATAAGTGCTGCAACTAGGGATAAATCGACAGCTCGGGCCAAATAATGGCGAAATCCATTTCTTATAAAAGGAAATTAAACTAACAAACACAATTGCGATGGTTTTATTGATCTTTGTAAGCATCTTTAGATAGAATAATTAACTGGTAATTAGGGGGCCAATGGATACCTTCCAGATTACCCTGACCAGCAAACAATTACTAAATTAAACCCCTATGTCTAGATACCGCGGACCTCGTTTGAGGATCACGCGTCGCTTGGGAGACCTCCCTGGTCTCACCCGGAAGGCCGCAAAAAGGTCACATCCACCAGGTCAGCACGGCCAAGCCCGTCGCAAGCGCTCTGAATACGCGATCCGACTCGAAGAAAAACAAAAACTGCGTTTCAACTATGGTATTTCTGAACGCCAGCTTGTTCGTTATGTAAAAAAAGCTCGTTCGCAGGAAGGTTCTACGGGAACAAATCTCTTAAAACTTCTGGAAAATAGGCTTGATAATGTTTGTTTTAGACTTGGATTTGGACCTACAATCCCTGGAGCAAGGCAATTAGTAAACCATGGACATGTAACTGTTAATGGCAAGATCACTGACATTGCAAGTTATCAATGCAAGGCAGGCGATATTATTGCAATAAGGGATAACAAAGCTAGCAAGCAACTGGCTCAAGCCAACTTGGAATTTCCAGGTCTTGCAAATGTTCCTCCACACCTTGAGCTTGATAAAACCAAACTCTCGGCAAAAATAACTGCAAAGACCGATAGGGAATGGGTTGCTATTGAAATTAATGAGTTGTTAGTTGTTGAGTATTATTCAAGAAAGGTATAAAGAGACACCTAATTTCTTTCACATTAAATTTAATTATGGAGCCCCTTTTTTTAGGGGCTTTTTCATATTTTTCTATAGCCTATACATAAACATGCTTAAGGATATGGGATCAGCAAAAAAAGAAAAAGAGTTCAAAACTGGAGTTAACACAAGAGTCATTCATCACAATGAAAATTTTGCTGAAAAGACCGGATCAATAATGCCTCCAATCTTTCCTAGTTCAACATTCGTTCATGGTAATGAAAGCGGCTTTGACTACACACGTTCAGGAAATCCAAATTTTCGAATTCTTGAATCAGTTTTATCTGATCTTGAAGAATGCCAGTTCGCAAGTGTATTTAGTTCTGGAGTCGCTGCAATTACAGCGATAGTCTCATCTCTTAAGGCTGGAGACACAATTCTTTGTGAGGAGAACCTTTATGGGTGTACGGTGAGGTTATTTGAACAAGTTTTTAATCGTTTTGGATTAAAAACTCAATGGATAGACTTTACCAAGCCCAATTTTCAAGAAGTCATTTCAAATCAAAAACCCGCAATGATTTGGATAGAAAGTCCTACAAACCCACTCCTAAAAATTATTGATATTGAGGAGATTTGTCATTTCTCAAATAAAATGCAAATCCCTGTTGTTGTAGACAATACTTTTGCGACACCTTTAATACAAAGACCTCTTAAATTGGGAGCAACCTTATCTTTGACAAGCACGACCAAATATATCAATGGTCACTCAGATGCACTTGGGGGTGCGATATGCACCGAAAGTTCCATATGGAGGGACAGGCTAAATTTCGCTCAAAAAGCTCTTGGCTTAAATCCATCCCCTTTTGATTGTTGGCTTATTACAAGGGGAATAAAAACTCTTCCTCTTCGCTTAGAAAAACAAATACTTAATGCATCTAAAATAGCTAACCAATTAGCCGACAACCAAGCAATAAGATCAGTTCGATATCCTTTCAGGAGTGATCATCCACAATGTAAATTAGCTCGTAAGCAAATGGCTATGGGAGGAGCAATTGTTACTGCCACAGTAAACGCAACTCAAGACCAAACTTATTCATTTTGCAAAAGTCTTAATTACTTCAAAATGGCAGAAAGTCTAGGAGGAATTGAAAGCCTAGTTTGCCACCCTGCAACAATGACACACGCTTCAGTTTCCAAAGAAAGAAAATTAAAGATTGGAATCAATGATTCTCTAATTCGTTTTTCTGTCGGATGTGAAGATATTGAAGACTTAAGTGCTGATTTAAATCGAGCATTGGGAAACATATTTTGACTGAAAGAAATTTACTCAATGATCCTTGCTGGAGTGCTAAAGACTTAGGTGAACCTCTCCCAAATCGACGACATGCTGTATCTGTTGCCTTACCTAGATGGAAAGATGTAATCGCCTACGAGGAGAAGGTTCCTTCCTGCATTAATTCATTAAAAGCAATTTATCCAAGATTCGGATTTCATCCTTATGTCGCTGAATTAGTTAAAAAATCACTTTCACTTCAAGGAAAATCACACCAAACTTGTTGGCCTTATCCAAATAGAGCATCTGCTTTAAGTGCACAACAATATTCTCATCGAAAAAATTCTGATTGCTCTTCGAAAATTAGAGAATTTCTTGGTATTTACTGTCTATTTGTTGATCAAAAGAGTTCTCCTTCCGCAAAAGCCTTCTGGCAACATACTGGTCTTGGATTGTCGTCACGTGAAGCAGCTATTGCCCTTGGGAGAGAGAAAAAATCCTCCATTACAGATGGTCTATGTGCTCGCAATGTGCTTCTTAATCGATTAGCAAAAATATATAATTGTGATAGTAATCTGATACTACTACATCGTTCAGGCATGGCTGCCTTAACGACTATTCTTTCAGCGATTTATTGTATTAAAGGGAAAACTGCCACCCTTCAAATAGGTTTCCCATATGTTGATGTACTTAAACTTCCTCAAATTATTTTTCATGGAAGCAATCTTATTGTGAAAACAAACTTAAGTAATATTAGAGAGGAGCTTGATAAAAAAAATCCCGCTGCACTAATCATTGAGATACCTAGTAACCCCTTGTTACGTTGCGTTGACTTAATATCTATTTCAAAAATAGCTCAAGATAAAAACATACCAATCATCGTTGACGATACCATCGGTTCATCTCTTAATGTCCATCTAACACCTTATGCTGATATTATTTTTAGTTCCCTAACAAAAAGTTTCGCCGGAAGAGGAGATATTCTTGCTGGTAGCACAGTAATTAGTCCTTATTCTAAATGGAAAAAAGAATTAGCTGAGATAATTCCTAAAGTTGCATTGTCTACTCTCTCTGATTCTGATGCTATCGAATTAGAAAAAACTAGTCGAGACGTTGAGGATCGCTTAAAAAGGTTAAATATTTCTTGCTTAAAACTGAAGGAAAAACTAGAAACTAAAAAAGAAATTTCAAAAGTTTTACATCCTCAATATTGTAAAAATTTTAATTCGCTATTGAAGAAGAAAGGAGGTTATGGATGTCTACTGTCGTTTGAACTTAAAGGGGGGATTGAAGAATCAAAAAGAGTGTATGATTCTTTGAGAGTAAACAAAGGGCCGAGTTTGGGTACAAATTTTACATTAGTTTGTCCATATGTTCAGTTAGCTCATTTTAAAGAATTAAAATGGGCTGAAAGCTGCGGTGTTTCTAAGCACTTATTAAGAGTGTCTGTAGGACTTGAAAATGAAGATGAATTATGGTCAAGATTTAATTCAGTAATATAAAAAAATCACTACTAAAGATTATACAAATAAGCAATTACCAAAATTTTTATATATTTTAGTGTATAAGTTAATTAAAGTCATTTAAAAAATGTCCAGAATCTTTGAAGACAATAGTTTTGCTATTGGTCATACCCCATTAGTCAAACTTAACTCCATAACAAAAAATGCAAAAGCAACAGTACTGGCAAAAATAGAAGGCCGTAATCCTGCTTACAGCGTAAAATGCAGAATCGGAGCAAATATGATCTGGGATGCTGAAAAGAAAGGTTTACTAAACAAAGATAAAGTCATTATTGAGCCAACATCTGGTAATACTGGAATAGCCCTTGCTTATACAGCTGCTGCTCGAGGTTACAAGTTAATCCTCACGATGCCTGAGTCTATGTCAATAGAACGCCGGAGGATGATGGCAGTTCTTGGTGCTGAATTAATACTTACGGAGGCAGCAAAAGGTATGCCTGGAGCTATTGCGAAAGCAAAGGAAATTGCAGATTCCGATCCTCAAAAATATTTCATGCCAGGACAATTTGACAATCCAGCTAATCCAGAAATACATTTCAAAACAACCGGTCCTGAAATTTGGGATGATACCGATGGCCAAATTGATGTTTTAGTCTCTGGAGTAGGGACAGGGGGAACAATAACTGGTGTATCTCGTTACATCAAGAATGAAAAAAATCATTCGTTGCTATCAGTTGCCGTAGAGCCTTCTCACAGCCCAGTAATAACTCAAACCCTCAATGGGGATGAAGTAAAACCTGGCCCTCACAAAATCCAAGGCATTGGAGCTGGTTTTATTCCAAAAAATCTTGACTTATCGGTAGTCGATCAAGTTGAACAAGTCTCCAATGATGAGTCTATCGCGATGGCATTGCGTTTGGCACAAGAAGAAGGTCTTCTTGTGGGAATCTCATGTGGTGCTGCAGCAGCTGCGGCTTTAAGACTGGCCGAAAGGGATGAGTTCTCAGGTAAAACAATCGTTGTTATTCTTCCTGACCTTGCCGAAAGATATATCTCATCAGTAATGTTTGAAAATGTTCCTACAGGCGTTATCAAAGAGCCATCATTAGCTTGACTTTGGTTGTATGACTGATTCTGGTGTTATCAACATCGCGTCACCATAAGAGAAAAATCGATATTTATTCGAAATAGCATTTTGATAAAGTTTTAACATACGTTTACGACCAATCAGAGCACTAACTAAAAGTAATAGGGAACTTTTAGGGAGATGGAAATTGGTGAGCAATCCATCGATAACTGAAAATTGAAAGCCTGGTTTAATCACTAAATTTACTTTACCCTCAAATGGTTTCAATACGCCGTTTCCAGAGAGAGACGCAGCCTCCAGGGCTCTCACACTTGTAGTACCCACAGCATAAACTTTTCCCCCTTCTTCCTTGCACTTGAGTATCGCTGTAATGGTCTCTTCAGTGACATTGATCCACTCACTGTGTAAATTCAACTGAGAAAGGTCTTCTTTTTCTAAGGGTCTAAAAGTTCCTAAACCAACATGCAAAGTAATTTGTGCAATCCTAATCCCTCTAATTTTTAAAATTTCTAAAAGTTCATCACTTAAATGCAAGCCTGCCGTAGGTGCAGCTACAGCTCCTGGCTTCGATGCAAATCTAGTTTGATATCTTTCATCATGACCACTAGACTTATCCTTGTCTATATAGGGAGGCAATGGAGTTTCACCACAGAAATCAAGTAAGTTTTCCATTTCCATGCGACTAGTAAACTCATTAGGAAATTGAATAATTCTTCCACCTGTACTCTCATCTTTATCAATTACCTTTAAACATAAAGAATCTTTTGGAGACTTGTCCAGCCACAATTTATCACCTCTTCTCATACGTCTAGCAGGACGACCTAAACAAAGCCATTGGCCATTCCCCGCTGGCTCCATTACCAACAATTCACCTAAACCTCCTCCTGATAATCTAATTTTTAGTCTTGCCTTAATCACTCGAGTATTATTAACAACTAACAGGTCACCGTTCTTCAAGACATCTTTTAAGTCCCATACACATGAATGCACAAGGTTTGAAGACTCATCAAAACCAGCTTTAACGATCATCAATTTCGCATCATGCCTAATCGCAGGTGGTGATTGAGCAATTAATTCGTTTGGCAAATCGTAATTGTATGAGCTTAAAAGATTATCTTCTTGATCTAACACTTAAATAAGATTAAAAGAAAAACACTTGTGGTTCGTGGATTAAATCTCACGACGAGAGGCTATATGGTTTTTTCTCGATTAAGTAAGCCAAATCCTTAAGGAATAGTGCTCCATCAGCCCCATAGATTACTCTGTGATCAGCAGTTAGATTTACTTGCATCTGTTTTTTGATTGAAATCGAACCATCTTTAGAAGCCACAACTTTTGGCAAGGAAGCCCCTACAGCTAAAATTGCTCCTGTCCCTGGTGGCAGAATTGCATCAAAACGATCCACACCAAACATACCTAAATTAGATAGCGTAAACGTACCGCTACTATATTCTTGAGGTTCCAATTGCTTATTCCTAGCACGTTTAACAAGATCCGCCCATTGCAGGGATAAATCAGTAAGACTAGTCTCATCAGCATTTTGCAAAACTGGAGTTATCAACCCCCCATCCTCCATTGCTACCGCAACGGCTACATTTATTTGTGAAGGGTAAGCAATTCCTCCTGAACTAAAAGCGGCATTCACTTGAGGATGCCTTGCTAGAGTCAAGCCAACTGCTTTCGCAAGTAAAGCTGTCATGGTTACACCATTAGGCTTTACTTGTTTATAAAAGGAATCCAATTCATCTGAAAGAATTGAATATCCAACTCTGAAACAAGGAGTATTTAAGCTTTCCTCCATATTCCTATTTACAGCTTGTTGAAGAGTATTAAATGCCACTGTTTCTCCTCTAGATCCAAAACTTTTTCCTGCGGCGGGTGGCTTATCAGAGTCAGCAGATTTTTTTTCTACGCGAGGCATCTCGGAAACATTTTTTGCTGGAGCATTACTTTCAGCAATCCAAGGAACGCTGATAGGTTGGCCTTTTGCACTTTGAACATCTTCAGCTTGGATCCGTCCATGAGGTCCAGATCCCCTTACGGAAGCAAGATCCACTCCCATTTGAGACGCAAGTTTTTTAGCTCTTGGAGAAGCGACTATTCGACCAGAGTTTGTAAACTGAGGCTTATTTATTAAGGATTCAGAAGCAGAGGGTGTAGGAGGTTCCTTTTCCACTTCTCCTGTTTTAGAAGCATCAACGGAATTTTCTTTTTCTTTAGATTGATTAGATGAAATCCCCCCAGTTTGGCTTATTGATTGAGATGATGTGGACGGGACTTTAGCTTGAGCATCATCTATCTCATCTGCTGTTTCAACAATCAATCCTATTGTCTCACCCACAGGTGCAGAGCTCCCAGCAGGCATCAAAATCGAAGCAAGAAAGCCATCTTGGAAAGATTCAACATCCATATCTGCTTTATCTGACTCAACAACTAAAACCGACTCACCTCTTTCAACTTTATCTCCAGGTTTTTTTAACCACTCAACTATTTTGCCCTCAGTCATAGTTGAACTTAATGCAGGCATAAAGATGTCATGAGTCGCCATATGTCAGGTCCTTACTGGGATTTAGAGAAGTGTTCCAACATCTGTTCCAACTTTTGTACTACTTGGAAACAGTTTTTGAAGGTGTAAGTTCAATATACCCACGCTCGTATCTAAAGGCACTATTTAAATATATTTGACTCAGATTTGCCAACAATATCGAAATATCACTTTTAAGATTGTTAAAAATTTGATTAGTAGATACCAATTAAATTTCTAATAATTTCAGTTTCTATAAAAATCTAAATCTTAGAAGATGAAAGGGACGAGAAACCTTTTGAAATTATTTTGCCACCACATTTCCTCTAATAACGCAAGCGTCTACGCCGAAACCCTAAATGAAAAATGCAGAAGGGTCGGAAGTCTCTCAGATGGATATGGTTGGAACAATCGCGGAATTAAATTAAGAAAGGAAGTAGATCTTTGGGGTTCTGCCACTGCCTATGGGAAAGAAATCATTCAGAATCCATAAAATGTAATTCCTCATTACAACCTAGGAATCTCCAACACCGATTTGGGCGATCAAGAAGGGGCAATCTATTCTTAGACAAGAGCACTGATGCTTGATCCTATGTATGGCAATGCCTACTTGAATAGAGGATTTATTTAGATTAAGAAAGAGAATAAACGCTCTGCTCGCGTTGATTTTCTTCAAGGTAAATACATTGGAAATCAAAAATCTTCAAATATTTTTCGAGATAATGTGAATGAAACTAATTTATAGTTTAAAATTTTAGACGTTACTAACTGAATCATATTTGTTCCAACTTTCGCTCTAACCTTACAAAATTGATCTGATGATAATTGGAAAAATATATTATCTAGAACTATGCTCCAACTTTCTTCCATCATCAAATCCTAGTTATAGAAGCTAGTTAGGGAGTGTCGTGATTGGCCATGAGTTGTTCCTATTTCCTTTATTGAGAATTGATGGCAAAGCTTCAAAATTTTCTATCTCGAAGCATTGCAAGTATTAATACATACCAATGTTTGTTCTACATGAGTTTCCTTACAACGATAGCTTTTTATGTAGATTTCTTCTTAATATCTAAAATTCTTTTTGGGACAACTTGTAGTTCGACTCAATTTCAATCTTGATCAATTGCCTCTACTACACCATCTCTAACCAAAATGCTCACACCCATTTTGCTAACTAAGTTATCACCCACTGTTAAATCACAGAAACTGTCAATTTGTCCTTGCTCCACAATTTGTTCCATCTCCAACTCACGAACTTGAGATTGCTGCGATAGGAGGTTTCTTTTTTGTTCTTCAAATTCTGATCTCTTGGAGGCAACTTGGTTCTGAACTTGAGAGACTTGCTCTTGAACTCTTGGATCAAGAGGATTAGAACTCTGACGTCTAATACCATCAACAATTTGTTGACCTTCTTTTTCTAATTCACCAAGCTGCTGATCTATTGCTGAAATTGCATTACTTAATTCGCGTTCAGCTTCCTCTTTCCATGAAGGTGTTACTACTGCTCTGACAGTTATTGAACGTTTTATAGAAATTGAGTTCACCAGTTTAGTAAATTATGAATCCACGAATAGGTTCTCAGTAAAAGTTTTATTGGTCAATTTAATTGACCAAACAAACAAATTACGTTCTATATATATCATTTATAAGTTTATGATCTCTTTTAAAAATTTGTTCACGTTTTTGCTTAAGAGTTTGAGTTAACAAGCCATTTTCTATTGTAAATGGCTCTACCAAAGCAATTGAAAATAATCTCTCTTCTTTTCTAGATGCAGGTCGATTTGCTAGAACTTTATTCAATTCAAATCTTAAAGCTTGTCTTAATTCATGATTATCAGGTGATAAACCAAACACAACTTCTGAATTTAAACCCCTATCTCTTAGCCAGGCTTTAATATTATCTATTCTTGGAACGACTAAAGCAGCAAGTTGTTTTTGATCTTGGCCTAATAGTACAGCCTGCTCAATCAAAGGACTTGCAATCAAGCATTCCTCCAAAGGACCAGGCTCTATATTTTCTCCACTACTAAGAACGATTGTATCTTTTGCTCTTCCAGTTAAAATCAAGGATCCATCAGCAAGCAACATCCCTAAATCTCCAGTATTGAACCAGCCATTGTCATCCAAAACCATTTTTGATTCAGATTGTTTTCCTAAATAACCGGACATTATTTGAGGTCCACGAGCAAGAACCAAGCCTTTTTGACGCAACTTTTTTATCTCGAATGTTTCTTGATCTACAATCTTAATTTCTGTCTGTGGTAGAGGTTGACCAGCACCTCCACGTATGTTTCTCCAAGGTCTTCTACATGTAAGTACTGGACTAGTCTCTGTTAAGCCATAGCCAACTAATAATTCAATACCCAAAGCTTCAAAGAAAGAATCAATATGTCGAGCAATTGCACCTCCACCACTAATGGGGAATCTTAATCGTCCTCCACAAATCTTGGTTAAGATTTTTGGCCATAAGTAAATAGAAGAAATTTTATGAATTGGATAGCGTAAAATTATCTCTATAAAAGAGATAATCTGTTCAAAAATAGAAACACTCTCAATAGTTATTAAATAAAGTTTTCTTCGTGCCATTTTATATGCCTTACTATTAGAGATCGCACTTTTTATAAGGGCCCTCCTCAGCCTTGGCATTTTATCAACAGCGTCATCAAAGCCTAACTTTATTGACTCCCAAAGTCTTGGAACAGTCGCCATTACTATTGGCTTAACTCTTGGCAAATCTTCTTTTAGATACCTTATTGTTGTATAAGTTTGAGTACAACCACAAGAAAAAAAATAATATTCCGCACTTCGTTCATATGAATGCCAAATTGGTAAAACACTTAAAATTGGTGACCCTGGAGTAGGGTTTGCCACGCATGAGAGTGACTTGATTTGATGTAGCAAATTAGAGTGTGTAAGTGGAACCCCTTTAGGTTTTCCTGTGGTCCCGGAGGTGTATAAAATAGTTGCTATTCTTGTATGTTTCCTCTCAATAAGTTGCACCTGTTTACTTAAATTTTCTGCATTTGATCCTTTGTTCAAAAAACTCTCCCACTCAAAAATGCCTTCACAAGCTTTCCCCTCAAGTTGAAGAACAAATTTCAAATTATTTTTTTGATCATCATTAAGTGAAAGCCTCTTCCAGACTTCGGGGTTTTGAACAATAAGACCAACTGCATTCGAATCCTCCAGGATATATCTCAACTCACTTGGTGGAGCAGTCGCTCCTCTAACTGAGTCAGTTGCACCTATTCGCATAAGAGCTTGATCAGCGACAAGCCACCTAGGACTGTTTTCGGCAAAAAGAGCTACTACATCGTCAGGTTTTACCCCCATCTGAAAAAAAGAAAATGCTGCCTTGGAGATATTTTCTGCAAGTTCTCTATAAGTAAAACTTTCTGGATTGAAACTATGCGGTGAATCAACCGCCAATATTTCGCCACACTGATCTTTTAATAAATCCCAAATCTCATCAACTTGATCGATTTTCTCAAGATAAGATCTTTTTTTAATTGATCTTTCTTCTATTCTATTTGGAATCCAATGGGCTAAAGCCTTTTTAGATGCAAATATATTTTTTTTTAAGTTAGCTTTTGTCATAGGGAAAATTTTTATTTGTTTAGAAAAACTTAAAGGTAAATTTATATGTTTTCCCAGTTCAAATTAAAACGTCTTTTTACAGATTCTCTTAAAAGAGGTTTAACGTCACATACTTTGATGCCAGGTATCCAATCATTTAATTTACCTATTTTCACTTGATCCAGGCCACAAGGAACTATCTTTTCAAAACCAATCAGATCACAATCTACATTTAGAGAAAAACCATGTTGAGTCACCCATCTCTTACAACCAATCCCTATTGAACCAACTTTTTTGTCTTCACACCAAACTCCTGTTAGACCATCTATTCTCTCCCCCACTATCCCCAGTAAATTAAGAACATCAATCAGGACTTGTTCCAGTTCTCTCAAATACCAAGATAAATCTTTTTTATGAAGACTTAAATTTAAAGCCAGGTATCCAACTATTTGCCCAGGCATGTGATGAGTTACTTCACCTCCTCTATCAATGCAAAAGACAGGTAAAGAGGATTTATTTTCCTCGAATAACAAATTATTTTTATCGCTACCTCTTCCTATTGTGAAACAAGAAAAATGTTCAAGAAGCCATACTGCTTGTGGTGAGAACGGTTCCTCAATAAGGCTTTTCTGAAAATTTTTCTGCCAACCTAACGAAGTCTCAAATGGCACAATATTTTTAGGTTCAAAAAGAAAAGCGGAAGAAGATTGTGCAAGTTGAGGGGTTAGATATAAGTTGCTATTAGGCCCTGATTCAGGCGAAACAGAATGAAGCTTCTTATTCATGGACGAAATCTTGAATTAACTCAATCACTGCGTGATTACACAAAAACAAAAATTGATAAAGCAACTCACAACTTCCTAGAGATGGTGCAAGAAGCTGATGTCCACCTCTCAGTTGCCCGAAATCCTCGTGTGCCTCAACAGACAGCGGAGGTGACTGTTTTTGCAAACGGAACAGTGATAAGAGCTCAAGAAAGAAGTGAAAATCTTTATGCAAGCATTGATCTTGTTGCAAATAAACTTGCACGACAATTACGGAAATACAAAGAGCGACATAACAGTCATAATGTTCATAATAATAAGTCAGCAAAATCAATACATAACGAAGGAACTCAAAATTTTTCATACTCGGATCATTCACTTATTGAAGGGAAAGAACCTCATCTACCTAGCCCAGGAGTAAGACGTAAATATTTTGAAATGGAACCTATGACTATTGATCAAGCGAGAGTCCAATTAGACCTGATTGATCATGACTTCTATTTATTTAGAGAAGAAGAGGGATCGGCTTTACGAGTCATCTATAGAAGAAATCAAGGAGGGTATGGCGTAATCCAAGAAAAAATTTAGATATTAGTAATATGAGCAAAAACACCCTTGAGGAAGCTCATGCAAATATATCTAATTTGATTTATCAAGCAGTCCTCAACCCACATTTTGATAGATCAATGATTACTCAGGTTTGTGATGCATCCAAGCAAAATGGCTTTGCTGGTTTATGCACAAACCTTGCTTATTTACCAATTGCTCGTGAAAGATTAGGTAGCAAAAGTAATACAAAATTAATCTCAGTAATAGCTTTTCCTTTCGGTTTTATCCCCACCTATAACAAACTAAAAGAAGCCGAGTATGCGATTGAAAAAGGTGCAGAGGCGTTAGATCTTGTTCCAAATTATTTTGCTTTGAAAGAAGGAAATATAGAACGATTTGCTGAGGAAATTAATCAAATAAGTGAACTAGGCATCCCAGTCAGAGTAATAATTGATTCAAACATACTTTTTAACTTATCAAAACTTTCTATTGCAATAGATGCTTTAATCGATGCGGGAGCAATTGGAATACAGATAGGTAATGGTTTTGGTGCACCTATCACAAAAGATCAAACTAATCATGTCTCTAAAATTGTTAAAAATCGCTGCTCAATAAAGACTGTAGGAGGTATTAAAACTTTTGATCAAGCAATAGAGTTGATTGCAGCAGGGTCTACATATATCGGGACAAGTTTTGGTTTTGAAATTGCCCAAGAACAAAAGAAAAGGGAGTAATGAGTAAATATCAAAGAATGAAAGGATTGTCCTTAAAAGTTGGCCCCCTCGGCGAGAGTGACAGGCTTTTAACCATACTAAGTGAAGAAAATGGAATATCTCGTTTTGCCATTCCAGGAGCAAGAAAACCCAAAAGTAGGCTTGGAGCTACATCCCCCTTTAATTTTTTAGATTTACATATAGTCGGACAAAAAAATCTTAGACGAGTCACACAAATAAAGATTCTTAAAAGTTTTGGAAATCTTGGAAAAAACATCGAAACGCTCGCGGCGGCTCAAGCAATTTCAGAGCTCATTATGATAACTGTTGGAAATGATGAACCTCAAAAAGATTTACTTAGAATAGTTTTAACCCATTTGAATAGATTAAATGACTTACATAAAAAAGAATTTGATTCAATAGAAGCTTTAGCAATAAGCGTTCAATCATGTATTCATGTATTGGCTATTGGAGGATATTGCTTACCACTTCAAAACTGTTGCATTTCAGCATCAAATCTGATACCACCTATTGGAGATTGGAGCTGGAGGTGCAGTTTTTTACCTGAGGAAGGATTCGCTATTGGAACAATCCACAACGCAAGAACGGAACTGAATCCATCTGAACTTGCTTTACTTCAAAGGTTATTACTTGAAAGATTGCCCTTTCAAAGTAATGGGAAATTACTAGGGCCTAAAGTAGTCTGGTTAAAGCTACTGAAAATTGTTGAAATTTGGATCGAAACTCATTTAGGAAAAAGGATTACATCCCTTCAAATGATTAGAGAAGTCATAATTAGTAATGATCTGAATACAAAAAAGGATGTTTAATTTGAAAAATTTCTTAATCAAAAATTCTTATTTATAAATAATATAACTATTAATAATAGTTAACAATTAAAATAGGATAACTGCTAATTTGAGATACCGATTTTTTTAGAATTTGACGCACATCGCCTGGCTAGGCAAAAAAACACCTTTTTGCGGAAATGTCTGTTATGGACTTAGCACGACAGAAAAACTCAGAGAGAGAGGACATCAAACAAGCTTTATTCACTTTGACAACCCAATGAGAGAAGGGAATAATAAAACTTCCCTGTTAGCGAATGACCCTGATGTAAGTCTTCCTTATTTGATTAAATCTCAAGTTTATACAATCCCGTCTTTAAATGCTCAAAGAGAACTTAGAGAATCTCTCTCAAGACTTAAACCTGATTTAGTACATGCAAGTTTAACTCTTTCTCCTTTAGATTTTCGACTACCTGAACTTTGTCATCAACTAAATTTACCTTTAATCGCAACTTTTCATCCAGCGTTCGATTCAAAACTCAGAAATCTTACGGCCAATACCCAGCAACTTACCTACCAACTTTATGCTCCTTCACTAGCCAAGTATGACAAAGTAATTGTCTTTTCCGATTCGCAAGCGGAAGTTCTCGCAAAACTGGGAGTAAAAGAAAGCCGACTTGAAGTAATACCTAATGGAATTGACATAAAGAAATGGAAACCCCTTGATAAAATTAACTCTCAACAGGAGCTTCACCTTGAACTAAGAAAAAAGCTTGGATCTGAAAGAATATTTATTTACATGGGGAGGATTGCTTCAGAAAAAAATATTGAAGCTTTACTTCGTGCATGGAAATTTGTCCAGCCAAAAGGATGTCGACTAGTAATAGTTGGTGATGGCCCACTAAGGCCAACTCTAGAAAATCATTCAATCTTCAATAAAGAGGATAATGTAGTTTGGTGGGGTTATGAAGCTGATCAAAATAAAAGAGTCGCTCTTCTACAAATCGCTGAAGTTTTTTTACTTCCAAGTCTTGTAGAGGGATTATCTATAGCATTGCTCGAAGCCATGGCAACTGGAACAGCATGCGTCGCGACAGATGCTGGAGCAGATGGAGAGGTACTTGAGAATGGAGCAGGAATCATCCTTAACACTGAGGGGGTGACTTCTCAACTAAGGACGCTTTTACCGGTCCTGAGGGATCAACCAGTGCTAATCGACGAGTTAGGTAGACGTGCTCGAATGAGAGTAGAGGAAAAATATACACTCCAACAAAATATTGATTCGCTTGAGAATCTTTATGCAAGCCTACTTACATCAACGAACTCTAAATCTCTTCGGCCAATTGACGACTCTTCTGAGCTGCTAAGACAACCGCTTCAATTAAAGCGGATCTCAAACCAGCAAATTCGAGATGTCGAAGAGCACTGATTGTAGTACCTGCAGGAGAGGCCACCATATCTTTAAGCTCAGCAGGATGCAAATTCTTTTCGTTTAGCAAAGAGGCAGTTCCTAGTAAGGTTTTGTGAGCTAATTTATTCGACAAGTGTCGCGGTAATCCTGCAGCGACAGCACCGTCAGCCATTGCCTCAACTACTAAAGCTATATATGCAGGCCCTGAGGAGGTTAAAGCCAAAAAGGAATCAAGTTTTTGCTCCTCTAACTCGTAAATTTCACTGATTGGTTTAAAAATCTTCCTAACTACTTTTTTTTGTTCCAAAGTTATATCGTCTTCCCAAGCCAAGCCAGTTAGTCCAAGGCCGATCAGTGAAGGTGTATTTGGCACAGCTCTAACACATGTATGGCCAGGAAAAGATTTCTTCAGACTCGTCAATGTTATTCCAGCAAGAACTGAAATCAATAATGGTTTAGGGAACTCATCATTTGCTTGGAATGATGAGACAGATTCTTTGATTGATCTGAATTGTTGGGGTTTAACAGCAAGTAACTTTACCGGAGCTTTCCATACTTCTGTAGACAAAGAATCTTTACTGGATAGGACTTTTACTTCCTTTGGAAGATCAGTCAATGCAGAAGAAATACTTGATTGACTACCAACAATTCCTAAAACGTTTTGAGGATGGTATTCACCTCTCTCCAAAAGAGGTGCAACAATGGCTTTAGCCATATTGCCAAGGCCAATTATTCCTATAGATATGTCCAATCTATTCAATCATTCAAAGAGCCGTCGCTACTGTCTCCCCCCAAGCAGGCTCTGGTGCAGGAGTAGTTTCCTTGGAATTTAAATCAGTACCTTTATTGCTTATACTTGAAGGGGAAGGTTCCTCTTGAAAAGAATTAGTTACCGTTACACAAGAAGGTGCAAATAGAAAGATGCTTTCACCGACTCTTTCTTGATGCCCATCAATGGCAAATGTTCCACCTGCGACAAAATCAACTGCTCTTTGAGCTTGATCAGGTTCCATCATGGTGAGGTTTAAAATAACTGTTTTACGCTCGCGCAATGCTTGTATAACTCTTGGCATTTCATCAAAGCTTCGAGGTTCCATTAAACTAACTTCAGAATCATTATTTGAGATCCCAGGCATTCCAATAACGTTTGAAGAAGGGAAACCATTTTTCCCATCAAAAGGATTCGGCTTAGAGAGTGTTGCCATAGCTCCACTTCCATCTTTGTTTGCTCTATTAAAATTCTCAAAATCATCACTTGTTTCGTAATCGAGCTCATCAAAATCACTATCTAAAAAGTCATCGCCAGCGACGACAGCACGAAGACGGGAAATAAGCGACACCAGTTAATCCTCTCGGGATGATTTGTTAAAAAGTTGGATAATCCAACTATTGATACATCTTCAACGACATGAAGTATGAACCATATACTTAAATAACGTTACTTATCTTAAGGGGCAACCTTTTTTATTAGTTTTTTCATATCTTCAACAATTTATCTAAGACTGACGATTGCCAAACAAAAGGAAACCCAATCGAATCCAGGTAGAACCAGCTTGAACAGCCTCCTGGTAATCGTTGCTCATCCCCATTGAGCAATCCTTTAAGCCCAAATGATTTGCAAAGTTTCTACATTCAAAAAATAAATCATTTGTTTGCTGCGGATTAAGAGTTATTGGAGGAATTGTCATTAAACCCATCAAATTAATATTCTTCAAAGAAGTAATATTGGACCAATTACTCATAAGATCTTGTTTTATAAATCCGCCCTTATTAGGGTCATCTTTGAGTTTGACCTGTAAAAATATTTTCGGTGTTTTATTCTCCTCTTGTGAAATTCTAGAAATTCGTTCAATCAAAGATAAAGAATCAACTGAATGAATGTAGTCAAATTCTCTAATAACCCCTCTTACCTTATTTTTCTGCAACCTCCCAACAAAATGCCATCGTAGCTGCTTAAGATCATGCAGATCGATTTTTTTTGAAATAGCTTCCTGCAAACGACTTTCTCCAAAATCCAATTGGCCATAACCAAAAATTTTTCGTATCGATTCATGAGAATGCCCTTTGCTAACAGCAAGCAAATTTACCCCTGGGGGTAACGAATCTTTAATTCTAGTGAATTCATTAGAGCCAATCAAAATCAAATCACAAAAAAGTTTGATTAAATAATTTTTGCCAAACGTCAATATCTAAGGATTTTTCTCTCTTACATTTAGAAACATGCATTTCTGAATAATGTCGTGCATCCATGTATGGAATAACTTCAAAAGTTGCTCCCCGTGGTTGTAGGGTGACTAAAAAAAATATCTTTTGTGCATACAAAGTTGCATAGACGTCTCTACCATTGGTCGCTGGTGACACTAGATATAGCATTCCAAAAGTTGGATGATTAAGATAGCGTTCAGCGTTCAAATCTTAATTTTTTAGTTAAGATGTACCATACATACAACGTAAGACAATCGCTATCAAAAGCAGAATAATTGAAGTTAAATTAATCCACAAATATTTAGTATTAAGAATAATTTCAGATCGTAGTTGTTCTGAAGATAGCCAAAGTCCCTCTCTTGTCATTAAAGAATCAGCTCCCTGTTCTGCCCTGAGCAAAATATTTGACAAAAGTCTTTCCCCAATTGTTATTAACAAATTCAATGAACTTTTAATTCCCAATTTTCTAAAATCAACTGCCCTTACGCCAATTGAGCGAAAGAGATTTTGTAGTTCCTCTTGAACAAGAGGTAAAAATCGTAATGCCAAAAGTAGTTGAAATGATAATTTTTCCAACGGAAGTCCAAATAAAGCTAAAGGTGCAAAAAACCATCTTATTGCCCACACAAGATCTTCAGGAGGTGTTGTAATTAGCATTAAATTCACACTGTGAATAACAGTAAAAAGCAAGGTAGAAGTTTTAACACCTAATTCTGCAGATCGACGATCGACAATTAATGGTCCTAAAGAGATCCCCCCAAGGTCGATTGGCCCCAACCTGAAAATCTCCCATGATCGAGTTAATACAATTGCTCCTGGTATTTCATCAGGTGCTCTTATCGGCAATTCAAAGGATAATTGACTGGCAGGTAACACAATCGATAATGATCCAATAACTAAAGAGAAAGTTATTAAAAAAACTAATGATCGCCACCAAATACGTGAAGGAAGAAAACTAAAGAATGTAAGTAATAGAAGAAAAAAAGCTGTTGAGATTCTCCATATTGAATTAGCTAAGATCGGAGTCAACAAAAAGAATAAAATCCAAGAGAGTTTAATGCGGGGGTCAATACCACGAAGCCAGCCAGATTTGCCCGAGACATATTGACCAATTGGAATTTTTTTTAGCCAATCCATAAATAATTACTAATTTCGAACCCCTTTTTGTTCGCGTGCCAAGTCTCTTTCTACATCGCGTTGCTGCTTACCTCTCCAAAACAATTTAATAGGGGTTCCCTCAAAACCAAGACCCTCTCTAAGTTGTCTCTCAATATATCTGCGATAAGTTTCCCCAAACAATTTGGGTTCATTTACAAATAAAGTAAAGCTTGGAGGATTAATGGCAACTTGAGTGCCGTAATAAAGTCGCCCTTGTTTTCCACCTCTTGTTGTAGGAGGACTTCTCCATTTCAATGCCTCAGTCAGGACCTCATTAACAACTGATGTTGTTACTCTTCTTCTATTCTGATCAACCGCCAAAGTGGCCAACGCAAAAATACCTTCTACTCTTTGTCCCGTAAGGGCAGATGTAAAAATCATCTCGGCCCAATCAAGAAAATATAGTTTTGAACGAATATCTTTTTCCATTGCAGACATTGTGTGACTATCTTTTTCTATTGCATCCCATTTATTAATTACTATCAAGCAAGCTCTTCCCTTCTGTTCAATCCTACCTGCGAGCCTCTGATCTTGTTCTGTAACCCCTTCCAACGCATCAATAACCAATACACAAACATCACTTCTTTCTATTGCCTTAAAACTGCGATTAATACCAAAAAATTCTGGGCCATAATCAACACTTTTACGTCTACGTATTCCCGCTGTATCAACTAATTTCCATTCTTTGCCATTATGAGTAATTCGAGTATCAATCGTATCTCGAGTTGTACCTCTTATAGGACTAACAATTGCTCTGGTCTCTCCACAAATAGAATTAAGAAGGCTTGACTTCCCTACATTTGGCCTTCCAATAATTGCTAATTGAACAGGAGCATCAACAACTTCATCTAAATCTTTAGAGGGAAACAATCTTACTACTTGATCAAGCAGGTCCCCTGTTCCTACTCCATGAATAGCAGAAATTGGGTAGGGCTCACCAAGACCAAGTTTCCAAAATTCAGCGGCCATTGCCAACCCTTGCTCAGGGGATTCACATTTATTAACCACTACTAGTGTTTTACAGGAATGAGACCTTAAAAATTCAGCAATCGATTCATCAGCTGTGGTAACTCCCTCCTGGCCATCAACAATTACTAATGCAACAACGGCTTCTTCAAGTGCAAGATTAGCTTGCTCTCTAATTTCAGGAAGAAACTCACTATCGTCATCAAAAACCAAGCCTCCGGTATCCACAACTTTGAAATCTCTATCCCTCCAAAACCCGTCTTGATAAGTTCGGTCTCTGGTTACACCTGGCTCATCATGAACAATAGCTTCTCTGCTCTGACACAGGCGATTAACCAAAGTAGATTTCCCAACATTGGGGCGTCCAATTATTGCGACTATTGGTAGCGCCAAGTTTCTCTACCTTTCATAAGACTATTTAACCTTTATAGGTCAAAATTAAGATTAATTCTTCATACTGCAAGTATGAGCAATAAGTTCTATTCCAAAATGAAGTTTAGAAATCAAAGTACCCTAAAAAGATTGACCCAAAGGAAAAAGGATTCATTAAATACCAAACCATCATTAATAGCAATCCTTTTGATTTTGATAGCTTTCTTGCAAGTACCAATTTCCATACAGTCATCACTCAATATCCTTTGCTTATTTTCAGAAACCAGTGAGACAAATAAAACTTTGTTTTTTTGTAAAAACCAATAAAAATATAAGCTTATCTCAAGGATGAAAAAATTATCTACCATTTTTTTATCAGGTAATGGAACCTCGAGATCTCTAGAATGTCCGATTTTACAGTCTCCCCTTGCAGGTGTTAGCGATCAAATATTTAGGAGATTTGTTCGTAGATGGGCTCCAAAAGCTTTGCTTTTCACCGAAATGGTAAATGCTAAAAGCCTGGAATTAGGTCATGGCGTGGAGAAGGTCATTGAGCTATCAGAAGAAACTGGGCCTATTGGTGTTCAACTTTTTGACCATAGACCAGATTCTATGGTGGAAGCTGCCATCAAAGCAGAATCATCTGGTGCGTTTCTTATAGATATAAATATGGGTTGCCCTGTAAAAAAAATTGCCCGAAAAGGAGGCGGAAGTGCTTTATTAAAAGAGCCAGAACTTGCCAAATTAATCGTCAAAAAGGTTTCAAAAGCCATATCAATTCCACTAACAGTAAAGATAAGACTAGGTTGGTGTGAAGCTACAAGTGATCCAGTAGCTTTCTCCTTAGGTCTCCAAGAGGCTGGGGCACAACTCATAACTGTTCATGGGCGAACTAGAAGACAAGGATTTGCTGGAAGCTCTAATTGGGAAGCTATTAAAAAAATCAAAGACAAATTAGACATTCCCATTATTGCTAATGGCGACATAAAAAACTCTCAAGATGCTATTGAATGCCTAAAGATTACTAATGCCGATGGGGTAATGATAGGTCGGGCAAGCATGGGTGCTCCATGGCTGATTGGGCAAATTGATGCAGAGATTAAAAATCAAAAAACTTTTAAACAACCAGATGCAAAGATGAAAATCAATTTATCATTGGAGCACTTAAAATTACTCGTTTCAAAGAAAGGCTATCATGGCCTTCTGATTGCCAGGAAACATCTGAGTTGGACTTGTAGAGGTTTTGAAGGGGCAACAAATCTTCGCCATAAATTAGTTAGAGCAAGCACTCCAACTCAAGCAATAAAACTACTCGAGGACGAACTTATCAAATTAAACTAATAAGTCTTAGGGCATTTTCAAAGGCCAACTTTGTCTAATCAACAGTAAAGAGAAATAAGGCCTAGAGCCTAAGGGAAGATTTGATGCGTTTAGAATTTGTTGATCAGGAAAACCTATTTTTTCTGCGAATATAGATTTTTTTATAAGATCAAGTTCCTCAAGCAAAGGTTTGACCCATTCCCATTTTTTACCAAGTTTGAGCAATACGACTACTCTTTTTTTACTAGCTGCCTCAGTCAAAATAACCTTTAGATCATCACATGAGTCTGGAACAGGCAATATCAGCAATTGCTCCTCTTGAAAAGCAAGTGGTAATCGGCTTTTCGCGGCAGCCGCTGAAAAAGACGTAACCCCTGGAATTAATTTAACAATGCACTCTTGATGATATTTTTCTAGCTCCTTTGAAAGGTACGATCCTGTCGAAAAAAGCGAGATATCCCCTTGAGAAAGGAAAACGACTCTTTCATCTTTATTAACCATCTGCATTAATGTATTTCCAGCGACTCTCCATGCACTTTTTAAAGTTTTCTGATCTTCAACCATGGGAAAAAGTAAAGGCAACTTTTTTTTATTTTTGGTTATCCATTTTGAAGCAATTTTTTCAGCAAGGCTTTCTCCTCCCCAGGTAGAGACAGGATAAGAAACCACCGTAGATTCTTTAATTGCATCAACAGCTGCCAAAGTTAACAAAGAAGGATCACCTGGTCCTACACCAGTGATAGTCAAAACTTTCATTTTATTCAGATAAATTTTGTCTACGAAAAAAGATACTTAACTATGCATTCTTGGCTCATGATGCATTTTTAATAATGCATCAGATTCAACCTTAGCTAACTCTTCTAGCCTAGTAGTAAGAATATTCCGATCAAAACGTTCATCTGCCAGCTTCCAATAAATTCCAAAATGTCTAGCCTCACTTTTTAGTAAGTCGTTGTACAAAGTACGAAGTTCGACATCAGGAGAATGTATGGACAATAATTTCATCCTTTCATGACTTCTTGCCTCTATAAGACCAGCGACTAAAAAGCTATCCAACATTCGTAGTGGTTCATCTTTGCAAATATTTTTTGCAAGAATTGATCCATAGGGAGGTGAAGCTAATTTTTGAAGTTTTTTTCCTCGCGAATTCAAAAGAGACAAAACTCTCTCAAAATGTTCAAGCTCTTCTCTTGCCAATGGGCTTAGAACCTCTGAAAGCCCAGGCTCGTTAACATAACGGAACATAAGCTGAAGGGCTACTCCTGCAGCCTTCCTTTCACAATGTGCATGATCCAAAAGTATTTCTATCGGGTTAGATATTGCAAGTTTTATCCAATCTTCACTAGTTCTATTTAATAACCAGCGAATCTTTGATTGTGCAATAAATTGAGATTTTGAATTATCCAAAACTCCTCAGACTTGTTTTAGGTAATTAACTATCCCTTGCAAAGCAAGACGATAACTATTTGATCCAAACCCAGAGACCAGACCCAATGCTTTATCCGAGAGGAATGACTTATGTCGAAATTCTTCCCTAGAATATATGTTACTTAAATGAACTTCTACATAAGGAATAGCAACTCCTAATAAAGCATCTCTAAGAGCAATAGAAGTATGTGTATATGCACCTGCATTAATAATTATTCCGTCAATAGAACCAACACTTTTTTGAATGCAATCAATCATATCGCCCTCAGAATTACTTTGAAAGCATTTGAGCTTTGCTCCAAGTTGACTGGCAAACGTAAATAAATCGTCTTGAATTTCATCTAAAGTTTGTGAACCATATATGGATGGTTCCCTTTTCCCAACAAGATTCAAATTCGGACCGTTAATTAGTAAAAGATCCATACACCAAACAAATTAAAAATCTTTCATAATCGTATCGATTCCAAACTCATAGGACCAACAAATTCGAGAAAAGTGGCACCATTTACTGTTAATCTCTTTACGTGGATCGGGTCGGTGCCCGAGTGGTTAATGGGGGCGGACTGTAAATCCGCTGGCTACGCCTACGTTGGTTCAAATCCAACCCGGCCCATCTTTCCACAAGCCCTTGTAGCTCAGCGGTAGAGCACTCCCTTGGTAAGGGAGAGGTCTCGGGTTCAAGTCCCGACGAGGGCACTCAAGACCCTCTACCGAAAGCACCTAAGTAGAGAAAAGAGACCTCACAGGGTCTCTTTTTTTAATGCCCAGCCGTTGCGATTAGAGGGAAATTCCTAAAAAAAGACCAGCAGGAAATATCAGGATACACCAAAAATTAAAAATCAAAGTTCCATACAAATATCTAAAAGTTCCATACGAAATAAACCACTTGACCTGCTTGCAAGAATAGTACATTTGTATTAAAAATATCCCCGTCATTAAACCAAGCAAAAGAAGATCCAAGTGAGCAGGTTTCTTCTTTTGTCATTTTTAGCAAGGAGAACCATGGCATGGTCAAAGAGGGCAAGAGTTATTTCTCCAGTAGAAGCATTAGAGACTCCAGAGGAGTGGGATTACTTCGCCGATCATGAATTAATGAAGTCAAGAGGTAGTTCATTTTGTATTACGTTTGAACACTTCACTAATACGTGCGACAAGTCATGCGTCACTCTTTTGACTTGTCCTATCCACCAAAAACTTATCTCTCAAGGTGAACATCTAACCAAGAGATGCAGTAACTGGCAAAGAAAGAGAGTTTTGGATATTGGTTTATGCCCTGAAGTTGCGTAGGTAAGTTAATCCTTGTTTTTAGACCCCAAGCACTTCTAATAGTGTCTTAATTTATGATAATTACCTTAGAAAACTAAAAGTTGGAACAATTTTTAAATTTTACTGATCTAGCTCAACTCACATCCTGGCTGTAAAAAAAGTTATGCTGATAAATATGGCATTAATCCCACGACTGTTAGGCGGTGGAGTCAGGTCCAAATATGGAATTTTTCGCAAGAAATAGGTCAATTCAGATTTAAGTTTTTCTCCCGTAAATATGTTTATCTTCTTTTGGCTGTTTTTAAAGATTAATAAATCATTTTATAATTTTTGATGTTTTATTTAGATAAATGTTTATCAATGCTAAAACAAAGATTATGATAAAAGAAATTATGAATATAGAAAGATAATTTCCAGATATAATATCTAACTCACCATTAATTAATTTTTGTAAGAAATTTTTCAATCCAATATCCTTAATTTTTCTTGCCGCAAATCCACTAGCCACGAACGGTGCGTCTGAGATTATTATGCTAAAAATCAATGCAGGTATAAACCTTTTCCAAGTGATTTTTGTTAGGCCAATTGCGTAGCAAACAAAATCAAAAAATCCTGACATAAGTAAAGCTGTCATAAGGAAATAATTTTTTTCTAAATAATCCTGGCTTATGCTTTCTACTCTCCTCATTTGTCTTGAGCCCAGTAATTTACCGATGTAATTTCTTCCTAATTTCCTAGCCAACAGAAATGATATTGAGCATGATACAAAGTCTGCGAAAAATATAATGACTAAACCCTGCCTAAAACCAAACTGAAATCCTGCTGCTGCAGAAAATATTGTTCCAGGTAAAATTGGTATTATTATGCTAACAGCTCTTAAAATAAATACTGTAAAAACTAATGTTAAACCAAAAAGGCTATCTGAATTTAAACTACTAACTATACTAAAAAAGAAATCACTAATTGAATTAACATCAAAAACGAGAGGTATAACAATTAAAATAGAGACAAAAAAAGCTAAGAGCAGATACCCTAAATATTTACTACTGATAGATTTTTTAGTCATAGAATATTTCCGATCAAAATCGAAATTATATTTTGATTATAATAATAATTTTATTTCAAAGTCGCTGTTAAAATCTCTTATTTTGTTCGAACTTTAGGCTGCACAATGTATTAGCTTCTTTTAGAGGCACTTCCCCAGAGTTCCATTTCTCATATACACATGTATAAAAAGGTTCATTTGAGCTGTTTAAGTCATTTTTTTGATCTATCAATTCTCTAAGATATTTAGCTTTTGCCCTAAGGTATTCCTTTTTATATAGCCAGTACATCACCTCGGCAATACCTACAAAAGCCAAAGAGAATACAAAAATTACGATTAAATGACTAAGCAATCTTTCACTTACAAGAGTAACTATCGTAGACCTTAGATCCTAAAAAAGTAACTTGTAAATAATACTCAAAACCTTTTTTCTTAAAAATCCAGACAAATATAATTAACTTTGATAACTCCCACCACCCACTAAAATGACCATCTAAAAGACAGCGTTAAGTTGCTTATAAAATACAAATCAAAAATTGAGTTAAAATGCTTAGAATGTTATATGGTTTTCTTCTCTGACTTTTATCTCAATCAATCATTTATTTTGTTAGAAGGAGAGCATTAAATTTAAAGATCGATGTCATTAGAAGGTTTCGTACTCAATCAACTCCAAGATCAAGTTTTGTCTGGTAAGACGAGGCAAGAAAAATGGAGACGGAAACAACTTCATTCTCTATCAAATTTATTGGCAAATCATCAGAAAGATATATTAAATGCACTTAAAAAGGATTTAGGAAAGCCACCTACAGAGGCATTCTTTGAGATTATTGCCGTCAAACAAGAAATTAAACTGGCACAGAAAAACTTATCCACTTGGATGCAACCAACGAAAATCAATGTTCCATTTTCTCTAAGACCTGCTCAAGCATCGGTTCAACCAGATCCCCTGGGCTGTGTTCTTATCATTGGTCCATGGAATTATCCTTTCTCACTTACTCTGCAACCATTAGTGGGTGCTTTCGCGGCGGGGAACACAGCCGTTTTAAAGCCTTCAGAACATGCACCTAATGTGTCAAATCTTATAAAAAAACTCATCGAAAAATATTTTCCACAAGAAATTGCACAAGTTTTTGAAGGAGATGGAGCTATTGCTGCAGATTTAATGACCCATCCATTCGATCACGTTTTTTTTACAGGTGGGGAAAATATAGGAAAAAAAGTAATGGAAGCTGCCTCAAAAAACCTTACACCAGTAACTTTAGAACTTGGAGGGAAAAGCCCCGCTATTGTAATTGAAGGTGCAAATCTAGAGGTAACTGCAAAGAGAATTGTATGGGGAAAAAGTTTAAACGCTGGTCAAACTTGTATTGCTCCTGATCATTTGCTAGTTGAGAATAAACTTTTTGATTCATTAATCACCAAACTTAAAGAGTCGATTAATGATTTTTATGGAAATTCACCTTTAGATTCGAAACATCTTGGGAGCATTATCAATCAAAAACAATACAATAGACTAAAAAGATTGTTAACACAGGCTAAAGATAATAACCAGGTGATTTACGGTGGATATTGGAATGATGATGAAAAAAGAATTAGCCCTACGTTAATAAAAATCGATGATCGAAACAACCCGTTAATGAAAGAAGAACTTTTCGGTCCATTACTTCCAATCTTAAGTATCCGAAATCTCGACCAGGCAATTTCAGAATCCAAGTTCTTGCCAAAACCTCTTGCTCTATATCTTTTTGGAGGAGGAGAGAGAGAGCAGAAGAAAGTGCTTTCGATGACATCTTCTGGAGGAGTTTGTTTTAATGACGTTGTTTTACAAGCAGGAATACCAGAGCTTCCATTTGGTGGTGTTGGAACAAGTGGAATGGGTAAGTATCATGGCAAAGCAGGTTTTGACAACTTTACTCATTACAAATCAGTACTCAAAAAACCCTTTTGGCTTGATCTGAATTTTAGATATCCTCCTTATAAATTAGATTTATCTTTACTAAATAAATTATTAGGTTAATATTAATATAATATCATTAATACGGGATATTATAGTATATAAAAATGCCTATAAAAATTAAGACATATCTCACTTTATTTTATTATAGTTTTATAATAATAAACTTATCAGTACTGAATTTTAAAGTTAATGCAGAAACCAAGATTATTGCAAAGAAAGGCGATACTCTTTTAACAATATCAAGAAGATATGGAGTTCCTCTAAAAGTGCTGATGTATAAAAATAATTTTAAAGATGCGACAAAAACAATAGAAGGGGAAGCTATACTAATTCCTCTCGAAGATAATAAAAATAAAATTAATAAACATAATCTTACTCACAAAGTTGTCAAAGGTGAAACACTTTACAAAATCGCGAGAGATTATAATGTAAAAGTAGAAGACATTATTTCACTAAATAATCTTAGCAATGATTTATACCTAAGTATTAATCAGATTATTATATTACCGGAAGAAGCCACCAAAAATAAAAATACTAATATAGGCAATGTTCAGCTAGCAAGAAAAAAAGTTTTTTATCATCTTACATCTAAAATAGAAAATCTTTCAAACATTGCTAAACTTCATAGGATAAGAATAGAGGAAATTAATAATTTAAATAAATTAAACTATCCTGTAAAAATAAATCCTAATACTCAAATAAGGCTAAGAGAAAATAAATTCTCAAAATGGCGTAAGTATGGTCCAATAATGGTCAGTTGGTCTGACTGGACATATTTTGATGGGAATTATTTTTCTAACGCAAAAACAAAGAAAAATACATCTTTCTTTATCGCAATTAATTGTAAAACAAGAACATTAAATAACACATCGTATAAGACTTCCTGGTCAAACTGGTATTTTCCTAAAACTGATTTTGAATTTAAATTAATTAATGATTTTTGTGATCAAGAATTTAATTTTTAAATTAATTACTCATTTCAATTGATGGGGGATCCAATCTTTCAGAGTCCTCCTCCACTAGTTGCAATCTCAATCTTTTTCCTCCAGAGAGTTCCCCAAGAGAAACTCTAATATTAGAGCCAGTGAGAGTTTGAAGGGTGTCTAAAAGCTCTCGCAAATATGGCGTGCTACTCCCAGACTCGACCCATAGTCTCTCTTGCAAACTTGCTAATCTTTTCCACGCAGAATGAAATTTTAATATCGAGCTCTCTATCGTTTTTGCTTGCCCAAAAGCATCTGAAAGTAATCCCAAAGAATCCAACCTAATTGCTTCTTGAGTAGCTTTATCTAAGTTTAAATTCTTATTCTGAAAAGCTCTTAACGCAAGAGAAGCATCTAGAGACTTACCGATCCATTTGGCAGTATTCGTCATATCTTTTACTGAATCAATTTCAGGATTTTCTCTTAAAGTTTCACAGATTTCTTCTTGTTGAGTTGGCGATAACTTAGATAGTTCTCTTATCAATGGAGCAACAAACTTAGCTGGCAATAAATTCGATTGTGTTTTTTCTCTGATTTCATCTGGCAAAAGTGAGCTTGTCGCAGCCATGAATTGATCAGTTAAGCTCTTAACCTCTCTTCTTGTTATGTCCTTACCATCATTAGCGGCTTCAGAGATCATGTATTGAATCTCAGGTTCAGCATTTGCTGTTTCTATAAAAGCTCTTTTTGAAAAATTATTTACACTAGATTCTTCAAGAATCCCCTCACCTACAAGATTATCCGATGAATCAGCTAGTTGAATAAGAGCATATGCTTTGCTTTTACTAATTTCCATCTCCCTTAACCATTGCAAAAAACCTGTACCTCTTCCATCACCTCCTTTTTTCTCTCTATCCCTTACAACACGTAAAATTCTTCCTCTCCAAATTTCAGTTTGCAAATCAAACTGCTCGCAAATTGACCATGCATTCTCTAATCTCGCAATAAAATCAATATTACTTAATTCGTCCTGATCAGGATCAGGCAAATCAAAACTAATAGAGGAGGGGTCTAAAGATGGCTGTGACAACACTAAAATTAAAATCTGTTTAAGTTTGAACTGTTTAAAGTTAATTGAAAATTCGCCAGAAAATCAACAAGAAATATATTTCAATGCGAGTGAAAAATCTTTTAAAATTGGCGTGCTCTTAGAAATACCAGCGACAGTCTGTGACACTAACCACAAATATTTCCTATTTTGTTAGATAATGACTTTACTGATTATTGGAGAAGTTAGATGAGCTTTGCCAGAAAAGATAAGGTTCGCATCTTACGTCAGGAATCATACTGGTTCAATCAAATAGGAGAAATAGTTTCCATCGATAAATCTCCAACAATGAGATACCCAGTAACTGTAAAATTTGAAAAATGCGATTTCAAAGCTTTTAGTGGTGTTGATGGTGGTGCGAATACCAGTCAATTTTCAATTAAAGAATTAGAAGCTGCCTCTAGCTAACCTTATTATTACTTTTGCCAGAATTACCTGAAGTTGAGACCGTAAGAAAAGGACTTGAAAAGCTTTTGAATGGTTTCTTTATTGAAAGAATAGAGGTATTAAAAGAACGCTCAATAGCAAGTTTTGGTGGTTCCAAAAATTTTATAAAAAATATTCAACATAGTCACATTGGCAATTGGGAGAGAAGAGGGAAATATTTAATAGGATCTCTTTATTCGAAAAAAAAAGATAGTAAAGGTTTTATTGTGGTCCATCTGAGAATGACAGGCCAATTTAAATTCCAAAAGAAACAAATTATTCCTTGCAAACATACAAGAGTAAGGTTTTTTGACAAGACAGGTCGCGAACTTCGTTTTATAGATATTCGAAACTTTGGGCAAATGTGGTATGTGCCAGTCTCAAAATCAATACCAGAAGTAGTACCAGGAATTAAAAGATTAGGTCCTGAGCCATTAAGTGATAGTTTTAATAGTCTTTATTTAGAAGAGTATTTAAAGAATAAAACTCGCTCCATTAAATCTGCTTTATTGGATCAAGCAACTGTCGCTGGTGTGGGAAATATATATGCAGATGAAACATTATTTGATGCAGGTATTAATCCAAAGACTAAAAGTATGAATTTGAAGAGTTATGAATTAAAAAAACTTTGCAAAAGTTTGGTCAAAATATTAAAAATAAGTATCGGGAAAGGAGGGACTACTTTTAGTGACTTTAGAGATTTAGAAGGAATTAATGGAAATTATGGTGGACAAGCCTTGGTATATAGAAGAAGCGGTAAATCATGTAGAAAATGTGGAGAAAAGATATTACGAGAAAAGATTTGCGGCAGAAGCACTCATTGGTGTCCTAATTGCCAAAAATAATTAACAATTAAAAAAGAGCCTATGAAGGCTCTTTTTTTTAAAATTTTTACCTGGCATTGAGCTATTTTCTCAGGGGGCTACCCCCCAAATATCTTCGCCGCTGATGCGTTTCACAACCGAGTTCGAGATGGATCGGAGTGGTTCCACATCGCCATGAACACCAGGATAGTGTTCTAAAGAACCTTGAAGACTGCATAGAATGATTAAAGTTTAATCAGAAAGAATAAAGCAACAAAACTGAGTAAGAGCATAAAAAGGTCAAGCCCTCGATCTATTAGTACTCCTCCGCTGCATCTGTTACCAGACTTCCACGTAGAGCCTATCAACGGGTGTTCTTCCCGTGATCTTACTGGTTTAAACCATGGGAATACTCATCTTGAGGTGGGCTTCCCACTTAGATGCTTTCAGCGGTTATCCACTCCGCACATGGCTACCCAGCGTTTACCGTTGGCACGATAACTGGCACACCAGAGGTGCGTTCCTCCCGGTCCTCTCGTACTAGGGAGAAATCCTCTCAATATTCCTGCGCATACACCGGATATGGACCGAACTGTCTCACGACGTTCTGAACCCAGCTCGCGTACCGCTTTAATGGGCGAACAGCCCAACCCTTGGGACCGACTTCAGCCCCAGGTTGCGATGAGCCGACATCGAGGTGCCAAACCTCCCCGTCGATGTGAACTCTTGGGGGAGATCAGCCTGTTATCCCTAGAGTAACTTTTATCCGTTGAGCGACGGCCCTTCCACTCAGAACCGTCGGATCACTAAAACCGACTTTCGTCCCTGTTCGACTTGTAGGTCTCACAGTCAAGCTTCCTTCTGCTTTTGCACTCGACGACTGATTTCCAACCAGCCTGAGGAAACCTTTGTGCGCCTCCGTTACCTTTTAGGAGGCGACCGCCCCAGTCAAACTGCCCAGCAGATACTGTCCGTTTCCCGGATAACGGGTAAACGTTAGATCTCTAGCTCTGAAAGAGTGGTATCTCACCGTTGACTCAGTAGCACCCAAAAGCACTACTTCAATGTCTCCCACCTATCCTGCGCATTCAGAGCCCGAGAACAATACCAACCTGCAGTAAAGCTTCATAGGGTCTTTCTGTCCGGGTGTATGTAGTCCGCATCTTCACAGACAATTCTATTTCGCCGAGCCTCTCTCCGAGACAGCGCCCAGATCGTTACACCTTTCGTGCGGGTCGGAACTTACCCGACAAGGAATTTCGCTACCTTAGGACCGTTATAGTTACGGCCGCCGTTCACCGGGGCTTCAGTTACCAGCTTCGCTTACGCTAACCAGCTTCCTTAACCTTCCGGCACTGGGCAGGTGTCAGCCCCCATACATCGTCTTGCGACTTAGCGGAGACCTGTGTTTTTGGTAAACAGTCGCCTGGGCCTCTTCACTGCGACCAGCTTGCGCTGGCATCCCTTCTCCCGAAGTTACGGGACCATTTTGCCGAGTTCCTTAGAGAGAGTTATCTCGCGCCCCTCGGTATTCTCTACCACCCCACCTGTGTCGGTTTCGGGTACTGGCAGTTATGCCTTAGCGGGTATAGGGATTTTCTTGGAAGCATGACATCGCCAACTTCGCTGCCGTAGCAGCTCGTACTCACGCCTTAGCTCAGAACGTTTTCTCCGTTCCTCAAAGCCTCGAACGCTTGAACCAGTAACCAACATCTGGATTGGCTAGCCTTCTCCGTCCTCCTTCCCAAAACATAACTGGTACAGGAATGTTGACCTGTTATCCATCGACTACGCCTTTCGGCCTGACCTTAGGACCAGACTAACCCTCCGCGGACGAGCCTGCCGGAGGAACCCTTAGGGTTTCGGGGCATGGGATTCTCACCCATGTTTTCGCTACTCAAGCCGACATTCTCACTTCTATGCAGTCCACGCCCGCTTACGCTAACGCTTCACCCCACATAGAACGCTCCCCTACCATTTATAAATAAATCCGCAGCTTCGGTACAACACTTAGCCCCGTTCATTTTCGGCGCAGGATCGCTCGACCAGTGGGCTATTACGCACTCCTTTGAGGATGGCTGCTTCTAAGCAAACCTCCTGGTTGTCTGGGCAATCCCACCTCCTTTATCACTTAGTGTTGATTTTGGGACCTTAGCTGGCGGTCTGGGCTGTTTCCCTTTCGACTATGGAGCTTATCCCCCACAGTCTGACTGCCTAGTTACACACAGGGTATTCAGAGTTCATCACGATTTGGTACCGCTCTCGCAGCCCGCACCGAAATGGTCGCTTTACCCCCCTGCTGGAGCACTAGACGCTACGCCTCAACGTATTTCGGGGAGAACCAGCTAGCTCCTGGTTCGATTGGCATTTCACCCCTAACCACAGCTCATCCGGTGACTTTTCAACGTCAGTCGGTTGGGACCTCCACTTGGTATCACCCAAGCTTCATCCTGGCCATGGTTAGATCACCAGGGTTCGGGTCTATAAACACTGACAAAAACGCCCTATTCAGACTCGCTTTCGCTGTGGCTCCACCATTTTCGGTTTAACCCGCCAGTGCCTATAAGTCGCCGGCTCATTCTTCAACAGGCACACGGTCACCCGATAAGTCGGGCTCCCATTGCTTGTAGGCTCATGGTTTCATGTTCTATTTCACTCCCCTCCCGGGGTTCTTTTCACCTTTCCCTCACGGTACTGTTTCACTATCGGTCACACAGGAGTACTTAGCCTTACGAGGTGGTCCTCGTAGATTCACACGGAATTCCACGTGCTCCGTGCTACTCGGGATACAGATAGGCTAACTCTCCTTTCGATTACGGGGCTTTCACCCTCTATGGCACGCCATTCAAGCGCTTCTTCTAGGTTCGTTAGTCCACGTTTCTGTCCCACAACCCCGACAGTCGAAACTATCGGTTTGGGCTGTTCCCCGTTCGCTCGCCGCTACTTAGGGAGTCGTTATTTACTTTCCTTTCCTCCAGCTACTAAGATGTTTCAGTTCGCTGGGTTGGCTCGTGCCAGTCTATATATTCAACTGGCCGTTTTAAGGGTTGCCCCATTCGGAAATTCCCGGATCAAAGCGTGTATCCAGCTCCCCGAGACATATCGCAGGTAACCACGTCCTTCATCGCCTCTGTGTGCCAAGGTATCCGCCATGAGCCCTTTGTAGCTTGACCTTAAATACAATCACAAAATTAATTGTGCTCGGCTATTACTCAAGAATTAAACAAAATTCTGAATTTAAATTTAGTTGTAAAAACTAAATTTCTTTCAGAATTATGCATCCATGAGATGCTTTATCTTTCTAATCTATGCAGTTTTCAAGGTTCTACTGAATTCTCATGGACATAAGCCATGCGAGCCCAGCATATTATCAACTTTAAGAAGATGATAAGAAGCTAGGTTCTTTTCATATAGAGATCTAAATCACGCCAACAAATTTCCTCCGGATTTGTAGTTACCAGGGTAGGTTTCAGTGGAGGTAAGCGGACTCGAACCGCTGACATCCTGCTTGCAAAGCAGGCGCTCTACCAACTGAGCTATACCCCCAACAACGAATGGGCCATCCTGGACTTGAACCAGGGACCTCACCCTTATCAGGGGTGCGCTCTAACCACCTGAGCTAATGGCCCAGGAGAACCCTTGTTGGGTGTGACCTAGACAAGTTTAGGAACTGAAATTTTTTATTAATTATAAGTTAATAAAAACCTGAGGTACCGATCGACCTTGAGGTGACAGGATTGCGGCCTGAGATATTTACTCAGACATCACAATCTATTATTTGTCTCCCTGTTAGGAGGTGATCCAGCCGCACCTTCCGGTACGGCTACCTTGTTACGACTTCACCCCAGTCATCAGCCCCACCTTCGGCGTCCTTCTCCACAAGGGTTAAAGTAACGACTTCGGGCGTGGCCAACTTCCATGGTGTGACGGGCGGTGTGTACAAGGCCCGGGAACGTATTCACCGCAGTATGCTGACCTGCGATTACTAGCGATTCCTACTTCACGTAGGCGAGTTGCAGCCTACGATCTGAACTGAGCCACGGTTTATGGGATTTGCTAGCTCTCGCGAGTTTGCTGCCCTTTGTCCGTAGCATTGTAGTACGTGTGTAGCCCAGGATGTAAGGGGCATGATGACTTGACGTCATCCACACCTTCCTCCGGTTTATCACCGGCGGTCTTTCTAGAGTGCCCAACTAAATGCTGGCAACTAAAAACGTGGGTTGCGCTCGTTGCGGGACTTAACCCAACATCTCACGACACGAGCTGACGACAGCCATGCACCACCTGTCACTGCGTTCCCGAAGGCACCCTCTAATTTCTTAGAGGTTCGCAGGATGTCAAACCCTGGTAAGGTTCTTCGCGTTGCATCGAATTAAACCACATACTCCACCGCTTGTGCGGGCCCCCGTCAATTCCTTTGAGTTTCACACTTGCGTGCGTACTCCCCAGGCGGAACACTTAACGCGTTAGCTACGACACCGAAGGGGTCGATTCCCCCGACACCTAGTGTTCATCGTTTACGGCCAGGACTACAGGGGTATCTAATCCCTTTCGCTCCCCTGGCTTTCGTCCATGAGCGTCAGTTATGGCCCAGCAGAGCGCCTTCGCCACTGGTGTTCTTCCCGATATCTACGCATTTCACCGCTACACCGGGAATTCCCTCTGCCCCTACCATACTCAAGCCAATCAGTTTCCACTGCCATGATGGAGTTAAGCTCCACGCTTTAACAGCAGACTTGAAAAGCCGCCTGCGGACGCTTTACGCCCAATAATTCCGGATAACGCTTGCCACTCCCGTATTACCGCGGCTGCTGGCACGGAATTAGCCGTGGCTTATTCCTCAAGTACCGTCATATCTTCTTCCTTGAGAAAAGAGGTTTACAGCCCAGAGGCCTTCGTCCCTCACGCGGCGTTGCTCCGTCAGGCTTTCGCCCATTGCGGAAAATTCCCCACTGCTGCCTCCCGTAGGAGTCTGGGCCGTGTCTCAGTCCCAGTGTGGCTGATCATCCTCTCAGACCAGCTACTGATCGAAGCCTTGGTGAGCCATTACCTCACCAACAAGCTAATCAGACGCGGGCTCATCCTCAGGCGAAATTCATTTCACCTCTCGGCATATGGGGTATTAGCGGTCGTTTCCAACCGTTATCCCCCTCCTAAGGGCAGATTCCCACGCGTTACTCACCCGTCCGCCACTAACCCGAAGGTTCGTTCGACTTGCATGTGTTAAGCACGCCGCCAGCGTTCATCCTGAGCCAGGATCAAACTCTCCGTTGTATTCAGGCCCTATTGTAAAAATGAATCTACTCAGTCTGATTTGCTTCTCCCACTTCTTTCAGCACAGACGTACTGATAGTGATTGTTGCCACCTTATTTATTAAGGGTTCTAAAGAGTGCACTAAGTTTTATCTTCGTGACTTTCCCGGATCTCAGATCCGTCGTTGCATCCTCATTAGAGACGAAAATTCAGAAGAGTCGTGAAACCCACTCCAAATTACGCTGCATGATTAACAACTAATTTCTTTTGACGGGACCTCACACTCATATCGCAATACATCTGATTAATAAAAATCAGACGCGATAAAAGCGTCAGTTCCTAAACTTTTAAGTTGTCTAGGTTCTGTTTCGGCCCAAAAGCCAAAACATTTTCGATCTTTCGACCGTTTTTCAGCTTACAGCAAAGAAGGGTTTAGTCTTCAAATGTTGTAAAACTCCCACTTAACTAAAATACTTTCGTAATTTTGGCTAACTGAGTACGCTCCAGATTTACTTTCGCGCAGAAGAATATTCTAGACCCTCGAAGTACTTACTTGCAACAAAGTTGCAAATGAAATGTTTTACCTCTTACTATCGATATAAAAGGAGTAAGCCATAACTAGCTTTTAGCGATGGCAACAGATTATTTACATGCCCGCACGTTTTAGCCAACAGCATCAAAGGGTTCGCCCCAACTCAAACGAAGACAAAGTTGTTGCAAGAGCTAAAGAACATTTTGAAAAGACTCTGATCGAAATTTCTGGAGATATTGCTGGTAGTGTCGCAGCTTTAGAGCATCCCACGAAAAATGATGCTCTTAATTACGGAGAAATATTTCTGAGGGACAATGTCCCAGTAATGATTTATCTGTTAACTCAAAAACGATTTGAAATAGTCAAGAAATTCTTAACAGTAAGCCTAGATTTACAAAGTACTACCTATCAAACCAGAGGAGTTTTCCCAACTAGCTTTGTCGAAGAGAAAGGAAAATTAATTGCAGATTATGGTCAGAGATCTATTGGAAGAATTACCTCAGCCGATGCGAGCCTGTGGTGGCCCGTTCTTTGTTGGCTATATGTAAGAAAAAGTGGCGATCAAAGTTTTGGGACAAGTCAACAGGTTCAAAGAGGAGTTCAACTTCTGCTTGATTTGGTTTTACACCCGACTTTTGAGGGAAATCCTGTTTTATTCGTACCTGATTGTTCATTCATGATCGATCGACCCATGGACGTATGGGGAGCTCCTCTTGAAGTAGAAGTTTTGTTGCATGCATGTCTAAAAAGTTGTATCCAATTGATGGAATTGAGTAGAAAGCATCAAAAAAGTCGATTGCTCGATCAAAGGCTTGTTTTAACTCGTCAATGGGTGCATGATCTTCGGCAATTTCTTTTGAAGCACTATTGGGTTACGAGCAAGACAATGCAGGTTTTAAGAAGAAGACCTACTGAGCAATATGGTGAAGATCAACATCAAAATGAGTTCAATGTCCAGCCACAAGTCGTTCCTTCATGGCTTCAAGATTGGTTAGAAAATAGAGGAGGATATCTCATTGGAAATATTCGCACAGGAAGACCAGATTTTCGTTTTTACAGCTTAGGAAATTCTTTAGCATGCATGTTTGGAGTATTGACAGCACCTCAACAAAGAGCATTATTTCGTCTGGTTTTACATAACCGGGAACACCTGATGGCACAAATGCCAATGAGAATATGTCATCCACCTATGGACGTAGAGGAATGGCAAAACAAAACAGGATCAGACCCTAAAAACTGGCCATGGAGTTATCACAATGGGGGGCATTGGCCGAGTCTATTGTGGTTTTTTGGTGCATCTATATTGCTACATGAAAAACGTTATCCAAAAGCTGATGTTCTACTTATGGGACAAATGAGAGCTCTTATTGAAGAATGCTATTGGAGTCAATTAAACCAACTACCAAGACAAAAATGGGCAGAATATTTTGATGGGCCAACTGGAACATGGGTTGGTCAACAATCTAGAACTTATCAAACTTGGACAATTGTAGGGTTTTTATTACTCCATCATCTGCTGAGAGCAGAGCCGGATGATGTGTTGATGTTGGACCTAGAGGAAAACCTTTAAAACAAACCTAAAGTTAGAGATTTATCAATAGGCAAGCATGCTCCTATACCTAAGTACATTGTTAAAACTGTTCCAAATAAAAATAATGTCATTGCGACTGGTCTCCTAAAAGGATTAGCGAATTTGTTGATGTTTTCTATGAATGGAAGAATCATCAAACCCAGCGGTATCAATGTCTGCAAAGCAATACCAAGCAACTTATTTGGAACGACACGTAAAATCTGAAAGACAGGATACAAATACCACTCAGGTAAAATCTCTAATGGAGTTGCAAAAGGATTGGCTTTATCTCCTAAAAATGCAGGATCTAAAACTGCTAACCCAACAACACATGCAATTGTCCCAAGAATGACAACAGGGAATATATATAGTAAATCGTTGGGCCAAGCGGGTTCTCCATAATAATTATGACCCATACCCTTAGCGAGTTTTGCTCTTAATTTGGTATCAGCTAAATCAGGTTTCTTTAGTGTAGACATGGTTTGAAAGATTTAAGAAAACGAATTAAATTATTTTGTTTGATTTAATGACTTTTATTATAAAGGACCGGATATTCCTTGTTTTCTGATCATTAGGAAATGCATCAACATAAAAACAGCCAATAACCATGGCATTACAAAAGTATGAAGACTATAAAATCTTGTCAAGGTTGACTGGCCTACGCTCTCACCGCCTCTAAGCAGTTCAACCATAAAGTCACCGATGACTGGTATGGCAGCTGGTACTCCAGAAACAATTTTAACTGCCCAGTACCCAACTTGATCCCATGGCAATGAGTAACCGGTAACTCCAAAAGCAACTGTTATGACCGCCATAACAACACCAGTTATCCATGTCAATTCCCTAGGCCTTTTGAATCCTCCTGTTAAATAAACCCTAAAAACATGCAAAATAAGCATGAGTACCATCATTGAGGCACTCCATCTATGAACTGATCTAATCAACCAACCAAAGCTGACATCTGTCATTAGATAGCTAACAGAGTTATAAGCTTCAGTTACTGTGGGTTTGTAATAAAAGGTCATCGCGAATCCAGTCGCGAATTGAATCAGAAAACAAACCAGTGTTATCCCACCCAGACAATAGAAAATGTTGACATGTGGAGGAACGTATTTTGAAGTGACATCATCAGCTATGTCCTGTATCTCAAGACGTTCCTGGAACCAGTCATAAACCGGGGAAGAGTTCGCCATCCACTTATGCACTGTATTTTCAAATATCTTACTAGATGTGCCCCTTGGTCGCCTCAAAAGATCAATCCAATGCTTTCAACTGTTAAATCTTTAACTAAGCTACTGCAAAGATTTTTTGCAGTTTTAATTAGCTTTGGGATTTTATTTCAAGTTTTAACTCAACCTGCTTTCGCACTCAATGATGGACAATTACTGGTTATCGAGGCTTGGAATCTCGTTAATGCGGGTTATCTAGATCCAAAAAAATTTGATGAGATTCAATGGAAAAAGCTTCGTCAGAAAGCCCTTGAGAAACCAATAAATAATTCACAACAAGCCTACTCAGCGATTGAAGCAATGCTTCTTCCGCTTGGAGATCCATACACACGTTTGTTAAAACCAGATGATTATGAATCCATGAAAAAAAGCAATATTGGAAGTGAAATAAATGGAGTTGGTCTTCAGTTGGGAGCAAGAAGAGAAGATGGCGAAATAGTTGTAATCTCCCCATTAGAGGGATCGCCCTCATCAGATGCTGGTATCACAAGCGGAACAATATTAAAAAAAGTCAACGGGCAATCTCCCAAGCAGTTAGGTCTTGAAGCAACAGCAGCAAAATTGAGAGGGCAAACCGGAACGCAAGTAGTTGTTGAGTTAGAGCTTCCTGACAAGGAAATAAAAGAAATCTCTTTAGATAGAAGAAGTGTCGATTTAAGACCAGTTAGGACTAAGAGAATCCGAAATGAATCTCATACGTTTGGTTATTTGAGAATCACACAATTTAGTGAGGGAGTACCAGAGCAAGTAAAGCAAGCCTTAAAAGAATTATCTGAAAAAGATATAGATGGATTGATTTTGGACCTAAGAAACAATTCTGGTGGTCTAGTGAGTTCTGGACTTGCTGTTGCTGACGATTTTCTGAACAAAATGCCAATTGTTGAAACGAAAAAAAGAGATTCAATAAATGACCCCATAAGTTCCAGTGAAGAAACTCTTTACGATGGCCCAATGGTTACTTTGGTCAATGAGGGTACTGCAAGTGCTAGTGAAATTCTTGCCGGTGCCTTACAGGACAATCAGAGATCAGAACTTATAGGTAGTAAAACTTTTGGAAAAGGTCTTATCCAATCCTTGACAAATTTAAGCGATGGTAGTGGTTTAGCTGTAACAGTAGCCAGTTATCTAACTCCAAGCGGAAGAGACATACAGAATCTTGGTATTGAGCCAGATCGCCTATTGGAAATGCCAGAGCCGCTCAATCCAGGATCAGATGAAGACAGATGGCTTTTGGATGCAGAGCTGATAATGCAAGCCATGCTGGACAAAGAGAAAGTTTCAGAAAAGTTTTCAAAAGAAAGTCACGAAAAAGAAAGTGAATTGATTATCAAAGAACTTATGTGAGTTATGACAACAAGGACTTATTATGACCCTCTTCATCAATCCATCACACTAAAAAGCTCTCTGCCTGAAGAGAAAATGGTGATGGAATTAATAGACTCTTCGCCATTTCAAAGATTAAGAAGAATTAAACAATTAGGTCCTGCATACTTAACGTTTCATGGGGCAGAATCAAGCAGGTTTACACATTCTCTTGGCGTTTTTCATTTAGCGAGAAGAGCCATAAATCATTTATCTGAGTTTGATTCTCGATTAAAAAAGTATAAATTCATTCTCTATGGGGCTGCTCTTTTACATGATTTAGGTCATGGCCCATTAAGTCATACGAGTGAAGAAATATTTAAAATAAATCATGAAATGTGGACAGGAAAAATAATCAATTCAAATCAAGAGATTAATAATATTCTTAATAGATATGGCAATGGAATTGCAAAAGAGGTTGCAGATCTAATCCAATCAAGGCATGCTCCTGAAAAATCAATAATTTCTTTGATTAGTAGTCAGCTTGATTGTGATCGACTTGATTACTTAATGAGAGATAGCTATACGACAGGTGCAAGATATGGGCAATTAGATATCGATAGGATAATATCAGCAATGGTAATTGCACCAGATGGAGATTTAGCAATACACCCGAAGGGTTTAATGGCAGTCGAGCATTATTTAGTTATTAGAAATCTTATGTATAGAAGCGTTTATAACCATAGATTAAATGAAGTTTGCAACTGGTTATTAGAACAAATTATAAAAACTGCAAGAAGAATCGACCCAAAAAAAATATGGGCTGACCAAAACATGTATCAATGGCTATGGAATCATGAAGAAATGAGCATAGAAAATTTCCTCTCAAATGATGATGTGGTAACTGGATACCATATTCATCAATGGCAAAACTCATCTTCTCATCAACTATCTAATCTTTGCAAACGGTTTATAAATAGGAATTTATTGAAAGCTTTAAATATATCTTTTTTCTCTTTAGAAAAAAGACTAGAAGCCCTCGCTATAGCTAGAAATCTTGCAGAAAAATATTGTATTGAGCCCGATATATCATGTGGACTAAGAGAACAAATCGTCAAAAGTTACCATCCTTATAAATATGGACTTCGTTTATGGGATGGAGAAAAATTACAAGCTCTAGAAAAAGTTTCACCATTAGTTGAAAGATTAATAGAGCCTAATCAATCTTCTTGGTTAATTTATCCAAAAGAAATTGACAGCAAATTAAAAATGGAGATTGAAATGCTAGAAATAAAATATCATTAAAAATGGATCATATTAATCAGAAAATAATTGTCTATATCGAAAACAATCATTATCAAGATTGGAAATTATGTTTAAAAAGTAAATTAAAAAGTCTGAAGTCCAGTAATGTAGAAATAGATTCTAGAAATCTCGAACTTTCATGTACAGATATTAAAGAAATAATAAAAATCTCAAGCCAACATAATTGTAAAATTATAAGTTTTTGTTCAACATCTCCAAAAACAATTGTAAGTGCACAATCGCTAGGTCTTAAATCTAATTTTAGTATTGAGAGTGATTCAAAAAATACCTCAAATTTAAATGAAAAAAATATAACTTTTTCAAGAACTCACTTTCATCAAGGAACGGTCAGGTCAGGCGAATATCTAGATAGCCCTGGGGATTTATTAATACTTGGAGATGTTAATCCAGGTGCAAAAGTTAGTGCAGAAGGAAATATTATTATTTGGGGAAGACTCCTTGGTATTGCACATGCCGGCAGCAAAGGAAACTCTCATGCAACGATAAGTGCGCTACAACTAAGACCCGTACAACTAAGAATCGCTAAAAAAGTAGCAAGAGGTCCTAAGGACAAAGCTCAACTTGGTATTGCAGAACAAGCAAGAATAGATTCTGAAGAAATCATAATTTCCCCACTGGAGAACACATAATGCAAAAAGCTATACCAGTTATTACAAGAATTAATTTCGTTTATAGATCAGGGAAAAAACACCTTCTATGAACTTAGAGATGTCTTCAAAAGCAAACTCAATGCAACCGTTCTCACAATAAAGCTTTTCTCTTTATCAAAATCGAACTAAAGTTTGTCGAATCCAAGGAGGTCCGTGGGGACAGATACACGCGTCATTCTTATTTGCTCAGGAAAAGGTGGTGTCGGCAAGACAACTCTTACCGCAAATCTTGGCATTTCATTAGCGAGGCAGGGTCTTAGTACTGCGGTTCTCGATGCAGACTTTGGCCTGAGAAATTTAGATTTACTTTTAGGTCTTGAGAATCGAATTGTTTATACAGCTCAGGAAGTTTTAGAGGAGGAATGCAGACTTGATCAGGCCTTAGTAAAGCATAAGCAAGAATCTAATCTATCTCTACTCCCTGCTGGCAATCCAAGAATGCTTGATTGGTTAAAGCCTGATGACATGAAACGCATAGTTGGCATGTTGAGTGAGCAGTTCAACTACGTTTTAATTGACTGCCCTGCTGGTGTTGAGGATGGATTTAAAAATGCCGTAGCAGCATCAAAAGAGGCAATTGTAGTAACAAATCCTGAGGTTTCTGCAGTGAGAGATGCAGACAGAGTTATTGGGTTGCTAAACACAAATGAAATTAAACCTGTTCAGTTAGTTCTTAATAGGGTCAGGCCGAAAATGATGGCAAGCCAAGAAATGCTTTCCATAAATGATGTAACTGATATTTTGGCATTGCCTTTGCTAGGACTTGTTCTTGAAGATGAACAAGTTATTGTTAGCACCAATAGAGGTGAGCCCCTTACTTTAAATAGCGTTAATTCTCCAGCGGCTAAATGTTATCTAAATATTGCTAAAAGGCTTCAAGGAGAAGATATTCCGCTCATTGATCCCTCCAAAGAAACCAATGGATTTGGAGCGAAATTTAGAAGACTAATGCAAACAAAAATTTTTTAAACAAATGACACTTAGAGACATTATCAACAAATTACTTCGTAGGCAGCCTGCAAGTGCCAGCACCGCTAGAGAAAGACTTCAACTAGTTTTAGCCCATGATCGCTCAGATCTCAGTACAGAACTTTTAGATCAAATGAGAAGAGAAATTTTAGATGTAGTTGCAAAATACGTAGAAATTGATATGGAAGAGGGTGCAGTAAGCCTAGAAACAGAAGATCGCATGACTGCTTTAGTTGCAAACCTACCAATAAAAAGGACTTTAAATGGCCAAATCAAACTTATTGAACCTCCTAATCAAGCTAATGAAAATTCTCAAGAAGCAGACAAAACCATTCAAAGTTCATAGTCAATACTGAGAAAACATAATTTTTTGGTTCAGATTAAAAAAGATTTTCAAAAAAGTAGTTTCAACAAATTATTTAAATGGATTAACTTTTGGATTACTTTCTTAGGTAAGATAAATCACGTTGCCGGCTTAGCTCAGCGGTAGAGCAGCGCTTTTGTAAAGCGAAGGTCATCAGTTCAAATCTGTTAGCCGGCATTTTTTGAACATCAACAGACCAAATTTACTTCGATTTGGCTGAGATGATCCAAATAAAAAAAGCTACAACAACTATATTGAAAAATTTAAATTGTACAATCCATTCAAAACCGATTATAGGAATTCTGAAAAGCCACCAAAAAATAGCCTGTAATAACAACACTATTAAAAACAAATAAACCATTACTTAGTTGGAATTTAAAATAACTGAACCATGTCTCAACAAATTCCATTTCCCCTCTTCCCAACTAACAACTGTGCTTGCCATGCCAGACGAATTGGGCCAAGGTAAAGGTGCAAGCATTGGAATCCCGGGGAATTGAATTGAGGCTTCTAACGCATTTTTAGCAGGTGGTTCTCCAGAGATGTTTGCACTGGTAGTAGCCAGAGGTCCAGTTTGCATCAGCAAATCTCTTGCAAGTCTTAGTGCAGGTACTCTTAAACCAATAGAATTAGTTTGGCAATTAAGACTCTCAGAAAGATTTCCTATTGTCGGCATTACAATTGTTAGAGCCCCTGGCCAATAGATTTTTGCCAATTTCAAACCGTCTTCCTTAGCACAAGGGTGAACAAACTCAAATAAATCCTCCAAACACCCTCCCATTAATATGAGTGGCTTTGTTAAAGGCCTTTTCTTGATGATCCATATTTTTTTTGAATATTTAGGTCTGGAGCAAAGTGCTGGCAAAGTATCGGTAGGAAATAAAGCTAAAGATCCATTTTTTAACTTTGAAGCCAAATCATCAATTCCAAATTGATTAGTTGGCATTTTTAAACCTTACGACAAATCGCATAACGTTTAATTCCACTTAAATCTTTTTCAAAAGAAACTTCTTTCATTCCAATCTTGTTCATAAGATCAATAATCTTCTCGCTTTGATCATAATGATGTTCAAGAATTAACCAACCTCCTTTTGCAAGTCCAATTGGTGCCCCATAAATGATTTTTCTGGCAGGATACATCCCATCACGCCCACCATCCAAAGCCAGGAGAGGTTCATGATCTTTGACAACTGGCTCTAACTCTTGTATTAAATTTGAGGGTATATATGGAGGATTACTTAAAACCAAATCAAATTTTCCCCACCATCTCTTCAAAGGTTCCCACCAATCTCCCAAAGCAAATTTCACATTCGCATACGGCACAATGGATTTTAGATTTCTTTTCGCTAGGGATAATGCATCATTACAAATATCTGCTGCATGACCACTCCAATTCGGCAGAGATTTAGCCAAAGATACTGCAATAGGTCCGGATCCAGTGCCTAGATCCGCCCATCTTCCACGATAAACATTAGTCACTTTTTGCAAGGCGAAATCAATCAAAAATTCTGTTTCTTGTCTTGGTATAAGAGCTTTTTCTGTAACCTCCAACTCAATATCTCTCCAAGGGCATTTAGAAATCAAATATTGAAGTGGTGTTTGCTCTTTCAAATGAGATAACCAAATATTTTCTAATTCTTCAATTGAGGATTCTAGTGATATGTAAAGCTCAGGATTCAAAATAATTCTCTGTAATTTACTCCAAGAGACCCCAGCAGCCATATCCAAAAGCCAATCAAAATCAACTTTCCTTCCTCCTTGCATAATCATTTTGCTCCTCCATTGAAGAAAAGTATCCCCAGAGATGGAATGAACAATCATAAATTATCTATTTTTTTAAATTTTAGGACCTTCCTCAAGCATAGATAATGTATTTCTAATCTGAACTGGTAATTTTCTTACTAGCTTTATTGATTCGTTTGTTTTTCTTACCAAAACAAGTGCAATTTCTGCTTCGGCACCAATGTCACCATTTGATTTTAAAAACAAAGTTTTACAGTTAAGTCGTATTTTATTTTCGAGTTTAAATTGACTTGTTAACAGTACCTTATCTCCATGAATAAAAGATATTTTATATCTAAGTTTAACTGAGATCACTGGGATTTCATATCCCTTTTTAGATAATTTTGAATATGAAAGTCCAACTTTATTAAGAGCATCAATCCGCCCTTCTTCTAAGAAGTTTAAATAGGAACCGTGCCACATTACTCCTGCATGATCAGTGTGCTGAGGCAGCACCACTTTTGGAAATTCCCAAGGTTTTTTTTCTGAACCCATCCTATAGAAACCTATTTATCTTTATCCATCAATAAAGTAAGAAAAGTTTGAAGTTATATCTTTCTAAGATAAAACCTCAATCTTGTTATGACCTCAAGCAAATGCTGGAGATCTTTGATTATGAAAAGGCCTGATTTACTTTTTAGGTTCAGGGCTCAATCTACCCTTGCTGGAATCTGAATAAAAGCTTGATTTCTCACCATCACTTGTAGAAACAAATAGACCAATAAGAAAAATTGTTGGCACTCCAACAAACAATAGACTCGCGGCAAAGCCAAAACTAGTGGTTTCCATAACCAGGTTTTTACTCAGAACAAAATTTACTGAAATAAACTATATATCCCTTGAGCAAAAAAACGGCATTTAAATCAAAGAGACTGAGATTTTGTAATTTGCCGAAAAGTAATGAGTTGATTAATCCTATTTTTTAAATTTTGATTTTATTGGACTGAAAAATTTATCAAAGCTTCTATTTCAACTCAATTCGAGTCTAAATTTTCGTTTTTTTCAAACTCACTGTGTAATAAAACAACTAAAAATTACAAAATCGATGGAAATTTGAAAATTTCTTCTTTTTCTTTTTTTTTTAATTTTTTCTAGTCCACCACTGCCTAGTTAACAATTCAAGCCCCAAAAAACAAGCTAAATTTTGTCCAAGAGTGTCAAAAGTCATTTCAGGTCTCTACATCCTGTGCATTAACTCAAGCAATACCATTTACGATCATGCGAGTCTTGCTGCATTAAGCAGCTTCGTTATACGAACCTGACCCATGGGATTGCCCTGGTATCGGGTGCACACAGTTGTTATTAACGACCCTGGCCGCCTCTTGGCCGTGCACCTCATGCATACTGCTTTGTTAGCCGGCTGGGCCGGCTCAATGGCCTTATATGAATTGGCCATTTTTGATCCTTCTGATCCAGTACTTAATCCAATGTGGCGCCAAGGCATGTATGTCATGCCCTTTATGGCCCGCCTTGGAATTACAGGTAGCTGGAACGGATGGGATATAACCGGTGCAACCGGAGTTGACCCCGGTTTCTGGAGCTTCGAAGGTGTTGCTGCAGCTCATATAGTTTTCAGTGGTCTCTTGATGCTCGCTGCCGTATGGCACTGGACATACTGGGACCTTGAATTGTGGGAAGATTCCCGCACTGGAGAACCAGCTTTAGATCTTCCAAGAATATTTGGAATCCATCTTTTCTTAGCTGGCTTGACATGCTTTGGTTTTGGCGCCTTTCATTGCTCAACGGTTGGAATATGGGTCTCTGACCCATATGGATTAACAGGTCATGTAGAAAAAGTTGCTCCAGTTTGGGGTGCAGAAGGATTTAATCCATTCAATGCTGGAGGGATTGTCGCTAATCACATTGGGGCAGGACTTTTAGGAATAATTGGTGGAATATTCCATATCACCAACAGACCTGGAGAAAGGCTTTACAGAGCTTTAAAGCTGGGAAGTCTTGAAGGTGTTCTTGCCAGTGCTTTAGCTGCTGTTCTTTTTGTATCTTTCGTAGTCGCTGGAACTATGTGGTACGGATCAGCGACAACTCCAGTTGAATTATTTGGCCCAACCAGATATCAATGGGACTCTGGTTATTTCAAGACTGAAATTAACCGCAGAGTCCAAGAATCTATGAACGATGGTGCTTCTAAAGCTGAAGCTTATGGAGCCATCCCCGAACAACTTGCTTTCTATGACTACGTAGGTAATAGCCCTGCAAAAGGTGGGCTGTTCAGAGTTGGAGCAATGGTTAATGGCGATGGAGTCCCAAGTGGATGGCAAGGTCACATCTCATTTACTGATAGCGAAGGCAATGACTTAGAAGTCAGAAGAATTCCTAATTTCTTTGAAAACTTCCCTGTCATTCTTGAGGATAAGGATGGCAACGTTAAAGCTGACATTCCTTTCCGTCGAGCCGAAGCTAAGTACTCGATTGAACAAACCGGAGTAACTGCTACTGTTTATGGTGGTGAATTAAATGGACAAACCTTCACTGACCCAGTAATAGTCAAACGCCTAGCTAGAAAGTCTCAACTTGGAGAAGCCTTCAAGTTTGATAGAGATCGCTACAAGTCAGATGGTGTCTTCCGAAGCTCTCCAAGAGCGTGGTTCACCTATGCACACCTTTGCTTTGGCTTGTTATTCCTTTTTGGGCACTGGTGGCACGCCGCAAGGACTCTATTTGGCGACAGATTCTCAGGTATCGATCCAGAACTTGGGGATCAGGTAGAGTTTGGTCTCTTCAAAAAACTTGGAGACGAAACAACCCGCCGAGTTCCTGGTCGAGCTTAAATCAGGATTCTTTACCCCTTATACCGAGAACTTAGATGGAAGCTTTCTCCTATGTGCTAATACTTACTTTGGCACTAGTAACTCTCTTCTTTGCTGTCGCATTTCGTGATCCTCCGAAATACGATAAGTAAAACAACAATAAAAAAGCCCTGAAAATTCAGGGCTTTTTTATTGTCCAATCATTAACTCAAATAGTTCAATTAGCTAAATATTCAAAATTAATATGATTTTTTTTAATTAAAAAGTAGTTTTCTTTAATCTACCCCTTCTCAGAAGCGAAATAAATGTTTAAAGTTAGGTAAATTATTTTACAGGGCTGCATGCAGTGCCCATCTTGTCAGAATACAGACAGCCGTGTTCTTGAATCTCGTTCGGCCGACTCTGGCAGAAGCGTAAGAAGAAGAAGGGAGTGCTTAAATTGTGACTTCCGATTTACCACTTATGAAAGGGTGGAAACAACACCAATTACTGTTTTAAAAAGGAGTGGAGCAAAAGAATTATTTAATCGAAGTAAACTAATATCAGGGATTAATAGAGCCTGCGAAAAAACACTTATAAACGGATGTAAGATTGAATTTATCGTAGATGAAATAGAATCAGAACTCCATCAAGGTGTAAGTAAAGAAGTAAAAACAAACGAGATTGGAGAAATGGTTCTATCACATTTGAAAGATATAAATGAAGTCGCCTATATTAGATTTGCCTCTGTTTATAGAAAATTTGATGGAATAAATGATTTCATGAAAACCCTGGAATCACTCAAACCTATAAAAAAAGAACAATTGGCATCAGTTCTTTAACTAGAAAGTCCTATCAATAAAGTAGAATTTAGTCTCAACATGGTCGGCGGGCCATTTTGTATTTCTATCGCACTGTCCACAAAAGGCAGACCGCCAATAAAGCATGTCTGAAAATCAAGCAAGCAAAGTTCAAGAAAAGAATCCAGAGAAAGAAACATTAATACCTGAGGAAACCGTTTCAAATGCCGTGAGTGAAAAATTTGAGGAGGGTTCCATTGACGAATCAAAAGAAGAAGAAGACATTCCTAAAAATATTCCTGCTGCTGATGACTCTTCAAGCAGAATTAATAAAAACGATCTTGAAAGTGCAGGTTTCACTCTTGATGAATTTGCATCTTTACTTAGCAAATATGACTACAACTTTAAACCTGGCGATATAGTCAATGGAACTGTTTTTGCCCTTGAATCAAAAGGAGCAATGATAGATATTGGTGCTAAAACAGCTGCATTCATGCCAATGCAGGAAGTATCCATAAATAGGGTTGAGGGTTTAAGTGATGTATTACAACCTTCGGAAATTAGAGAATTTTTCATAATGACTGAAGAGAATGAGGACGGTCAATTATCTCTATCAATTAGAAGAATTGAATACCAACGAGCTTGGGAAAGAGTCAGACAATTACAAAAAGAAGATGCCACAATTTATTCAGAAGTGTTTGCAACAAATAGAGGAGGTGCACTTGTTCGAGTTGAAGGCCTAAGAGGTTTTATCCCTGGATCACACATAAGCACCAGAAAAGCAAAAGAAGAACTAGTTGCTGATTTCCTACCCTTGAAATTTTTAGAAGTTGATGAAGAAAGGAATCGTCTAGTTTTAAGTCATCGCAGAGCTTTAGTTGAAAGGAAAATGAATCGTCTTGAAGTTGGTGAAGTCGTGGTTGGAGCCGTCAGAGGAATAAAACCTTATGGTGCGTTTATAGATATTGGGGGTGTGAGTGGACTCCTCCATATTTCCGAGATAAGTCATGAACACATTGAGACTCCTCACTCTGTTCTAAACGTTAATGACCAAATGAAGGTAATGATAATCGACCTAGATGCTGAAAGAGGAAGAATTTCACTTTCTACAAAGGCTCTTGAACCAGAACCTGGAGATATGCTTACAGACCCTCAAAAAGTTTTTGATAAAGCTGAGGAAATGGCCGCAAGATATAAGCAAATGCTTCTTGAACAAGCCGAAGAAGGTGAGGATCCTATTGCGGTTATGACTATTTGATTATTCTCTTATATCTTCATGGCAGAGCTGATAATAAGAAATAGTTCCGTTGGTTTTATTAAGGCAATAATTTTTGACAAGGATGGAACTTTATCAAATAGTGAAGAATATTTATTAGCACTAGCCAAAGCAAGAATTGATTTAGCAGTAACCAAATTTAAAAAATTTAAAATTAATTTTTTAAAAATTTTTCTATTCAGAAAACTTCTCAATTATGTTTATGGATTAAATAAAAAATCTGTTTCAGCTAATGGAAGTTTAGCAATCGCATCAAAAGAGCAAAATATTATATCTACAGCGTCAGTAATAACTTTATTTGGTTTTGATTGGTTTCAAGCACTTTCACTAAGTCAAACAATATTTGATGAAGTAGATATTTCCTTTTCTCACAACAAAGACAATCTACAATCGAAAAGAACTCTAATTTCAGGAGCATTTGATCTATTAGTTTGTCTAAAAAATAAAGGAGTACATATTGCATTAATGTCAAATGATACCCAAGCAGGAATAGAAGAATTTATTTATAAAAATGAATTAGAAGGTATATTTGATTTTCTATGGAGTGCTGAGAATAAACCCTCTAAACCTAACCCAAAAGCAGTTATAGAACTTTGCAAAAGGATGAATATAAATCCTTCAGAATGTGCTCTGGTTTCAGATGCCGATACTGATTTAAAAATGGCCAAAGAAGCAGATGTACCAATAATAGTTGGCTTTACTGGTGGATGGAAAAATCCTCCCATCCTTAGAGAAGAAAAATTAATTATTGAAAAATTAAATGAATTAAAGATTGAGATAAACACTTAAAGTAGTATTCAATTCAGATTTCCAATGAGTAGATACGTTTTCACCTCTGAATCGGTAACAGAAGGCCATCCTGATAAAATTTGCGATCAAATAAGTGATGCCGTTTTAGATGCACTGTTAACTGAGGATCCAACTAGTAGAGTTGCATGTGAAGCTGTAGTAAACACTGGCTTATGTCTAATAACTGGAGAAGTAACTTCAAAAGCGGCGGTTGATTTCAATAAACTTGTTAGAGAAGTCATCCAAAGCATTGGCTATGAAGGTGCAAGTGCAGGTGGTTTTGATTCCAATAGTTGTGCAGTCCTAGTTGCACTTGATCAACAATCTTCTGATATCGCTCAAGGAGTAGATGAAGCAGAAGATCATTCAACAGATCCACTAGATCAAGTGGGTGCTGGTGATCAGGGGATTATGTTTGGATTTGCCTGCGACGAGACTCCAGAGCTTATGCCATTACCAATCAGTCTTGCTCATCGCTTAGCAAGAAGATTGGCATTAGTTAGGCATGAAAAATTAATTGATTACCTCTTGCCTGATGGCAAAACCCAAGTAAGTGTCTCATACGAAAACGGTATCCCCTGCTCAATTGACACAATCCTAATTTCTACTCAGCACACATCAGAAGTCAATGGAATAACACTCGAGGAAGAAATCCAAAAAGAAATTGCAAAAGACTTATGGAAATTGGTTGTTGAGCCTGCCACAGAGGATCTTGATTTAAAACCTTCAAAGGAAACTACTCGTTTTTTAGTGAATCCAACAGGGAAATTTGTTATTGGAGGCCCTCAAGGAGATGCTGGGCTCACGGGTAGAAAAATAATTGTAGACACATATGGTGGATATGCTCGCCATGGAGGAGGAGCTTTTTCAGGGAAGGACCCTACAAAAGTTGATAGATCTGCGGCTTATGCCGCGAGATTTGTCGCGAAATCATTGGTTGCAGCAAATCTTGCAAAAAAAGTTGAAGTCCAACTTAGTTATGCTATTGGTGTTGCCAAACCAGTCTCAATTCTTGTTGAATCTTATGGCACCGGTAAAGTTACAGACGATGAATTAACTAAAATTGTTCAAGAACACTTTGATTTAAGACCAGGTGCGATAATGGAATATTTCAACCTTCAAAATCTACCTAAGCTAAGGGGAGGAAGTTTTTATAGAAATATTGCAGCTTATGGTCATTTTGGAAGAACTGATATTGATCTTCCATGGGAAGATGTATCTCAAAAAGCGAAAGAACTAGTTTTGCTCGTATAGAAAGCTTTAATCAGAAAAATGTTAAATAATCCACTTGTACTTGGTATTGATCTTGGTACCTCGGGCGTAAGGATTGCAATAATTAATATTCAAAAAAAAATACTGTTCACGTCATCAAAAACATATTCGAGAGGTCTTAATCTTTCCGAAGATTGGGTAAATAGCCTCAGAGTTTTAATAAAAGAAATCCCAAAAGATCTTAAAGAAAAATTAGTAAGTTGTTCAGTAGCAGGTACCTCTGGAACACTTTTGGCTTGTAAGAAAAATGGAGATCCTATTGGCGAGGCTTTACCGTATTTTTTATCATTTAAGGAATATAAAAACAAAATTGAAAAGCTATTTACAAAAGAATCTCTGGGCTCAAGCATAAGTGGAAGTGTAGCAAGAGCATTAAGACTTTTAGAACTATATGGGGATCAAATCCTTCTAAGGCACCAGGCAGATTGGATCAGTGGATGGCTTATCAATAATTGGGAGTATGGGGAAGAAGGTAACAATATTAGGATGGGTTGGGAAATATCAAAAAATTCATGGCCAGAAAATTTTAAGAATTTACACTGGCTAAATTGTCTTCCTAAAGTAATTCCTTCAGGGCAAATAATGGGAAATATATGTTTCAAGAAAGCCAATGAGTTAAGTTTACCAAAAAGTCTTCAAATAATAGCAGGAACGACAGATTCTAATGCAGGGGTTTTAGCAACTTTTCCTAATAAAAATGACGGAATAACAATTCTTGGAAGCACAATAGTAATTAAGAAGTTTGTTAATAAGCCTTGTATGGGAAGAGGAATTTCAAATCATAAGTTGTTAGGAAACTGGCTTTCTGGTGGAGCCTCTAATACAGGGTCTGCAATACTTCTAGATTTCTTTAATCTTGAATATATTGAAGAATTAAGCAAACAAATTAATCCTAATAAAACGACAGGATTAAATCTTCTTCCATTCTCAAGTAAAGGAGAAAGATTTCCAATAGATGATCCCAATTTGAAACCTAAACTTGAGCCAAGGCCAGTCAGTGATTCTCTTTATCTTCATGCATTATTTGAAGGCTTGGCGAAAATAGAAGCAAAAGGCTGGCAAAAGCTAAATGAATTAGGAGTTGATTTACCACAGCAAATAATTACTATCGGAGGAGGTGCGAAAAACATTGCATGGAAAAAAATAAGAGAAAGAGAAATCGGTATACCTATCAAAATTTGCAACAGACCTCCCGCAGCTGGAGTAGCAACTATTGCTTTGCAGGGATTATTAGGATTTAAGGATTAAATTCTGTATTACATTTTCAGTGTCAATCTCTTTAAAATTAACTAATTTATTATTTAATTTCTAATTTCATTAAAAAAACTCATGAATTCAGAGCCTATCACCCAAAAGTCAAGTGCAAGAATATGCAATCATATGAATGAAGATCATAAAGATGCTGTCAATGCATATGCAAAATATTATGGAAAAATCAAAACTTTTAAATCAGCAAAGATGACCAGCTTATCTAAAGAATCTATAGAACTAAAAGTTGACGACCAGACATTGGAAATAAAATTTGATCATATTCTTCAAGACTGTTCAGATGCCCATAAAACATTAGTTAAGATGATCAAATCTATTCCACCATTATGAAATTTGCTTCCAATAAAACAATTAGGCGGCTAGGTTTCTCACGATTTTCAACTTGCCTGTGCAATTGAAGAAAAGATAATTAAGGGGATTTCAATTTTTTTTTCTATAAAGTACATACTAATTGGTAGATTATTAGAGGTTGTAGTGCCGGGATAGCTCAGTTGGTAGAGCAGGCGACTGAAAATCGCCGTGTCCCCAGTTCAAATCTGGGTCCTGGCATACTTAAACCTTGGTTTAAGTATCAATAAAGAAGACCCTTAAAGGGTCTTTTTTATTGCCTAGAACCTGACCTGCAAAAAGGATTCAAGAAAATAAAGCTTAAAATTTTCTCCACCATTAGAAGTGATACATATGGCAGTGTTAACAACATGCCAAAGCATAGTTCGCTTGATATTTTCAGAAGAATTCTGATGCTTTTAGGCAAGTCCTTACTTTGTGTTATCTTAATTTGGACCTTGTGATGCTCATTTAGAAACACTTAGTAAACATATAAAAAGGGCTTAAAGCAAGGACTTTTAAAATGCATAAAAAGCATTAGCAGTATTTTTCTATGCCTTTAATTGATAGAGAAAGATTTTTTAGATATTCTGCACTTAATCCAAAATAATTTGCCACATTATTGTAATGGCACTTTTCAGGTAGATGTTTTGATATCCCAAAACATCCAAACTAATAAACTCCACTAAATATTGTAATCAATGCTTAGGGAAAAAATATTCAAATCATTATTTCTAAATTTGTAATTTGAAGTCAAACGGACGATCTGATATTAACGATTTGATCTAAATCAAAAATGTAACTAATTTAGATATTTGATCTATAATTGTAAAAGTCATTAAAGCGTTTTTATGGCTGAAAAGCTAAGTGCAGATAATCCCAAAGGAAAAGGAACCACTAAAAACATAATAGAAGATACAGATAATAATCAAATGTCTGAAGAGGAAATCTTCAAGCAAGCCTTAAATTTACATTCACAAGGTAAAATTATAGAAGCTGCAAAGTTTTATAAGATCTTTTTAGATAAAGGATTCAATAATCCAATAGTCCTTTCTAATTATGGTGTTATTTGCAAAAAACTTAATCAAATACAAGATGCAATAGCTTTATACCAAAAATCTATTCAGCTATACCCTAGTCATCCTTCAGCCTACTCAAATTTAGGTAATATTTTAAAAGACCAGGGAAAATTCAATCAAGCCGAAGTCATCATGAGGAAAGCAGTTGAACTTGATCCTGAGTGTTCAAATTCAAATTATAATCTTGGAGCACTTCTTATAGATTTAGACAACCTAGATGAAGCTGAGTTATTCACACTCAAAGCTATAGATATTAAACCTAATAATGCTGAAGCTTATAAAAACTTAGGACTAATTTTAAAAGCAAGAGGTAATCATAAAGAATCAGAAAAAGCTCTAAGAAAGTCTATTGAGATTAATCCTGATTCAGCTTATGCACATTACGAATTGAGCAAATTATATGTAGAAAAAGAGAACTTTAAGGAAGCATTAAATGAAATCAAAAAAGCAATCAAATCTGAGCCAGAAAATCATATCTTTCTTGGAGAGTTAAAACGAATTGAGCTAATACAAGAAATGATCTAATTATATTAATTTAATCTTAGGATAAACTATTAGAGTTTAATTAAATACCATCTTTCAAAGGCGATGATATATTGTTAATATGACGAAAGTTCAAAATGCTTTACTTAGCCCATAAATTACTTAAAATTGAAGAGGTAAAGAGTCTAAGGAAAAGACTACTTTTATCCCCAGAATGGGTAGATGGTAAGAATACAGCTAAAGGTCAGGCTAGAGATATCAAGAGGAACTTACAATTAAAACCCAGCAAAGTAAAGGATAGATTTTCGGAAGAGATTATTGAGGCAATAAAAGAAAATGAATTAATTGAATCATATGCCTTCCCATCGAAGATTTTTAATATATTATTTTCTCGTGTAGGAGTAGGAATGTATTACGGATCACATGTTGACGCTCCATATATAAAACAAGGTTTGAGACATTTATCCTTTACAATATTCCTTAACGACCCAAATGAATATAAAGGCGGAGAGTTAATACTTAATATTCCACCAGAAAGAAAAACTATAAAATTAAATGCTGGTGAAATTATAATTTATCCAACAACGTATCTGCATGAAGTGAAGGAAGTAACAGAGGGTGAAAGAATGGTTTGTGTCGGCTGGATTCAGAGTCAAATAGCTAGAGATGGTGACAGAAGTTCCCTTTTCATGCTTAAAGAGTCTATCAGCCAACTAATAAATACTAAAGGGAATTCACCAATAACAGAAAACCTAACTCTTGCATACAACAATATTTATAGACGTTTTATTAGCTAATAAAAAAAATTATTTAATTAATTAGTAAAAAAAATATATATATAAAGTAAAATTATTCTTGATCCCATGAATTATTTTTTCTATACGAGGAAAATTTTGGTATTTCCTTCCAATCAGAACTAAATATTCTTGATAAACCAGATTCTTGAACCAAAACACTTGTTGAAGCTACATGATCATCTACGGGTTTAATACCAAAGAAAGGGATTTCAATGTATCCAACTTCAGTTAATATATTAATACTATTTCTATACCATTCAGCATTATCATGGAAAATTATTCCTTTAAATTGTTTCGATACTATAAGTTTAGATAACTTAGCTCTGTTCTCTCCAGCATCAATTAAAATAACATCAAAATCATTTATATTTACATTTTCTAACGATTCCAAGATTGAATTAACTTTTTTTAAATTTACAGATTGATTGACTTTTTTTAATATTTTCGAATACCATTCCTGATTAGTTTCATAAGAAGTTATTGATTTAAAAAAACTTGAAAAATATAATGTTGAGCTACCACTACCTAATTCTAAAAGGTTACAGTTAGACCAAGATTGTGTTTCAAACCAATTAAGAAATGTATTGGTTAAGAGTGGAAAAGGCTTTGAATCAACTTCAAGTATTTCGCCATGCTTTGTATCGAAGATGCCTATATTTTGTAGATATCTATAGAAAAAATCCAATTTTCGTTCTGGATTAATCTGATTATGTAAAGCCATTAATTGGTCTTGGCAGTTATTATAATTATGTTTTAAGTTATCAAAATATTTTCTTGCCTCATAGATTAGTCCCAATCTTATCAAGGTTTTTATAAGAAATTGAAAGACTTTTATATTATTAGGTTCTTCTTTAATACAAATTTTCAGAGGCATGAGAGCTTCATCATATTTACCCAAACTGCTTAATATTAAAGCAATATGATAGTTTGCTACTACATTAGTCGGTTGTTTTTCAAGAATTGCTTTAAAGAAAATAAAACTATCATTTAGCTTACCTTCTTTGTAAGAATTCAATGCCCTATCAAAAGCTTCTTGAATAGATAAAGTTATTTTATTTTCCATAAAAAAAACCTTTCAAAATCTTATAGATCCATGATATTCACCAACAATAACAGAGGAGCTTCCTTTTGAGTTTCCAAACAAACTAAAAAACTTAAATGATTTTTTGTATTCACTTAGTTATTTTTGGTATTTAGAGTTTATACATACCTGTAAAAACCGTGTAATGTTTTCTTCGAAATCTGCCTTTTTTTATGAACATTTATATTTGATCTTCAAAATAAAATTCCTAGTAATTTCAAAGGATCATTTTTTTAGAATAAGAAATTGCTAAAACTTCATATGTTAAATTATTAGCAGAGAGAAAGTAATTGAGTGCTTTATATATATCCTGCTTCTAATTTTTATTGACATTAAACTAATTAAATATTAAATCTTATTATTACAAATTAAAGTTTTAGAATAATTGAGGCAGCAAGGGTAGAAGAATTAAGATCAGCATCAAACTTAAAAAGTGATGCCATAAGTATCGGTTCGGCCAAGAAATTTAGAAGTTTTTCTATTGTTGCTCTTTGATTCATCACAGACTACCAAGATACTTCTCTTTCTTTATGTTTCTCAACCATTAAAGAAATCGCTAACTGAGTTGCTTTACTAGAAATATTGGTAACAGTTGAAAACGAAAATGCCTCTTTTATTACCTTTTTGAACCACTCTTGGTTCATCCGCTTTACTTAGCAACTAGTCCGCAAAAACATTTATTAAAAGTTTGCTGCTCGTACAAAAGGTTATTTGGATATTAAATTCCATACAACTCCAAGTACTGCTTTGTTGCATAGACTTTTTCTATTGCATTTGGCTGGCAGGCACTTTCCGACCACCAGGATAACCTTAGTTAAAAACGAAGGTGGGCTAAAGTCATTCTTTACCAGCACTCTTGTTGGTGAATGATCGGCAAATCGCTGACCAGGACGGCATCATACTTGTCATAGTTTGGTTTTTACACTGCATACCAAGTTTAAATTCAGGTCCTAGCAATAGCAATTACACACCTAGAGCTGCTTCTTAATTACTAAAACACCGTCAATTTTGCTTTTCAAGTCTTTTAGTTCACCAAGAGGCTTACATTGAGTAACTATGAATACGATGTAAAAATAGAAAATTTGATATAAAAAAAATACCAAATATTACAAAACTGCATAAGAGTTGCTTGTTGCAGCTCAAAAATAAAGGATCATTTCAATCTTGAGTTAGCATACATTAAATTAATAGTTAAGAGATGATGAACCTTTTGCTTGGAGTTCAAAGTACATTTGATTTATCCAAGGTTGATTTTTCTTCAGGTCTAGGTATAAATTCACCTGATCTGGCAGGCATAGCATTTTTAATGGTTATTTTTGCAGGAGTTTTAGCCTTGAGACTTGGAACCACTCTAAGAGACTACTAGTTTTCAAGAATATAAAAAATCAAATTTCAAATTCTAAGCATAAAGATTATATTTATTTATTAGTGAATGTCTTAATTTATTAAATTATTTATAGAAGTTCGAAATTCTAATTTCGAATTCTCCGAAAGAAGTTGACTATCAAAATGAAGACAATAAGAAGTAAAACTAAAAGATCGTTAATATCCGGCAAAATCAACAAAATATATTATTTTCTATATTAAACAATATTCATAATTTATGTTGATTTTCGTATCATACATCTCAAAACTCATAAGTTGACTTGTAAAAGAGAAATGCTACTGCGATACGTTTTATCGATGTCGGTAAAACAACAATAAGCTAGATAAAAAGTTTTTTCATTTTTTATATCCCTCTTAATATCCTAATAGGAGTTAAAATAAATAGTAATTGATTCCATTCATATGAATTTAGAAGCTAATAATGAAAGTCAATACAATAATGCTGATAGTTTTGCAATAGCATTTGATGAGGCCTGGAAGGGTTCTGTTCTAGGAGGAAATAATGATTTAACAATAGATGAGAAGATTTTTATCGCTTTTGAGAAGATTTCAAATCATCCTTTTTTAATTTCAAATCCAATTCAATCAAAAAATATTGCTCTCTTCAGAATTAAATTATTAGGACTAGCTTAAATTTGAAAAGTAATAATAATAAGTAAAACAATTAATCTAAAGTGTTATTATTAAAGAAATCTAAGTACCATTCAGAAAACAACTTAATACCATTCTCTATAGATATTGTGGGTTTGTATTCCACCCATGAATTAAGCAAGTCCATCCTTGCAGCAGTAGAAACTACATCTCCTGGTTGCATAGGTTGTAAATTCTTGATGGCTTTCTTTCCTAAATTCTTCTCTAATAGCTCTATAAAATACATTAGTTGAGTTGGTTTTGAATTGCCGATATTAAAAATCCTGTAAGGAGCAGAAGAAGTTGAAGGGTTAGGGATAAGAGGATTAAAATTATTATCAATACTTGCTTTCTTGAAACAACAACGAATTATCCCCTCTACCACGTCGTCTATATAGGTAAAATCCCTCTGCATTTTACCGTGATTAAAAACTTGAATTGGCTCATTGTTTAAAATTGATTTTGCAAAAATCATGGGTGCCATGTCGGGTCTTCCCCATGGTCCATAAACCGTAAAGAATCTAAGCCCAGTTGTTGGCAAGTTATACAAGTGGCTGTAGGTATGGGCCATTAATTCATTAGATTTCTTAGTCGCGGCATACAAACTAACTGGATGATTTACTGCCTGTTCCTCATAGAAAGGAAGATTTTTATTGCCACCATAAACAGAACTGCTAGAGGCATAAATTAGATGAGAAATCTTATTCTGCCTGCAACCTTCAAGTACATTCGCAAAACCTACCAAATTACTTTGTATGTATGTAGCAGGATTAGTTATTGAATAACGAACACCAGCTTGAGCGGCAAGATGAACAAAAATTTGAGGATTGTATCTATTAATTATGTCTTGCAATAATTTATTATCTTCTATAGGAATCTCATAAAACAACCACTCTCCATTTTTCATTGACACTTTCTCAATTTCACTTAATCTAGCCCTCTTCAAGGAAATAGAATAGTAGTCATTTAAGTTATCAATACCTATAACTTTAAAATCCAAAGTAAGAAGGGCTTTCACCAAGGCGGCACCTATAAAACCTGCGGCACCTGTCACCATAATTATTTTTAAATTAGCCTTTGAGTTCATAAATTTTCAAGTAAAATAGTATAAAATTTTTATAATCATAGCATCATTCTGATTAGCTTTTAAAGCAAAAAAACTAATGACTTATTTAAGTTTTTTTTCAAAGGTTAATTTATTTTCAAAATACTCTCTTGTAATTGTTAATCCTTCTTTAAACATTATTTTAGGTTCCCAATTCAATTCCTTTCTTGCAAGACAGATTGAAGGTTTTCTTCTCAGAGGATCGTCTTCTAGTCCTTTTAAAAATTTCAGATTTACTTTTTCATTTGATGTATTTCTAATTAAGTTAGTTATCTCAAGAATAGATAATTCTTCAGGATTTCCTAAATTCATAGGTCCTATATTTGAAGAGTTCATAAATAAAGTCAAACCATCTATCAAATCTTCAACGAAACAAAAGCTTCTAGTTTGATTACCGCTACCATAGATAGTTAAGTCCTTTCCATGAATTGATTGAACTAAAAGGTTGCTAATAAGTCTTCCATCATTTAATAACATTCTAGGGCCATATGTATTAAATATTCTGGCGATTCTTATCTCTATACCATGCATTCTCATATAGTCAAAACATAATGATTCTGCGACACGCTTACCTTCATCGTAGCAACTACGAATTCCTATAGGATTTACGTTACCGTTATATTTTTCAGTCTGGGGGTGTATTTCGGGATTTCCATAAACTTCACTAGTACTAGCGAACAATATTCGAGCACCAACTCTCCTCGCTAATCCGAGCATATTGTATGTACCCAAAAAACTCGTTTTAGCTGTTTTAATAGGATTAAATTGATAATGAATTGGAGAAGCTGGACAAGCTAGGTGCCAAATCCTATCAACATCAAGCTCAACGGGCTCTATAACGTCATGATATAAAAGCTCAAAAGATGGATCTCCCATCCAATGTTCAATATTTTTTTTGCTCCCAGTAAAAAAATTATCCAAACATATAACTTTCTCTCCAGATTTCATTAAGCGATCTACCAAATGAGAACCTACAAAACCAGCACCTCCTGTAACCAAGTTTTTTAGAGGAGATGATGGCATCAAATTTAACGCTTTAAATTTTTATTTTAGTATTTTGCCAAAAATCATGAAATTGATAAATTTTGAATCAAGTAAATCTTTATTGATTAACTAAATCAAACAAATTTTAAATATGATAATTAAATCAGACATCTTCCCAGAGCTTATACTCATTTAGCGAGGAGTTCAATTTGAAAAAAGAAAAATTAAAAAAGTACCTGACAATTGCATTAATCACTGGTGCTTGCATTTTACTTGTCTTCTTAATTCAGACTTATGGAATCGAACCGTTAAGAAGTGCTGTAAAAGAGATGGGAATTTGGGCACCTCTGGGAATTTTTATACTTCGAGGAATAAGCGTAATACTTCCCGCTTTGCCTAGCTCTGTTTATTCACTTTTAGCTGGATCATTACTTGGTTTCAAAACAGGATATTTAACCATATTTGTATCTGACCTAATTTTTTGCCAGTTAGCATTTTTCATAGCCAGAAATTTCGGGCGTGCTCCTGTTCGTAAATTAGTTGGAGTAAAAGCCATGAAACGAATTGAAGGCTTTAATCAAAATCAGCTAGAAGGAAATTTTTTTCTAATGACAGGGCTACTAATGACTGGACTTTTTGATTTTTTAAGCTACGCATTGGGGATAGGGGGGACACGTTGGAGGCTTTTCACGCCCGCTTTAGTAATCAGTTTATTAATAAGTGATTCAATTATTGTTGCTGTTGGAGCAGGCGTGAGCCAGGGTGCCGGACTAATGCTGGGGGGGGCTTTACTTGGAATGTTTGCACTCGCAACCATTGCTGGATTTAACAAAAATAGAGTCTCTTAAACTCAAGCGAAAAAGCATAAATTCGAAGCAACTATTAAGAAATCAACTAAATAGATAACTAAAAAGGGAAATTATTATATACATTCTCTTTATATTGATAAAATAAGTTAGTTATAAATATTGATATGTCAAGTATTCCTTTTAAAGCACTAAAAATAGGGGCAGAATCTATCAATAAAAATCCAATTAAGTATAATAAAAGCAGAATATCTGGAAGTAAAGAAATATCTTATGAATTACATCAAAGAGGAGCATCAATGCCAGGAGCAAAAGAGAAATTCACCGTCACATCAAGAACCAAACCTCAACAGTTTGAACACTTAATTCATAATAAAATCATGAGTAGTTATAGAAGGGAAAAAATTGAAAGTTATAACTTCAAAATACAAACTAAAGAAAATGTTGGATTAAATGTATTTCAAACCAATGAATTTGTGCCTAATGATGATGATGCATTAAGTCAAGCAATCAACGCATTATATAAAAACATCTTTGGTAACTTATCCCTGATGCAATCAGAGCGCCCAACTGATATTGAAAGGAGACTGAGGAATGGTGATATCACAGTAAGGGAATTTACAAGAAAACTTTGTAAATCGACAACATACAGAAAGTTCTACTTTGATAGTATTAGCCAATATAAATCTATCAAGTTAAGATACAAGCATATTCTTGGTAGGCCCATCAAAAGTCAAACCGAAGTGCAGCAAAGTTCTAATATTTTAAATAATCTAGGTTTTAAAGCTCATATTGATTTTCTAATAGACTCTGATGAATATATTAATGTTTTCGGCGAAGATATAGTTCCTTACATAAGGTCATGGAATTCACCCATAGGTTTTAAAACAAAAAGTTTTCTAGAAACTTCATCTATGACAAAAGCTTTTGCTACAAGTGATATTTGTAGCATCACATAATTGTAAAAAAATAAATTAATTTTAACTTAAATAAAATATATGAATATTGAAGAATTTTTCTTAAAAAGCGTTGGGGAATGGAATTCCATGAGAAGCGGACATTCCTTAGCATTTCAAGAGTTCGAAGAGATTAGAAGTAAAATTAAAATAGTGCATTCTAAAAGAAATGATCCTAGGGTAATTAAGTTTTTAAAAAAAAATTTAATAACTACTGATGCAATAGATAAATCATTCCTAATTAATTGGGAGGCAAAAAGTGAATGGGGCGATGAGAATCAAAAAGAAAATTCTTTTGGTGAGAGTATACTCGTTCCTATAGAAACTACTAACACAGAGGGAAAGATAATAAGAAGCATGGGATATAGTGAAGCTTTGCAAGTTGTATCACTATATAAAATTCTTGAAGATGAAACTCTAATTATTAATACAGACTATAGTCATATTTGTACAGAAGAAAGAATATGGTTTGTCTCCAACAATTTAAGAAGCAGATCTTCTGTTACAAAAACAATCGATTCATCAGCCATCTTGCAAACCTCTTATGCATCAGAAATCCGCTCTATAAAAAAATAAGTTATTGATATAAAGATGAGAAATAAATCCTTACTAGAATTTGCAAAAATAATATCAGGTGTATTTAGCAATAAGAAGCAAGCCTTGGACAATCCAAAAAACTTTGCACATATCCAAATACATGTTCGACCATTGTTTTTAAAAACTTATAAATGTTTTGCTTTTTACACAGAACAGAGATATCAACACGATATCTGGAATCCATATAGACAGTCTATAAATAAATTATCCTTCGAAAAAGAATTTTTTATTTTAAGTAATCATGAGATTATTGGAAATAAGGAAAGATTAACTGGTGGAGCTTTAGATATATCTCGTTTAGATAACTTATCTACGTTTAAGTTATCTAAAAAGTCAGGGTGCTCTATGTATTTTAAAGAAACAAACTCTGGTAATTATTCAGGAACTATGGAACCAGGATGTTGTTGCATTATACAATATGGAAAAGATAAGACTTATGTAAAGAGTGAAGTTAAAGTGAATAAAAATATTTTTATTTCTGAAGATTCTGGATATAATATAGAAACTAATAAAAAAGTATGGGGATCAGAGTCTGGCCCATTTTTATTTAAAAAAATAGATAATTTTGATTGTTTTATCGACGAGCATTGGTAATATAAATACTATCCATATTAGCAAAATAGAGCTTAACAAGAAGAAATTTCTTTTGCCTTTAATCTTACAAATCTATGACTATCATTTAAAAATAGTTTAGCAAAATCATATTTAAGATTTATTTGCTTATTTTGTAATACCAGCAGAGCTGTATATCTATTTATCCAATATGTTGTTTGTCTTTCATCGGAAAATTGATTTATATTATTATAGAATTTATCCTCATTTAAACAGCCTAAAATTTGTATTGCTAAAGATTTAAATTTCATATAATTTGGCCAATGATCTGATAGAATAAAGTCTACTTTGTCTAATATTGATTTATCATATATTTGCTTAGCTAGTAACAAATTATATGCATTTAAAAAGAAATATATTGCTCCATAATCTGATTTAGCTCTATCCCAGTTATTATTCAAATAATAAAGAACTCGCTCTTCGGGTAATTTATCTAATTCTTTTATCGATTGATAACCTCTATTAAAATCCGTATGAAAAAGTTGATCTATCAAATAGAATAAATCATTTTTAAAATTAGAAATTTTCAAGGTATTTATTTTTTTTGGATCATCAATAATAACTCTATCTATAAAATAAAAAAGGTTTAGATTCTTACACAGTACTTCTTCGTCAATCCAAAGAGAATCTATTGCCTTTAATTTAAAAGATGGAGAAATTGGTGCCTCGATTAAAAAAGGTAATACAGATAATTGACCAGCATTTATAATATCTTGAACGGCACAATGTCTATCATTTTGATTAGATAGTCTCAAGAAATATTTCAACTGGTTAATCTTATTTTCTTCACCACATAACTTGATTAATGCTGCAAGAGAGGCTCCTTTGACTCCATTAGATGAGTTTTTATCCTTTGATAATGATCTTATCTTATCAATTTCTTTTTTAACTCCTAAGTTAGTTAAGGTTTGTATTACTATTCTTTTGTTCTTAAATTGCTTATACAATATTAAACAGATTCTATTAATAATATCAATATCATTACATTCAAGTTTCCCTAATGACCATATTACTGTCTCAACAAGATTGTCATCATCATTTTTTAAAAAATCTGCAATAATAGGTATAGCCTTTTTACAATCAAAAATAGCAAGGACTTCAACTGCTTTTCTTTTAGCTATCTTGTATTCAAGCTTATCGCAGTCATATTTAATAAAATCTAGAAGTATACTTTCTGATTCCGGGCCTGGGTAATTCGCTAAGTGAAATACAGCTTTATAGTAATCTGATAAAATCTTAACTTCTGATATTGGTTTTTTAAGAATATTGATTGCATCTTCTTTCTTGATTTTCGGTAGATTATTAAATGAATTAGATTTCACTTTTAATTAAAGAATCTTTATTTATTTGATAAGCTGTTTACATTATATTTAGAATAAAATTCATTCTCAACACATACAGATTTGATTTATTAAAGTAAAAGTAATCACGTTAAACCAAATACTTTAACTTTGATTATACAATAAACTATTAAGCTTATAATAAAAAAGTGGATAATTACTCAAAAAGTGAGCTAAAAAAAGATAAAGAAAATTCTCGGAGTGCTAACCAAAATAAAAATGGTAAAAAACAATCTATTAAAGATGAAATCAAGTTTTTAATAAAAGGTTTAAACAATGAAGATGGTTTGATTAGAAGAAGTCATTCAGAAGCTTTAGCTCACTTAGGTAAAGCCGCTTTACCTGAGTTAATCAATGTTCTATTGCATAGTAAAAATGTAATACAAAGGAGATCAGCAGCCAAGACTCTCAAGTTAGTTGCAGATCCAAAAGCCTTACCTTATTTAATAAAAGCACTTACAAATGATTCAGATTCTGTAGTGCAATTCTCTGCCGCTGGTGCAATTGCGATCTTTGGCGAGGATGCTGTGAATCATTTAATAAAGGTATTAGAGAGTCAAGAACATACAGAAATGCAATATGGTCTTGCCGCCTGGTGTTTAGAATTTATTGGTGCTAAAGCACCAAATGCAATAAAGCGAGCAGCTCAATCAAATAACATCAATGTTAGATCAGCTGGAATTTCAGCACTTGAGGAACACATAAGAAACTCGCAAGACAAAGATGCTATTCAGTTAGTGAAAAATGCTGTTGACGATTCTGCTGAAAATGTACAGATTGAAGCTATTAAATTAGTTGGTAAATTATATAGAATAGAATTATTTATTCCAATCTTAATATCAAAATTAAATAGCAAAAATGAAAACATGAGAAAGGCTTCTATATTGTCTTTAATGCAACTTAATGCAACCGAAGCAATAAGCCCTCTCCGAGACTTATTAAAGATTGAGCAAAATAAAAATGTTAGAAAAATAATTAAATTAGCTATAAAAAAATTGATTGCAAAAAATTAATAATTAAGCGATAATATTAACTGATTTTATCTCTCAAAATATCTTCTTTTATCATCGAATCAATTGATTTGTCATTTATTAATTCTTCAAATAAATTTTCAACAGTCTGATTTTTCATTTCCAAAAGAGCACTTACAGAAGCTTTAGCTCTTAACAAGTTTTTATCTCTACAAAGTTTAACCAAAATATTTCTACCAGTTGACCCCAATTGCCTCAAAAGAGAAATAACAGTTAATATAATTTCAGGGGCGTCATCCTTCAGGGCTAAATCCACTATTAACATTTCCTTTTGATTTAATTCCTTTAAATTATCATTATTAACAACTTTCAGTATCGTTTTTAGGCAAGCGACTTTAACAGTCTTATCGTTAGTATCTATATACAATTGAACGATTGAATTTAAAGTTTTTTTCCCAATCATACCTAAAGCTAATATTGATTTCCTTCTTATAAATATGTCTTCTTCATTGAGATTAGATAAAAGATTATTAATAAATTTAACCTCAAATTCTTTTCTTAAAATTAAAAATGCAGGAGAATTAATATTTGGATTAGGATGCAAGAAATCTTGGTAAAGTTCAGTATATTTACTTAAATCTAAAGAATTAGTCAAAAGAGTTTAAATCACACCAATTAAGTAACTAAGAAATATTAAAATGCATTTGATTTCTTATGCAAGTGCATTTATTAAATAATCCAATAAACCTTTGAATTCCGTCTCAGCTTGCTGACTCATAACATCATTTATTTTAATTTCATCTCGTATAAAAATAAATGCTTCAATGTACGCAGATGTAGGAAGTAGCTGGATACGAATAATTTCCCTCATACCTGAAATTCCCCATTCATCTAAAGGGCCAGTACCACCGGTTACTAAGCAATAATTTATAAGACGCAAATAATGATGAATATCCCTAACACACTTATCTTTATTAGCCTGCTCATACGAACCGCTTTGGTATACAGCATCAACCGCAAGATTGGTAAATTTATCAATACAAGAAGCAAGTTTTTCGGCAGCTTCTAGGCGGGGTAATGCCCTATCAAAAGAACCTTTCACGGACTCAAAGTCGCTCATGCTTGGGAATCTTCCTGCTGCATCAGCTGCACTGATAACGGTTGTAACTGCAGATTTCATGGTGACTTAATAAGAGTTGGTTTGAAGTGCTTTAAAAAAAAAAAGACTAAAATTAAAGTTGTGCATTCAACTCAAAGCCTCTATTACAAGGTCAAAATACGATGCTGCCTCAGCAGCAATATCTTTACATTGTGCTCCTGACCCAGAATTAATTCCCTTAAACATTTTTCTTCCTGTATTCGTCTCAGTCATTATTGCAACTGTCGCAATTTTCATTATTTCTACTGCTCTAATAGCATTAGAAGTTGGGACCCCAAGAGCTAAATAAGTTTCTTTCAAACCATTGAGACATCTATCTTTAAGAACAGATGGATCCCCAGCAAGAAGTGCATAACTTACATATCTCAAGATAATTTCTCCATCCCTCAAACAAGCTGCCATTCGACGTGTTGGATAACAATGTCCCCCGGGCTGAGTAAGTCCAGTATTCTCACAAACCATTCCTGCTACCGCATCTGCAGCTATGCAAGAAACATTTTGAGTTATTGCAAGGGTCGCATCAATTCTTTTATTAGCATCTGCTACATACTTTCTCAAATCTGCGAGATCCTCACTTCCTATTGCTGCACCTTTGGCGTCAGCACTTACAACTGTTCTAGAGAAAGCATCAAGCATCTTTTAACTAGCTAAACTCGTCAAGTAAAAAGTTAAATAGGTAATGACTCGAAAGTCATTACCTATTTAACTTAAGACTTTCAGTCAAATTTCAATGACTCAGACCAAAGAACGCAATGCTTCTTAACTGTAAAAAGATTTTTTAATCTAATTACACTTAGAGTTATCTCAAAAAGCTTATAAGAAAATTTGATATTACTTATTTGAGCTATTGTTGCTATAAAAATGCAAAGTCCTACGAAAGAAGAGCTAGAAGAATCAATTAGGGAACTAACCGAGTACAAAAATCGCTTGGAAAAGGAAGTTGTCACTATTTCAAATAAGCTAAAAATGCCTCAAAAAAAAATCAAATCAATTATCAAATCACATATAGAGCTTAACCAAATTAAAATAATACTTTCTAAACTAAATAAGCAAAAAGACAATGTGACTTCAACTTTAACAACATAACTTTATTTTATCTACTTAAATAACATTAAATCATCTATATTATTATGCCTAAGACTAACTTTAAACTAATTTTTTTCAGTCTATAAAATGGAAAAATCAAACAATATTTTTTTAAATGGATTAAACCAGGCTCAGTCTCAAGCAGTTGATCATTTTCACGGTCCATTATTAGTTATAGCAGGGGCAGGGAGTGGAAAGACTAAAGCACTTACTCATCGCATTGCACATTTAATCATTAAATATAAAGTTGATCCAGGCTCCATTATTGCAGTCACTTTTACCAATAAAGCTGCAAGAGAAATGAAAGATAGACTCGAATTACTTTTAGCTAAAAGGTTAGCAAATGTAACTTATGGAAAGCCATGGTCTGCCTTACAAGTTGCAGAACAAAGACAGATACGTAATCGTATATATCGTGAAATAAGCCGTGAATTATGGATAGGGACTTTCCACGCATTATTTGCCAGATTATTACGATTTGACGTTGATAAGTTCAAAGATCCTGAAGGGTTAACATGGACTAGACAGTTTTCAATATATGACGAAACAGATGCACAAAGTCTCATCAAAGAAATAGTCACACAGGACCTACAATTAGACCCTAAAAGATTTGAACCTAAAAAGGTCCGTTGGTCTATAAGTAATGCTAAAAATCAATGTTTACTTCCTGATGATTTATTGAAGAATCAAGAGGGTCAGAGAGGTAAATTAATTGCTGAAACTTATAGGCTCTACAGGAAAGCTTTAGCTGCTAATAATGCATTAGATTTCGATGATCTGCTATTAATACCTGTTCAATTACTACAGCAAAATGAAAAGATTAGAACTTATTGGCACAATCGTTTTAAACATGTTTTGGTCGATGAGTATCAAGATACCAATTGGACCCAATATGAATTAATTAAACAATTGGTTACTAATGGTAAGAACCCATCTTCTTTTAAAGATTGGAATAATAGATCAGTTTTTGTTGTTGGCGATGCAGATCAAAGTATTTACAGCTTCAGAGCTGCGGACTTTCGAATACTTATGGGATTTCAGGAAGACTTTGGGAAGAAAAGTCAAGATAATGATAATGATAATGATTCAAATCTCGTAAAGCTTGAAGAAAATTATCGATCTACATCCACCATATTAGGAGCAGCCAATTCACTAATCTCCAACAACAAAGAACGAATTGACAAAGTTCTCAGAGCAACCAGAGGAGAGGGTGAACCTATTAAATTGACAAGGTGTGACGATGAAATAGCAGAGGCAGAAGCTGTTATTCACAAACTAAGAATATTAGATGCCTCAAATCCAGAATTGCATTGGGGAGATATGGCAATTCTTTATAGAACTAATGCTCAATCAAGAGCAATTGAGGACTCATTGGTCCGCTGGAGTATTCCATATATTGTGGTTGGAGGATTGCGTTTTTATGACAGAAGAGAAATTAAAGACGTGCTTGCTTATTTAAGACTTTTAATTAACCCTTCCGATAGTGTCAGTCTTCTTAGAGTTTTAAATGTTCCTAAAAGAGGAATTGGTAAAACAACAGTTCAAAGATTAAGTGATGCTGCCAGTCAATTAAAAATTCCTCTTTGGGAAGTTGTAAGTGATCCCGAAGCTGTAAGATCTCTTGCTGGAAGATCTGCCAAAGGTCTTTTAATGTTTAGTGAGCTAATCAATGAATTACAAAGCCATCTTCTTTCCTCAAGCTCGGCTGAGTTGGTTCAATTAGTTTTAGAAAAAAGTGGCTACTTAAATGAACTAATTGCATCAGGAACAGATGAGGCAGAGGAAAGAAGGCGCAATCTTCAAGAATTAGTTAATGCTGCTTTGCAATATCAGGAAGAAAGTGAATCAGCAGATCTAGAGGGGTTTTTATCGACAGCGGCTTTGGCAAGCGATGCAGACAATAAAGACACTGCTTCAAATCGAGTCACATTAATGACTCTTCACAGCAGTAAAGGTTTGGAATTTCCTGTTGTTTGTATTGTAGGAATGGAGCAAGGCTTATTCCCAAGCTATAGATCACTTGATGACCCATCCTCACTTGAGGAGGAAAGACGACTTTGTTATGTCGGACTCACCAGAGCAAAAGAAAAACTACTTCTCTTTCATGCATCTGAGAGAAGAATGTGGGGAGGCATGAGAGAACCTGCAATAGCATCTACATTTCTTTCCGAAATTCCAGAAGAGCTAGTTAAAGGCGATATTCCTTTATCTGGTGGAACCACACTAAGAAGGGAAAAAAATCTAGACAGGCTGACTAGAGTTGATCGAGAAAGTAAGAAAAAGACTTTTCTCACTGGAGCTGAAAATGCAGTAAGAAAAACATATTCTGGTCCTTCCCCAGGCAAAAGATGGTCAGTGGACGACAGAGTTGAACATTCCTCATTTGGAAAGGGGCAAATTACACATGTATTTGGTTCAGGAGAAAAAATCTCACTTGCAATAAAGTTCGCTGGAATGGGACCAAAAATATTGGATCCAAGACTAGCTCCATTGAAATTAATAGATGAGTAAAATTTCAGAAAGAAAATGTTAATTAACTAAAAATTATATGTCTCATGGAATTATTTGATAAGGCAAAAATTGAAGACGAGATAAGAGAATTACCAGCTGGTTTTTTAACAATTCTTTTAGATGCGGCTGCCTCTGCTAATATTAACTCTATCGCTATAGTTGGAGGTGTTGTTAGAGATTTAATAACAAAGTCTAAAAATCAGAATTTTGAAATTATCTTTAATGACTTAGATTTAGTAATTGAGGGCGATACATCAATCTATATAAAGGAATTGCAAAGACTTCTCGGTCCAGAAACAGTAAAAGTAATACGCAATAACAAAGCTTATAAAACATTAGAAATAATAATTAATGGAATAAAAATTGATATTGCAGCTGCTCGTGAAGAAAATTACCCTATCCCTGGAGAAAATCCAATAGTCAAATTATCAACAATCAAAGATGATCTAATCAGGAGAGACTTTAATATAAATGCAATGGCTATTGATCTTAAAGAAAATAAAGTAATAGATTTATTTTCTGGATTCGATGCTATATGCAATATGAAAATAGACTTTTTGCATGAGTCAAGTGTTCTAGATGACCCAACTAGGATTATTAGGGCTTCTCGCTATTCTGCAAAGTTAAATTTTAATCTTTCAAATCAAGCCCTAAGACAAATAAAAGAAACACTAAATCTTTGGCCATGGAATTGGCAGATTGGAGATAATACTGATTTAGCACCAACAGCATTATCAATAAGATTAAAGATGGAACTCGAATTACTCTTAAAAAGCACTTATTGGGAAACTGCTTTAAAAAATTTACAAACCTGGGGAGCTTTAATAATAGTTGATTCGAAATTGCAGAATGATCAGAGACTTATAGAAAAAATATTCATTGCAAAGAAGTCAAATATTGAACCCTTAACAGCATTAGTATATGAATCTGAAGAGCCTATCTACTTAGCAAAACGATTACACTTAAATCAAAAACAACAACAAACTATAGAAGGAGCTTCTAAATTAAATAAATACCTAAGAAATCTTGCGGATAATTATATATATAGAAAATGGTCTCCATCTAAATGGACAAGAATTTTAGAAGAAATAAATGTTAGTGAATCTTCTTTCAAACTTGAAATATGGAAAGAAAACCCTTTAAAAGAATACTTGAAACATTGGCTATTTAATTGGAAAAATATAGAGTCACCAATAAAAGGTGATGATTTAATCGCTAACGGTTGGCTCCCTGGACCAGAAATTGGAGAAGAAATCAAACGGCAAAGAATGAAATTAATTGATGAAGAAAATATCAATTAAGAAATAAACCCTATTTTAATCCAAGGCCCTTTTTGTATGAGTTGCTCTGAATAAATGGGTGGGCAACTAACAACCAAAGGTCCACAAGTTTGTGGATCCACTAAAACTTTCAACATTGTATTGTAAGACGAATCCTTAGAAAATAAATTATTAGAGATTAACTCTAATCTTAAAGTCTCATCTCCATCTATATTTTTTAAAAAAATTTCATTTGAAGGTGCAAAAGAACTTTCAAATCCTTGATCTGAAAGTTCTAAAACTCCATCATATAAAGGTATATTATCAAGCTGAAGAATAATTTTTAAAGGGTCTAAATTCAATCTCAATTGGTCAATATTTGTATGGTGCAACATTTCCGATAAATGACCTAGCAAACCAAAACCAGTGATATCAGTACATGCATTAACAACTTTGGAGGGTTGGTATATATTGATTAATTTATTAATCGAATTTACAACATTATGCTGACTTTTATTCATTTCTTTAAGAGCAGAGTCAAGTATATGAGGTTTTACTTGTCCATTCATAAATGCTGAAAAAATTATTCCAGTTCCTAAACAGCGACTGATTAGAAGATGATCTCCTTTCTTCATTCCTCGCTTAGACCAAAAATATTTTCTTTCATCAATACTTCCATTTACAGTTAATGAGCTCTCAATCTCTAGAGAGAATGGTTCTTCAGGTGTTTTTCTTGATTCTAATGTATGACCTCCTATAAGTTTCGCACCTTGAATAGCTAAAGCAGAGTTAATACCTTCCAATAATTGAAATAACAATTCCTGCTGTAAATTATTGGTCAAAGGTGGTAAGTTCACAAAAGCTTGTGCAGAGATCACAGAGCCTCCGCATGCCCAAATATCAGAACAAGAATGTAAAGCTAAAAGCCTTCCGTTTAACCATGGGTCGCTAACTAAAGATGGAAAACCATCGACGCTTTGTATTAAAATCTTACTAGAATTTAATATTCCAATATTAACAGAATCATCTGATGATTCTATTGTATTTAACCTTTCTAATACTGTGTTTAAAGGAGTAAAAGCTAATTTTGCTGCACATCCTCTACATTTTATCTCCTCTTCTTCACTAATCATTCCTGTATCTATATCCTTAATTAGATCAAACTTAGAAATAAATTTTCTATCAATTAATTCTTTTAATTTTGACAAGAAGTTATAAGGTCCAATAATAACTTCACCCCAAGAAATAAAAGCTTTAGATTCTTTTTTTCTAGAGTTAATTTCTAACAGCTGTATTGCTTTTTTTTGAGGTTTCCATTTATCAAGTTTTAAACCCTTAAACTTAGACTCTAAATTCTTAGCGAGTGGTTTTGCCGAACGAACTGCCCATACTCCAGAAGCAGGGCGGCGATGATCCCTAACAACGGCACAATCTCCTACAGCAAACAATTCAGGATAATTTAAAACTTGAAGAGTTTTTTTTGTTAGCACTCTCCCATTTTCGTCTAAAGGCAACCCACTTTCTTTTATCAAATCAAATGATTCATTTCCTGTGCATATCAATTTTGGATATAAAATAGAAGGTTTCTTTTGAGTAATATCAATATCTAAAGCCTTCAAATTTTTGAGGAGTTTCTTATTAATTTTTACACCTGATTTAACTTTTAGTAGAATTGACCTCTTTGGCCATCTCTTTCTTAGAGAAAAAGCTATTTCTATTCCAGCAAATCCACCACCAATAATTACAAATGGCTTTGCAAAAGAATCATCCTTGTATATATCCTGATCGACAATAAACTTATATGATTCGGAGAAAGGTTTAATTGGAACAACTAATTTTTTATCACCTGGAATTAAGTATTTAGAATTTAAATTAGTTTTTGTTCCTATATTTAGAGATAGTAAAGAATATTCAATTTCTGGGCGACCTGCTAAAAGTAATTTTTTTTTATTTGGGGCAATCCCAATAATTTCTGCCATAACAAATGAAACTCCCGCTTTTGAGGCAAGTTTCCTCAAATCAATTATTATTTCATCAACTTTGTATTTACCCGCTACTACACCAGGAAACATCCCAGAATAGAAAGTTGTGCTTGCTTGATTGACTAAAGTAATCATTCCAGCAGGCTTCAATTTTGGATTCATTGCCCACCGGAGCAAAACAAGTGCATGAGTATGACCACCACCTGCTAAGACAAGATGATTACTCAACATGATTTTTTGAATGTTTCTGGTACACAATCAGATACCGATGATCTAAAAAAAGCTAGATTAGGAATAATTGGAGGAAGCGGACTATACAGGATAGAAAATCTTAAAAACATATCCGAATTAAGCTTAGACACACCTTTTGGAAAACCCTCTAATAATTTACTAACGGGCAATCTAAATGGAATGGAGATTGTTTTTCTAGCTCGCCACGGTGAAAACCATAGTTTAAATCCAAGTGAAATTCCATATGAAGCCAATATCTGGGCTATGCGCAACTTAAATGTTAGATGGATAATATCTGCGTCGGCTGTAGGTTCGTTAAAAGAAAATATCAAGCCATGCGACATTGTTATTCCTGATCAATTTATAGATCGGACTCATCAAAGGCCATTGACTTTTTTCAAAAATGGAGTTGTAGCCCACATAAGCATGGCAAATCCATTTTGCGAAATTCTTTCTCAAGTACTTTCGCAAGAAATAGAAAAACTTTTAACTAAAGATAAACAATTGCATCTTGGAGGTACATATCTCGCAATGGAAGGTCCAGCATTCTCAACAAGGGCCGAATCTAACTTATACCGAGACTGGGGATGCTCAGTAATAGGCATGACAAACCATACCGAAGCTAGACTTGCAAAAGAAGCCGAGATTGCTTACTCAAGCTTATCAATGGTTACGGATTATGATTGCTGGAATCGAAGTTGCGACAATGTATCCGTTGACATGGTTATTGAAAATCTTCAAGAAAACTCAAATTTTGCAAAATCAATAATCTCTGCTGCTGCAAAAAGAATTTCATCTTTGAGGCCCTCAAGCTCTTCTCATAATGCCTTAAAAGATGCCCTGGTTACCTCAAAAGAGCATGTTTCTAACAAAACCAAAAACAAGCTTAGTTTATTCACAGATAAATATTGGAATTAACCAAACAAACCAACCAACAATCAAGTCAGTTTGTTTAGTTAATTTTTAAAAATAGTATTTTTCTAGTTAAACACTAACCAGCGTTACCAATACCAGTGTATGAACCGTAAAAGAAAATACCAAGAACAAAAATAACAGCTGTTCCACCTGCAGTAGCTACTAGCCATAGAGGAAGAGCTCCTTCTGTCCATCGTCTTTCCCAGGAGATTGCAGGTCTGCCATCTGGCAGACGATCTCCCACTCGTCCATCAGGTCCTTTTAGTTTGCTCATGATAAAGAGATTTAGTTAAAGAAGTAACTGGAAAAAAGAATTCCCATTACAAAAACAAGTAAGAGTCCAAGATAAAGGCTTGTTCGGTTTAACTCAACCGGAACTTTATTTGGATTTGGATTGACTTGCATGGATAAAAAAGCAATCAGATGAAATTTGGTTATTTCAGACGCGTGTCAAGTACAGCCTTGGAATCAAAGCGCTCAACAACAACAGGAGCTTTGCTTTCTCCAGCCTGAAAATACGTATCTGGTCTAGGAGTTCCAAAAGCGTCGTAGGCAAGCCCAGAAGACACAAATAAAAATCCTGCCACGAAGATCGCAGGAAGTGCAACCGCATGGATGATCCAGTAGCGGACACTAGTAATGATCTCAAAAAACGGGCGTTCCCCGGTAGAGCCGGCAGCCATAGCCTCACTTAATCAGCTCAGTGATCTTATCAAGCGAAATCAAAAGAAACGATCTCTGTTGCAAGGTGGTTACACAGAGTCATGGAAATCATCAAAAATTTATGATTTCAACCCTGCCAGCGCAATAAATTCCCCCTTTCACCAAATACAAAGCCCTTAGTATTACCAGTATTAGAATCGTCCACAAACAAAATTCTGATGAAATTTGTTGGAACAGATTCACCAACTGGGTCTTTTTCCCAAGTTTTTCCATCATCATTGCTAACGAGTAAAGTTCCACTTCCTCCCGCCGCCCAAATTGTCTTAGATGAATCCCAAGCTAGATCTTGATAGTTATATCCATTTACGATGGGGATTATAGGTTTTGACCATGAGTCGATATCATCTGGATCTTTATTAAATCTAATTTCAGCTCCTCTAGAAAGCATCCACAAATCGCCATTTGGCTGCTCACCAACACTTTGAACTCTTTTACTACTAGCTCTTTGATGAGGTCTCCAAATCTGCTCCCCTGGATTTAGAACTGAAAAGAAATTACCAAGGCTGCTTACACTTATGTAGCCACCGTTATTTGTTCTTCTTAATTCTCTGATTCCTCCAGAGCCAGATGTATCAACAACTATTGCTTCCCAATTTATACCAGCATCAGTTGTTTTATAAATTGCTCCAGCAGTAGTTGCTAACTCTGCAGAATCAACATCAATTGTTGTTATTAAATATGGATCACCTGGCAACTTATTTCCCAAATCAAGACGAGTCCAATTTTTTCCTCCATCACTGGTATGAAGGATTAATCCGGGTTGACCTGCTATCCAACCCTCTTGGCCACTAAAGTCGACGCTTATCAAACGAAAATTACCTTCACTGGGAATATCTAAATTTCTCTCTTTCCAGGTAATTCCTCCATCATTTGTCTCAAGAATCAACCTGTTAGTGCCAACTAAAAAACCATTTTTGTCATCTACAAAGTCTACATCTAAAGGATTTGCCTCAGTATCGAGGTCGATCAATGACCAAGGGCTTGATAACCCGACAGAGGCGTTGCTAACAGTACAACCACCTAGAGCTACTCCTACTGTTAAAACAAGAGTCAAATTAATGAGATTTGAAAACAGACGTTTCATTTCAGAGAATAAAGAGAGAGAAAACAGGCAGCGGCTAAAGCCAAGCTTCCAAAGATTAGAACGTTTTTTTGGCCTGAGGGAAGTTTATTGAATCCAAAGCCATAGGTAAGGTTTTCTTCAAATCCACTAGGCTTTGATTTAGGTCCAATATCCTTATATCCACCAAATCCTACTCGACAGACTGGACATCTAAACGTCTTTTTATCTACATCCAAGAAAGCCGTTCCTGGTTCAATATTTAGCTTTTTTATTCCCTCATCAGGGTCATAGATAAAACCACAGCTCATACATTCAAAGCGATTGGCTTTTGGATTAATTTCTTGGATTGAGTTATTTGGTTCAGATGAAATAACTTGATTTTGTTTTTCATCAGAATTCAAATCCTCAATAGGATTTGATTTTGTCCTGTTGTCTTCACTCACAGTTTTCACTTTCACATATAACAACTCTATGTCACTAATCTGTAAAATGACTGTCAAACTGATATTGAAATCAGTAATTCATTCATGTTTTCCCTTCAGGGTTATGAGTATTTTTTAGGATTTCTTCTTATTTCTGGAGCAGTTCCTATTCTTGCCCTCACAACAAATAAGTTAATAGCTCCCAAAAGCAAAGCAGGAGAAAGGCAGCTTACATATGAATCAGGCATGGAACCTATAGGAGGTGCATGGATCCAATTCAATATTCGTTACTACATGTTTGCTCTAGTTTTCGTTATATTTGACGTCGAAACGGTGTTCCTTTATCCATGGGCAGTTGCTTTTCACAAACTAGGATTATTAGCATTTATCGAAGCACTTGTTTTTATCACAATCTTGGTTGTTGCATTAGCATATGCGTGGAGAAAAGGTGCCCTTGAATGGAGTTAAATCCCTTGAATAAATCTCCCTCATCTGAAGCCGCAAGAAGCATTAGAGAAGCTACGTGCGGTCCTGTGGGTTCACCAACGGTAACCAATGATTTAAGTGAAAACATAATTTTAACAAGCCTTGAAGACCTCCATAACTGGGCAAGGCTTAGCAGTTTATGGCCTCTGCTATATGGAACTGCTTGCTGCTTTATCGAATTTGCAGCACTAATTGGATCTCGATTTGATTTTGACAGATTTGGATTAGTTCCTAGAAGTTCTCCTAGACAAGCAGATCTACTAATAGTTGCAGGCACAGTAACAATGAAAATGGCACCAGCACTCGTAAGGCTTTACGAACAAATGCCAGATCCGAAATATGTAATTGCAATGGGAGCTTGCACTATTACTGGTGGCATGTTCAGTGCAGATTCAACCACAGCAGTTAGGGGTGTCGACAAATTAATTCCAGTTGACCTCTATCTTCCAGGGTGTCCACCCAGACCGGAAGCAATATTTGATGCTGTTATCAAGTTAAGAAAAAAAGTTGCCAATGAATCAATTTCTGAAAGATCAAAGATTACTCAAACTCATCGTTACTTAACCATCCCTCATAAAATGAAAAGAGTTGATGCAAAAGTCAATGGACAATATCTCAAGGCAAAAACGCAATTAATTGCCTTAAATCCCTCCCTATCTGAAGAATTTGATCAATCTCTAAAAGAAGTCCAAAAAATATCAGAAGAAATTTCAAGTAATTAAACGTTTCACAAAAAAAATGGCAAAAGAATCAGAACTTTTAGTTGAAGAAAAAATTTCAGGGCCAATAAGTGATTGGCTATCTAAAAATGGATTTGAAAACACTCCTCTTGAAGACGATCACTTAGGAATTGAAGTTATAAAAATAGCTCCAAGCAATCTTTTATCAACAGTTGAAGTTCTAAAAAATGATGGATTTAACTATCTACAATGCCAAGGTGGATATGACGAAGGTCCAGGTTTAAATATTGTTTGTTTTTATAATCTAATTGAAATGAATCAATTTGAAAATGACATTACCCCTCGAGAAGTAAGATTAAAAGTTTTCTTAGAAAGAAATGGAGACTTAACTGTACCAAGCTTATATAGTCTTTTCAGAGGATCAGATTGGCAGGAAAGAGAAACATTTGATATGTTTGGAGTTAACTTCATTGGCCATCCTCATCCAAAAAGACTTTTAATGCCTGAAGACTGGAAAGGATGGCCGCTCAGAAAAGACTATGTTCAACCAGATTTTTACGAAATGCAAGACGCATATTGATTTACTAAGCTTTTTTGTTTCCTTTATAAAATCTCATTATTGCTAAAGCAAGACTCCTAGGATCATGTCTCAAAGTAGGAGTTACTTTTGAACCCTGAAGAGACGCTGAATATACCTTGTAACCTCTATTCATCAGATCTTCCTTATTGCATTTAACTGGTTCTGCCCCTTTTGATTTGTAGTAATCAACTAAAGGGGAGTTCCCTATTTCATCTTGAGCAAGTATTGAACTAAATATCTTCCTAGTAATTCCTGATGATGCCAATTGTGCTTCGATAGCCCTAACGTGACCAGTAACGTCAAGGCCATCAGTCTCTCCTGGTTGAGTCATCAAATTACATATATAGAGCTTTGGAGCACTGCTCCTCTCAATCTCCTCAACTATCTCAGGAACAAGTAGATTTGGGAGAATAGAAGTGTAAAGGCTTCCAGGACCTATCAAAATAATCTCTGCATTTCTTATCGCCTCCAAAGCTCTTGGCAAAGCTGGCGGTCGTGCAGGATAACAACCAATCCTTATTATTGGCAAACTAGCATTTCCTATGGCTGATTCTCCATCTATTCTCTCGCCATTTTCAAGTTCCGCCCACAATCGTACATCTACGTTAGTAGCTGGGACGACTTGGCCCTGAACAGCTAGAACTCTACTTGAGGCAGTGATTGCAGTCTCTAAACTACCAGTTATTGCAGTCAAAGCGGACAGGAAAAGATTTCCAAAGCTATGTCCCTCAAGTCCGCTTCCCGAGGGGAAGCGATACTGAAAAAGGCCTTTTATTAGTGGCTCTTCTGTTGCTAAAGCAGCCAAACAATTTCTTATATCTCCAGGAGGCTGAACTCCCAATTCTCTTCTAAGTACTCCGCTACTTCCCCCATCATCAGCAACAGTAACGATTGCCGTTATTCGACTGCTATATCTTTTTAAACCTTTCAACAATGAAGATAAACCTGTACCGCCTCCAACAGCGACAATATTTGGACCCCTGTTTAATTTTTGCTTAGCTCTTAATGCATCAACTAAAAAAGTATTTTTTTTTGAACCTAAGGCCTGTTTAATAGACTCAAAACTTCTTCCCTGCCCCCAAACTAAAAGAGATATCCCTATCAAAAAGACTATTGGTCCAGAAATATTTCTTGGTAAAAAAGTAGTTATGAATCCTAAAAGCCAAAAAAGTATTTCTACAACCCAATAAATTGGTCGTAGATCAGCCCAAATCGATGCTCCAATTAAAGCAATCAACAAACCTAATCCAGATGTCATCATCCACCTTTTGACCACTAGCCCAGGCAAAAGCCATCTGATAGATCTTTTTAAACGCGAATAAAGCTGAAAAGACAAACTAGTGAAAAAGCTTTTACGCAAATTAGATCTTCTTGATTTTCTTATCCTTCTTTTGTTCAATGTATTCAAAATAGAGAAGTTGTAGTAAAGAGACCTACATAATTAATTCACATAAACTCTAAATAAGCTTCCCAATTTACTTATCTCATACAAAATGAGATAGGTAAACATACATTAGGAGAGAGTGTGACAAAAAACACTCAAGTAATGTTGATGAAAGATCTCAGTGTTGAACTGGGATCAAATAAAGTTCTCAATGAAGTTAATCTTGCCATGCGTCCTGGTGAGAGACTGGCAATTGTTGGTCCATCTGGCTCGGGCAAATCAACAATACTTCGCCTGCTAGCTGGATTGCTTTTACCATCCAAGGGAAGCCTTAAACTATCAGGTGTTGAGCAAAAATATTTAAGACTTGATCAAAACAAGCCACCTGATGTGAGATTAGTTTTTCAAAACCCAGCATTATTAGCATCTTTAACTGTTAGAGAAAATGTAGGTTTTTTACTTGATAAACAGAAAGTTTATTCCGAAACAATAATCAATGAAAAAGTGATAAATTGCTTGCAAGAAGTCGGTTTGTATGACGTAGCAGAAAAATTCCCTAACCAACTTAGTGGAGGGATGCAAAAAAGAGTGAGTTTTGCTCGTGCGTTAATTAGCGATTCCAAAAAAGGAAAAGAATCCATCCCGCTGCTTCTATATGACGAGCCTACTGCTGGTTTAGATCCAATAGCTTGTACTCGAATTGAAGATCTAATTATCAAAACAACTGATGTAGCGGAGGGCAGTTCAATAGTTGTAAGTCACGTTTCAAGCACAATTGAGAGAACATCAAACAGAGTCATTTTGCTTTATGATGGTAAGTTTCAATGGGATGGAACCATAGATCAATTTAAACAAAGCGATAATTCTTATGTAAAACAATTTCGCACAGGTAACCTTCAAGGGCCAATGCAACCCAAGGACTTATAAATTTATGCGTAGAAGTTTACGAGATGCGTTTGTTGGTTTTTCACTACTAGGTGGATTAGTTATCTTTTCAGGAGCAATGCTTTGGTTAAGAGATTTTCGTTTAAGTTCTAAAACCTGGGAGATAACTGCAAACTTCAAAGACGCGAGTGGTCTTGCCAATATGTCTCCAGTGACTTATCGAGGAATCATAGTTGGCTCTGTTAAAAAGATAACTTTTACCCCAAACACCGTTGAAACTAATATTAAATTAAACGACGATAATCTAATTTTACCAAAACCTGTAATTGCAAAAATAGTCACAAGCTCCATGCTTGGAGGAGATGCTCAATTATCACTAGTCTCATTAGGTAAACCATTAGATAAAAAAGAACTACTTAAAGTCAAAGAAGATTGTCCTAATAAAAGAATTTTATGTAGTGGAGATAAAATTAAAGGTGTTGGTTTAGTCAGTATAACCAGCTTAACTGAAGGTATAAATGGAATTATTGATGAAGCAGATAGACAAGCGATAGTAAATAAAATATCAGAATCTATTGAACAATTCGACAGAACTCAAGCTAATCTTGATGAGCTTGTCTTGTTATCAAAATCAGAGCTTAAGAGAGCCAAACCAATAATTTCTGAACTAACCAAAGCATCCATTCATTTGAATAATATTCTTGAGAGTCTCGACAATCCCAAGACTCTTGGAGATATTAAGGAACTTGCCTCAACATCAACTACTCTGATGAAGAAAATGGATCAAATAAGTTCAGACATGGGAAATATGATGGAAGACAAAGAACTTATAGATGCTTTAAAAAGATTAACTATAGGTCTGGGTAAATTATTTGATGATATTTACCCCTAGAGAGAACAACAGTTTATGTCACGCTATTAATTGCATCCATTGCGATTGAGGCAATAGCTTGATCACTTGCCTTTGGTAATTGGACATACTTGCCCCCTGATGCCTCTGCCAAATCTTTTCCCATTCCACTTGCAATAAACTTTCTTTCTGTATCAATAACAAGCAATTTGATACCAATTGCCCGATAACGCGATGCGACATCAAGCACCTCTTGCCTCAAATCAGGAGGTGTTTCTCCCTCCAGTACCGGTTGTCCTAATGAGGTACTTAAAGGAACATTCCCTCTACCATCTGTAATTGCAACTACTACCACTTGACCCAGATCTCCAGTAGCCAATGCATTTGCCCCTACTCTTGCAGCTTGAGTTAAACCATGAGCGAGTGGAGATCCACCACCACATGGCATCGACTCAAGTCTCCTTTTTGCAGCAGTGATTGATCTAGTTGGCGGAAGCAAAACCTCTGCTTGTTCGCCTCTAAAAGGTATTAGAGAAACCTCATCTCTGTTTTCATAAGCTTCGGTTAGCAATCTAATAACAGCTCCCTTCGCACTTTGCATTCTATTTAGAGCCATTGAACCACTTGCATCAACTAAAAAAATCACTAAAGCACCTGCTTTACGTTGGAGTAATTTTGCACGTAAATCCCCTTCCTCAACAATAACTCTCCTGTTGGGTTCTCTTTCCCTTCTAGCTTTTTGATATGGAGCTGCAGCTCTTAAAGTTGCATCTACTGCAATCCTTCTAACAGGCCCTCTTGGAAGAATTGGTTTCACATATCTTCCTCGGTTATCACTCAAAACAGCTGATCGGCTTCCACTATTTCCGCTCTTAGATTTAGTTGATGAAAACAACAATAAGTCTGGATCAACTGCACATGCCTCTGGATCAAGCATAAACTCCTCTGGGATAGGAGGGGATGACTCTTCATTTTGTTCCTCTTCTTGATCCTCTTCTTGTTCCTCTTCTTGTTCATTATTTTCTTCAGAATCTTCTGGTGGTGGTGGTGGTGGCTGTTGATCTTCGGGGGCTGGAGGCTCCATTTCCTCTTCTGAAGGCATTTGCATAGCCCTTGGTGCAATAACAAGTCTCACTGCAGCCTTTAAATCTTCTGCGTCAACCGAATCTCGGCCACATAAAGCAGCATGTGCCTTTGCAACTCTTACTGCATAGAGTTCTGATCTATGTCCTTCAACACCTCCTCGAATAGCCTCCTCTACTAAGTACTCAATTTGTTCCTGACTTATTTGAACATCTGGAAGCCATTGCCTTGCTAAAAGTAGTTGCGTAGATAGAGATTCTGTCTCCTCTAACCATTTTTTAGAAAAAGCTTCACTTGATTGTCCATGAGAAATAGCAGACTGAGTTATTTCAACTCTTTGTTCATTTGTAATTAATTGATCTGCAGACAAAACAATTGCGAATCTGTCCAAAAGGTGATCTCTCAAGGCCCCTTCCTCAGGGTTATAAGTTGCAATCAATAAAGGGCGGCATGGGTGACTTAAGCTCAGTCCTTCTCTCTCAACTCTATTTTCACCTGCCCCTACTGAAGACAAAAGAAGATTAACGAGGCCATCATCCAACAAATTAAGTTCATCAATATACAAAACGCCTCTGTGAGCTTCAGCTAATAATCCTGGCTGAAATATAGGCGTTCCGCTTGATAATGAAGCAGTAACATCGACAGCACCAACGAGTCTATCCTCTGTCACTCCTAATGGAACCTGAATGAAAGGAGCAGGAATAACTTTTTTTGGAATATTCTCTAAATCACTCTTATTTTCAAAGCTTCCTATCTTTTCTTGAACTAATTTTGTAGTCAAATCATCCCATTCACCCATAAAAGAAGGATCTAAATTTCTACCTGCTGGATAAACTTTAGATCCATCTTGATGGTCAGTTTTCAATAACTTCTCAAGGTCAATTATTTCAATCGGAGGGAGAAGAGCATGTAAACCCCTAGCCAAAACCGATTTACCGGTACCACGACCACCAGCAATTATTACCCCTCCTAAACCCGGATCAACTGCGGCTAACATTAAAGCAAGCTTTAATGTTCCATGACCTGTAATTGCAGCTAAAGGGAAAGAACGATTAGCTCTATCCAGTACAGCAATGTCTTTTAAAGTCGAAGACATATTGTTGTTATTCAATCCACTGGAAACCATAGGGTTGGATAATCAGGCAAATTTTTGAAAGTCTTTTAATATTCGCATGACTTATGCAAAACAAAAAACAGAATATAAACTCGTCATCTCAATAGGAGCAAATATCCCTGGAACTCTTGGTGATCCGATCAGAACAATCGCTAGCATGAGGCCGCAAATCGAAAAAAGCATAATCGATTGGAATGTTGCTCAAAATCTTCCAAAAATCAAGTCTCAAAATATTGATAAGTCTTTATCTTTTCAATGGGCACCTCTTTTTGAGACTGATCCTTTTGGAGGGCCAATTGATCAACCAAAATTTATTAATACTGTAGTTGTTGTAGCGGGAGAGGGTTTGAACTCAGTTGAACCAAATGAAAAAGCCGCTATCTGTTTAATGAGAAAATTTTTAGAATTGGAGAAAATCGCAGGTAGAGAGAGAGAAAATTCAGACATTTTATGGGGGCCAAGATCTTTAGATATTGACTTCATTTCTTGGGGGAATCTTCAAGTAAACACAGAGACTTTAATTTTGCCTCATCCAAGATTGAGTGAGAGAAACTTTGTATTAATTCCCCTTGCAGAAGTTCTATCAAAAGATCAAGGCAAACCGAAGCGAATCAACTCTCAAAGTATTTGGCCTGAATAAAACTCGTAACAAAAATCACTAACCTTTTCTAAAAAAATCAGTCATGCTATGTATGTAAATAATAGATGCATGTCTATTCCAGGACCTGAACCCTCAGAAATTCTTGAGACAAAAGCTTGTCTTGATGCTAAAAAAATTCGTTTTGAAATAAATAAATTTCTTTTGCCAAATTCAATGGAAGGCGAGTTTGGAGTTATTCGTCATCCAGGAGCAGCCTTGGCAGTTCCAATAACCAATTCTGGAGAGGTCATTATTCTTCGTCAATACAGATTTGCTTGCTCAAGAAGAATTCTTGAATTTCCAGCTGGAACTTTAGAAGAAGGCGAAAGCCCCCTTGAATCAATTAAAAGAGAAGTTCAAGAGGAAAGTGGTTACTCTGCAAAAAGGTGGGATAATCTTGGAGAGATGCTTCCTTGTCCAGGATATTCCGACGAAAAAATTCATATATTTCTTGCGAGAGATTTAACTAAACTTGATAAGAAGCCTGAGGGTGATGAAGACGAAGATATTGAAGTATTGAAGATTGCTCCTGAAAAGTTAAATAAACTTATCGCAAGTGGCAAAGAGTCACTTGATGGAAAAACTATAACTGCATGGTTTAGGGCATGCCAAATTTTAAATGTAAAATGACAAAGTTTCGATCAATATTTTGGCACAGAAGAGATTTAAGAATTGAAGACAACATTGGTCTTTTCGAAGCATCTAAAAACTCTAAAACTCTCATTGGAGTATATATTTTAGATCCCAATCTTTTAAATCTAAATAAAACTACATCTGAAGCAAAAAATTGGTTTTTAGGGAAAAGCCTTTTAGAACTCCAAAGGAACTGGGAGAAAAGAGGAAGTCGTTTGCTAATATTAAATGGAGACCCTATCAAATTAATTCCAAAATTAGCCCATTTAATTAAAGCTGAATGTATTTACTGGAATAAAAATATTGAACCTTATGAAATCAATAGAGACAAAAAAATTACAGACGAACTTACAGAAGAGAAAAAAAAAGTTTATACATTTTTAGATCACTTAATTGTTAATCCGAATGACATAAAAACGAACAGTGATGAACCATATAAAGTATACGGAGCTTTTTATCGTAAATGGGTTGATATTATAAACAAAACAAATTTATCAAATGATAATTTGATACAAATCGACTCAACACCTGCAAAGATATTTGACCTTAGAGAAAAAGAAATATCATCTATTAAAAACTCTGATTTAAATTACTGCATTATCAGAAAAAGCAAAGTTGTCTATGATTTAATCTCATCAAATAGATTCAATAATTCCAACCTCTGTCCTTGCAAACCAGGAGAATCAGATTCAATAAAGCAATTAAACCTTTTTATACATTCAGGAACCATAAATTCATATAATCAAGCAAGAGACATTCCATCTTTAGAATCTACTTCTACATTAAGTGCTGCTCTTAGCTTAGGGACGCTAAGTTGTAGATCTGTATGGAATGGCGCTCAATTATCAAAAACAATTGCTATTGATGAATATCAATTAAATTCTATTGATACATGGATTAAAGAACTTGCATGGAGAGAGTTTTATCAAAATGCACTATTAAATTTTCCAGAGCTTGAGCAAGGTCCATACAGAAAAAAATGGTTAAATTTCCCATGGGAAAACAGAACTGATTGGTTTAAAGCTTGGGAGAACGGAATTACTGGCATCCCAATAATTGATGCTTCAATGAGACAACTTAAGGATTCAGGATGGATGCACAATAGATGCAGAATGATTGTTGCTTCTTTTCTAGTAAAAGACCTATTAATTGATTGGAGATGGGGAGAAAGATTCTTTATGAAAAGCTTAGTTGATGGTGATTTAGCCTCAAATAATGGAGGTTGGCAATGGAGTGCAAGCAGTGGAATGGATCCAAAGCCACTAAGAATATTTAATCCTTTTAGGCAAGCATCTAAATTTGACGAGAAAGGAAACTATATCCGAAAGTGGGTACCGGAGTTATCACACATTTCAACACCTGATTTACTTTCAGGTGAGATAAATTCTTTAGAGAGAAAAGGCTATCCAAAACCCATAATAAATCACAAAATACAAACATCAATATTCAAAGAATTATATTCAAGAATTAATTAATTTTTTCTGAAAATTTCCTTAATTTTATCGATTACGTATGACTGCTGAGTAGAATCAAACTCAGGAAAAATTGGTAGACTAATTACTTGTTTACAAATTTTTTCAGTAATAGGAAGAGAGCCTTCTTTATATCCTAATTCTTTATAAGCAGGTTGAAGATGAATAGGTATTGGGTAATAAATTATTGTATTAACTCCAAGCCTCTGTAGCTCCGACTTGAATAGATCTCTATTTTGGTTATCCAAAATAAAGTCTGAGCTTGATTTTATATTTTTAACAAAAGAATTATCCAATATTCTAATAACAAATTGATTCCAAGAATGACCAGAATTATTGGTTAATCTATTAGATGGTAATTCAATTGATTCTATAACAGACAACTTATTTATATAATTATTAGCTATTTTTCTTCTTTGCTCAATCCATTTATTTAATCGGGTTAATTTAATATTTAGAATAGCTGCTTGTAATGAATCAAGCCTACTATTATATCCGATATTCGTATGAAGATATCTCTTAGGCATACCATGAATAGATAATTCTTTTATTGTTTTTGCTAAATCAAGATCATTAGTAGTTACTGCCCCACCATCACCAGCTGCACCTAAATTTTTAGTAGGGAAAAAGCTAAAACAACCAACATCCCCATAACCTCCTAAGGGTTTCCCTCTCCAATGAGCACCTGTGGCTTGGGCACAATCTTCTACCACCTTCAGATTATTTGCTTTAGCAATTGCCAAAATTTTATCCATGTCAATTGGATGACCAAATAAATGAACAGGCAAAATAGCTTTTGTTCTATCAGTTATTGCTTTTTCTATTAAATCCAGATCCATAAGGTAATTTTCAGGGTCAATATCTATAAAAACTGGTTTAGCTCCCACACTGGTAATTGCTTCTGCCGTGGCAAAAAAACTAAAAGATGATGTAATCACTTCATCATCCTTACCAACATTTAGTGACCTTAAGGCAAGAATTAATGCATCTGTTCCACTGTTACAACTAACTGAATAAGAAGTTTGTATTACTGAGGCAAAAGCTTTTTCAAATGATGCTACTTCCTCTCCACCAATATATTTTCCACTTCTAAAGACTTTAATTAAAGCTTCTTCAATCTCTTCACCAAGTTCGGAAATTTGAGCATCAAGACTAAAAGGAGGTATTTGCATATTATTTAGATTAAATTCAAATGATAAAAATTGAAAAAGCAATCATAAATTTATCCAAACCACTCAGGTTCCATACCAGGATGCCATTTAATATTGCAACCTATGGAGGGTTTTTGATCAGGTGAAATATCCTCTCCATTTAGTAATGAGCTGAGAACCATACGAATATCATCACCAGAAACAGGAATTTCATTTCCAGGTCGGCTATTATCCATTTGTCCTCTATACATCAATTTTGATATTCCATCTTGAGAGGGCCAAAAAACATAAAAATCTGGGGTGCATGCAGCTTTCAGAGCTTTTGCCAATTTCTGATCAGAGTCAAATAAATAAGGAAATTTCCATCCAAGCCTATTAGCTTGAGAAGCTAATAGGCTTGGAGCGTCTTGTGGATGAGTTATTAAGCTATTGCTTGAAACAGCTAAAAATTGAACATCATCTCCAAAAGAATTAAATAAATTTGTTATTCCGCTTTCAACGTGTTTAACAAAAGGACAGTGAGCACAAATAAACATCAAAAACAGTGGTTTTTTCGTTAGATCAAAACCTCTAATATGGCTTACTCCTCTAAACCCATCCGCAGGAGAAAGGTTCAAACCTGAAACCATTTCCAATTCAAAATCAGGTAATTGCGTTCCAAGTGGAAGCATTGTTGAAGCTGTTCGAACCATGATTTTTATAGTTTTTTGGGATAGTTGATGATAGAACTTTTAACTATATATTCATTTAACTATGAGTCTTACCCCTAAATAGGGGACAATAACCATAATAATTAAAACAGTCAGACAAGATGCTTCTCGATCTTAGTGGTAAAAAAATCCTTGTAACTGGAATAGCAAACAACAGATCAATTGCGTGGGGAATTGCACAACAATTAAACTCAGCTGGAGCAGAACTTGGAATCACATACTTACCCGACGAGAAAGGGAGATTCGAAGCAAAAGTCAAAGAACTGACTTCACCATTAAATCCAAGCTTATTTTTACCACTCAATGTTCAAAACTCTTCTCAGATAGAGGAAGTTTTTGAGGCAATTAAAAATCAATGGGGACAGATAGATGGATTAGTCCACTGTTTAGCCTTTGCAGGGAAAGAAGAATTAGTAGGCAATTACAGTGCGACTTCCTCGGAGGGGTTTTCAAGAGCTTTAGAAATAAGTGCATATTCTCTTGCACCATTGTGTAGATACGCAAAACCTCTTTTTACTAAAGGTGCAGGCGTGGTCACGTTAACTTACTTAGGAGCAGAGCGAGCAATTCCTAATTACAACGTGATGGGTGTTGCAAAAGCAGCTTTAGAAGCCTCAGTCAGGTATCTTTCAGAGGAACTTGGTCCTGAAAATCAGGTTCGAGTTAATGCAATTAGTGCTGGACCAATAAGAACTCTCGCAAGTTCAGCTATTGGAGGGATTTTGGACATGATTCATAATGTGGAAAAAAAAGCTCCTCTCAGAAGAACCGTTACTCAAATCGAAGTAGGAAACACAGCAGCTTTCTTGCTGAGCGATCTATCAAGCGGTATATCAGGTCAAACAGTTTATGTTGATGCTGGGTATTGCATAAACGGAATGTGATTTTCACTAAATCTAATCAATAAAAAATATGAACAGAACGAGATCAGGAGAAATCAGCAGAGTAACAAAGGAAACGGACGTTTTTGTCCAAATTGACATAGATGGTTCTGGAAAATGCGATGTTAGTACTGGTATTGGTTTCTTGGACCATATGATCCAACAATTATCGAGCCATGGATTATTCGATATAAAGGTCAGTGCAAAAGGAGATACTCATGTAGATGATCATCACACTAATGAAGATATTGGAATCGCAATAGGACAAGCCTTATCAAAAGCACTTGGAGATCGTTCTGGAATAAAGCGTTTTGGTCATTTCCTTGCTCCTCTTGATGAAGCTCTTATTCAAGTAGTAGTTGATTGTTCAGGGCGACCCCATTTAAGTTTTGATTTAGATATTCCTTCTCAAAAAGTAGGAACTTACGATACCGAGCTTGTTAAAGAATTTTTTGCTGCTGTGTCAAGTAATAGTGGTTTAACCCTTCACATAAGGCAACTAGCAGGAACTAACACACACCACATAGTTGAGGCATCTTTTAAATCTTTTGCAAGAGCCTTAAGGATGGCCACTGAAATTGATCCTCGAAGATCAAGTCAAATACCGAGCAGCAAAGGTGTTCTTGAACAAGCTGGGAGTTGAAATGAATCTGATTGAATCAAGCAATTTTCTAATAAGCTCGCAAAAGTTCTAACTTTTAGCGAAAATTAGCAAACAATATTATACAAATAGTGGCAGTAAGTTATTTAAAAAGAGACTCATCAAAAAAACACGAGACCTTCTCTCAAGAAGATTGGTCAAGTGCATATTGCAATGTTGAGAAAGAACTAGATAAATCTGAATTGAAGCTTGTAAAAGGATCGATCCCAACTCAAATCTCAGGTACTTTTTATAGAAATGGTCCTGGCCGATTAGAGAGAGGTGGAAAATGGGTTCATCATCCATTCGATGGAGATGGGATGATAGCAGCCTTCAAATTTGACGATGGGAAAATAAATCTAACCAATCGTTTTGTTAGAACAAAAGAATGGCTGGAAGAGGAAAGATCTCAGAAATTCCTCTATAGAGGAGTTTTTGGAACCCAGAAAGATGGAGGATTATTAGCTAATGCTTTTGACGTCAGGTTGAAAAATATAGCCAACACGCATGTAATAAAACTTGGTGATGAACTTCTTGCCTTGTGGGAAGCCTCTAGCCCATATTCACTAAATCCTTTAACTCTAGAAACGAATGGTATCTCCACCTTAAATGGAGTTTTAAAAAACGGTGAGGCATTTAGTGCACATCCAAGATTTGACCCTGGTCATCACGGCAAAGAGAGAATGGTGACTTTTGGAGTCAATACAGGTCCTAAAAGCACAATAAGATTGATGGAATTTTCAAACGAAGGCGAAAATGCTGGTTCTCTTTTGAGCGACAGGAAAGATTCTTTTAATGGTTTTGCCTTTTTACATGATTTTGCCATAACCCCAAACTGGGCAATTTTTCTACAGAATGCTATAAGTTTTAATCCTCTCCCATTTCTTTTCGGGAAAAAGGGAGCGGCTCAGTGTTTGACATCAAAACCAGATGGCAATCCACAATTTTTATTGATTCCTAGAGATTGCGGCAAATTCGCAGGCGAACCTCCAAAAACAGTTAATGCGCCTAAGGGTTTTGTTTTTCATCATCTCAATGCTTGGGAAGAAAATGAAAAAATAATTGTTGAAAGTATTTTTTATGATGATTTTCCTAGTATTGGACCAGATGATAATTTTAGAAAAATTGACTTTGATCAATTACCAGAAGGAACTTTAAAAAGATGTGAAATAAATCCAGCTAAAAACGCATTTAATTGCACCACCTTGAGCAATCAATGCTGTGAATTTGCAACTGTTAATCCCAATTTTGAAGGACTAAAGTCCCGATTTAGTTGGATGGCAACCGCCGAAAACAAAGTTGGAAATGGACCACTACAAGCTATAAAAAAATTCGATTCATTAAACAACGGAGAAATAAGTTGGAGTGCCGCACCAAGAGGTTTTGTCAGTGAGCCTGTATTTATTCCTTCTCAAGAATCAAATTCTGAAGAAGACGATGGATGGGTTGTTGTATTGGTATGGAATAGTATTAGATCTGGAACTGATTTAATAATCCTAGATTCTAAAGATCTGGCTGAAAAAGCAATTCTTCAGGTTCCCATCTCAATCCCTCATGGATTACACGGAAGCTGGGTTGAAAGTTAAAACTTTAAAATTTTGCTTATCAATTGAAAACTAATTGTCCATTGAAGCCAATAGCTTTTTTAATTCTGGCTTAAGTTTCTTGAATGCATTCCCCCTATGTCCAATATCCTTCTTTTTGTCATGATTCATTTCTGCAAAAGTCTCACCTAATTCAAGAACTTCAAAAATCGGATCGTAACCAAAGCCGTTTCTCCCCCTTGGGAGAAAGGTTATTACACCTTCGCAAAAGCCTGAAACTTCTATCAAGATTTTCTCTCCACTAGCAATACATAATGAACATTCGAATTTAGCTTTTCTATTTGAAAAAGGTTTTAACTCTGCTAATAGTTTTTCAATTCTTTTCTTATCGGAACTTTCATACCTTGAAGAATAAATACCTGGAGCTCCTCCAAGAGCCTCAACACTTAACCCAGAGTCGTCAGCAAGGGATAAGTTTCCCGTTTCTTTGCTTACAGCAATGGCTTTGATTCTTGCATTTTCTATAAAAGTATTTCCTGTTTCCTCAACCTCAAACCCAACAGGTTGAGTCATTACATCAAATGGAAAATCGTAAAAAAGTTTTTTAAATTCTCTAATTTTACCCTCATTGCTACTAGCAATAATTAGAGGAAGATTATTCAAAAGTATGATCTATCAGTTGCTTTGCATAATACAAAGTTGAAGTAACTTCTGCACTTGATGGGGCTTCACAATAAATTCTTAAAAGAGGCTCTGTGCCAGAGAAACGGAACATAAGCCAATGACTTTTGTCCAGTACAAGTTTTATTCCATCAGTTGAAATAACCTTTAAAACTGATTTATGACCTATGGATGATGGAATCTTCTTTTTCAAGAAATTTTCCAAGTTCCGTCTCATTTCCATATCTTTAAGAGTCAAATCAATACGTTCAAAATGACTTTTACCAAAACGAGCATGAAGAGAATCTATTTTCTCACCTAAACATTTACCCTCAGCAACTATTGACTCCATTAAAAGCAGTGCGGTAAACAAAGCATCGCGCTCTGGCAAATGATGTCCAAATCCAACTCCCCCTGACTCCTCTCCTCCAATGAGAACTTCTCTTGAAAGCATTTCTTCCGCAATGTATTTAAATCCAACTGGCTTCTCGACCACTTCTCTTCCCAAGTCCTCCGCAACCAATCGCATCAAGTCGGAACCACTGACAGTTTTAACTACACAACCTGACATGTTTTTGAATCTTGCCAAATGATCAATCAGAACAGGCATTAGCAATTGAGTATTGCAATATCTACCGTTCTCATCCACTGCCGCTATTCGATCTCCATCTCCATCGAAAACTATGCCCATAGACAACTTACCGTCTTTGAACGAATCTTTAACCTCCCCAATTAATTGCGAAAGGTAAGCTTTCATAGGTTCTGGAGGGTTCCCTCCAAAACATGGATCTCTTTTATCTCTTAATTCATAAATAAGCTCATCACCATCAGAGCCAAATATTTCAGACATGCATCCTGCAGCAGATCCATGCATTGAATCAACAAATATTTTCACTCCTAATTTTCTTAAGCCATTGGAGATAGAGGGTATGTCAAATTTCTTGCTAATCCCTAATAGATGTTGTTTTCGAAAATCAACTCTCTTAGTTGAATCTTCAAATGGAATTGATATCCCTCCAGCATCTAATCTTTTTTGAACTGCATCTGTAAAAGAGCTATCAACTGATCCTCCAAAAGGACCTTTTATTTTCAAACCTAGCCAATCACAGGGGTTATGACTTGCTGTAATAACGAGTGCCCCAAGTGCATTTTCCTCAACTATCCCCCAGCTACAAGAGGGAGTTGGTAGTGAAGAAGAAGCCAACAAAGGAAATAAATCTACTCCTCTAACTGCAGATGCAACCGCCTCAGCCATCTCCTCTGCGAGGAAACGTCGGTCATAACCAATTATTATTTTATTATTTTTTTTCGCCTTTACATATGCAAGCTCTTGAGCTGCTGCTGCTGCGACTTTAAGTAATCTTTCTAAAGTGAAATCAACTCCCAATATCCCTCTCCATCCGTCTGTTCCGAAAGAAATTTTTTCTTTAGTGAGATTCAACTTTTTCTTTTTCATCTTTATGTTGGCGAAACTTTGTTCTTAGAGAGATTCAGATTAATCTCTAAATATGAAATGCAATAAATCCAAACCAATTAATGTTCACCTTTTCAGGAGTTGGATCCGATGCAGAAGAAAAGCGTGGCTCGAAGTTTATGGTGATAAGCAAAAAAAGTTGTGGACCGCTCACAGCACACTCCAATTAAATCATCAAATCGACTGCTTTCATAATCTCTCACAAAAAAGTTTTGGGGTAGGAATTCAAGCTTGTGAAGAGGGGAAAAATATCGCATTTGGAGTAAGACTTAAATATCCTCTTATTAAAAATAGAATTATCAAAGGAAATTTACCGATCCTAAAAAGGACAACAGGAGAGAGTATTTGGGGTAATTTTTCTTACCAACCCGTTTTAGCTAGGCAAGGTAAAAAAACCACAAGAGAACACAAATTAATACTTGCAATGAAAGGATTATTAATAAATAATTTACAACAATATCAAGTTAAAAAAGGTTTACTTTGTTATAAGGAAGATGAAATCATCAAAGCCGAAAAGATAAGGTTAAGTGAAAATATTAATAAAGAATTATTAAATTCATTATTAAGTCTTGATAAAGATATTGAATCAAAGACTCCTCCACCAATAACCTCTAATAGAAAAAAATGCATGATATGTTCATGGAGAAAAGATTGTGATTCAATAGCAATAAAAGCAGGAAGTCTAAGCGAAGTTAGCGGTATTGGGGCCAAAAGAGAAATTTTATTAAATAAAGTTGGCATAAATAATATAAAGGAGCTCGCAAATATTAATCACAATAAATTAAAGGAAAAACTTGAGAGATACGGGACACAACATGGAGCAATTTCTAAGCAAATTATTTTACAATCGCAATCACAAATTACAAATAAAGCTATAAGAAAAAATGCTGAAATAGAACTAAATAAATTAAAGGAATCAAGAGGTTTATATATTTATGATATTGAATCTGACCCAGATATTAAGCATGACTTCTTGCATGGATTTATTCGATTACAAAAAAATATTAAAAATGAAATAAGTTTAAAAAAAATTAAATACACACCATTATTAAATCTTGAAAAAAACACTGAAAGTTTTCTGTGGAAAAGAATAATAAAAAAATTAAATCTTAATAAAGACTATCCCATTATCCATTACGGCGAAACAGAACCAATATCTTTGTTAAAGCTGGGTTTAAGTCAAGGGGCTAATCCTGATGAAATTGAAGCATTAAAAAAAAGATTTATTGATATCCATGTATTAATTAGAGAATACTGGTGTCTTCCTGTAAAAAATTATGGTCTTAAATCAATCGCAGAATGGATTGGTTTTGAATGGAAGCAATCAAATGTAGATGGGGCTAGAGCTCTTTTATGGTGGAGACAATGGAAAAAATCACGTAAAATAAATAAAATGTACTCTAGAAATTTAAATTCAATTTTTGAATATAATCGTGATGATTGCATAGCAACCTTTATGATCGCGAAGTGGTTAATAGATCATGAGTGAGAATATTCCAATTGATCAAAATGGATTGGTAAAAGAGATTGGTTTTTTTATAGTTATTGAGTCACCGTTTTCAGAGAAACAAAAACACTGATCAAGGAAATTTTTCTTGATTAACGCCAGCCCACTAAAAAAATTGTCATTAACCCTAATTGAAGAAGTAACAACTCCAATATTTTTACTTAATCCTTCATCTTGATAATTACTCAAAAACTTTCTACCAACATCAAAATAATTTGATTCTCCGTAAGATTCCCAATAACGAAGTTGACATTTCAGAGATTTATTCCTGAACAATCTAGCCATCGCCTCTTGACCCAGATAACAGCCTTTATCAAGATTTACAATATCAGCTAATCCAAGTTCATAGGGATTTGTTTCTCCATTTATCTCTCTTTCAAAACTAGGTATACCTTGTCTTATTTTCCAATTTTCTAGTTCTTCTTTGGTTGCTATTTTAGATTTTTTAATTCCCTCTAAAATCAAATCATTATTATCAATCCAACTAAAATTTGATTTCTTCCATGAATTATTATTACTTATTTCTTGTCTTCTTCTAATTGGATCTATAACTTCTAACTTAACATTATCTGCTGGAAAGATTACTGATTCAAATCCATCTCTAATAGAGTTAATTTCACCACTAATAATAACTATTTCAGCCATTTCATCTGAGAGCCGAATTTCTAATATAGCTCTTAAGAATCCTTTAGTTGATAGCCAACAACTCATGAAAGTTCTCTCCAGCTTTTTGTTAGCAAAAACATCAGCAGTTGTTTGACCATGTAAAAAAGCTGCAGCCCCCTTCCCTTTTAGAAGAAGTGAGGGAAATGTTTCATCCCAAATCAATGATTTAGTTTCTATCGTCACAAGCTTTTGAATCTCTCTACAACTTCTTTCAGGTAGAAAAGACTATTTAAATCTAGGTCGGCTTTAGACATCGCATCAACTCCTCCTTCTTCTCTATCTACTATTGCAAGTACTTGATTAACTATGTACCCTTTGTCTCTGAGTTTTTCAACAGCTTTTAAAGAAGATCCCCCAGTAGTAACAACATCCTCTAGCACAGTAATCACAGATCCTTTTGGTGGCAAAGGCCCTTCTAACCATGCACCAGTTCCATGACCTTTCGCTTCTTTTCTCACTATTAAACCGCTTAAATCAATACTCGATTGAGCTGCCAACATAACTACGCCACTTACAAGAGGATCAGCACCCAAAGTCAATCCAGCCACTGCGCCATCACTTTTACTAATTTGTTTTAGGAACAATGAACTTATCCACAAAAGACCAGTACCTGATAGAGACACTGGCTTGCAATTAACGTAATGAGAACTTTTTTTACCGGAAGCTAAAGAAAAATCACCAAACTTATAAGCTTTTTGAGCCAATAAAGTCAAAAGTTTTTCTTTGGTATCAACTAAAGAAAGATTCAATGGGTTCATATCTTTATATGCAATTTTAATTATTAAACATCTTGGTGGGATTAGATATATATTTACTTTAGGCGAACTAATTAACTATTATCAAAAAAAAAGTTAAGTTCTGCTTTTTTGGGGGTGTAGCAATCTGGTGAATGCAGCGAACTCATAATTCGCCTTAGGCGAGTTCGATCCTCGCCACCCCCATAAAAAAATTATTAATGAGTTTATTACTTCTTTGTATATTGCTTCTAATACCTGCATTTTTTAATGCAGGTCAGTTTGCCATTTTACGACTTCGCTCGACTAAGGTCCAAAGGCTTGTAGAGGATGGGCTGCCAGGCTCAAATTCCATAATTCGTCTACAAAAAAGACTGAGAAGAACACTTTTAATAGCAGAATTAGGAATCACTATCTCATTAATTTCTATTGGCTGGATCTGCAAAAATTTCGCAAATCAATGGTGGGGAGAAAATGAATCCATTAACTACTTTCTGGATCTAGGACTTTTTATAATTGTTGTCCTTTTAGCAACTCTGATATCTGGTCTTCTTCCAAAAGCACTTGTTCTTAATCAACCCGAGACATCTGCCCTTAAATTATCCCCTCTAATTGAAGCAGCAATTAAGTGGATGTCACCATTTCTCTCCTTACTTGAGGGACTTGCCTTGTTAATTCTTAGATTATTTGGACTCAAGACTCAATTAGAAAGTCTTACTACAGCTGCATTCTCTGCGGGAGAGTTTGAGAAATTAATTGAAACCGGTGGTGTAACTGGATTAAAACCTGACGAAAGAAACATACTTGAAGGTGTTTTTGCTTTAAGAGATACGCAAGTCAGAGAAGTCATGGTTCCTAGATCAGGGATGGTTACTCTTCCAAAAGAGGTTTCTTTCGCTGAAATGATGGAAGAAGTTCATAAAACTCGCCATGCAAGATACTTAGTAATTGATGAATCACTAGATAATGTTCTTGGAGTTTTAGATTTAAGGCAGCTTGCAGATCCAATAGCAAAAGGAGAAATGCAAGCCAACTCATCTTTGGAACCATATGTAAAACCGGTTGTTCGTGTTTTAGAAACTTCTACTTTGGCCGAATTATTACCCCTAATAAAAAATGGGAACCCACTTCTGTTGGTTGTTGACGAATACGGAGGAACTGAAGGACTTATCACATCAGCAGACTTAACAGGTGAAATTGTTGGAGATGAGATTCAATTTGATAATAAAGAATCTGAGCTAAGACCTATAGATGACTTGAAAAAAATATGGATAACTTCTGGGGAGATAGAGGTAATAGAGCTAAACAGGGAGCTTAAGCTAGAGTTACCTGAAGCAGATGATCATTACACTCTCGCTGGATTTGTCTTAGAAAAACTCCAAGAAATCCCCAACTCCGGAGAAACGTTGGTTCATAATGAAATTATATTTGAAATCATCTCAATGAAAGGTCCAAGAATTAACAAAGTAAAAATAACTCTTCCTAAATAATTTTTTTAAAAACTATTAATTAATAAGGAAGTAAACATGGAGAAAATTTCTAAGATCAACGAAAATATTATTCCAGTAAAAGTTGGGGTAATCGGAATCGGAAATATGGGATGGCACCATGCCAGAGTCCTCAGTCTTCTCAAAGATGCTGATCTTGTTGGAGTTGCAGATTTAGATGAAGAGCGAGGGAAATTGGCTATGGAGCAATTTAATTGTAATTGGTACAAAGACTACAAGAATTTATTACATCAAGTAGAAGCTGTATGTATTGCAGTACCTACGTTGTTTCATCATGAAGTAGGCCTCGACTGTCTAAATTCCCGTAAACATGTATTAATTGAAAAACCGATAGCGGCAAATAAAGAAGAAGCATCATCATTGATAAATGCTTCAAACAATGTAAAAAAATTATTACAAGTTGGCCACATTGAAAGATTTAATCCTGCTTTTAGAGAATTAACAAAAGTAGTTGCTAATGAAGAAGTTGTAGTTCTTGAAGCGAGAAGGCACAGTCCTCATCCAGAAAGAGCCAATGATGTTTCAGTAGTATTGGACTTAATGATTCACGATATTGATTTAGTTATTGAACTTGCCAACTCAAAGGTGATTAGGCTAGCTGCAGTTGGAGGATGCAGTGGAAATGGACCCATGGATTACGTTAACGCGACTTTGGGGTTTGAAAACGGGGTAGTCGCGAGTTTAACTGCAAGCAAAATGAGTCACAAAAAAATTAGAAGTTTAAGTGCTCATTGCAAAGATAGTCTTATAGAGACAGATTTTCTAAATCACAATATTCACATACATAGAAAAGCTCATGAGTGGTACTCAGCTGATCATGGAGAATTGCTTTATAGAAACGATGGTTTCATTGAAGAAGTAAGTACAACATCAATTGAGCCGCTATACGCAGAACTAGAGCATTTTTTGCAATGCGTAAGAGGCATCGAAAAACCTGCTGTTGGAGGTCTGCAAGCATCTAGAGCACTATATCTAGCTGATTTAATTGAGAAGGCAGTAACAATCCCAAGTGAAGACATTTCCTTGAGAAAAGGGATCTAAATAAGCTTTATGAACTAAAAATATTGCCCGATGCTTGACTCCGAGCAAAATTTTCTTTTGTTAAGAACCTCAATACGATTACTTAACTTTTAAAAAAATAGAAGAAAAACTTCGCTTTTAACGAAATCCAACTGCTGCTTGCCAGACAAAAACAAGCAGAAAGAAGAAAAGAGGTATGAGCGGAAGTACATCCACTGTTGGGGCAAATGCCTGGTAAGCAACAGGAAGTTCAGCAAGTAAGTCGAGATTAATCAGTGCCATCCCTAAGAAATAATGGACATATTAAGCAAGCACGCTACCACGTATGACGCGCTTTGGAGTCACTCTGCCACGGAGCGAAATCCTCTGAAAAACAACCTTCAATAATTGATTGCCTCATAGCACCTGTAAAACGGATCAAATGCGTGAGATTATGAAGGCTCAAAAGATTAAGACCAAGTAATTCTTTGTTACGAATTAAATGATGAATATATGCCCTTGTATATCCAGTACATGCTTCACAAGCACAAGAGGAATCCAATGGGCTGTAATCATCTTTAAAACGAGAATTTCTTAAATTCCATGTTTCGCCGTTAACTAATGCACTCCCATGCCTCCCTAAACGCGTAGGAATCACGCAATCAAACAGATCTACTCCATTTGCTACTGCTATGGCCATTTCTCTTAAGGTCCCTATTCCCATCAAGTATCTAGGTCGATCTTCAGGTAATAAAGGGCAGGTTTCTCGCACAATTTTGTGCATTTGATTTATGGGTTCTCCCACACTTACGCCACCAATAGCAATCCCAGGCAAGTCAAATTCCGAGACGATTTTTGCACTCAATTCCCTTAAACGAGGGAAGCATCCCCCTTGAACTATTCCAAAAAGTGCTTGATCTTTTTTTCTATGAGCATTTAGACATCTCTCCAACCAGTGATGAGTCCTTTTACAAGCTTCCTCAATGTCTGATTCGCTAGCTGGGTAAGGAGGGCATTGATCAAAAGCCATAGCGATATCAGAACCTAAAGCCATTTGAATTTCAATAGCTTTTTCAGGAGTCAAAAAAATCTGTTTACCATCTCTTGGACTTTGAAACGAAACTCCTTTATCATCGATCTTATTTAACTTTGCCAAACTAAATACCTGAAAGCCACCTGAATCAGTAAGTATTGGGTTTTTCCAACTCATAAATGTATGCAACCCGCCTGCAGCTTGAACAATCTTTTCTCCAGGTTGCAGATGAAGATGAAAAGTATTCGCAAGAATCATTTCAGCTCCTGTTTTCTCTAATTGCTGAGATGAGACACCCTTAACTGTTGCTAAGGTACCTACCGGCATAAATCTTGGTGTTTTAACAATTCCGTTTGGTGTCTTAATTAAACAAGCTCGAGCTAATGTTGACTTGCATCTACTTTCTATTTGAAAATCAAAGCAAGGTTTTTTCAATTATTTCTAAATATTCCATAACTTAACCTATTTATAGAACTAATTTGAAACTAAAGAAACATTTGAGGTTGTAATTCTGATTTTTAAAAACTGGCTGGGAGACCTTGCAGGTGCATGGGTGTTTTACACAATTTTGCCTCAATGGCCACTCATCAAACCAAAGTTCAAAAGAATTACCCGTTTTGCCCCTTTAATTGGAGTTTTAATTGGTTCTTTACAATCACTCTCCTGGCTTTTATTGAAATATTTTAAATGGCCAAATATTTCCATAGCATTAATATCTATTTCAATAAGCATATTAATAACCGGTGGACTGCATATAGACGGGTTAATGGATACCGCTGATGGAATTGGAGCCGGCAAATCTAAACGAATTGAGGCAATGAAAGACAGCAGAGTTGGGTCTATTGGTGTGCAAAGTTTAGTAATCATATTGATTCTTCAAATAGCAGCAATTGTGAAACTTGATTTTTATGCCCTTATTGCCTTTCCACTAGCTGCATTTTGGGGAAGAATCTCTCAAATCTTTGCAATTGAAAATTATGAATATCTCCTCAAAAAAAAATCTAGTTCCATTCATCATCAAAGCTGGAGAGGAATATCTTATGAAATCAGACCTTCTTTGATAATCATTTCAGTTGGAGTTATAATTTTTCTATATTTTACTAAACTAAATATAATTCATAATTTATTATTATTATCATATTTCATTTTATCAGGTTTATTTACCTCACTATTAATCCCAAGTTTAATAAACAAATTTTTAGGAGGGCACAGTGGAGATAGCTATGGTGCAAGTTTAGTAATCACTGAAACAACTTATTTATTATTATTAGGAATTATTTTGGTTCCAAATTAAAAACAAATGCATTCCCAGAAACAGGTAGAGAATTTTTAAATTTACTTGGATCTACAATCAATTTAAGATCTCCCCCTAATTGTCTAGCCAAATCTCTAGCAAGTGCAAGACCTATTCCACTTCCAGACATTTTCGAACCAGTTTCTCCCCTAAAACCTTTCTCAAAAATCTTTTCTCTCTCTTCCTCGTTTATTGGAATACCCTCATCCCAAATACAAATTGCATCCTCAACTAATTCAATTCCGATAGATGATTGAGAAGGGCTGTAACGGAATGCGTTTTCCAATAAATTAGCAACAATTTCAGCAATAACTCCCTCAGAGATAGAGCTTGATTCCATCCAAGATGGCCATTCAGAAGGACTAAACCATTTCCTCCCTTGCAAATTAGCTCTAGCTTTAGCTCTTTCAATCAGC
>CACOQT010000003.1 GCA_902629395.1 uncultured Prochlorococcus sp.
TTAATCAAGAGTTTAAAAAAGTTAGGTCTTCCGAACGTTCGTTTTAAAGTTGTTTTTGAAGAATGTGGAGCGACAATTAATGGTATTGATAAAGTAGATTTTTTGTTTTCAGCAAATCCAGGTATTCCTCTTGCTTCTCTTGCTGAAGTAGCCTCTGGTGGGGAAAAATCTAGGGTACTTCTTGCAATAAAAGCTATATTCTCCTCATATGATCAAAATAATTTGCTGATTTTTGATGAAATTGATTCAGGTGTGAGTGGTTCAGTTAGTACTTACGTAGCAAATCTTCTTCATGACTTATCCAATTATCGACAAGTATTTTGTGTTACTCATCAACCTCTAATTGCAGCATTTGCTGATAATCATATTGTTTTAAAAAAGAGCGTCACTGCTGGGCTACAAAGTCTAATGTTTTCAAATTAAAGGAAATTGCAGATAGGCAAAGGGAATTGGCTTTATTGGCTGGAGGTGAAATAGTAGAAGCAAATGCTTATGCGGCGAGTCTGCTGGAACACAAAGCTGCATGATGAGCATGTTTTTTTATACAATTAATCATTAATATTTTTCCCAAATGGGAAGATCAAAATCTAAATCAAAAATACAGACATTAAATACTTGTTCTTCTAGTGAAGAAGTCATTACAATTCGTGGTGCTAGGCAACACAATTTAAAAAACGTTGATCTATCTATACCAAGAAATCAACTGGTTGTTTTTACAGGTGTTAGTGGAAGTGGTAAAAGTTCTCTAGCTTTTGATACGATTTTTGCTGAAGGACAAAGGCGATATGTTGAGAGCCTTTCTGCATACGCAAGACAATTTTTAGGCCAGGTTGATAAGCCAGATGTTGACTCTATTGAAGGTTTATCACCCGCTATTTCTATTGATCAAAAATCAACAAGTCATAACCCTCGCTCAACAGTAGGAACGGTAACGGAAATACAAGATTATTTCCGTTTGCTTTTTGGAAGAGCGGGTGATCCTCATTGTCCTGAATGTTCCAGGCCAATTAAGCCTCAAAGCATTGATGAAATGGTTGATCAAATTAAAACTCTTCCGGATGGGACGAGATATCAATTGCTTGCTCCAGTAGTTAGAGGTAAAAAGGGAACACATTCAAAATTATTGTCTGGACTTGCTGCAGAGGGGTTTGTCCGAGTACGAATAAATAAAGAAGTTAGAGAATTGGCGGATAATATTGAGTTGGATAAAAATCAAGTTCATTCTATTGAGGTTGTGGTAGATAGATTGATTGCAAGAGAGGGTATTGAAGAGCGATTAACAGATTCTTTGAGTACTACTTTGAAAAGAGGAGATGGTTTAGCAATAGTTGAAGTAGTACCGAAAAAGAATGAAGAACTTCCTAAAGGTATTGATAGAGAAAGATTATTCTCTGAAAATTTTGCTTGCCCAGTTCATGGTGCAGTTATTGAAGAGTTGTCTCCAAGATTATTTTCATTTAACAGTCCATACGGAGCCTGTCCTGACTGTCATGGTCTTGGTCACTTGAAAAAATTTACTTGCGAGAGAGCTATACCTGATCCATCATTACCCGTTTATGCGGCTGTTGCACCATGGAGTGATAAAGATAATTCATATTATTTTTCATTATTGTTTTCTGTTGGCGAGGCTTTTGGTTTTGAGATAAAAACTCCTTGGAAAGATTTAAAAGATGAACAAAAAAATATTTTATTAAACGGTAGTAAAGAACCTATTTTGATAAAGGTAGATAGTAGATATAAACAAGACTCAGGATTCAAAAGACCCTTTGAAGGAATCTTACCCATTTTGGAAAGACAGTTACAGGATGCCAATGGTGAAGCCGCTCGCCAAAAGTTAGAAAAATATCTTGAACTAGTCCCATGTGCGAGTTGCCATGGTAAGAGATTGCGTCCTGAAGCACTTGCTGTAAAACTTGGACCTTATGCAATTACTGATCTCACCTCATCAAGTGTTTCTACCACACTTGAAAATGTTGAAGAATTAATGGGTTTTGATAAGAGCAAAAATTCAAAACAATTACTTTCTAATAAACAACAAAAGATTGGAGAATTAGTTTTAAAAGAAATTCGATTGCGTCTTCAATTCTTATTGGATGTTGGTCTTGATTATTTAACTCTAGATAGGCCAGCGATGACTCTTTCAGGGGGAGAAGCTCAAAGAATAAGGTTAGCTACTCAGATAGGGGCAGGGTTAACAGGAGTTCTCTATGTGTTAGATGAACCAAGTATTGGATTACATCAAAGAGATAATGATCGCTTATTGTCTACACTAAAAAAACTTCGTGATTTAGGTAATACTTTGGTTGTTGTTGAGCATGACGAAGATACAATTAGAGCCGCTGATTATCTAGTGGATATAGGTCCCGGGGCTGGCGTTCATGGAGGTGAAATAATAGCTCAGGGTTCTTTAGACAGTTTGTTGACTGCAAAAAAATCTTTGACTGGTGCTTATCTTAGCGGTCGTTCATCTATTCCCACACCAGCAAATAGAAGAGATTCAGTGCAAAGAAAGTTACGCTTAATTGGTTGTGATAAGAACAATCTAAAAAATGTTTCAGTCGATTTTCCTCTAGGTAGATTAGTCGCTGTTACGGGGGTTAGTGGAAGTGGTAAAAGTACTCTAATAAACGAGTTGCTTCATCCTGCTTTAAATCATTCTTTAGGCTTGAAAGTTCCCTTTCCAAAAGGGTTAAAAGAATTAAAAGGCATTAAGTCTATAGATAAAGTTATTGTTATAGATCAGTCTCCAATTGGGAGAACGCCACGATCAAATACCGCTACCTATACTGGTGCGTTTGATCCAATACGCCAACTCTTTGCTACCTCTGTTGAAGCAAAAGCACGAGGCTATCAAGCAGGGCAATTTAGTTTTAATGTTAAAGGGGGAAGATGTGAAGCCTGTCGTGGCCAAGGGGTGAATGTAATTGAGATGAATTTTCTTCCTGATGTTTATGTTCAATGTGATGTATGTAAAGGTGCTCGATTTAATAGAGAGACTTTACAAGTTAAATATAAAAATTATTCGATCTCCGATGTATTAGAAATGACTGTTGAACAAGCCGTTGATGTTTTTTCTGCTATCCCACAAGCTGCAGATAGATTAAGAACTCTTTTAGATGTTGGACTTGGATACATCAAGCTTGGTCAACCAGCTCCTACATTATCTGGTGGGGAGGCTCAAAGAGTAAAACTTGCTACTGAGTTATCTAGAAGAGCCACTGGCAAAACTCTTTATTTAATTGATGAACCAACAACAGGTTTAAGTTTTTATGATGTTCATAAATTAATGGATGTCATACAGAGATTGGTTGACAAAGGAAATTCAATTATTGTGATTGAGCATAATTTGGATGTTATTAGATGCTCTGATTGGATTATTGATATGGGTCCCGAAGGAGGTAATCGTGGAGGTGAGATAATCTCAATGGGAACTCCTGAGGAAGTGGCAATAGATTCAAAAAGTCATACAGGTAATTACTTGAAAAAAGTTTTGGAACTACATCCTCCTCAGAAAAATTGAACAGCTTTTAGATTTTGTATATATTCCTTAATCTTTCATATCATTTAAGTTTTTTCTTTTTGACAATTACATCAAAAATCAAGTGATAGACAGTGCTTATGGGTTTTTTGAATTTAAATTTTAAAAATATTATGCTTTCTTTAGGTTTAAAGAACAAAAAATGAGTTAATAAAACATGAATCTTTACAGGTGCTTTGCTTGGGATTAAAACTATTACATTTAAATTTGCATGGTTTAATCCGGTCAAAGGATCTTGAATTAGGTAGAGATTCTGATACTGGAGGTCAAACTTTATATGTTTTAGAATTAGTAAGAGGACTCGCAGCAAGGCCAGAGGTTGAAAAAGTTGAACTTATTACGAGATTAATTATTGATAGAAAAGTATCCTCTGACTATTCAAATCCTATTGAAAAAATATCAAGTTGTGCAGAAATTATTCGATTACCTTTTGGTCCTAAGCGTTATATTAGGAAAGAATTGTTGTGGCCCTATTTAGATGATTTAGCTGATCAAATAGTTCAAAGGTTACAGAAACAACCAGATTTACCTGATTGGATTCATGCTCATTATGCAGATGCTGGTTATGTTGGAGCATTAGTTAGTAGACGATTAGGCTTGCCACTGGTTTTTACTGGTCATTCATTAGGCCGTGAAAAACTTAGAAGATTACTGGTTGCTGGAGTAGATCATGATCAAATAGAGCAAACTTATTCAATTTCCAAAAGAATTGATGCAGAAGAATTAGCCTTAGCACATGCAAACTTGGTCATAACAAGCACAAAGCAGGAATCTGAGGAACAGTATGCTCGTTATGGACGGTTTAGCTCAGAGAACGTAGAAATTATTCCACCTGGCGTCGATTTAAATCGTTTTCACTCAATAGATTTAAAATCTAAGGATGAGGAAAAACAATTAAATCAACTTTTCAAGCCCTTCTTGAGAGATTTAAATCTACCTCCATTACTAGCTATATCAAGAGCCGTAAGGAGAAAAAATATTCCTGCATTGATTGAAACTTATGGACGCTCATCAATTTTGCAGCAAAGACATAATCTTATTTTAATTTTAGGTTGTCGAGAAGATTCACGTCAGCTTGAAAAACAACAGAGAGAAGTATTTCAACAAGTTTTTGAATTGGTTGATAAATATAATTTGTATGGAAAAGTTGCTTATCCAAAACAACATAAAAGAGAGCAAATACCGTTAGTTTATCGTTGGGCTGCATGTAGAAAAGGATTATTTGTCAATCCTGCCCTAACTGAACCATTTGGCTTGACATTACTGGAAGCTTCTGCGTGTGGGCTGCCAATGGTTACTACTGATGATGGTGGCCCAAGGGATATTCTTTCTCGTTGTGAAAATGGTTTACTTGTAGATGTAACTGATATCGAGGCTTTTAGAGATGGTTTAGAGACTGCAGGAGCAAATCCAACTTTATGGAAAACTTGGAGTAATAATGGAGTGGAGGGTGTTAGTAGGCATTTCAGTTGGGATGCCCATGTTTGCAACTATCTTGCAAAGATGCAGAAGCGTCTTAAATTTCTTGCACCTAGACATCGGACATTCGAAAATGTCGAAGAAAATAGTCCTATTGGTAAAAAAATAATTTTTCTTGATTTAGATAACCACCTTGAGCAATCTAAAGGTTTATCTATATTGAAAAATAAATTAAGAGATCATTTATCGAATTATGATATTAAATTAGGAATTTTAACTGGGAGATCTATTAAAGCTGCGCGTTATCGATATCAAGAAACGAAACTACCCAATCCTGCAGTTTGGATATGCCAAGCTGGTACTGAGATTTATTATGCGGATAATGAGAAATCTGATATTTTTTGGCAAGATTCAATAACAGTTGATTGGAATCGTAAAGGTATAGAAAAAGCTCTTTTTGATCTAAAAGATTATTTAGAGCCACAATCAACTGATCAACAAGGTCTTTACAAAGTAAGTTACTTATTAAAAGAACCCAGTGATGCTGTCTTACCTTTAGTGCGAAAAAGGTTGAGGCAGTTTGGACTTGCTGCTTCTCCACATCTAAAATGTCATTGGTATTTAGACGTTGTTCCTTTGCGAGCTTCACGAGCAGAAGCCATTAGATTTTTGACTTTACGCTGGGGTTTGTCTCTAGAAAAAGTTATTATTGTAGCAAGTCAACAAGGTGACGCAGAGTTAATAAGAGGTCTGACTACTAATATAATTACTTCTGATCATGATTCATCATTAGATGGATTTAGATCTCAACAAAGAGTTTTCTTTTCTGATGCTCAAGATGAAGTTCTTGATGGTTTAAAGCATTTTCGATTTTTCAAAAGTCATTAATTTTTATATTTTATAAGTTTTTATTTAGTAAAAATAATTACTGAATTTATTGTTTTTCTTTATCAAGGATTAATGTTAGTTGTTGATATGGTGGTTCTTCAGTAATGAAGCCCCAATCATTAAAAATTTTTGAATCATAATGAGTGATAATTTGTCGTTTATTTCTTTTTTCTACTTTAAATCCTTCTGCTGACATCTTTCTCATCAGTCTTGCAGATTCTTCAAATCTAGAGGCCATGGAATCAAGACTTTCACAGTCACTTGTGAGGCCTTCTTCTTTCCAGGTAAAATAAGCCATTTGTAAAATTTTTAGCGTTAGGTTTTGATGAACAAAAGATTTATTACAATTAAGAATAATGTAACCAACCAAAAGTTACTGACAATTAGTGCCTCATTGTTACCTTTAAGTTCAAAATGGTGATGTAACGGAGTCATTAAAAAGAACTTATAGCCTTTACCTTTTATTCGTTTTGAAATTTTATAAATACTTACTTGAATGATGACTGAGATAGACTCTGCAGCAAGTACTCCTCCCATAATAAAAAGAGACCAAAGATTATTTGATATTAAAGCAATACTACCTAGAGATGCTCCTATAGCCAATGAACCTGAGTCTCCCATAAATAATTTTGCAGGATATTTGTTTAGAAAAAGAAATCCCATACAAGCTCCAGCCATTACTATGCAGAGCGGAGCCAATGTTGAAGTATTGTCTGAATTTTCTAATAAAATATTAATAGCTAAACCAGTAAAAATTAATACGCTACAGCCGCTTAATAACCCATCTAAACCATCAGTTAAGTTGGTTGAATTGCTTTCAGCTAATAATACAAATATTCCTAAAGGATAAATTAGATTTCCTATATAAATATTCAAATTTGCAATCTGAATACTTTGAGACAATATATTATTTGAGGCACAAATAATGATGAAAAGAAGACTAATAAAGGATTGTAAAATTATTTTTTGGTTAGATTTAAGTCCGGTATTTACTTGCTTTTTTAAACTTAAAAAATCATCAATAAATCCAATTAACATAAAAAATATGATAACAAAGCTTAAAATTAAAATATTTTTATAATCGTCCTTATTAAAATATAAAATATTACTCATTATAATTCCAGTAGGAATAAATAATATCCCACCCATTGTAGGAGTGCCCTCTTTGATTAAATGCTTTTTTGGACCTTCATCTCTAATGATTTGTTTAATTTTTAATTTTTTTAATTTTGGTATGCCAATAAAAGTAACAATTGATGAAACAAGTGTTGATGTTATAAAAGGGATGATTAAATTACTATTTTTAAAATAAAAATCAAAAAAAATACAAGCTGTTAGTATTAATACAAATAAAACAAATGGTTGGTAATTAATATCATTTATTAATGATATTTTTTTTTTCTTTGTAAGATGTCTAGAATCTTTCAAAACTGAAGCTTCTCAATTAATCTTCCCATTCCTCATCAGTAGGTTCTTCTTCAGCTTTATAGTCTTCTTTTTCTCCCATTAAAGCTGAAAGTTCTTCTTCTTCAACAGTACTTATTTCTTGATCATTTGAATCTTCATCAGAGACTAATCTTCCACTTGTTTCTAACCAAGATAATAAATCAGGTTCTTCTCTGAGCGGTAGGACAGGAGCAGGCTCTTGTCTGCTATATCGCGTTAGTGCGGGGTTAATACCGTCTAAATCTGATAAGTTGATTTTTTTTAGATCGCTCATATCGAAATTATTATCGATGAATTAACATAATGCATTATGGATTAAATTTCTAATCTTTATGCTGACTTCAAAGCTGATATTGATGACTTTTACTTGGGTAATGGCTTTTCTAGTAAGTATGGCCCTTCGTGTAGCTGGTATTGTTCATCCTGATACATTTGAAATTAATCATTTCTATTTGTGGTTTTTGGTTTTTGGTCCATCTTTTTTATTTTTAATTTATTTTTTGGTCAAGAGATCTTTTTCTTTAAATTCCTCAATTTAAATAAGTTTTCAAGTGATCTTTAACTTCTTACAACTGTATTTTATTTTCACTTCCAATAATGACGTTCAAGATTTACTGATATTTGGTAAAAATATTGATGCTTGGCTTATTTATGTACTCATTTTCTTTGGGTTAACTTCTTTGGCCTTTGTTTTGGTATGGATCATAGGATTCTTCGCTGAAAATAGTTCAGGAAAATCTACTAAACAGCCATGGGAGTGATTTTGAATCATCTCTCAAGTTTTCAGATTCTAAATATTTGAATAAACATTGATCATCTAAATTAAAAATATTGTCCAAGAGTTCTCTATATTTACTAACTATAATTAAGCTTCCTAAAAGGATTGAAAAATATGGGACAGGTAAAAAAGGTTGTGTTGGCTTATTCAGGAGGGGTCGATACTAGTGTTTGTATTCCTTATTTAAAGGAAGAGTATGGGGTAGAGCAAGTTATTGCTTTTGCTGCAGATCTTGGCCAAGGCGATGAGCTTGAAGAAATCAAGAAGAAGGCTATTTCAGCAGGTGCTTCTGATTCATTAATTGGCAATCTAGTAAAGCCTTTTATTGAAGATTTTGCTTTTCCAGCAATTAGATCTAATGCTTTGTATCAAGGAAGATATCCACTTTCAACGGCATTAGCTAGACCATTAATCGCAAAAAAACTTGTTGAAATCGCAAGAGAATTAGATGCTGATGGTGTCGCCCACGGGTGTACTGGCAAAGGTAATGATCAAGTTCGTTTTGATGTAACGATAGGTTCTTTAGCACCTGAATTGCAGTTGCTAACACCAGCTCGAGAATGGGGTATGAGTCGGGAAGAAACTATTGCCTATGGAGAGAGATATGGAATAGTTCCTCCAGTTAGTAAAAAAAATCCCTATTCGATTGATTTGAACCTTTTGGGTAGAAGTATTGAGGCCGGTCCCCTTGAAGATCCTTTTGAGATGCCATCAGAGGATGTCTTTGGGATCACTTCTTCTATTGAAGCTTCTCCAAATAATCCAGAGGTTGTAGAAATTTTATTTGAGAATGGTTATCCAGTTGCGATTGATGGAAAACCGATGGAACCAGTATCTTTGATAAAAAAGGCTAATCATCTTGCTGGAAAGCATGGCTTTGGACGTTTGGACATCATTGAAGACAGAGTGGTAGGAATTAAAAGCAGAGAAATATATGAAACACCAGGGCTACTTATGTTAATTAAAGCTCATCAAGAAATTGAGAGTTTAACCTTGCCAGCTGACTTACTAGATACTAAATCAAAATTAGAACGACAATGGGCTGACTTGGTTTATAAAGGTTTTTGGTTTAGTCCTTTAAAAGAATCTTTGGATGGATTTATTAATTATTCTCAAAAACACGTGAATGGATCAGTAAGAATTCGACTTTTTAAGGGTAATGCGGATGTTGTAGGTCGTAAGTCGATAAAAAATAGTTTATACATTTCAGATATGTCTACCTATGGAAGCGAGGATAAGTTCAACCATCAATCTGCTAAAGGATTCATTTATATTTGGGGATTACCTGCAAGAATTTGGTCTTGGGTAAACAAATAAAATGTAAGGTGTTTCAATTTTCAGTTTTTAGCTTTGTTCCTTGGGATCTTCTTTTATTTCGTCTTTGACAGGTGTCTCAGTTTTATCTTCAGAGGATTTTATTTCATCTTTTTCTGTATCACTTTTTTCAGGCTCATCATTTTTAGAAGATGATTTTGGGGTTGGTAAAGGACCGTATTGCTTAACGGTGAGATAACGAATAACGTCTTCACTTAATCTCATTGCTCTTTCTAAGGCCGCGACTTGCTGCCCGTTGCCTTTATGACTTAACTGCACATAAATTCCTTCTTTATGTTTGGCAATGGGATACGCAAGTCTTCTTTTGCCTCTCATTTGACTATCTAATACGTCAGTTCCTGACTTCTCAAGAATTTCACTGTATTTTTTTAGATGGCTATCGACCTCTTCTTCCGGAATATCCGGACGAAGAATGTACATGGTTTCGTAATAAGGCTTTTCAGGCATGGAATTAAAAATCCGACTGGGACTATTAGGCTCAAGAGGAGCGACGGATATGTAATTTTATACCTAAGTGGCAACTTTCACAATTGCATTTTTGTCGCTTCGCTAATCATAGGCAAATCAGGTTCATTACCTTGTGTGCAAGACCAAACACAATAAACAATCATAGAAAAAAGAGTTATTAGTAAAGTACTCGATAAAGTTCTCACAATTAATGAGCTGTAAAAAGAACTAAAAAGAATTTCGAAAACAAAACTAACTATTATTACTCCGATATTGATTAACAGTGATTGCAATGCATTAAATCGTAAAAAGTAGGAAATTTTACTATTTCTTACTATTCCAATAAAGATAGCTAAAAATAATAAAAAATTTCCTAAAGGTATTGACTTTTCAATTAAAATTATCGGTAATGCAGGAATTTGAATGATTTGAATAAAAGGATATTTTATAAATAAATGATTGCCAAACCTCAGCGAGTCAGACCATGGAATCATGTAAAGAAGAATCCCTAATATTTTCGCTCCAAGTGAAGGCATAGTAATTTATATTTTTTTTAGATTAAACCATTAAATGCTTTTCTGCTTTTGATTTCATAATTTTAACGGGGATGTCGTTAAAACCACTCCAAAGTTTTATTGAAAAGGCTCCTTGTTCAACTAACATATCCAAACCATCAATCGTAAAACAATTTTTTTCTTGTCCAAGTTTTAACCAGTTTGTTGGCCTTGGAGTATAAATTAAATCGTATAAAATAGTTTTGTTAGTAAGACAGCACCATATTTCATCACCAAGAGGTATATTTTTTTTGTTATTCATTCCTATTGGTGTTGTATTCACAATTAAATCGGCTTCTTCAATAAATGGCCTGACGTTTAAATTCTTATTATTTATACCCTCTATTTTTACTTGACTCTTTGATAAAGAGTCTTTCATATCTTTTACGAAGACATCTAATGAATTTTGATTTCGACCGATAATTGTAACTTTTTTTATTTTTAGAGTTTTTAATCCCATGACAACTGCTCTAGCACTCCCACCGCAACCTATTACAACCACACTTTTATTCATTAAATTATGATTTTTTAATGGCGATAAAAATCCATCTATATCGGTGTTAGCACCTGTCCATTGATTATTGTTTTCAGGTATGAGTGTATTAACAGCCTGTATATTGTTTGCAATTTTAGTGAGTTTATTACATGCTTTTAAAACTTCTTGTTTGTGTGGAATTGTTATATTGAGTCCCCTACAGTCTACAAGTCTTAAGGCTTTTATCACTTTGCTTAAATCTGATTTATTACATGGCATTGCCAAATAACACCAATCAAGTCCCATTTCTTCATATGCAGCGTTGTGCATAACCGGGGAAAGCGAGTGATTTACTGGTTGGCCCAGAAGTCCTACCAAACTAGTGTTTCCAGTGATAGTGATCATTTTTTAATGATTTAGATTTAAAAATGCGTTGATGCTGTTCGGGAACCACGCCTCGCCTCATATAGGTTTCTCTGAGGAGGATAATGCATAAGGAAATAATTTAACGGAGCTAATCACCCATGGGGAAGGTTGTTGGAATTGATCTGGGTACTACCAATAGTTGTGTAGCAGTTATGGAAGGGGGTAAGCCCACTGTAATTGCAAATGCTGAGGGATTCAGAACAACACCTTCAGTGGTTGCGTATACGAAAAATCAGGATCAATTGGTTGGACAAATTGCTAAGCGTCAAGCAGTAATGAATCCTGAAAATACCTTTTATTCCTCTAAAAGATTTGTTGGTCGCAGAGTTGATGAAGTAAATGATGAGTCTAAAGAAGTTAGCTATGGAGTAGAGAAGGCAGGTTCCAATGTAAAACTAAAGTGCCCAATTCTTGATAAACAATTTTCACCTGAAGAAGTAAGTGCTCAAGTTTTAAGAAAACTTTCCGATGATGCTGGTAAATATTTAGGCGAAACAGTCACCCAAGCAGTGATTACAGTTCCCGCTTATTTCAACGATTCACAAAGACAAGCAACTAAAGACGCAGGCAAGATAGCAGGTCTAGAAGTCCTCAGAATCATTAACGAGCCAACTGCTGCTGCTTTGGCCTATGGCCTGGATAAAAAAAGTAACGAAAGGATTCTAGTTTTTGATTTAGGCGGAGGTACTTTTGACGTCTCGGTCTTAGAAGTTGGGGATGGCGTTTTCGAAGTCCTTTCCACTTCGGGAGACACTCATTTAGGTGGAGACGACTTCGATAGGGTAATTGTTGATCACTTAGCTTCTACATTTAAAGGGAACGAAGGCATTGATTTACGTCAAGACAAGCAAGCACTTCAACGACTCACTGAGGCAGCTGAAAAGGCCAAAATTGAATTATCCAACGCTACTCAAAGTGAGATAAATCTTCCTTTCATTACAGCTACTCCTGAGGGACCTAAACATCTTGATTTGACTCTTACAAGAGGAAAATTTGAGGAGTTAGCTTCAAACCTCATTGATAGGTGCAGAGTCCCTGTGGAACAAGCTTTGAAAGATGCAAAATTATCTACTGGAGAAATAGATGAAATTGTTATGGTTGGAGGCTCTACTAGAATGCCTGCGATTAAAGAGTTGGTTAAAAGAGTAACCACTAAGGATCCCAATCAAACCGTTAATCCAGATGAAGTTGTAGCTGTTGGAGCGGCTATCCAAGGTGGGGTTCTTGCTGGAGAAGTTAAAGATATTTTGCTACTTGACGTAACACCTTTATCTCTTGGGGTTGAAACTTTGGGTGGAGTAATGACAAAAATGATTTCAAGGAACACTACTGTTCCTACAAAAAAGACTGAAACTTACTCAACTGCAGTAGATGGACAAACAAATGTAGAAATCCATGTTTTACAGGGTGAACGTGAGATGGCTTCTGATAATAAAAGTTTGGGAACCTTTCGTTTAGATGGTATTCCTCCTGCTCCTCGAGGTGTGCCTCAAATTGAAGTAACTTTTGATATTGATGCAAACGGAATCCTTAGCGTCAATGCAAAAGATAAAGGAAGTGGCAAGGAACAAAGCATATCTATCACTGGAGCGTCAACTTTGTCAGATAGTGAAGTTGACAAGATGGTTAAAGATGCAGAAATGAATGCTTCTGCTGACAAAGAAAAGCGTGAAAAAATTGATATTAAAAATCAAGCCGAAACACTTGTTTATCAAGCTGAAAAACAAATGGGTGAACTTGGAGATAAGGTTGATGAAGCAGCAAAAGCGAAAGTAGAGGAGAAACGCCTTAAGTTAAAGGAAGCAGTTGAAAAAGATGATTATGAAAATATGAAGTCTTTAGTCGAGGAACTTCAACAAGAGTTGTACTCTTTGGGAGCCTCTGTATATCAACAGGCAAATGCTGCTTCGCAAGCTGCTGATGATTCCAATACTGAAAGTAGTGGCAATGGCGATGACGTTATTGATGCTGACTTTACAGAAACTAAATAATTAGAAAAAGGTTTATTAGCTTTTTATTTTTGAGCTAATCCACTCAGCACATGCAGGAGCTATTAAAATCCCGTTTCTGTAATGACCTGTGTTGATTAATAAACCATGCTCTAATTCTTTGAGTAACGGAGAAGGTTCGTTTGTTGGTCTGGCTCTGATTCCACTCCATTCGTGAGTAACTTTTGCGTTTTTCATCCATTTTGGAGCAGTATTGTTCAAAGTTAACATTTTTTGTTTATCTATTTGATTTGGTTTAATTCCTCTTTCGATAGTTGCTCCTATTAACATATGATTAGGTTTTTCATGTATAAAGTTTATAGATTGATAGCTTAATATTGCTGGCCAATCTATCCAATCTCTTGCATAGTTTTTTAATTCTAATTCTATTACTTGTCCTAATATTGGCTCTAAAAGTAGTTCATGATCTAAAGGTTTTAGTAAATTTTTTGTGTTTAGTGCAGAACAGATAACAATATAATCTTGATCAATAGATTGATTATTTTCAAGCCTTATATTCCAGATCTTATCGTGTAATTTATTATTTCTACTTATTTTACTAACATTTTTAGCGACTTTATTTACTCCTATTTCGTCAAGGCTATCCATTAATGCTTCTATTAATGTTATGGGGTTCAATCGACCATCTTCATAAGATATTAATCCTCCTGTTAATTTTGTTTCAAATATAGAGTTCCAGAAACTTAGTGAATTTTTATCTAAAAGCTCGATTCTATATTCTTTTTTATTTTTGATTATATTAATCATAGATTGATATTCTTTTTCAGAATTTGCTAATTTTATTAATGGTTTTTTAAATATAAAATTTTTTTGAGAATAATCAATTTGACTAAGCCATTCTTTCCATAATTTCATACTTTTATTTCGAAGTAAAAATCCTCTTCCATGTGATCTTTTGTAGATATTTCCCATCAGAATACCCAAACTAGCTTGTGAGCCATTATTTGGATTTATATTATTGACTTCTGAATTAACTTTTTGGTCTATTAGGTTTACTTTATAACCTTGTTTCCCTAAGTGAAAGGCCGTTGTGATTCCTGCTATACCGCAACCTATAACTGAAATTTCAGTTCGTTTTTTTTGTGTTTTTTTGTTATTCATTTCCACAGATGTTATGAAATTTGCTTGTTAATCTTCATTAAGTGCTTTAAAAAAGAGGATAGTTTAAAGATAAAGCTGTAGTGAGCCTTAAAACAGTTATCTTGCAATTCATTTGCCCTGATAAGCCAGGACTTGTGAGTGACTTGGCAAGTTGGATAGCAAGTAAAAATGGAAATATTAGACATGCTGATCACCATACAGATGCAGACGCAAAATTGTTCCTCAGTCGTATTGAGTGGGATTTAGATGGATTTCTGCTTGATAAAAATGAAATTAAATCTGAACTAATATTACTTGAGCAAAGATTGAATGGAAAAGCTGTATTGAGTTTCTCGGATGATTTTCCTAATGTTGCAATATTTGTTAGTAAGCAGAGTCATTGCTTGGTTGATCTTTTATGGAGAGTAAAGGCAGGTGAATTAGGTATGAATGTTCCGTTAGTTATCTCAAATCATTCAGATTTAGAAGACCTCTGTTCAAGTTTTTCTATTCCTTTTAAGCTTATTGAGGTAGACAAATCGAATAAATCAGCTTCTGAGGGTAAAATTCTAGATTTATTACACGAGTACAAAATTGATCTGGGTGTTTTGGCTAAATATATGCAAATCTTAAGTAATTCATTTTTAAATAAATTTCCTGATTTTATTAATATTCATCATTCTTTTCTTCCTGCTTTTAAAGGTGCTCAACCATACCATCAGGCTTGGGAAAGAGGAGTCAAATTAATTGGTGCAACAGCACATTATGTCACTGGAGATCTTGATGCTGGTCCAATAATTGAACAGACTATCTCAAACGTAAGTCACCGTGATGAAGTTTCAGATTTGATAAGGAAGGGAAGAGATTTGGAGCGAGTCGCTTTAGCAAGAGCTTTAAGATTGCATCTAAAACGACAAGTTATTGTTTATAGAGGCAGAACAGCTGTATTTGCATGATAAGTAATGCTTATTTCTTGAATTTAAAAAATAATTTTTCAGAAAATATTGGCTGGAATTGTTTTCAGTTGGGGGTATTTTTTTTACCATCTAGTGCGTTGATTTCTTATGTATTTTTGCTTGTAGCCCTCATTAAGGGAACTCTTAAAAGAAGAGATTTCTATTGGAGGGAGTATTGGAATTATCCGTTACTGATAATAACTTTTTTAATGGTAATTGGATGCATTCGTTCTCATACTGGTTTCTTGGCATGGCTTGGTCTATTTAATTGGGTGCCTTTTTTCTTGTTTTTTTGGGGATTGCAACCCTATTTGTTAACACTTGAAAAAAGAACAAAATGTGCCATTTGGCTTATATTTGGAAGTCTTCCTGTTCTAATAACAGGGTTTGGTCAGTTATGGCTTGGATGGGAGGGACCTTGGCAGATTTTTGATGGTTTAATAATTTGGTTTGTCTCTCCAGGAGGAGAGCCTTTAGGTAGATTATCTGGCTTGTTTGATTATGCGAATATCACTGCTGCATGGTTATCAGGCGTATGGCCATTCTGTATGGCCTCTGTTCTGCATCCTTTTATTTGTGGAAAGAACAGGATTATTCCCTTTGCTCTTTTAATTGCTTTTGTTTCAGCAATGATTTTGACAGATTCGCGTAATGCATGGGGTGCAATTTTTCTGGGTTTGCCATTAGTTTTTGGTTCTGCCTCATGGAGTTGGTTAATACCTTTAATACTTATTTTCTCTTTTCCTGTAATCTTGGCGATTTTACCAGTTTTTGATTTTGGAATTCAACAATTTGCAAGAAATATAGTTCCTGATTCAATTTGGATGAGATTAAATGATATGAATTTCGTTGATACCCGGCCTTTTGAAGCAACACGTATTGGCCAATGGAAAATAGCAATTAATTTAATTTTTGAGCGACCTTGGCTTGGTTGGGGGGCAGCAGCCTTCTCAATTATTTATCCTTTAAAGACAGGTTTATCACATGGTCATTCTCATAATTTGCCTTTAGAACTAGCAATTAGCCATGGCGTAATAGTCTCTTTGTTGATAAATATATTTGTTTTTAGTTTATTATTGCTTTCTTCTTTTTATAGAATATTTAATACTTTGAATTCGCAGAAAAATATAATAGTTGATAGAGCTTGGTGGACCTCTGCTTTAATTCTTATTTGTTTTCATGCTACAGATATTCCATTATTTGATAGCAGAATAAATATTTTAGGTTGGATATTACTAATAGGTCTAAGGTGTATGATCTATAATTCTAAAAGTTATGATATTTCACTTAAAAAATTTGAAAGACTTTAGATTAATTCACTCTCTTCAATTACTATTTGTCTTTCGTATATTGAATGTTCATTAAATATTCTTGCGGTTAAAAAGCTTGCTATACATGTAATCAAAAGTGGTTTGAGTATTAAAAGATTCTTAGTTAGTGCGAAGGCTAAAAACATTGCTGTTAATGGCGTTCTAGAGCATCCAGCAACAAATCCCCCCATGCCTGCAAAAATATAGGTTGTTGGAACATGGCCTGTTAGTGTCTCTACTCCAATACCGCCGGCTAATCCAATCGATCCTCCAAGTGTAAGCATTGGATAGAACAAACCACCTGGAGCACCTGAGGCAGCTGCTAATCCAGAGGCGAAAAATAAGACTAAAAATATACTTATTGCGAGTATAAAATTGCTATTTTCATTTACAATAATCTTTTGCAATCCTTCTATATTGTGAAAACTTTCTGGAATTATTGAATACATCGAGCCTAGTAATAATCCTGATAAACTCATTCTTTGTATTGTTTTATTTTTAAACCATTTGTTCCCTAGTATTTGCATTCTCAAAACATATTGGCAATACATTTCAGCTAAGAATCCAAGTAAAATTCCTAAAACTATAAGGTATAAAAAATCTATTGGTAAAAATTTTATTACTGGTGTGTACGCTCTCTCTAATTGGAAGCCTAAATTATTAACAAATCCACCAGCTTTTTGATCAAGTCCAATCGCTTGCAAAATATCAGCCCAACTGTCAGCCCAGAATGTTGTTACTACAACAAGTAATAGCACTACAGGTCTGGCAGAGTTCAGAAGTTCTTCAATCGCATAGATAAAGCCTCCAATAGGTGCACTAAAAATTGCTGCAATTCCAGCCCCACCTCCTGCGGCAACGATGACTCGTCTAAATGAAATAGGGGCTTTCAACCATTTTGCCATTTTCCAGGCAACAGATCCTCCCATTTGTACTGCTGGGCCTTCAGGGCCAAGTGGGAATCCACTGCCAATAGCTATGATTCCAGCAAACAGTTTGACAATTCCGACTCTTAATCCCATAGGAACAGTTTTATGTCGAAGAAATGCAATGATGTGACTTACTCCTGCTCCTTTGGCTGCAGGTGCGAAATTTTTAATGAGTGATCCAGAAATTAATCCTCCCAAGGCACCCAAGATTGGTAAAACTATCCATCTAGGCAAATATCTAAGAAGATTTGATCGATAATCCTCTAAAGTATGAATTCCAGACTTAAACAGTATTCCCGTTAACGCTGCTCCTAATCCTGTAAGGATGAGAGCAAAAATAACATTAAGCCATTTTTTTTCAAGAAGTTTTTTTATGCTTTGAGTTGATTTCTTTTTTATTTGACCTTGACTTTTGATCATCTAATTTAATTTATGTTTGTAAAATAGAAGTCTCTTCTTCTTTTGTTATTACACGCCCATCTTCGATAAAGTTTGGTATTTCATTAAAGTTTAAGTATCTGTATATTTCGTCAGTTAACGGGGAAACTTTTTTTGAGGCTATTGCAAGATATTCATCTGGTGAAGGGATATGTCCTAACAAAGCACACACAGCAGCTAATTCTGCACTTCCCAAGAATACCTGAGCTCCTTTACCTAATCTATTGTTGAAATTTCTTGTGCTGGTTGAAAAAACAGTTGAATTATCCTCTACTCGAGCTTGATTGCCCATGCACAGAGAACAACCAGGCATCTCCATTCGGCTACCAGCTTTTTCAAAGATCTCGTAGTACCCTTCTTTTTTCAATACGTCCTCGTCCATTCGTGTTGGCGGACATACCCATAATCGTGCTGATATATTTCCTTCTCCTTCAAGAATTTTTGCTGCAGCTCGATAATGTCCAATATTAGTCATGCAAGAACCAATAAATACCTCTTGAATAGGAGTTCCTGCGACTTTGCTTAAAAGCTTGACGTTATCTGGATCATTCGGGCAAGCCAAAACAGGTTCTTTGAGTTCGTCTAAGTTTATTTCTACTATTTCTGCATATTGAGCATTTGAATCAGCTAAAAGTAAATCTGGTTTTTTTAACCAATCTTCCATTTCTTTAACTCTTCTACTTATTGTTCTTGCATCTTTATATCCTCTGGCAATCATATTTTTAAGTAAAACAATATTGCTTTTTAAATATTCACTGATTGTTGATTCAGATAGTTGAATAGTACATCCTGCACAAGATCTTTCTGCACTTGCATCAGTCAATTCGAAGGCTTGCTCTAATTTAAGGTCTGGTAGGCCCTCAATTTCTAATATTTTTCCATTAAATACGTTAACTTTATTCTCTTTTTCAACGGTTAGAAGTCCTTGTTGTATGGCCATCCACGGAATAGCATTAACTACATCTCTTAAAGTGACACCAGGTTGTAAAGAACCTTTGAAACGCACGAGAACTGACTCAGGCATATCCAGAGGCATGGAACCAATGGCTGCAGCGAATGCAACAACTCCAGAACCTCCCGGGAAAGAGATTCCTAATGGGAATCGAGTATGACTATCCCCACCTGTGCCAACTGTGTCTGGCAACAACATCCTATTCAGCCAACTATGGATAATTCCATCACCAGGTTTTAATGCGATACCTCCTCTTTCAGCAAAAAAATCAGGGAGTTCTTTTTGAGTTTTTATATCAACTGGTTTTGGATATGCAGCCGTATGACAGAAACTCTGCATAACTAAATCGGCTGAAAATCCTAAGCAGGCTAATTCTTTCATTTCATCTCTAGTCATCGGACCAGTAGTATCTTGACTACCAACTGTTGTCATTATTGGCTCACAACTTGCACCGGGGAGTACGCCTGCTAAACCACATGCTTTTCCAACCATTTTTTGAGCTTGTGTAAACCCATGCTTTGATGCAGGGGGCTGACCAGGACGAATAAAAAGAGGAGAGGGAGTTAGTTTTAATTTTGATCTAATTTTGTCTGTTAACGCTCTTCCAATCATTAAAGGAATACGTCCACCTGCTCTTACTTCATCAGTGATAGTTTGTGGTTTTAAGTCAAATTTTGATAGAAGTTCACCGCCGTTGGTTTCATATTTGTTTCGCCTAACTTCTCCTTTGTAAGGAAAAATAGTAATGACATCTCCTGTTTTGAGCTTACTTACATCACATTCAATTGGAAGTGCACCTGAATCTTCAGCAGTATTGAAGAAAATAGGAGCAATTTTGCCTCCTATTACAACCCCACTTCCTCGTTTATTTGGAACGAATGGTATGTCTTGTCCTGTATGCCAAAGGACAGAGTTTATTGCTGATTTTCGAGAGCTACCTGTTCCGACTACATCGCCAACGTATGCAATCGCATGTCCTTTCTTTTTTAATTTTTTAATAGTATTTAAACCATTTGGATCTCGAGTTTCTAGCATCGCAAGAGCATGTAAAGGAATATCCGGCCTTGTTGTGGCATGAGTAGCAGGAGAAAGATCGTCTGTGTTTGTCTCTCCTTCAACTTTAAATACTGTTACTGTTATTTCTTCAGCTAAAGGCTTTTTATTGGTGAACCATTCTCCATTGCACCAGCTATTTATAACTTTTTCAGCATAAATATTACTATTAGCTAATTCGAAAATATCATTAACAGCATCATAAACTAAAAGAGTATTACTCAGAGCTTCACAGGCTTTCGCGGCTAATTCTTTTTTTTTCGATTTTAGTATTTCAATTAAAGCTGCCACATTATATCCGCCAATCATTGTGCCTAAAAGTTCAGTTGCTTTTAAAGGACTTACAAGCGGACTTTTAGATTCTTCTTGAGCAATGGAGCTAAGCCAAGTGGCCTTAATGTAAGATGCTTGATCGACCCCTGGAGGAATTCGATTTATCAGAAGATCAAGTAAGAAGTTCTGATCGATTTCTTTGTCTGGTTTTTCTAATAATTCTGTTAAAGCTTGAGTTTGTTTTGCATCTAAAGGAAGTGGAGGGATTCCTAGAGCTTCTCTTTCTGCAACATGTGATAAGTAATTTTCTAGCATTTTTTAATCTCAATAGGAAATGTTTTTGAGTGAGAGCCTTTTATTTTCATTGTTTACAACTGTATGTTTTTTGAACAAACATTCAGATAATGCAACTTATTACCCCCCTATGACTGATACTTCTCTAATCTTATATCTATGAACACGCTTTAAATGTCCACCTCATCATATTTTTCAATGGTGGATAGTACCTCTGACCTTCATGTGGTCGAGACTCGTCCATTAATGTCACCAGCATTACTTCATAGAGATTTGCCTTTAGATAAAGCAGCCTCTGAAGTTGTTTCTAACACACGACAAAAGATTCAATCAATTCTTCATGGCACTGATCCAAGAATTTTGGTGATTGTTGGACCATGTTCAGTTCATGATGTTGATGCTGCAATTGAATATGCAAATCGATTAGCCCCATTGAGGAAAAAATATTGCCAGTATCTTGAAATCGTAATGCGTGTTTATTTTGAGAAACCTCGCACAACTGTAGGTTGGAAGGGTCTTATTAATGATCCTCATCTTGATGATTCCTATGATATTAATACTGGATTGAGGAAAGCAAGAGGCTTATTGCTTGATTTAGCCAAAAAAGGAATGCCCGCAGCAACTGAATTACTTGATCCAGTTGTTCCTCAATATATTGCTGATTTAATTAGTTGGACAGCTATTGGTGCAAGAACGACAGAAAGCCAGACTCATCGTGAAATGGCCTCTGGCTTATCAATGCCGGTAGGTTACAAGAATGGTACAGATGGAACAGCAACAATTGCAATTAATGCTATGCAGGCGGCTTCTAAACCTCATCACTTTTTAGGTATTAATAAAGATGGCCATGCTTCGATAGTAAGTACCACAGGTAATCCAGATGGTCATCTTGTTTTAAGAGGTGGTAAGAATGGAACTAATTATCATTTTGATGCAATTAACTCAATAGCAGATGAATTGGCACAACATAATATGCCTGTGAAAGTCATGGTTGATTGCAGTCATGGCAATTCAAATAAAGATTTCCGCAGACAATCAGATGTTTTACGCGATGTTGCATCACAATTAAAAGATGGATCAAAGAATGTAATGGGCGTAATGATTGAAAGTCATCTTGTTGAGGGGAATCAGAAATTAAATTCAGACTTGTCAAAACTTACTTATGGACAAAGTGTTACGGATGCATGTATAAACTTTTCTACAACTGAAGTTTTATTGGAAGAACTAGCTGAATCAGTCAATTATATTTAATTAGTTATTATACACCTACTAACCATATTCCTATGCAAGTTACCCCAATAGGAACAGTTAAATTGTCAATACCAAATGGACTTATTTGTTCTAGGAAAGTTGCTATTAGCGAAATAACTATTATTTCTAATGGCTCTATACTTAAATTATTTGTTGAAGAGATAATTAGGGTCGTCATAGCTACTACTGATCCCATGGTTAAAGTTCCAATAAGCGATTTTGTTTGATTAAGTATTGACCATCTTGGTGAGTTTATAGATCTTCCAATTAAACCTGCTAATCCATCACCAAAAGCCATTGATAGTATCCCGATAGAGATAGATGCTGCATAGTGGGGCCAAAATAGCAAAAGTAAAAGTGTGATACTGATGCCATATGCAATTGTTCCAAAACTTTTTCTTTCGATATCTTCAATGGCAGGTAATAAACGATACCGATAGTTAATACCTAAGGCTATGGTGATAAATAATGCAGATAAGAAAGCTATGTTTTTTGGAATATTAAATAACCAGGCTAAAAGAATTACGGGCCCTGTACCTATATGAATGATTTTTCTACTTAACTCTTCTTTTTGAGGAAAATATCTTTTACATAAAAAAGCAATTACTAAAATTGTTATTATCCATAATGCAATAAGAATAATAGCTATTTGAGTTGACAATGTTTACGCAGCGTTTTGATGAGTAGTCATTACCCTTAATTTTAAAATTGCTTTTGCTTCTAGTTGTCTTACACGTTCTCTCGAAACACTGATTTGTCTTCCAATTTCAGCAAGAGTTAGAGGTTCTGCACCATCAAGGCCAAATCGAAGTCTCATGATTTTTTGTTCTCTTTCATTTAATTGAGATAACCATCCCCTTAGGTGTTCTTTTTGAATACTTCTGTCCATTCCTTCCATGGGTTCATCATAATTTGGATCAGGAATTAATTCTCCAAGAGTACTACGATCTTCTTCGCCTCTTGCATGAGCATCAAGAGACGCACATGGGGCACTTTGTGATACAAGATCCTCTAAATCTTGAGGTTCAATTCCCATGGCATTAGCGAGCTCTAGTCGATTTGGCTGCCTACCAAATCGATGTGATAATTCGCGTGTGATACGTCGCATTTTTGAAAGTTTTTCACTGATATGTATTGGAAGTCGTATAGTTCTTGCACTGTTATCAATTGCGCGAGTCATACCTTGACGAATCCACCAGTAAGCATAGGTTGAGAATTTATAACCCATTGCAGGATCAAATTTATCAACAGCTCTTTCAAGACCAATTGCACCTTCTTGAACTAAATCAAGTAATTCTAGACCTTGATTTTGATATTTTTTGGCAACGCTAACAACCAATCTTAGATTGGCATCCATCATTCGATCTCGAGATCTTTTCGAATGCCTTAATTTTCTTTTTTCTTTCGCAGGTAATGTTTTTTTAGCTATCTCAAACAGTGTTTTTAGATTTTTTGAGATTTCTCGATTAGTTATTGAAAATTTATCTGCACTGGAAAATTTACTGTTAGCAATATCTTTTTTAGCATCATTTGCAGCTGATGATGAAAGAGGATTTTTTCGATTTTCTTGAACGTTCTCGCCCAAAAGAAAAGTCTCTTCATTGTCTGCTGCAACTTTCTCTAAAATAGACTTCATATCTTGCACATGCTTTGACAGCTCGATTTCTTCAGCTGGAGTTAAAAGAGGGACTTTCCCGATACTTGTGAGATAGAAACCTATAGCATCAGTGGCTAGACGATTACTTTGTCTTCTAGAGTTTCGAGATTTTTGACTACTAACAGTTGTTGTAGGTAGTTTTTGATTTTTACTTGCCAAATTAGTCTTTTCTGATGAAACATCAGAAATTCCTTTGGCAGATTCCAGCGGGATCCCCATCACCCTGGCCTCTTAAAATTGGATTTATTAAGAAGTTAGCACTTATAAGGAGAAGTTGACTAATTGAAACGAAAAATTTATGACTTTTTGCCTTATTAGGTATAAAGCACATCAAGAAAACAGGTTAAATCTTTTGAAAAAAGCTTTGAAAATTTTAATTTTCTTCTTTTCTGTATAGCTTAATTATTTTTTCTTGAATATATTTTCTCTTATCATTTAGAACTTGATTTTTGGTGTAGCCACCATCACTTTGCATTTCCCAAGAGTCTTTATTTACTTCTAAATAAGAATCTAATAAATGTTTAATTTCTCTTTTAATTTTATTGTCTTCAATAGGAGTAACTGCTTCAACTCTTCTATCTAAATTCCTGCGCATCCAATCGGCACTACCAATAAAGACTTCTACATCTCCATTATTGTTAAACCAGAAGATTCTTGAATGCTCTAAAAATCTGCCAATAATGCTTGTCACCTTTATGTTTTCACTTAAGCCCTTTTTCTGAGGATACAGGCAACACATACCTCTAATTATAAGTTCAATTTTTACACCTTCCTGTGAAGCCACATAGAGTAGTTTAATAATATCTGGATCAACCAGAGAATTCATTTTCGCTATGATTTTTGCTGGTAAGCCATTTTTTGCATAATTTATCTCTCTTTTAATTAATTTTTCGATCCCCTCTCTTAAAGTTACTGGTGCAACTAATAATTTTCTATAAGATTGTTGCTTGGCAAATCCAGTAAGATAATTAAATAGTTCAATAAGATCTTGCCCAAGCTCAGGTTGACAAGACAGCAAACCAATATCTGTATATGTTTTAGAAGTTTTTGAATTATAATTTCCAGTTCCAATATGAAAGTATGTTCTTAATCTATTTTTTTCTTTTCTTATTATTAAAGCGATTTTTGTATGAGTTTTTAGACCAATCACCCCATATACCACATGTACGCCTGACTGTTCTAATCGTTTCGCCCATTGGATATTATTATCTTCATCAAATCTCGCTTTCAGTTCAACAAGAGCCATAACTTGCTTCCCTTTTTCAGAGGCTCTGATCAGTGCATCAATAATAAGTGAATCTTTGGAAATTCTATACAAGGTCATTTTTATTCCCATGACTTGTTTATCTTCCGCTGCTTGATTAATAAACTCTTCAACGGATGTTGAGAAGAGATTGTATGGGTGATGTACTAGTAAATCATTACGTCTAATAATAGAGAATATACTTTTAAAATTACTTTTATTTCTATTATCTATTTCTTCTTGTTCCCTTAGTTGACTATTTCTTAGTGAGGCGTGAGTTATGCCTTGATGCTCTTTGAATTTTAATTTAGGAAGATTAAAAGTTGTTAATTCCATTAATTCATCTAATGCCAATAAACCCTCAATTTGATATAAATTTTCTTTGTCAATATGCATTCCTTCTTGTAAAAGATCAAGAATTATTTTTGGCGTATTTATTGAGACTTCTAACCTTACAACTTCTCCCCCTTTTCTTCTCTTACGCAAACCCTCCTCAAGTGCACTCATTAAATCATCAGCTTCAATATCTCGCAGCTCTAGATCAGCATCTCGTGTGACGCGAAAGAATGAATATTCTTTAACAGCCATCCCTGGGAAAAGCATTGTTAGGTTATTTGCAATTATTTGCTCAATAGCAATTCCTGTATATTTTGTTGATTCGTTATCATTTAATTCAATTGGAATACTTATGAATCTAGAAATACTTTCTCTCGGAATTTTTATACGTGCAAATTGTTCTTTATCTGATTCATTGTCAATAATAATTGCAGCTAGATTTAAGCTGAGATTACTTATAAAAGGAAACGGATGTGCAGGGTCTACGGCTAAGGGAGTAAGTATAGGAAAAATTGCTGTTGTAAAATAATTATCTATCCAAACCTTTTGCTTTTCATTTAATTCTTTATATTCAAGTATAAATAAATTATTTTCTTTAAAATCTTCTTTTATGTATTGATTTGTTTGATATTGTTGCTTCTTTAATATTGGATCTAGGTAATTTCTGATTTCAATAAGTTGTTCTTCAGGAGATTTACCATCTTGGCTTTTTTTTGAGATGCCCCCATCTACTTGCGATTTTAGTGATGCGACTCTAACCATAAAGAATTCGTCTAAATTATTGCTAAAGATTGAACTGAATTTGATTTTTTCTAATAGTGGTGTTTCCTCTTCTATGGCAAGTTCTAACACACGTTTATTAAAATCTATCCAACTTAGCTCTCGATTAATATAAGTTTCATCGTTAATTTTTGGTGTATTCATATCTATTTTAAATCTATTCAGTTTATAATAATTATTTTAATATCTTTATCATCTTTAAGTCTAGGTTAAAGTTTTTTCCTTATTAAAACTTTTTCCTGAAATTAGAAACATAACAATCAATAAAAGTAAAATAGTCCCAAAGAATGGACTTCTTGGGCCAAAAAGATCATATGAGCGTCCTGCTGCTATTGCCCCAAGAAAAGTTCCTAGACTTTGCAACCCTTGCAGATTTCCTAAAACAGCACCTTGACCTACAGAACTGAGTCTTCTGGAGATGAGTGCTCTTAAGCTTGGTGTTACTAATCCAGTACCCATCGCAAGTATTGCTACTCCTGTAAATACAAGAGGAATTGAGGTGTCAATATTTGCAATCGTCAAAAGAATACACCCAGTCATTACAAAGCCAATACCAGTAAAAGTTAACCTTGACTCTCCAAACCTTTTTACCAGTGGTCCTATTAATGCTCCTTGAACAATCATCGCTATTACTCCAACGACAATAAAAGCGGCACTACACAATTCAGGACTCCATTGAAACTTTTCTTTGAGATAAAGAACTAAAACAGCTGTAAAGCCGTTAAATGCCATAAAGAAAACAAAAAATGATAAGCATAGTCTTCTAGCTAAAGGATTTTTAAATACGGTAAATAGTTGACTAATTGGATTTAAATCTCTTTTCCTTGGAAGTGTATTTCTTTTGTTTTTAGGTAGTGTTTCAGGTAAAAATAAAATTACAAAAATCAAATTAAATATTGCAAATCCACTTGCAACCCATACAGGTAAAATCACACTGAATTTGGCTAGAGCTGTTCCCAATCCTGGCCCGAGAATAAAACCCAAACCAAATGCAACTCCAATCAAACCAAAGGTTTTTGCACGATTTTCGGGGGTTGAAATATCGGCGAGTATCGTAGTAGCAGTTGCTGCAGTACCTCCGCTAATACCATCAATTATTCTTGCTGTGAATAGTAATGATATCGGTACGATTGAGGCCCAAGCAGGTAAAAAATTATCCCAATTAAGGCTGACAGTGATTGCGAATAAACATATTCCTATTACTGAGCCTGACACGCATAAGATTATTATGGGCTTGCGACCAAATCTATCACTCAAGGCTCCAATTAATGGTGCTGCAGCAAACTGGGATATTGCATAAGTTCCAGTAAGAAAGCCTAGAGTGGTTGCACTAGTGGTGAATTGTTCTAATAAAAAAGGAAGTAGTGGCAAAACAATAGTTTCACCTAATCGATCATCTAGAAGTGTTATGAAAGCTCCTAAAAGTGTGGGAATTTTTAGCCTTCTCAAAGCAAATAGCTCATAATTTATTCAGCCTCTCATAGTGCCAGAGAAATTGGCTTCTTTTAATAAAAACAGTTTAAATCGATATTTGCGACCTTGTGAGAGTTCTGATGAAATGGCCCTGAGAGAAGTTTATGTGGATGCTATTCGATCATGTGATGATTCTCTCTATAGCCAAGAACAGATCGAAGCATGGATTGCTTTGGCATATTTGCCTGGAATTCTAGATAAACCTCTTAAGGAGGGAGTGGGCTGGGTTAGTTGTGTGAATAAGACAATTGAAGCATTTGCTTTGAGATATCCAAGTAATCGGCTGGCATTACTATATTGTCGAGGACGCTCGTCAAGGGAGGGTCACGCTACAACTTTATTACATCAAATTGAGGCAGATACTCTCAAAGAAAGACTTATTAATCTAAAAACGGAGGCGAGCTTATGTAGTTATCGATTGCTTTTAAGTCATGGATGGAAAATCATTACTCCCGAGGAGATACGAATAGGTGGTGTTAATTTTTCTCGTTTTTTAATGGAAAAAACTTTTTATTAAATGTGTTTGAAAAGTCTTATTAATCAAAAATTTTCTTCCCGCCAATTAATTAATTTTTTAAGCTGCTTTAGGGCATCTTGTGAATGGATTATTTCTTTAACTTTATTAATTCCTTCTTCAATATCAGTGCTTAAGCCTGAATAAAAAAAGTAAATTCCAGCATTCCACTCAAGTGCTTTGACTAACGGACCTTCTCCTTTGAGAGCTTGTATCGCAAATCTCTGCCATTCTTCAATATTGATCCACTCAATATCTTTACCTGAGCATTCATAATCTTTTGGATGAAACACTTGTCTAGTGCCTACTTGATGCCTGTAATGACCGATTGTTGATGATCGATTAATTGAAAGATCTATCCCACCTTCAAGTCCTTTAACAGTAATCACATTTTCTTCACCCATAAGCTCAAGTGTTTTCCAGTGCCTTTCTTCTGTAGGAGAATGAACATAGCCACTTATATGTAGATGCTTTCCTTGATGACATGTCCAGATTAGTTCCATACTTGCTAGAGGTGGTCGCTTACCTATTTGATCTCTGTAAGGAATTAAATTTTCAGCTAGTGAAAAATGATCAGGCTGGTGGATTAAAGCGAAATTGTTATGGTTAAAAAAACTTTGCAGTTGAGTAAGTGATAGACCTGTTAAATTTAATCCCAAAGCTTGAAAGAGTTCGTTATGCGTAACGCCATATTTGACTGGCATAGAAGAACCACCATGCAGAATAACAGGCTGTTTCTGAGTGAGTAATATTATGGTTGTTAAAGGATATATAGGTGCTGTATTTTTTCGACCATCAAAAGGCATTCCAAAAAAAATAGGTTGACGTTGATTCCTAGGAGAGTAAATTTTTGGTCCAAGCTCAATATATGCATCAATCATCCCAGCTAATTCTTCAGGGATGGGACGCCTGATTCTATGTGCAATCATGAAGCCACCAATTTGTGCTGCACTTGCCTCTTCTTTAAGCATCAGCTTGAGAGCTGATTTTGTTTCTTCACGAGTTAGACTTTTTCCTGTAACTTCCCCACTACCGATTTTTTTTAAATAGGTTTTAAATTCTTCGTATTTATTCGACATAGTCGTTTACATTGCTAAGTTTAGTTGTTTTTTCGTAAGTTCCTTTCTCTGATTATTATTTAAGTTTTTAACGAAATCTATCAGGGTATTTTTACTGGCTTCATTTTCGATTGAACCTAGAGCCATAAGACCAATGTATGCAGATCTATCTGAGCCTTTAATGATTATATTGGTCATGGCTTCATAAATATCTAAGCTTTCACGTCTTTGAATTATTGTCAGCGTTTTGATGACTATATTTTCTCTGAAATCATTAAAAGGTGATTTAACCATATCAAGTAATTCAAAATCAGAAAGTAAATGAGCTTTAAATTTATGTGATTCGAGGTCAACTAATATAATTCTCTCATTTTTTTATTCTAATGCTTTTTGATAAATTTAATTGGTAATACACCTCTCCAGCAAGCTAATGCTTCAACTACTTTTACGTTCATTACCCCATCATTATAGAGTTGTTTTAAGAGCCATTTTTTCGCATCATCTTGATAAGTGAGCCCTGCACCAAGAATTAGTTCATCTTTCTTTCCATATGTTTTGATTAGATCTTTTATTGTTATCTAACCTACATTTGATAATTGTTCCAAATGAATAGCAGTTTCTTGTCTGAGGTCAGAATTGATATTTGGATTGTATGCATTTTTTAACCAATCCGCACTTTGTTTGCTACTTTTTACGTTATGCAGGGTATTCCATTTATTGCTTTCTTCAGTATTCATGTAATTTAAATCCAGTGAATTAGAAAAATAATTTATAAAATTAAAATTTGTTTATTAGTTAAGTCAAGTATTGATAAGACTTTTAAAACTAATTAATCACTATCAATCTTTGATATATATATTCTTGAAAATTTGTTTTAGACGCAAACTCGTCCATATAGTTTCTTATTTTCAGTCATCTTTTGCCGCTTTATTTTTTTTATTTTATTTAGTTTTTTTCCTTCAAGATAATACTTGGTCATTACTTTTATCATAGATGTTTACTATTTACTGCAAAAATATGATTTTGTTTGTATTAGTTTTCAAAAACTTATTATTTATTTTCGTAGCTTTCGCTACATCTCTTAGACCTCTTTTGATTGATTAATTAGATACAATTTTTATCTCAATACTGTCGGCCGATTTCTCCAATGCCTCTAATTGCTCCACTCTTAAGCATTTTAAAGACTTCTCTCATAGCAAAGAGGTCTCTGTGAAGAGTGCTTTTGACCTTTCTTCTCCCTCTTTTCAGAGTGGCGTATCGTTGAACTCTTTCTCTTGTAGTGCAATTTGTTCTTCTGCAGTAACCAATGTCCATCATGATTTGGATTTTATTGCATTAGACGGATCTAGAAATACACCAGAAGGTACTCCTGAAAGGTTGTCTTTGTTACCGAACAGAACTAATTGGGAGTCTCACCATCATTTACATTTACTTGTGCACGGCTCCAGAGGAGGAAAAATTCATCCATCGCTAATTTCTCTGGTAGATCAACTAAAAAATTATAAAAATAGATCTGTTTCTATAGAAGCTTTGACTCAAGAGATTCCACCACAATTAGATATTGGCTCTAAATCAATGTTTTTGGTTCCTCTTTTTTTGTTACCAGGAACTCATGTCTGCAGTGATGTTCCGAAAATATTCAAACGTTTGAAAGATGCTGGTAACAATATTAAATTGTTTCCTTTTTTAGGTTCTTTTCATCCATGGCTATCATTAATAGATGATTGGATAAGTAATCAAAATTCTTTTTATAAACCTGCATTGATCCATCATCCCGTCTCTACAGAAACTTCAAGTGCTTTTCTTAAGTGTCTAGAAAATGTCTTAAACATCCCTTTTTATTCATGGTCTAGATGGAATCGAGACATTTTGGGTGGTGAAAAGAATTATTTTCCTATTCCTTATCTGTTGACTCCAAGTAAAAATGTAGAAATTGATAGTAACGGAGAAGAGCTAAAATCTTTGCTAGAGATTGAGTTGATTCATCGAGGGCTTGTAAATATTCTCGGAAACTTGCCATGACCTCAGATCAGCTTGGTACTGTTTATCTTGTGGGAGCAGGACCTGGTGACCCTGATTTGTTAACAGTTAAAGCTCAAAGATTAATTAGGCAATGTGATGCTCTTGTATACGACTCATTAGTCCCTGTTGAGTTACTGAAATTAGTTTCTTCAACTTGTCAGCTTTATTCAGTTGGTAAGAGACGAGGTCACCATTCAGTTCCTCAGAGAAAAACGAATGATATTCTTTTTGATTTAGCAAATACTTGTTCTTCTATAGTCCGATTAAAAGGTGGTGATCCATTCCTTTTCGGTAGAGGTGCGGAAGAGGCTTCCTATCTTGATAAAAAAGGTGTCCCTGTTCAGGTTGTACCCGGAGTCACCTCTGGTATCGCTGCCCCAGCCTATGTAGGTATACCTATTACTCATAGGCTTGCCGGATCTTCAGTAACTTTTGTGACTGGTCACGAGGGAATTGACAAAAAGCGCCCAGCAGTTGATTGGCGTTCTCTTGCTCAATCAAGCGATGGATTAGTTATCTATATGGGTGTTCATAATTTAAAATTTATCTCTACTGAATTAATTGCAGGCGGTATGCATCCAAGTACTCCTGCAGCGGTGATTCAGCAGGGAACAGTTGCTGGACAACGCTTCATAAAGTCTCCTTTAGAGAATCTTTATGATGAAGTAGAAGCTAAAAATTTAATTTCTCCCTCTATTGTTGTAATTGGATCAGTTGTTGATTTCCAAGTAGAGGCTTGTTCTCCTCCACCAGCAGATGTCACGTTCCCTATGCCTATTTAGTTAGTAAATAAATTACTCTGCTGTTTGCATTAGTTTTAGCCAAAAATCTCTAGGATTTGTTCTAGTTTGTAATTTTTTATTATTTATTTGTTTAATTGGCCGACAACTTAAACTATTTATCAAAAACCATTCATCATTATCCCAAGGTGTGGTCTCAATAAGTGATTCTTTTATTATATTCAAATCAATTCCTCGTTGACGCATAATGCCTGGAAGACAGCCACTATTTGATGGTGGGGTTAGCCAATTATTTTTTCTTTTTACTAAAATATTTGCTGTAGTTGCACAACAAATTTCACCTTGACTATTTAATAGCAATGCATCACTAAAGCCTGCATTTTTTGCTTCTAAGCGAGCTTGAATTCCTTGAGTATAAGAAAATGTTTTACAAGAACTTAAACGGCTGAAAGTATTCCTTCTCTCATTTTGACTAATAATTGTAGATATTGATTCAAAATTTGGTTGATAAGAATCAATCTCTAACCAAAAGCTATGACGGCTGGTTTGGCTTACATCAATACCACGTTGTTTTGATACTCCTCTCGTCCAATTAATACGAATGACTCCATTGATGTTATTTAATTGTGCTCGTTTGATACCGTCTTGTATTAGTGAAATCAACCATTTTTTTGATGGTGGAGGATTCATTTCTAAAATTTTTGCACTTCTTTCCCATCTATCTAAGTGTTCATTTAAAAGCTGTGGGATTCCACCCAAAATTAAAATTGTTTCAAAGATTCCATCTGCAAAGTTAAGACCTCGATCATTAATTGGAACTTTTAAATCTTTGAAAATTCCCCATTGACCATTTATCCATCCTAATTTTTCGTTCTTATTTTTAATCATGTTAATGCATTTAAAAGTGGCATTAATTTCCAATTCATTTCTTCAGCTTCCTTTTTACTATCTGAATCTGCAACAATTCCACATCCAGCATGTGCAGTGATAGATGATTCTTTAATCATGAAAGATCGAATGAGAATATTGCTATCTAGGACTCCATCCCAATTAATATTTAATATTGATCCACAATATGGACCTCTCGCTGTGGGTTCAAGTTCGTACAGTCTTTTACACGCTCTTAGCTTGGGTGCCCCCGTTATTGAACCACCAGGCCAGCATGCCTCAAGTAAGTCAATCCAAGTTTTATTTACATGAAGTGTACCTCTAATAACTGAGGTTAGATGGTGAACTTGAGAGTAGCTTTCTAAACCTAGTAGTTGAGGGACTTTGATTGAACCAGGTTGACATACTTTTCCTAGATCATTTCTTAATAGATCTACAATCATTATATTTTCAGCATGATCCTTTTGACTACAAATTAGGTCTGCTGCCCAATCAGCATCTTTTTCTGGGTCTGTATCTCTGGGTCTAGTTCCTTTTATTGGTCTTGTTTCAACTTCGCCATTGGGCAAAGCTTTCAGAAATCTTTCTGGTGAAGTAGAAATAATAGCTTCTCCTTTTGCCATTTGATCTCCGATAATTACCCCAGCAAAGGGAGCGGGAGAATTTCTTTTAAGTTTTGAATATACGTCTATTGGACTCATGAACTCTGGTAGCAATGCTTGGCACGAAGTAGTTAGATTAGCTTGAAAAATATCACCATTCGCAATCAATTTTTTTATTGCATCAACCCTTTTTGCGTATTCTTGAGTTGTTAAATTCCATTTCCAGGATTCTAAGGGGATGCTATTCACTCTATCTATTTGTGTTGTCGCATCATTGTCACATTTGCAAAGCTTTTGATGAAAATTATTTTTTAGGAAATATTCCATGATTGAGAGACGTTTTTTATCCTTGCCTTCTAGCCAAAGCTCTTTCTTTTGAAGATCAAATTTCAATATAGGGTCATGTGATGCTATCCATAAAGTTGCCATGCAACTTGTTTTCCATGGATTTTGTGGTTCTGTCCAAGATGCGGCTTCATAACTAAGCCAACCAGTCCAGTGCCCTTTTGGTAATTCTCTTAATATTTTAAAAGGGTTATTTTGTTTTTCTGAATTTCCTAATCCTTTAGAGCAAAACTGTTCAATGGGATCAACAGCTAAGGTTACCCATCGACCAATATCACTGCCATCACCATCAAGCCATATAAATCCGGCGTCTCCCCATTCATTAATTAACTTATTCGCAACTAGCTCAGGTCCTTCCCATTCACATCGTATGCGCTGAGTGCTTTTCACTAGATATTTGAACTACAAAGATCTTGACGACCTATCTCTTTTAATGCAGTATCTCTAATACGGCAACTATCGCATTTTCCGCATGGTTTAATGTCACCTTGATAGCAACTCCATGTTTTTTCTATAGGAATTTTTAGGCGTAATGCCTCCTTAAAGATTTTTGTTTTTTCCCAATCTATTAGGGGTGCCCATAACTTTATGCCTTTCCCTTCGCGTCCAATCTTGCAAGATAAATTAGCTAAATCTTGATATGCCTCTAAATAATCAGGTCTGCAATCTGGATATCCAGAATAATCCATTGCATTGATGCCTAATGCTATTTGATTGGCTCCACGAGCCTCAGCAAGACTTAACCCAATAGCAATAAAGATAGTGTTTCTACCAGGAACGTAGGTGTTAGGAATATTATTTTTTTGTACACCATTTGTGGGAATAATTTGTGATTTGTCGGTTAAGGAGGACCCACCCCAGGAAGACAAATCAACCTTAATGGTTAAATGATCTTCAAGACTTAATTCTTTTGCTATGACTTCTGCTGCTCGTAATTCCTTGAGATGTCGTTGACCATAATCAAATGATAAACCAATGACTTTTTGTCCGGCTTCCATAGCGATACAAGCAGCTGTAGCTGAATCAATTCCTCCTGAAAGCAGTGCAATAGTTCTCTGTTCGCTCATTTAATTATTTTTTTTAGCATTATGTAAGTAAAACTCATTTTGCTGTTAGTTAGAGCACATCAAGCCATTTATGTGTTTGCATACTGAGTGTCCAATCCGGATTATTTTTTACATATTTGATTGCGAGTGCTTTCCCTTCGTCATTGTTCCATCCTGCTTGTAAAAATAATTGGGGCTTTGTTGTTCCATTGTTTTTTATTAAATTAGCCATTTTCTTTGCAAAATCTAAATCGTCGGAGTTTTGAATAACAATTTTTAATTCTTGGCAACATAAGAGATTATCAAGGCGTGGAGGGGAATGCCGTTTAGGTGATAATGTTATCCAATCTGGTCTGCCACTTAACTTATCTACTCCACTGGTCTCGAGATGAATTGGAATAGATTTTCTCTCTTGATTGAGTGTATATTTTCTGATTTCTTTGCAGAGTTCATCTAAATTATGGTGCAATGGTTCACCTCCAGTGATTACCACAAAAGCTGCTCCTTCTTTTTGGGCTTTGGCTGTTCCTATTGATAAATCTTTCAAACTTTGTTGCGGGTGAAGTTTTGAATTCCAAGACTCTTTTGTATCACACCAAGGACATCCAACTTTACAACTAGCTAATCTGATGAAGTAAGCACTTCTACCAGCATGTTTTCCTTCTCCTTGTAGAGAATGAAAACACTCGACTACTGGCAGAGAGGACTTCATTTATTTTTGTTCTATCGATTTTTTTTCAGTAACTTTTAATTGTGGGTTGAGAGCCTCACTGGGTGATGATGGTACACGCATTTGTGCAGCTTGAATCAAACCACTAAATAAAGGATGTGGTTTTCCTGGCCTAGAGAGAAATTCCGGATGATATTGACACGCAACAAAAAATGGATGATTTTTTAATTCTATTAGCTCTACTAATCTACCATCAGGCGAAGTGCCACTGATTACATAACCAGATTCCATTAAGAGAGTTCTATATGAATTATTAAATTCATAACGATGTCTATGCCTTTCGTAGACAACTTCTTCATTGTATAAACTTTGTCCGATGGTATTAGTTTGAAGCCTACAAGGATAGACTCCTAATCGCATTGTTCCACCGAGATCAACTACATCTTGTTGTTCTGGTAGTAAATGAATAACAGGATGTTTTGAATTTGGATTTAGTTCGGCACTCGATGCATCTTCTAAACCAGCTAAATTGCGAGCCCATTCAATGACAGCACATTGCATACCTAAGCATAGTCCAAGAAAAGGTACCCTTTGCTCCCTTGCCCATCTAATAGCAGCTATTTTTCCATTTACGCCACGGTTACCAAAACCTCCAGGAACGACAATTGCGTCCATTCCATGAAGTAGCTTATCTGCTCCCTCTGCTTCGATGTTCTCTGCATTAATCCAGTGAAGGTCTAGGGATGCATCTTGAGAGATACATGCATGACGAAGTGCTTCAACTACTGATAAGTAGGCATCATTTAATTGTACATATTTGCCAACTAATGCGACTTTAGTAGAGGGACCTGGATTACGTAATTTATGAACTAATTGCTCCCAGTCCTTTAAATCACTTTCATGATCATGAAGATCTAAGCAATCCAATACCTCTCTGCAGAGTCCCTCATCTTTGAGTGCTAATGGTACAGAGTAAATACTGTCAGCATCCAGGGATGCTATGACTGCATCAGAATGGACTCCACAAAAACCGCCGATTTTATTTTTTAAATCATCATTGATGGGTCTATCGCTGCGACAAACTAAAATATCTGGTTGAATACCTATTGAGCGGAGCTCTTTTACTGAGTGCTGTGTAGGCTTCGTCTTGATTTCTCCAGATGTACCTATAAATGGCAATAATGTAACGTGAATATAAACAACATCGTTTCTTTTTACATTCCCTTTGAATTCTCTTATTGCCTCAAGGAAAGGTAGAGATTCAATATCTCCAACTGTTCCTCCAATTTCTGATATAACTACATCTGCACCACTATTATCTGCTACACGGTTAATTCTTTCGCGAATTTCACGAGTAATGTGGGGTATTACTTGAACTGTTCTTCCGTCATAGTCACCTCTCCTTTCTTTATTAATCACAGCTTGATAAATTGATCCTGTAGTTACACTATTTAGTCGAGACATTGCAGTATCCGTAAAGCGTTCATAGTGTCCAAGGTCTAAATCTGTTTCTGCTCCATCCTCAGTTACAAAAACTTCTCCATGTTGAAAAGGGCTCATCGTCCCAGGATCAACATTTAAATATGGGTCAAGCTTCAAAATTGAAACACTATACCCTTTTGATTTCAGTAGTCTGCCAAGACTTGCGGCAACAATTCCTTTGCCAATGCTTGAAACTACACCACCAGTGACGAAAACAAATTTTGCCATTTACTTTTCAATCATTCTCTAAGCTACCTTGATCCAGCTAAACGCCAAGAAATTTATATATTTTTCTTTAGATAATCTTTTTACTGCCGATTTCGATCAATTCATTCAGTCTCTATCCAAGTAGAGGAAATGTGGAGGTCTTCTAATTGTTTTTTTTCTACGTTTGCAGGTGCTTTAGCCATGGAACAACGTGCTTGTTGTGTTTTTGGAAAAGCAATAGTATCTCTAATTGAATCTTCATTAGCTAAAAGCATTACTAATCTGTCAAGTCCAAAGGCAATTCCTCCATGTGGGGGGGCACCCATTGAAAGTGCATCAATTAAAAAGCCGAATTGCTCTTCTGCTTCATTTTTAGATAGTCCAATTACTTCAAGGACGATTTTTTGAAGTTCTGAGTTGTGAATTCTTAAAGATCCCCCACCAAGTTCTAATCCATTAAGAACTAGATCATAAGCTTGAGCCTTTGCATTGGGTAATTTGTCTTTCCATAGGGTTTCTGATTCACCAATATCTGCAGTCTTCGGAGCACAGAAAGGATGATGAATTGCTTCAAGACGATTTTCATCAGAGTTGAATTCAAACATGGGAAAATCAGTTACCCAAAGAAAATTCCATTGTGTGTTTGGTCCATTTTTTGAAATGATTTTTAGGTCTTCAGCAATATATTGACGAACTCTATCCAGGGTTTTATTGACAATATTTGTAGGTCCTGCACCAAAAAGAATTAGATCACCAGCCTTAGCCTGCGTTTTTGCCAGGAGTTCTTTCGTTTGTAATGTAGTTAAATTATCTTTTATGGCTCCGATAGTATCGACTTCTTCATTGTCTCGAACTCTAATGAAAGCAAGTCCACCAGCACCAGCCTTTTGGGATTCGCTAAAAATATCTCCCCCTGGTTTTATTCTTACATTGCTAATTAAATTATTTCCGTCCTCAATGGTGATGCATTTGACACATCCACCAGAGGAAACAGCATTTGAAAAAACTTTAAAGCCACTTTTGGCAAATAAATCGCTTGTGTTAACAAGCTCCATTCCATATCGAGTATCAGGCCTGTCAGTTCCAAATCTATCCATAGCCTCTTGCCAAGTCATTCTTGGGAAAGGAGTTGGTAAATCAATCTCTTTGATTTCTTTCCATATGTTTACAATTAATTTTTCATTTAATTCAATTATTTCTTTTTCATCCATAAAACTCATTTCAATATCTAATTGAGTGAATTCTGGTTGCCTGTCTGCCCGTAAATCTTCATCACGAAAACATCTTGCAACTTGGTAATAACGTTCTATTCCACCAACCATCAATAATTGTTTGAATAATTGTGGTGATTGCGGCAATGCGAAAAATTCGCCACCGCAGACACGTGAGGGCACTAAGTAATCTCTTGCCCCTTCAGGAGTTGATCTAGTTAAAATAGGCGTTTCAACTTCTAGAAATCCTTCATTTTCAAGGAAGTTTCTGGCTGCTTTAACTGTGTTGTGTCTCAATCGAAGATTTTTATTCATTCTTTCTCTCCTTAGATCCAAATATCTATGCTTCAGCCTGATCTCCTCTTTAACACTCTCCTCATCATGAATAGAAACTGAGAATGGAAGTGTACTAGAAACAGCATTGAGGATTTTAATATTTTCAGCTAAGACTTCTACTTCACCGGTTTGGATTTTTGTATTGATGGCTTCCTCTGGTCTTGCTCTCACTAATCCATTGATTTGAAGAACAGTCTCATTTCGTAAACTTTCGGCGATGCTAAAAAGATCCTGACCTTGATCAGGATCAACTGTTATTTGAATTGTTCCAGAGCGGTCTCTTAGGTCAATAAAAATCACTCCGCCATGATCCCTTCTTCGATCAACCCAACCACATAGTTGAATATTTGCGCCAATTGCGGAAGCTCGAAGTTCTCCACAAGTCTTATTGCGCATGAAATTCTCAATCATTATGAATATTGAGTTTCCCACAAAGACGGGCTTTTATGCACAACACAGTTGCTACATGCTCAAAAACCTTTTCGATAGAAAGGTCTTTTTACTATTACGGCAGGATGTTTTTTCCCTCTAATTTCTACCTCTAGAAGAGTATCTATTTTTGCAATTTCGCTAGGAACATAAGCTAGAGCTATAGGTTCTTTTAATGTTGGAGACCAAGTTCCGCTGGTTACTTTCCCAATCTTTTTGCTGTTGTATGAAACTTGATATCCTTTTCTAGCAATTCCTTTGTCTTTGACCTTGAGACCAACAAGCCTTTTTTTCGTTCCATCTTCAGCCTGTTTTTCCAAAGCTTTTCGACCTATGAAATCATTAGGCATTTCTAAATGAACTAACCATCCTAACCCAGCTTCAAAGGGGGTTGTATCTAAGTTGATGTCGTTGCCATATAAATGCATAGACGCTTCTAATCTAAGAGTATCCCTTGCTCCAAGTCCGCATGGAGTAACTCCCGATGTAATTAGATTCTTCCAAATGGACTTTGCTGTTTTTGGTGATGACAAAAATTCGAAACCTTCTTCTCCCGTATAACCAGTTCTTGCAATAAAAATGGATTCTTTTGAGTCGACTAAGTTGGGATTAGAACTAATAGTTTTATGTCCAAAACGTGGCAAATCGGATAAAGGTTCTTGAAGAATTTTTTCAAGGGTATGAATTGATTCTGGGCCCTGTATGGCAATTAATGCCCCCTCAGGCATGAACTCGGAGATGGATATTTCTCTATGAGAAAGATTTGATTTCAACCATTCGATATCTGATTCTTTTCTCGCGGCATTAATAACTAAAACTATACTCTCTTCTTTCGTATCCAAAATGCCTTGATCATAAATGATCAAATCGTCTTGGATGCCTCCATTTTCTCTTAAAAAAACTGTGTAACACGCTTCACCTGCTCCTATCCGAAACACATCTGAGGGAACTAAATATTGTAATGCACTCTTGATATCTTTACCTTTTAGCTGCACAACACCCATGTGAGATATGTCGAACATGCCTACATTTTTTCTTACTGCATTGTGTTCATCTATTAATCCAGAAAAACTAACAGGCATTTCCCAATTTGCAAAAGGGACCATTTTACTCCCTAATTTTTGACATTCTTCGTAAAGAGGAGTTTGTTGTAATTTCATTTTTTGCTGAGCGTTACAATAAATTCACAAGTAATGACGTGAACCTTTAAGAACTTCTAGAGCTAAATTTAATGCGTTGTGGCTCGATTCGGAAAGTTTTACTACTCTGTGAGTCTTGGGTTAAGACTTAATGACTCCAAAAAGATCTTGCATGAGCTGTAATCAGTGTGTTTCAAATCATTTTGATTCATTCTCTTGGTGCAAGCTGAGAAAGATAAAAATACATTCTGAAATATCTTCATTTGTTTCTTGTGGTCATTGGATAAAAAAAGAACCTTATTTCCCAAAGATTTCTCAAAAATTTAATCATCAACAACTCGATTTTGGAAAGGTATTAGTTATCAATGAGAAGTAAACTCAAATTTTTAGAGCTATTTGTCTAATAACATAATCAATGAACGCACAACTTTTGCAGCGAGAATACTACTAATTCCTGAGTTGTCTAATTTGGGTGATAACTCGACTACATCAGCACCAATTATTTTGTGAGACTTGATAACATCGATTATTGAAGCAAAATCACTCCAGAAATAGCCCCCTGGTTCAGGTGTGCCTGTTCCTGGCATTATGGATGGATCAAACCAATCTAAATCAAAAGTTAAATAGATTGGTGTTCCTTTAAAACTTTTTAGAGCTTTTTCTAAATATTTTGCATTCTTTCCCAAAGTATGTGGAATTAATCTTTTAGTATTTTTCATTTCAAAAAATTCTGATTTTGTTCCACTTCTTATTCCTATTTGAAAGATTTTTTTGCTCGGTAGAATTTCTAAACATCTTTTCATTGTACAAGCATGACTAAATTTACTACCTAACCATTCATCTCTAAGGTCTGCATGAGCATCTAATTGAATAATAATTAATTCGGGATAATTATTTATTATTGCTTTAATAATTCCACTAGTTATTGAATGCTCTCCCCCAATAATAAGAGGTTTTAGATTATTTTTAAGCAAAATTTCTGTCGCCTCTTGTACATAATCAAGTGTTAATTTTGCATCCCCAAAGGGAACATCTAGTGAACCTAAATCAGCAAATTTTATATTTTCTAAATCTGAATTTAATTGTGGACAATAAGTTTCAATTCCATAGCTATCTTCTCTGACAGCAGAAGGGCCAAATCTAGCACCAGGTCTAAAGCAACAAGTTCCATCATAAGGGACTCCTAAAAGCGATACTCTGCATTGATCGATGCTCCTTTGTGCTCCCATAAATATTGCACCATCGTTATTAAATTGTGATAGATTTTTAAGTATGGATTTGGTCATATTTTCTCAAGCTCTCTTTCAATGAATGCAGGAATAGTATTAAATGCTCCTTGTTGCCATCTTTCACTCCATATCTGACAACTTTTAGAGATTTCTTTCACGCGATTTTTTTGGGGATTCATGTATTCGATCTTCTCCATAGATGCAAATGTCCAACTCCATAAACCGCTTGGGTATATGGGTACAGATCCATAAATTGGATCTGCGTAGTTAAAAATTTCACGTAGAACTTTGACAATATTTATGTGAAGTTTTTGAAAAGATTCAGGAGATTCGCTTTGTGTTGCAAGAACTCCTCCCGGTTTGAGTATTCTTTTGCAATCTTGAAGAAAAGAATTGCTGAATAATTCCTTGGATGGTCCAATAGGATCTGCACCATCAATAATAATTACATTATATGAGTTATCTTTTTTATTTTTTACCCAATCAATTCCATTTTTGATTTTTAAATTTAATCTTGAGTCTGACCATGCATTCCCTCCAATAGTAGGTAAATATTTTTTACTCAATTCAATAACCCTTTGATCGATTTCAACTAAATCGATAGATATAACCTCTTTATATTTTAAACATTCTCTTGCACTACCCCCATCGCCACCTCCAATAATTAAAATACTCTTTATTTGTTTTGAACAACATAAAGCAGGATGAATCAGGCATTCGTGGTAACACTTTTCAGATTTTTCTGCTGTCATCCAACAATCATCAAGAAATAATGCTTTGCCATATCTTGAGCTTTCAAATATTTTAATTTTTTGGAAACTACTAGATTCTTCCAGTATTAATTTTCCCTCAAGTCCATATCTAACACCATTGTGATACTCATCGCACCACTCTAACTTAGCCTTTTGTTTGTTATTCATAATTTAATCTTAATGCTTGAGTTTAATCTTCGCTAATTTCCAGTATTTCTGTAATTTCTTTTTTGATTGTGAATGTAATTCGCCGTCTATATTTTTTTCAATGTATGCTAATCGTTCTAGAAATCTTTGATTAGATTTTGCTAATCCTTCTTCTATAGATATTTTATGCCATCTTGCAATATTTATCAATGTGAATAATACATCTCCTATTTCAGCTTCAGCATCTGAAGCTTTGTTTATTTTTAATGCATCTTTTAATTCTTCTAATTCTTCATATAATTTATTCCAAATTTCATCACTTTTCTCCCACTCTAAACCGTTTTTTGAAGCTTTCTTAGATATAATGAGTGCTGCTTTTGTGGAAGGTTGCGGCCTGATTTTTAACTTTAACCGATCACTAATAGGTGTTTTTGAGTTATTTAAAGGGTTTTCTTTATGTTTTATTTTTTCCCAAGAGTCCTCCACTTCTTTCATGCTAACTTTTGCTTTATTTTGAAATACGTGTGGATGCCTTCGAATTAGCTTGTTAGTGATTTCGTCAATAATGTCTGATATGTCAAATAATTTTTTTTCTTTAGCTATTTGAGCATGCAAAATTATTTGCAATAAGAGATCACCAAGTTCTTCTTTTAATTCATCAGGATTGTTTTCTCGTATTGCGTGAGCAACTTCATGAGCTTCTTCAAGAACATATGGGATCAAAGAAAGATGGGTTTGCTTGAGATCCCAAGGACAACCATTGATTGGATCCCTTAGAGCTGAGACGACTTCAAGGAGTTTATTGATTTTTCCTCCTGAATTTATTTGTTTTGTGTCAGTCATTTCTAATTCTCGTCAAAGAGCGGTTGATAAGCTCAAAAAATGATTTTCTTTGAATCGTTGAACTAATTATGATTAATTCTCAACAACAGAGCAGCTTGAGGTATAAAGTAAAAGAATTAGTCTTAGGCTAAGAGGTGTATGGGCGATTAGCTCAGCGGTAGAGCGCCTGCCTTACAAGCAGGATGTCCCTGGTTCGAACCCTGGATCGCCCATCAAATTTTTTTTTATTTATGCGAAATGGTTCAGGATTAAAAATTTCAGCAACAGCGGCTGCAGAATTAAATAGGCAAGCTTCTTTTACCGGGACTCCAGGAGTTATGCATATTGATTTGATGGATGATAAGTGTGGAGAGGGTTGGAAATTTATTAGAATAAGGCCAGGAAAGAATGATGGGGTTGCATTGGCTAGAGCTGATGGTATTACCTTGTATACCCAGGAAAATCAAATCCAATTATTTCAAGGTCTTAAATTGAATTATTTTGGTGATTTAAGTGGAGGTGGATTCTTGATTAGCACGCCAAAAGGAGCTGAAGCTTCTCCATGTGGGTCAGGTTTTAGAAAACTTACAAAAGTGCAGTAATTTCTATCAAACAAGGAAAGTAACTTTTATTCTTCTGGGAACAGAAGCGAAGAGAGTTCATCTGAATCAACTTCATATACGCGAGCTAAACTTGTCTCAATAGCACTCGTTACTTCACCTGATAAGAATCTCATGGCATTTAATGCATCATCTGATATTTCCTCAGTAAGCAACTTTTCCTTACTATTTAATTTTTCATCGTTGATTACAGCTATTACCCAGCTCTGATATGCATATACAAGGTCGGAGAATTCAAGTTCAGGGTCGTTCAGATCCATGACAAATAAACAGATAGTGAACAATAAACACTAGTTTGGCTGTAGTTGGAGAAAATGTCTTCTATGGAACAAATATCTCGCACTTCAATTCAAGCAAAAGCATTTGAATTCGCACTGTTTGAATTAATTTACAGTAAGCGAAATAGCTTTCAGCCACTGTGGAGCGTTGATAGTTGGGTTAAATTTTTGATTTGGTTAAGCTTAAATTGTGGGCTTCCTGGAGACAAAGAAAGCTTGGAATTGTTTGCAAAAGCTATGGGTTCTCCTTTGACAAGTCGAATGAGAAAGATATTTTTTGAAAGAGCCCTCGATGATTTGTCATTGCACATATTGGCTGATCCTTCAGAAGCTCAAGTTTTGGTAATGCACATTGATGGAGAAAAGAGAATTCTTGACAAAGAAATAGATCAAGCCTTACGAATGATAGGTTTAACTGACAAGGTTTCTCTATCTCCAGCCGCATGGGTAAGGCATGACTCAATAGTTTCGATCCCTTGGAATAACAAAAATGACATTTGAATTTAGGAAAAGCAAGAATGATGTAAAACTTTTTGTCTGGAATGAGTAAATTAAACTAAACACTTTTTTTTTCTGTGATAGATCGGGCAAAAACCACAAAATCATCTGAAGCCTTAGGTCTTCCTAAAACATATGATCCAGTTGGTACTGAAAATCGTTGGCAGAAAGCTTGGGAAGAAAAAGAAGCTTTTAAACCTGATCCATCAGCTCCTGGAGCCCCATTCTCTGTGGTTATTCCTCCTCCAAATGTCACAGGTAGTCTGCATATGGGACATGCTTTTAACACTGCCTTGATAGATACGGTTGTTAGGTATAAGAGATTGCAAGGAAACAATGTTCTTTGTCTTCCGGGAACAGACCATGCATCAATTGCCGTTCAAACTATCCTAGAGAAACAACTTAAGGAAGAAGGCAAAAATCGTCGTGAACTTGGTAGAGCGTCTTTTTTGGAAAAAGCTTGGCAGTGGAAAGAAAAAAGTGGTGGAAGAATTGTTGATCAATTAAAGCGTTTGGGATATTCCGTGGACTGGAGTAGAGAGAGATTTACATTGGATGAGGGCCTGAGTAAAGCTGTTTCCGAAGCTTTTGTTCGTTTACATGAGAAAGGACTCATATATAGAGGAGAATATTTAGTTAATTGGTGTCCTGCCTCTGGTTCAGCTGTGAGTGATTTAGAGGTCGAAATGAAAGAGGTAGATGGATATCTTTGGCATTTTCGATATCCGTTGGTCCGATTATCCGAATCAAATGCGAAACAAATTAGTTATCTTGAAGTAGCGACTACACGTCCTGAGACAATGCTTGGTGATGTCGCAGTTGCTGTCAACCCATCGGATGAAAGATATAAGGATCTTATAGGCGAGAAACTTACCTTACCTCTTGTTGGCAGAACTATTCCCATCATTGGAGACCCTCATGTAGATAAAGATTTTGGAACTGGATGTGTCAAAGTTACGCCAGCTCATGATCCTAATGATTTTGAGATAGGTCAGAGACATGACTTGCCTCAAATAACAGTCATGACTAAAAAAGGAAAAATGAATCGTAATGCAGGTCAATTTGAGGGCCTGGATCGTTTTGAAGCACGAGAAGCTGTTATTGACTCTCTAAAGGATTTAGGTCTTGTGACCAAAATAGAGGCTTATAAGCATAGTGTGCCTTTCTCTGATAGGGGAAAAGTACCAGTAGAGCCATTGCTTTCAACTCAGTGGTTTGTCAAAATGGATCCTCTAGCAAAAAGTTGTTCTGAATTTTTTGAGAAAGGACAACCTAAATTTATTCCTAATAAGTGGTCTAAAGTTTATCGAGATTGGTTAACTGACATTAGAGATTGGTGTATTAGTAGACAATTATGGTGGGGACACCGCATTCCGGCTTGGTTTGTGATTAGTCAAACAGGTAATAAAGTTGTTAATGAAACACCGTATATTGTCGCTCGAACAGAAGATGAAGCAAAAAAATTGGCACGAGAGCAATATGGAGATTCAGTTAAAATTGAGCAAGATGAAGATGTTCTAGATACTTGGTTTTCTAGCGGATTATGGCCTTTTTCAACATTAGGTTGGCCTGATGAAGCACATCTTGATTTTCAACGTTGGTATCCAACAACTACCCTTGTTACTGGCTTTGACATCATTTTCTTTTGGGTTGCAAGAATGACAATGATGGCTGGAGTCTTTACCGAGATGATGCCATTTTCTGACGTCTACATTCATGGACTTGTCAGAGATGAACAAAATCGAAAGATGAGTAAAAGTACAGGAAATGGTATTGATCCTTTATTGCTAATAGAAAGGTATGGAACTGATGCTCTAAGGTTTGCTCTTGTTCGTGAAGTTGCTGGTGCTGGCCAAGATATACGTCTTGACTTTGATCGTAAAAATCAAACATCAGCTACCGTTGAGGCCTCGAGAAATTTTGCTAATAAGCTTTGGAATGCAACTAGATTTGCTCTTATCAATCTTGAAGGTCAAGATTATGAAAATCTGGAGAAATATGATTTTTCGAAGTTGCAATTATCGGACAAATGGATTTTATCAAGACTTGCTCGAGTAAATCGTGAGACGGCAAATCGCTATGAAAATTATGCTCTGGGAGAGGCAGCAAAAGGATTATATGAATTTGCTTGGAATGATTTTTGTGATTGGTATTTAGAGTTAATCAAAAGTAGATTGAAAAGTTCAGAGAACCTCTCTTCTGATCAATTACTGGATCAAAAAATAGCGAAAAGCATCTTATACAAAGTACTAAGTGATCTTTTGATTATGCTTCATCCTCTTATGCCCCATTTGACAGAGGAGCTTTGGCATGGGTTGACGGGTCTAGCTGAAGATCAATTTCTAGCTTTGCAGCCTTGGCCAAAATTAAATGAGAAAGACTTGAATATTGATTTAGAGAGTTCTTTCTCTGATTTATTTTCATCTATCAGATTGATTCGAAACCTACGAGCAGTTGCTGGGTTGAAACCCTCTCAAAAAGTTCCTGTTATGTTGGTTTCAGGTAAGGAAGTCTTGCAAAATACTCTAAAAACATCAAGCAATGAGATTGCTGTTTTAACTAAGGCTGAGGAAGTTCAAATATTATCTCCAGAACAAGCAAAAACTTTACCTTCTATGAAAGCTTTAGCTGGTGTAAGTGGAGAGCTAGAGGTGGTTCTTCCTATTGAAGGATTGATAGATATTTCTTCTTTACGATCAAGGCTTGAAAAAGATTTAAATAAAGCACAAAAGGAAGTAGTAAGTCTCTCTGGACGTTTAGCGAATAAGAGTTTTGTTGATAAAGCTCCTGAAGAGGTAGTTGAAGAATGCAGAGCGAACTTAACGGCGTCAGAGGCACAAGTCCGACTGGTAAAAGAGCGTCTAATGGGATTGACTTGAACTTTAACTATGTATCTCAACTTAGAAACTCTGGTTAATAATCTCATTCCTTTTTTAATTAGTCCTTTTGGAATTTTGTTTTTTGCTTTGTTGTATGTTTTTTGGGTGTCGTGTTTGTTGCCAGGCTCATGGCTTTCTATGTTGTCTGGCTTTCTTTATGGCATGTGGCTAGGAAGTGTGGTTGTTTTTGTGGGTGCTTTTATTGGTGCTCATCTAACTTTTTTTTTAGGGAGAACTTTTTTAAAAGAGTGGGCTCAAAAAAAGGTCTCTAATTTTCCAAAAGTTAAACTAATGGAGAAAGCTGTTAAACAAGAGGGCCTAAAAGTCATCCTTCTTACCAGACTTTCTCCTCTTTTTCCATTTGGATTACTTAATTTTACATATGGCTTAAGTGAGGTAAAACTTCGTGATTTTACTCTTGGGATGATTGGTATATTACCTGGTACAATTTTATATTGCAGCTTAGGTTCCTTAGCACTCAAAGTTTCAAATTTTGGTGAAGTACTATCAGGAAGATCTGAAACTAGTTCATTTGTTTGGAGCTTAATTAGTGTTTTTTCGACTATCTTAGTTGTTGTTTTCATTTTACGTTCAATAAGAAAATTAAATCAGGATTCTCCTCTTTAGATTAATCCTTAGCTTTTTTATTCCAATCTTCAATCGCAGCGAATACGATAAACCAGTAAAGTCTTATACGATTTAAAATTCCATTTTTGGAAGCAAGCATCTCATATTTTGCACGCCCACATTCAGTTTTAATTAAAGAATAGATTTGATTCTTATCCATTTTCCATTTTAACTATTCATATACTAATACCCGAAATTCTTTTTCGTTAATTATTTTTACGCCAAGCTCTTGTGCTCTTTTAAGTTTACTTCCTGCTTTATCTCCCAACAATAGAAAATCAGTTTTTTTACTAATTGAAGAGCTAACTTTCCCTCCAGAACTCTCGATCAATTCTTTTACTTCATTTCTAGTAAGCGAAGGTAAAGCACCAGTTAAGACAAAAACTTTGCCAATTAACTTCTTTGAATGGTTTGAATTGATGTTTGTATCTAAATTCTCTTTTAGAGAAAATCCAACTGATTTTAATTCCTCAATTAACTTTAGATTACTAGAATCACAAAACCACTTAACTATTGCTTCTTTCATTTCATTTCCAAATCCATAAATATTGGATATATTTTCAGGTGATTCTTTAGCAATAGTATTAAGTTCTTCTATGCTATGGAAGTTTTTTGAGAGAGATTTAGCATTTGCCTCTCCAATGTGAGGGATACCTAAACCGTAAAGTTGTTTGTGCCAATTTTTGTTTTTAGACTCGTTAATCTCTGTGAGTAAATTATTTGCAGATTTTTCACCAAATCTTTCAAGTTTTAAAAGGGAATTAATTTCAAGTTTATATAAGTCTGCGATTGACTTTATATATCCTTCATTTACTAATTGATTAATAATTTTTTCACCTAATCCATCTATATTCATTGATCTTTTGCTGACCCAATGACGTAAAAGTCCTTTTAATTTTGCTGGGCATTCAAAATTAATACATTTAGTTATTGCCTCGTTTTCTTCTTGAATTAACTTTGAATTACAAGCTGGGCAGTTCAGAGGAAATTTTACTAATTTTGAATCAACTATTCTAAATTCTTTTATAACTCGAATCACTTCAGGAATAATTTCACCTGCTTTTCGAACAACTATTGTGTCTTCATAATGAAGATTTAAAGAGTCAAGCCTTTTTGCATTGTGAAGAGTTGCACGATTAACAGATGTTCCAGCAAGCTCTATTGTTTCAAACTCTGCTACAGGAGTAACAGCTCCAGAGCGTCCTACTTGGAAAATTAATTTTTTTAATTTAGTCGCTTTTTCTTCGGCTGGATATTTAACAGCTATTGCCCATCTTGGGGCTTTATTTGTAGACCCTAAAATATTTTGTATGTCAAAATTATCTATTTTTACTACTATTCCATCTGTAGCATATGGTAATGAATCTTTTTCTATTTCCCAATATTTATAATAGCTACTTGCTTCAATTAAATTTTTTTTGGTTTTAAATGTACTGTCAATTTTAAAACCAATATTTTTTAGAAACTTAAGTGATTCAGATTGAGAATTTGGTTTTTTTAGATCACTACCAGATGGCTCCCAGCTTTCTGGTAAGTAGACACTATATGCAAAGAAGTCAAGTTTTCTAGATGCAACTATTTTTGGATCTAATTGTCTTAATGTTCCTGCACAAGAGTTCCTAGGATTTGCAAAAAGTGGTTGATCAGTATTTTTTCTCTCAATATTTAGTTTATTAAATATATTATTGGGCATGAAAGCTTCGCCTCTAACTTCAATCCAAGACGGTGGTTTTTTTAACAACAAACGCAAAGGGATTGAAGAAATAGTTCTGATATTATTAGTAATATCTTCTCCTGTTTTCCCATCTCCACGAGTTGCTGCCCTTGTTAAAACTCCATTTTCATATCTTAGTGAAATAGCATTTCCATCAATTTTTAATTCACATGTCAATTTTGGATTATGAAGTTCCTTGATATTTTTATCTGTACTTATTAATTTGCTGACCCTTGCGTACCATACTTCTAATTCATTTATATTAAATGCATTGTCTAGGCTTAAAAGAGGAATATTATGTTCAACACTTTTGAATCCTTTTGAAGGTATACCTCCCAATCTTTGAGAAGGACTATCATAAGTAATTAGAGATGGGTGAATATTTTCAATTTCAATTAATTCTCTGTACAGTTGATCATAAATAGCATCGTCTAACTGTGGTTTATCTAATACATAGTAGTAGTAATTTGCTTTATTTAGTAAAGCTCTAAGTTCTTTTGCACGTTCAGCATTTTGTTTCAGGTTGGATTCCACTAATCACATTTAGGTTAATTATGGATTGGCTTTTGAAATGCGATCTATTTGCCAATTTTCGTTGATTTTAATAAAAGTGAAGTCCAGGGGCATTTCATTTTTCTTATCTTCAGATTTCAAGCTTAGTGTGAGCATTATTTGGTTGTCTTCTATTCTTGGACGCCCTGACTTTAGGTTTCGGTATCGATTTAATTGCAAGCTACCCAAAAATTTGATGAAGTCTTGTCTATTGACATGCGTTTTATAAGCTTTTGTAGTCAGTCTGTAAGCTCCATCTATTCGTCCAGCAGCAATCTGGTCAAAAAACTTTTTCACAAGAGGATTTATGCCTCTAGCACTTATTACAAGTTTAATTGCGTTAAAAGTCCAAAAAAGGAGAAGCACACCAACTCCAAACAAGAGAGCCTTTAATCCAACTGCTTTGATAAGAGCACTATCCATTTTTAATTCCTTTTAGTTATTGATTCTGACTTATCAGCCATGAAATTGGTTGTTTGTTATCGATAGTCAGACAGAATGTTATCGGAATAATAATGCGAATGAGTTTTCTGCATCAATGTCTTTAATACCTGTATTGCCATTATTTCTTGAATTAAACAGACAATATTTTCACAATTCTTTGTTCGAGAAAGGAGTTCCAATACTCTCTGTTCGTTGGAGTGATGGTCGCATGACCACTACAGCTGGGATTTACAGAAGAAAAATGAATTTCTTTGGAGTTAAAGAAAGTGAAATAATTCTGTCTAGACCAGTATTAGAGAATCTTCCCCAGAGGGCATTGAAGAGTACCTTGTGCCATGAAATGATTCATGCTTGGATTGATCTTGTGCTGGAAGTCGAGGAGGCACATGGGCCAAATTTTCATAAACGTATGGCAGAAATAAATTCGGCTCAGAATGATTTCCAAGTAACGGTTCGACACTCGTTCCCCACAACCAAAAGAATTCCTAAATGGGTAGCAACTTGCCCTTCATGCAAAAGAAGTTTCAATTATCGTCGAGTAGTCAAAGGTGCTGCCTGTCGAAGTTGTTGCAATAATTATTTTGGAGGTCAATGGGATAAAAAATGCGTACTAAAATTTCAACCTTTTTCCATCAAGACATGAAAAGTTTTCTTTATTTATAAGCTTTTTCAATTTATGAATAATTTCATCATTACTTTATTTCTCTAGTTGGTTTAAAAGCGTTAAATTTAAAAGATGAGCTCATATAAAAATCGTAATCAAATTCGCCAGCGATCACGTGAACCCCTTGATCGCAGAGTCGATAAATGGATACAAACGGGGAAACAAGTAGTGGATGGAGTTGCAGGCAATCGTCCTGGTCAAAGAAGGGGCGGGTGGCAAGACAATGACAATTCAGCAAACTTTGAAAAAGTTGGTCGTTGGGTTGAAGAAAAAATTGATTGGTTTTTTGAGGATGAAGACGACTGGTCGGGTAATGAAGATTTAGATAATAGATCGTCTCCAGAAGTCTCAAGAAATGCCAAAAGACCTTTAAGTGCAATTTCCTTGAGAGTTCCAAAAGCTTTACCACCTCAGATTGATGAAATTAGAGATAATTCAGGTGAATACGATGAATGGCCAGATGAGCAATCTTTTAAATTAAACAAGTGGGAGAGAAAAGATAAACCAATTAAGCAAAATTCTTCAGATCTCAAAGATTCTTGTTTGGAAAAACAGACTCTTCGAAGAAGAAAAAATATACCAAGATCTAATCGAAGAAAATACTAGATATTTTCAAAAAGCCTTTCTTGGTATTGGTCCTAACCATTTCTCTAACTTTGGGCTGAAAACTTCTCTTATAACAGTTAACTCTTTTTGTTGACGAAAAAAGCGATAATGTCTACTCCAAAAAGGTCCATCTTCATTAAATTCTTCTCTCAACCAGTTTGCATTAACTAAACCCAATCCATCTACTTCTCTAAAAAGCTCTGAGCGTCCCTGGGTCAGGCTTTTCCAGATTGGTTGATCTTTATTTTGCAAATGCTTTTCTGCCTCTTGATTATTCCACCAGCTTTCAGCCCATGCCAGGGTCAAGTTGGCACATGTTAGCCAAACTTGTCTTCGTATTAATGGTGGCTCTAGCTCATTGACTTCATCAGGCACTCCATTTTGGTACTTATTTTCCATTTCCATCGATATAACTCTTATTGCAACTTCATGTCCAGTTAAAAGCTTGAGATGTCTGGTTGGGCTGCCGTCACCTAGGAGCATTAATTGCCATGCCCCAGAGAGATTATGATTACCTTTACCTGAGAGAACACTCTCTTTCGATGCACTCCAAATCACTTCAGGGGAAGGTAATTGAGAATGATATGAATTCACTTTTATCAGCTTGTTATTTGAAGTGGATTCTTACGCTCATTTTTTTTCAATTGCTGTATTTTTAACCATACTAGAAGTGCTGTGAGATCTGCTTTGCTTACCCCAGGAAGTTGAGCAGCATGCCCAAGGCTTTTGGGCTTAGAGATTGTTAATCTTTCGCGTGCTTCTTTGGAAAGAGTTTTAATGTCGTTGTAATTTAAGTTTCTTGGTAATAATTTTTTACTTTGTTGCTTTAATTGGTTGATTTGGGCTTTTTGCCTTTCCAAGTAACCACTATATTTAATATCTATTTCAACTCCTTCTTCAACATCTAAGGGGATTTCTTTAGGTGTTAAATTATAATTAACTAGATCTTTGTAGTGAATATTTGTTCTTCTTAGGAAATTAGCCAGTGTTATTGAACCTTTTATAGATGTTCCAGTTGAAGAATATATTTTTTCTGCACATTTATCAGTTTCTTTAATGCGTTCTTTTTCTAATCGGGACTTTTCCTGATCGATTAATTGTTGTTTTTTATTGAAAATTTTCCATCTTCTCTCATCAATTAAACCTAACTTATAGCCTATTGGAGTTAATCTTCTATCGGCATTATCACCCCTTAATATTAATCGATATTCACTCCTGCTAGTTAAAACTCTGTAGGGTTCCTTTAAATCTTTGGTAATCAGATCATCAATCATAGTTCCAATATAACTACTTTCTCTTGCAAAAATAAATCCTTCTTCATTGTTTATCAATCTTGCCGCATTTAGACCTGCAACTAATCCTTGTGCAGCAGCCTCTTCATATCCTGTCGTTCCATTAAGTTGCCCTGCACTAAACAAGCCTTTGATTTTTTTTGTTTCTAGTGTTGCTTCTAATTGTGTGGCTGGTAAATAATCATATTCAACTGCATATGCGGGTCTGAGCATTATGCATTTTTCTAAGCCTGGGAGAGTTTTTAAAAGTTCTGATTGTAAGTTTTCGGGTAGACCAGTTGAAAAACCTTGTACATATATTTCTGGAGTATCTCTACCTTCTGGTTCCAAGAAAATCTGATGTGAATCTTTATCTGCAAATCTTACAATTTTATCTTCAATAGATGGGCAATATCTTGGACCTTTACTATCAATAAAACCTCCATAAATAGGTGTTAAATGAAGATTTTTTTTAATAAGTTTGTGAGTTTCTTTTGTGGTTCGAGTGATATGACAACTCATTTGTTCTCCACTTTTCCACGCAAGAGGATCAAAAGAAAAAAACTTATCTGAAGCATCACTCACTTGCTCCTCCAGAGACTTAAGATCGAGACTTCTTCTATCGACTCGAGCAGGTGTTCCTGTTTTTAAACGATCAGTTATGAAGCCTAAATTTTGTAATTCTTCAGTTAATCCTTCAGAGGCTTGCTCCCCAGCTCGACCTGCACTCATAGATTTATTTCCAATCCATATTCGGCCTCCAAGAAAAGTTCCTGTTGTTAGTACAACGGCTTTTGCATAAAAAATGCTCCCAAAATAGGTTTTCACTCCCTTTATAAATCCAATTCTCTCTTCAGATTCAAGTGTATTTTTTTTAATCTTATTCTGATAACGCTCTACCTCTAGTCCAGTAACCATTGCTTCTCTAATTTTTAAATTAGGTGCATTTCGAAGAATATTCAACATTTCATGAGAGTAAACTCTTTTATCTGTTTGTGCTCTTAATGCCCTAACGGCAGGACCTCTGCTTGCGTTAAGGACTCTCTTTTGAAGAGCCGTTAAATCGGCTACTTTTCCTATTATTCCTCCAAGGGCATCGACCTCATGCACTAATTGACTTTTGGCTGGGCCCCCTACTGCGGGATTACATGGTTGCCATGCAATTCGATCTAAATTTAAGGTAAATAAGGCTGTATTCAATCCTAATCTCGCGGAAGTCAGTGCTGCTTCGCAGCCTGCATGACCACCTCCAACAACAATTACATCAAAACTTTCATTTGAGGATTGTTTGATAATCATTAACTAATCATTAAGAACTTTAATTTTCGAGAATTAAGCGGCAAGATTTCTAAATCTAGTGAATTGAGGTTCAAAAAGTAATTTAACTGTTCCAACAGGTCCATTTCGATGTTTTGTCACGATAACTTCAGTAATGCCTCTATCGGTAGTTTCTGCATTGTAGTACTCATCTCTATATATCATTAGAACTAAGTCCGCATCCTGTTCTATTGAGCCAGATTCGCGCAAATCGCTAAGCATTGGTCTTTTATTGGTTCTTGATTCAACGCCTCTACTTAACTGAGATAAAGCTATGACTGGCACTTTAAGTTCTCTTGCCATACCTTTAAGCCCTCTGGTAATCCTTGAAATTTCTTGAACACGATTGTCTGGTGAGGTACCTTCCATTAGCTGTAGATAATCAATAACTATTAAACCCAATTCTTTACCTTGCTCAGCAATCAAGCGACGGCATAACGACCTCATTTCCAGAACACTTGAATTTGGTTTGTCGTCAATAAAGATTGGTAATTGACCAAGTGTATTAATACCTTGACCTAGCAAAGGCCATTCATCTTGCTGCAAACGTCCTGTTCTTAATCTGCTACTTTCAATACCTACTTCACTTGATAATAGTCTGTAAGTAAGTTGCTCTTTACTCATTTCAAGACTGAATACACAAACAGGAAGGTCATGAAGTTGAGCTACGTTTTTTGCCAAGTTTAGGACAATTGAAGTTTTTCCCATTGCGGGTCTGCCTGCAACAATAATTAAATCGCTCCTTTGAAGTCCTTGCGTCATTGCGTCCAGATCGTAAAAATTAACTGGTATGCCCGCTACTGAAGTACCAAGAGATCTACTCTCTATTTCGTTAAAAGTACTTGTCAGAATTTCTGCTGTTGGTGTTAAACCCTTGGAGGGCTGCTCTTGGCTAATAGCAAAGATTTTTTGTTCAGCTTGATCAATTGCTTCTTCCATTGGAAGACTTTGATCAAAACCTAATTTGATTACATCATTTCCAGACTTAATTAGTTGTCTTCGAAGAAATTTATCGCTGATTAATTTAGCAACTTGCTCTATCGAGGCTGTAGATGTAACTCTTTCGACTAGTTCAACCAATCGATTATTGCCTCCAACTTTTTCTAAAGAATTTGTATCGGCTAGCCAAGCACTCATCGCTGTTAAATCAGTAGGTTTCCCTTGGCTATGAAGCATCAATGCAGTTCTATATATTTCTCTATGGGCAGATATGTAAAACGCTTCAGCTTGAAGCAAATCAGCTATTCGTCCTATTGCATCAGGATCTAATAAAATTCCCCCAAGAACAGATTCCTCTGCCTCCAAATTCTGTGGTGGTATTTGGTCAGGTTGAGCTTCAAACCTTGGCTTTTCAATTTTGGAATTATTAAAAGCTCCAAAATCTCTAGTTTGATTTGAGAAATCCCCGTTATTAGAAGAGGGGGTGGTTACCATTTATAACTAATTGGACAAGGACACCTACTTTGGCTTGTGCAGCCAAAGATGCAACTATTAGTAACTTGTAACTTCAAGGTTTATCTCAGCATTAACTTCGTTATGAAGTTTAATTTGGACCTTATATTTGCCTACACCATGTATTTCAGGGACAGATATGTCTCTACGGTCTATGTCTTTTTTAGTAGCTTCTTTTACAGCTTCTGCTACATCTCCATTTGTCACTGTTCCAAATAAAACCCCATCCTCTCCTACTTGTTTTTTGACAGTAAATCTTCCAATTGTTGTAAGAGCTGTTTGGAAATCGATAGCCTCTTGTTTTTTAGCAGCTTCTCTTTCTGCTTGTTTGGCTCTTCTATGTTCTACCTGTTTTAGAACAGTGGGAGTTACTGGTAAAGCTTTTTTGTTGGGCAGTAAAAAGTTTCTTGCGAAACCAGGAGCAACCTCAACAAGGTCACCATTATTACCAAGACTCTTTATGTCTTCATTCAAAACGACTTGAACTCTCTTGGCCATGGATCTTAATGGATTAATGCTATTTATTTTTAATAGTAATATTACGACGCGACGGGGAGTCTAATTTTTTTTGCTAACCCAATTGCTTTCAAAAATCGTATGTGCTGCCAAGTTAGATCTATTTGCTTTCTCTGAAGACCATGCTTTGCTGAATTCGGGAAAGCATGGTGGTTATTGTGCCAACCTTCACCAAATGTAAGTGCTGCCACCCATTTATTATTTTTTGAATTATCTCCGCTCTCATATGCAGTAGTGCCCCAACAATGAGTTGCTGAATTAACGAGCCAAGTTATGTGATACACAAAAACTAGTCTTAGAGGAATTCCCCATAAGACCATTGCCCATCCTCCAACACCAGCTGATTGGCCAATTAGATAAAGCGATGCACCCAAGGGTATTTGTAAAAGTAGAAAATTCTTGTTTAAGAAACGGTAGTAGGGATCTTTTATTAAATCTCCGGAAAGCCTTGGAACCGCTTTCATGGCAGGTACATCTTCAAACATCCATCCCATATGACTCCACCAAAATCCTTTGTTACTGTCATGGTGATCAGCTTCAGTATCGGAAAAAGTATGATGATGCCTATGCAAACCAACCCAATCAATTGGACCATGTTGGCAACTTAATGCTCCACAAGTCGCAAAAAATCTTTCAAGCCATTTAGGAACTTGAAAAGAACGATGAGATAGAAGTCTGTGATAACCAATCGTTACTCCCAAGCATGCAGTTACCCAATACAAGAAAATAAATCCAGAAAAAGCAAGCCAACTCCAAAATTTCGCTTGTAAGGTGAATATTGTCAAAACGTGTATTGTCAGCATAAATATCACTGTTCCCCATCTTTTTCTGGCCCTTTGGTTTTGAATTCGTCTTGGCACATGCCCTTGGAGCTTCTTTGAAGCCGCCATGGCTTTATTGGCAGCAATTGGTTTTTTTAATGGAGCCGAAGCCTCGATTAAACTTGAAACCATTAGTGATCTGTCTGATTGAAGTATATAATATACGATAAGGATCCTAATCAGGTCTATTTACCAATCTTGAATGTGATTTGTGACCTCTAGTTTTCGAGACCAACTGGCTGCAGGTAGAAGGGCTATGGCTCATCTAGTGCACGTATGGCATGAGCGCAATGGCTGGTCTCATAAGGTTCTTCCTGCTTTGGCTGAATGTTTGGACCTTGGCAGAGTACACAGTTCTCAAATCTCAAATTTACGAAATGGAAAACTTGTATCTCCAAGTCCCGAGGTATTTTTTGCATTGGGAAAAGTAAATCAAGCACTTTCAAATGGTCTAGAAAATATAGAAAGTCAAATATTGACCGTTCATCCTGAGTTGCTCAAATCACTACGCGAATCGGCCATAGCAGTGGAGGGAAATGACAATAATCCACTTTCTGCAGGTGACTTTTTTGAGATCTTTGTGGGTTTAACTTCTCTTCCATCCTCCTTTGATTGGTTCATTGAGGAAGCTGAGTCACCTTTACTTAGTGCTGCTTTAGCTGATTATTTGTGTAAAGGTAGGTCATGGAGAATATGTCGAGAGCAGGTGATGTCGGCGTATCCAGTAACCAAAAAACAACGAAGAGATAGATTTGAAGCAGTCATGGCAGGTCTAAAAGATTACACAGCAGAGGAGCTTGATGGGGAATTGCTAGATTTGTACGAGACAAATAAGCTGTTGAATACGAACAATTTGCAGGGTGCAGATGACTTTTTGGAAAATCTTCGACAAAGAGGTTTATTACTTAAAGATCAAGAAAAATTAGAAATCATTTTTTCGGATTAATTACATAGGAACTATAATTGAGAAGGCAATATGTCTAAAAAATTAGCTAAAAATTTTGTTAAAAAGATCGAAGATAAATTATATTTATCTATAAAAAATATAACTGATAGTGTATCGTTCAAATTAGAAAAAGTATTAACAGCTTTTTCTAATTCCCATTTAAATGTTCAACATTTTTCCTCTTTAACAGGTTACGGACATGGAGATTTAGGACGTGAAATACTTGATAAAATTTTCGCAGATATTTTAGAAGCTGAAAAAGCGGCAGTAAGGCTTCAGTTCGTAAGCGGAACTCATGCTATTACAGCATCTTTGTTTGGGGTCTTAAGACCAGGAGATAACTTATTATCAGTCACAGGAAGGCCTTATGAATCACTTGAAGAAGTTATTGGATTGAGGGGGGCTGGTCAAGGATCTTTGATAGATTTTGGTATTAACTATGAGGAAATACCTCTAAATATTGATGGAAATATAGATTTTTTAGCTATAGAAAAAGCTTTAATGATTCCTAGAAAAGTAATTTTTATACAACGTAGTTGTGGTTATACATGGCGACCAGCTTTGAGCATGAAAATGATAAAACAGATTTGTTATTTATGTCATAAAATCCAGCCTAATTGTATTTGTTTCGTTGACAATTGCTATGGCGAATTCGTTGAAAATGAGGAACCTACTAAAGTAGGTGCTGATTTGATTGCAGGTTCTTTAATAAAAAATCTAGGTGGAACAATTGTTCCAACTGGTGGATACATCGCAGGGAAAGCGGATTTAGTTGATAAAGCATGTTGTCGATTGACTGCTCCGGGTATCGGTTCTGAGGGTGGTGTTACTTTTGATTTAAATAGAATTATTTTGCAAGGACTGTTTTTAGCACCTCAAATGGTCGCAGAGGCTTTAATTGGTGCAGAGATCATAGCTTCAACATTTAATGAGCTTGGCTTCAAAGTTTTGCCAGTTCCAGGTTCATCAAGAAATGATTTGATTCAAATAGTTAGAGTAGGAGACCCAAAAATCCTGAGCATTATTTGTAAGTCTTTTCAGGAAAAATCGCCTGTTGGATCTTTTCTTGACCCCATCCCCGCTCCAATGCCCGGGTATGAAAATAACTTAGTCATGGCTGGAGGGACTTTTGTAGACGGTAGCACTAGTGAGTTTTCTGCCGATGCACCAATGAAACCTCCGTACGACCTTTTTATTCAAGGAGGATCCCATCGATCTCATATTAAAATTGCTTTGATTCATGCATTATCCAAATTATTTCAGGCAGGATTGATAAAACTGCCTCAGAATGGTTAAGCGTTTTTAGTTTTGACGCAATGCCTTTTTCCTTCCCAAGTCATTTTCGTTTTGCTGATAGTCATGAATATGCTTATTTTGAGGATGATTTAGTTCGAATTGGTATCAGTGAATTTGCTGTAGATCAGCTGGGAGACATCGTTTTTGTTGATCTCCCAGCTGAGGGAACTGCAATCGTCAAAGGGGAGAGCTTCGGCTCAGTAGAGTCAGTTAAGGCTGTAGAGGATATGTATGCACCAATAAGCGGAGAAATTTTACATTTAAATAATTCTGTTTTGGCAAGCCCGGAGGAACTTCAAAATGATCCTCATGGTGAAGGATGGTTATTAATAATCCGTCCTGAGAACCCTGATCAATTTCAAGAGCTTATGGACTCACAAACTTATTCAAAGAAAATCGCTGCGTAGAATTTCAATTTATGATTTTTCTTACAACAAATTAGGGAAATTTTCTCTAAAGTGGCGTTCACTCTAATAGTTTTATTTGCTTGTGCTTGAAAACAAGCTCATGTCAAAAGCAGAATTAAAAGACTTTACTTTTAAGTCTCGCCATATAGGTCCCACTCAATCAGACGAAGCTTTAATGCTTCAACAGCTTGGCTATGGAAATATTGAAGAATTTATATCTTCTGTAATTCCCAATGAAATCTTTGATTCAGAAAACTATAATTTTTCCGTTCCAAATGGATGCGACCAAAATGACGCGTTAAGAGAAATAAAAAAAATTGCTAAGAAAAATGTAGAAAACCGCTCTCTGATTGGGCTAGGTTATCACTCTACGATCATACCCCCTGTTGTACAAAGAAATGTCCTAGAGAACCCCAACTGGTATACAGCATATACACCTTACCAAGCAGAAATATCACAAGGCAGATTGGAAGCCTTATTCAACTTTCAAACTTTGATAAGTGAACTTACAGGTTTGCCCATATCAAATGCGTCTTTACTTGATGAAGCAACAGCCGTCGCTGAGGCGATGAGTTTAAGCTTGGCTGTAAGAAAAAATAAAAATGCTAATAAATACTTAATAGATAAAGAAACTTTACCTCAAACATTTGATGTACTAAAAACCAGATGCGAACCCTTAGGCATTGTACTTGAGATTTTTGACAACAAGAATTTTGAAATTGACAACAATGTCTTTGGAGTACTAATTCAATTACCTGGTAAAAATGGACGTATTTGGGATCCGACTAGCATAATTAATCAGGTACATAAATGTGATGCAATAGTTACTATAGCGATCGATCCTTTTGCTCAAGTTTTGATCAAACCTATGGGAGAAATAGGAGCTGATATTGTTGTAGGTAGTGCTCAAAGATTTGGTGTTCCAATTGCTTGTGGCGGACCACATGCAGCGTTTTTTGCAACCAAAGAAATTTATAAAAGACAAATACCAGGAAGGATAGTCGGACAATCCGTTGATGTAGAGGGGAATAAAGCTTTGAGGCTTGCTCTGCAAACGAGAGAGCAACACATTAGAAGAGACAAAGCAACAAGTAACATTTGCACTGCACAAGTTTTACTTGCTATTCTTGCTTCCTTTTATGCAATACACCATGGTCCAAACGGTCTTGAAGCCATAGCTAAAAAGATCGTTAAATTCAGAATACAATTCGAGTCTATTTTAAGACATTTAAATTACATCATAGAGGATTATTCCAGGTTTGATAGTGTTGATGTTTATTGCCCAGAAGCATCAAAAATTATACGTCTAGCTTCTGAAAATGGATTTAATCTAAGAGTTTTACCTATAGGATCAGACATTGAAAATGCAAACGGTTTTGGTGTTACTTTTGATGAATTAACTTGTGATGAAGAAATTAATAAATTGCATCAACTGCTCGCAGAGGTTAAAGGGGCGAGTGTCAACGTTCATTCTTTATTGATGAACACTAATCAACATCTTTTAGATATACCCCTTCGTGAAAAACCTTGGCTTCAACAGTCTGTATTTAACCAATATCAAATTGAAACAGATTTAATGAGATATATTCATTTTTTAGTATCTAAAGATTTTTCTCTAGTCCAAGGGATGATCCCTCTGGGAAGTTGCACAATGAAATTGAATGCAGCGGCAGAACTGTTGCCGATAGAATGGAATGAATTTTCCTCTATTCATCCTTTTGCTCCTCAGGCTCAATTAGCTGGATTTGAGCAAATCATTAGCGATCTTGAAAGTTGGCTGTCTGCTTTAACCGGATTTCAAGGGGTTTCTCTTCAACCCAATGCAGGGTCTCAAGGAGAGTTTGCTGGCTTACTTGTAATACGTTCATGGCATAAGTCTCTTGGGGAAGGTCATCGAAATATTTGTTTGATTCCAACTAGTGCTCATGGCACCAACCCAGCAAGTGCTGTCATGTCTGGTTTTAAAGTTGTTCCTGTAAATTGTGATGAGTACGGCAATGTTGATTTGGAGGACTTGAGAAATAAATCAAAGATACATTCAAAAAATTTAGCTGCATTGATGGTTACTTATCCCTCTACGCATGGGGTTTTTGAGCCAAATATTCGTGAAATGTGCCAAGTTATTCATCAAGAAGGTGGTCAGGTCTATTTAGATGGTGCTAATTTGAATGCTCAAGTAGGTATTTGCAGGCCAGGATCTTATGGAATAGATGTTTGCCATTTAAATCTTCATAAAACGTTCTCGATCCCTCACGGAGGAGGAGGTCCGGGTGTAGGTCCTATTGCTGTCGCAGCACATTTACTCCCTTATCTTCCAGGACATTCAATTGTTAATTGTGGAGGCGAAAAAGCTATTTCGGCAATTTCTGCAGCTCCATTTGGAAGTGCTGGAATATTGCCTATAAGTTGGATGTACATTCGCATGATGGGTGGTGATGGGTTAAGAAAAGCAAGTTCAATCGCAATTCTCTCTGCTAATTATTTAGCTAAAAAACTTGATCCTTATTACCCAGTTTTATTTAAAGATCCCAATGGCCTAGTAGCTCATGAATGCATTTTAGATTTACGACCACTTAAAAGTCAGTTAGGGATAGAGGTAGAGGATGTTGCAAAAAGGTTAATGGATTATGGATTTCATGCCCCAACAATCAGCTGGCCTGTTGCTGGAACTTTGATGGTTGAGCCTACAGAAAGCGAAAGCTTATCTGAATTGGATCGTTTTTGTGAGGCCATGATTGGAATAAGAGAGGAAATTGAAGAAATAAAATTTGGAAAGATTGATCCCATTAATAATCCTTTAAAACAGTCCCCACACACTTTAAAAACAGTTACCTCGGATGATTGGGATAGGCCGTATTCTCGTAAAAAAGCTGCTTATCCATTACCTAACCAAGAACAATACAAATTTTGGCCGTCAGTTTCACGTATCAATAACGCTCATGGAGACAGAAATTTGATATGTAGTTGCCCTTCAGTCCAAGACCTTGTTGACGTAAATTCAATTTAAGACTGGTTAAAAGATCTTTTATTCGTTAAATTTCAAGCGAAAACCAAAATATTGGTTATTCTTGGGCTGTTTTGCAAATTTTCTATTATTTTTTGCGGCAGCTTTTAATTATATGGGGACCAAATGAACAAACATACATCTTTTGATCTTCTAGATCAAAAAAATAACAAGGATAATTTGTCCTTGCCTTCTTTTCCTAATTATTTTGAAGCTGTTTTAAATAAAGGAGAGCCAATACAAGTTTCTGGAACGAATGTAGTCAGAGTCCCATTTGGGGTTCGTCAGCCTAAGAAACAAAGACCAGCAAAAATATCTCCATGGGCAACATTGGTTTTACCTTTGCAACCATTTGATTCCCCTACTCCCCCTCCTCATGCTGCTTGAGGTTAAGCAGCAACATTTGAATGGTTTTTGTTCAATACTTCTGCGTAATAATTTCTCAGTTGCTTTGTGGCTGCTTTCCATCCCCATCTCTCTGCCTCTGAACGAGCAGATTTCCTCATAGCTGTACGCTGTGCTTCGTTGCCTAATATTTTTTGGGTGGCTTCAATTAAACTTTCAGCCCCTTCATCTTCTCCATCAGGATTGTATAGACATCCATTTTCTCCATTTGAAATGATATCTGGGATGCCACCTTTATTAGCTCCCACAACTGGGCATCCAGCAGCCATTGCTTCTAAAAGAACTAATCCAAGAGTTTCAGTACTGGATGGAAACAAGAAAGCATCACCAGATGCATAAGCACTTGCCAATTCATTCCCACTTAAATAGCCCACAAAGGTTGTATTTGTTCCTTGAAATATTTTTTCTAGTTGTTGTCTGTAAGGACCATCTCCAACAAGAGCTAGTCGAGTGGTCGGGAGTGCTTCAAGTACAGGTTTAATTCTTTCAATTTGCTTTTCAGCTGAGAGTCTACCTACATATATCAATAATGACCCTTCATCGGTAAAGCTTCCTAGGAGACGTTTTCTCATTTGTTTATTTCTCAGTTCTGGTTTGAAGGTCTCTGTATCAACACCTCTTTGCCATAACGCGGTATTTTGAATTCCTTTTTCTGAGAGTTCTTCTACCATCGCAGTTGAAGTACATAGATTTAATGTTGCTTGATTATGAGCAGCTTTTAACAACTCCCATAAAAGAGGCTCCAACATTCCCATACCATAGTGCTCTAGATATTTAGGAAGATGAGTATGGTAACTAGCAACTAATGGGACATTGTTTGTTTTTGCTAACCAAATACCCCCTAACCCTAGGACAGCGGGGTTAACGACATGAATCAGGTCTGGTTTAAAGTTTTCCAATTCATCTGAGACACCTGGGCCAGGTAGCCCTAATTTCAGTTCAGGATATAAAGGCAATGGCATTGCCGGGACACCAATAACTTTTGCACCCATATAGCTCGACGGACAGCCTTCTGGACAAAAAACAGTAACCTCATCACCTGCTTGAATTAAATTTTGAATTGTTTTAGTCAGTCGCGTGACTATCCCATCAACTTTGGGTAAGAAAGTTTCTGTAAAAAAAGCTATTTTCACTGAGCGAGTTTTTTCAAGATTTTGTACTGGTTAGATTTAGGATTTATTAATTGCTTGTGCTTGGGTTGATGTCCATGCGGACATACAGGGTATTCGTTTTAAGTCGCAGCGATTTGAGAATTTTTTCGCGACATCAACTACTTCTGCTAGTAGTCCATTATCGAGTGTCGTGGGGTCTAATCCAAGCTCAATAAAACATCTATTATCTACTATTAAATCATTTTCGACTGCTTCGTTTCTTGGGTTTGGCAGATAATTAATTTTTGCCCCTGTTAGAGAGGCTACTTTTTTGGCTAATTCTCCTACTTGGTGACTTTCTGTCATTTGATTGAAAATTTTCACCCTTTCACCTTTGGCGGGAGGGTTCTCTAATGCCAATTGGACACATTTTACTGAATCTTGAATGTGGATAAAGGCTCTTGTCTGTCCACCAGTTCCGTGGACTGTTAATGGATATCCAATGGCAGCTTGCATTAAAAATCTATTTAAAACTGTTCCGTAATCACCGTCATAATCAAATCGGTTAGTTAGTCGTGGGTCACGGCTGGTTACATCAGTATTTGTTCCCCATACAATCCCTTGATGAAGGTCAGTTATTCTAATCAAATCATTTTTGTTGTAGTAGAGAAAGAGCAATTGATCTAGCGTTTTTGTCATGTGATAAACGCTACCAGGACTGGCTGGATGAAGGATTTCTTCTTCAAAACGACTGCCATCTGGCTGAGGTACTTCAACTTTTAAGTATCCTTCAGGTATGGTTGCACCTCTATGGGATCCATAGCCATACACTCCCATTGTTCCAAGATGAACAATGTGTATATCTAATTGAGATTCAACAATTGCTGCAAGGAGATTATGAGTACCATTGACATTGTTATCAACCGTATATCTCTTAGTTGCACTGCTTTTCATTGAATATGGGGCAGCTCGCTGCTCAGCAAAATGAATTATTGAATCAGGCTTTTCCGCGATTAACAAATCTAAAAGCTTTTGATATTCAGAAGCAAGGTCTAAATGAATAAATTTAATAGGTTTCCCACCTATTTCAGACCAGGCTCCAATCCTTTCACCAATACTTGTGATTGGGGTTAAGGACTCAACTTCGAGGTCTATATCGATTTTTCGACGACTGAGGTTGTCCACGATGAATACATCATGTCCCTTGTCAGCAAGGTTTACTGCACAAGGCCATCCGCAGAAGCCGTCACCACCAAGAACGAAAACTTTCACTCTAAACTCCAAAAGAAAGAGCAAATGCTCATATTGTTCAAGCTACTACAAGGGTTTCACTTGATTGTTAAAGAATATGCGATAAGCCCAACTACAAGGATAACTCCAGTGAGGGTGAAAAGCCAAGAACCTTTGTTGCCACTGCTTTCTTTTGAAAGTATTTCAATTCTTGGTTCTTTCGCGAAAACGTTAAGCCTGCCTTGACTTTCTCTAGTGACTGTCATGATTTTTTGCTTATTAGGATATTACGTTACTAATTTTTAACGAATTATTCTAATCTTTTGAAATAACTCCATCAAGTGGAGAGCTCGGATTGGCAAACAACTTCTTTTGAAGTCTTCCAGATAAATAAGCATCTCTTCCTGCCTCAGTTGCTTTGGAGAAGGCTCGAGCCATTAAAACTGGGTTTTTGGCTAAAGCGATAGCACTATTAATTAGAACCCCATCAGCACCCATTTCCAAAGCTTGAGCCGCTTCACTCGGAACTCCAATACCAGCATCAATAATTATTGGGATTTGAGATTCTTCAATAATCATGGAAATGTTGGCAGCATTTCTTAAGCCTTGTGCAGATCCAATGGGTGAACCAAGAGGCATTACAGTGGCACATCCAATTTCTTCAAGTTTTTTTGCAATTAATGGATCAGAATTTATATAAGGAAGAACGGTAAATCCCTCTTTGACTAATTGCTCTGCTGCTTTCAATGTTCCAATGGGATCGGGTAATAAATATTTTCTGTCAGGAATAACCTCTAGTTTGACAAAATTATTATCTTTTTGACCAGCTAGCTTTGTTAACTCTCTTCCCAGTCTTGCTACACGAATAGCTTCTTCCGCATTTGTACATCCTGCAGTGTTTGGGAGCATCCATATATTTTTCCAGTCTATTGACTCCATTAATCCTTTATGACCATGCTCTAGGCCTTTAATCCTTCTAACTGCGACAGTTACTATTTCACATTTCGTATTTAAAAGACTTTTTTGCATAACTTCTAAAGATGAGTATTTACCTGTACCAACAAGCAGCCGACTATTAAATTCTTTATTACCTATTTTGAGTAATTGATTTGTTTTTTCCATTGGTAAAATATGATAAATTTAGATTTATTTAGAACCCTTTTTTATTTAGTAATTGATCTTTATTTTTTCCAATTATACGTTCAAGTCTTTTAATTTGAGATATAGCTGTTTTGTTATTAGGATCTAGCTTTAGAACCTCTTGATAATTTTTATAAGCTTCATCTTCTTTTAGTAGACGTTGATAAGCAAAACCTAGATTGTTTAATGCAACTGGATATTCAGATTTTGCGATTAATGCTTTTTTGTAATGTATGACTGCAGATTTAAAATCATTTTGAGCAGCTAGTGCAAAACCCAATGCGTTTTCAATGAGTGCTTTAGCTTCTTGTGGCTCGCCATCAAGTTTCTTTAAAGCTTGTTTTAAAGTTGATGTGGCTTGAGGATACAATCTTTTCTTTAATTGAACAGAGGCTAATTCATACATTTTAGCTGAATCTTCTTTTGTATTAGATTCCTCTTTTTCTAATTTTATTAGCTTCATTTCATCTTTTCTGACTTTATATAATTGTCGTCCTACTAGAATTGCAATAATTAGTAGAAGTACACACAATCCTAATAAATAAGTTTGAGGAAGATTGAGTAACATTTTTAAAACTCAAATATTAAATTATTGAAAATGCAGTGATTATTTATTCTTAGCATATTTTTGAATTTAAGCATTTCTTCTGTATTTTTTTGTTTTAAATAATCACTTGAAATAATATGAAATTAAAGTTGCAAAAAAACTATTTGGTCATATTTAACCCTTTGAGTTAATTGCAATATTTGAAAATGTTTGAGGATCTGTAACGGCTAATTGTGCTAACATTTTTCTGTTTATTTTGATATTCGCCTTCTTTAAGCTTCCCATAAGATTGCTGTAGCTTAATCCATTTAATCTTGCTGCTGCATTAATTCTTGCAATCCACAGTCTTCTGAAATCGCGTTTTCTCCTTCTTCTGTCTCTATAAGCGTTGCATAGAGCTTTCATTACTCTTTGATTTGCAGTTCTGAAAAGAGTTCCATTCCCTCCTCTGAATCCTCTTGCTAACCGAAGGATTTTGTTTCTACGTTTCCTTGCAACATTTCCTCTTTTTACGCGTGCCATAATTAATAATCAGAAATCAATAAATTGAACTAAAAACGCTTACGTAGCCTTATGCATATGGAAGCATAAGGCTTACATTTTCTGCATCACGCTCATCAACAACAGCTTTTGTTTTAAGGTGCCTTTTTAATTTAGGGCTCTTATGGTCGAGTAAGTGATTGTGAAATGCACGACGTCTCATGAACTTGCCAGTGCCTGTTGCTTTGAACCGCTTTGCAGCAGCTTTGCGGGTCTTGAGCTTTGGCATTGATAAAGCATAGTTGGTTTATAAGAATACGTCCTTGAGCTCACTTAAGCCAACCCAAAGTATTAAATTCTTGCTGGAAGGAGATTTTTGATGTGATTAAAACCAATTTAAAGGCTAAAAAGCGTTTGTTTGCAATTGGTGCATTTCTCATGATTGGTCTGCACTCTTCCAATCAAGTTTCATTGGCAAACACTGGTAAAGTTAGGTTTTTTGCAACTCATGAGATACCCCCTGCAGCACCTTCAATTAGTTCAGAAAAGAATGTGCTGCTTGTTGGAATAAAGCCATATTTAGGTAAAGGAAGCATTGATAACATTAGTTCGCCATCTTTGAGGCTTGTGAGTAATGGCAGAAAAATGACTCTTAAAGATGCTGACGGAGTAATCCGAAAGGCTAAGGAGATTAATATTGGTTGGGGTTCAAAAGAATTATTAAATCCTAAAATATTTGTTCGAAAGTCTATTGGTCCTTTTGCAAGTTTTGAGTCTGCCGAAAGACTTGCCATCGATTTAAACGAGCAAGGGATTGAATCAACTATTGCTCATCCTTTGGATTGGGAAGTTTGGGTGTCAGGCGACATCGAAATTCCATTCTCAGTCAAGTCGACTTATGAAAAAATTAAAGTTTCAAAGACTGTTGTTCCGTATTTACATGTAAATAATCGAAAGATTTCACTTAAAGGCCCTATTTCGTTGAAAGCTCCTGATGGGTTGCTCTGGGAGAAAGGAACATACTTGGGTCCTTTTTCTATCCAATCAGATGCTTATGGAACTTGGACGTTAGTTGAGCATGTTCCAATAGAAAGATATCTCAATGGGGTTGTTCCTCACGAAATTGGTGCCAGCTCTCCTGAAGCAGCATTAGCAGCACAAGCAGTACTTGCGAGAACGTGGGCTTTGGCTAATAGTCATAGATTCAAAGTTGATGGATATAATCTTTGCAGTGATACTCAATGTCAGGTTTATAAGGACCCTTCCAAAGCCAATGAAAAAATTAAAACAGCAATAAAAAAAACTGCTGGCAAGTTTCTGATATGGAATAAAAAGCCAATAAATACTGTTTACCACGCCACCAATGGTGGAGTAATGGCCTCGATGGACGAGTCTTGGGCAATTAATCCAGTTCCTTATTTGCAAACGCGTTTGGATGGACCAAAATATTGGTCTCGTAAGATTGATTTACCATTATCAAATAAAAAATATCTGAAATCTTTTTTATTTTCTGATTCAGAGGCTTATGGTTCTGATCATCCGCTTTTCAGATGGGAAATAACGTTAGACTCTTCTGCATTGGCTAAACATCTTGAGGAAGCTCAAAAAGTTGGTAGTTCTTTTTATCCAAATAAAGTCACTGTTTTAACGAGAGGAGGTAGCGGGAGAGTAACTTTATTGAAAATTGATGGCAAGGATGGTGCACAAATTTTTCTTGAACTTGATGAAATTCGACGTGTCCTGAGTCAATTACCAAGCACTTTATTTCTTGTTAAAGAAATTAAAGAAGGTAAATGGCTTTTTTCTGGTGGAGGTTTTGGTCATGGGGTAGGAATGTCTCAGTCTGGGGCTATAGAGTTGGCAAAAAATGGATGGACTACTAAGCAAATTCTTTCTCATTATTACCCAAAAACTAAATATGGATTTTTGCCTTAGTGATGCAAGACTCTTAGAGTCTCTAGTTGATAAAAGAACAACTCCATGGCTTTAGCCAAAATTAGTGGAGAAAACAGGCGAATTAAATCAATATTGTTTTTGATTTGCTGCACTTTGGCAGGAATTTTTCCCCATCTAATTGAGCCTACAAAGAATTTATTTCCTTCAATTGCCCTTTCTATGATACTAGGGGGGTATGGGTTGAGAGTTGTTTTAAAAGATCGCAGGGAAAATTATCAATTGCAAAAAGAGGATTTAATTCAGGATGAAAAGTTTTATGAAACTCTCCCTACGGTTGATGTATTAGTAGCAGCACGGGACGAAGAGAATGTAATAGAGCGATTAGTTTCGAGACTTTTATCAATTGAATATCCTGAGGAAAAACTTTCTTTATGGATAATTGATGATGGAAGTCAAGATCGAACACCTGTTTTATTGCAAAAATTACGTTCAAATTACTCTAAAGTTAACGTTCTAAGTCGTCCTTTTTTGAGTGGTGGTGGTAAATCAGGAGCTTTGAATGCTGTATTGAATAGAACTGATGGAGAATGGTTATTTATACTTGATGCTGATGCACAATTGCAGGGCAATATCTTACTTAGGGCTATAGCTCTTGCTTTGAATGGTGGGTGGTCAGGTGTTCAATTGAGAAAATCAGTTGTGAATTGCGACTTGAATCAACTAGCTGCATATCAAGCAATGGAAATGGCAATGGATGCTGTTATTCAACGAGGCAGACTTGCTTGTGGTGGTGTTTCGGAGTTAAGAGGTAATGGTCAATTAATAAATAGAAAAGTTCTTGAATCTTGTGGAGGATTTAATGAAAAAACTATCACAGACGATTTAGATTTAAGTTTCAGGTTTTTATTAACTCGATCGCCAATAGTAATAATGTGGGATCCTCCTATTCAAGAGGAAGCAGTGGAGTCAATGTCTGCTTTATTCAGACAAAGAAAGAGGTGGGCTGAGGGAGGTTTGCAAAGGTTTTTTGATTACTGGCCTTTATTGATCTCAAAGCGACTTTCCAAATTAAAGAAAATAGATTTAACTTGCTTTTTCTTATTACAATACGTTTTACCAGTTGTATCTTTGATTGATTTAGGGGTATCAATTATTCTAGTAGAGAGACCTTTATATTGGCCTTTATCTATAGTTGCACTTGGGATATCTAGTTTAGCTTTTTGGAAAGGATGCTCTCAAAATAGTGAAGGTCCAAGATTACCATCGCCGAATTTTATTAGTATAGTTGGTGCAACAATTTATCTTTCTCACTGGTTTATAGTCATTCCTTTTATTGTCTTTAAGATGTCATTATTCCGAAAGACATTAGTATGGGAAAAAACAGATCACATTGGTTCTTAATTTAGTTAATCCAATTATTCAAGATCTACTATTTCTCCATTAAAGAAGTCCGCAAATTGCTTGGCTGTATGGTCAATAGAGTTTGTCTCTAAATTGATAATTGGTGATATTGATTGTTTTTCAAAATCATTCTTATTTAGCTTATTATCAGTAGTATATTCTCTACTGCTCTCTATTTCCTGTAGTTTTCCCCCTTTTTTGGGGATGTTAGATAAGTTTTCTTTTTGTTGTACTAAAATAACTTTGGTTGATGATCCTCTTGCTTTATAAAATGCATCTTCAATAAGCTTTTTTCGACTTTGAATCATATTGATCCACTTTTCTGAAATTGCAATTTCAGCAGAATCATAGTTTAAATTTATTAATTTAGCCTGTTGTGAAAGTAACATTTTTGTTGATGGAAGCTCTAACATTGCTATTACTTTTTTCCAAATAGTATTGAGATCTGAATTCTGACTTGGTTCAGATTCTTCAGGCACAATAGGGTTTTTTACTTCTTGTTTGTTGTTTTTGAGATCTTTTTTTTCTGATGTATTGCTTTTCTTTTTCAGTTCATCTTTGCCTGATATTCTTGCTTTAGATAAAGGTTGTTTGTTTTCATGATTCTCCGTGAAATCTTCATTCGAGAGCATTCCAAGCAAATGAATTTCTAACCATAATTTTGGTTGATTACTGTTTCTTATATTGTTTTCTGATCCTTTTAACTTTGCCTGCAAGTTAAGTATTTGATGAATATTGATCGAATTTGCTAAGTCTATTAAACTTTCACTATTTTCCTGAGAAATATTACATAAACTAGTTGGCTCATTTGTGAATTTTGTAACAACTAGGTCTCTTAAGATAGATGCTAATCCCTGTAAAATAGCAATTGGCTCTTTTCCCTTATTAATTAAACGATCGCAAATATTGAGGATTGAATTTGGATCTTGATTTACTAAGGACTTAGCTAATAAGATTAATTCTTCTTCTGGTATTGCCCCAATTAATTGTACGATGTTTGATTTAGTTATTGGTGGAGGAAGTAAACTAATTTGATCTAGCAAACTCTCTGCATCTCTTAGTCCTCCTTGGGAATGTTTCGCAATTAACGATATTGCTTCTTCGTTGATTAAAATTTTTTCTTTGTCGGCAATATTAATTAAATGCTTTTTTAAATCTTGTAGGGCTATTCTTTTAAAATCAAAACGCATACATCTACTAAGAATTGTAGGTAAAACGCGTTGAGGATCAGTTGTTGCAAGAATAAAGACGACTTGAGGTGGGGGCTCCTCTAAGGTTTTTAGAAGAGCATTAAAAGCTGCAGTTGAGAGCATGTGACATTCATCGATAACGTAAACTTTCCAGCGAGCTTTTGCTGGTGCAAATCTAGACCTTTCTATTAATTCACGAATATTTTCAACGCCAGTATTGGAAGCTGCATCAATTTCAATTATGTCAAGTGCATTTCCAGAGCTTATCCCTACACATAGTTCGCATTTTCCGCAAGGAAGAGTTGTAGGCTTTTTGCATTTTAGGCAATTTAAAGATTTTGCAAAAATCCTTGCACTTGATGTTTTACCTGTTCCTCGAGGACCAGAGAAAATATATGCAGGTGCAATTCGATCACTGATTAACGCTTGCTTTAATGTTGATTTTATAGGATCTTGCCCAACAAGCTCTTCAAAACTTGTTGGGCGATATTTATGATGTAAAGGCTCATAATTGTTTATCATTTAAGTTAGGTAAATATAAATTTAACTTTAGTTATTCGATCATATTCAAAAATTACCGTCATTCATCAAATATTTGACTTATTTAATTTTTGATTAATTTTATAATTTTATACATCAATTCCAGACAGGTATTCGAAAATTTACTTGGATCTAAGCAGATTCCTTAACGATTCTTTTTTCATTTGAAAGGAGTTGAACAACTTTTCCACCTGTAATATCATCAACCATTGTTTTTGTTACATTGAAATTTTTAATTTTTGTTTGAGATGGCAAGCTATACATCAGATCCAGCATAATTTCCTCAACAATTCCTCGTAAAGCTCTAGCTCCGGTTTTTCTTTTATAGGCTTCTTGTGCAATTGCCTCCACAGCATCTTCGTCAAATGAAAGTTCTACATTATCCATGCTCAATAAGGTTCTAAATTGTTTGACTAATGCATCTCTTGGTTCTGTGAGGATAGACTCAAGTGCTTTGGCATTTAATGGCTCTAAAATTGCACTAACAGGCATTCTTCCAATAAACTCAGGGATTAGCCCATATTTCACTAGATCATCAGGTTCAAGGTCATTAATCAAATCTGCACCAACACGATCTCGATTGGATTTGACTCTTGTCCTATTTTCATTTTGTATGAAGCCAATTGAATTTTTTCCAAGTCTTTTTTCTACCACATCATCTAAACCAACAAATGCTCCACCACAAATAAAGAGGATTTGGCTGGTATCAATTTGAATAGAATCACCGTAAGGATGCTTTCTTCCTCCTTGAGGAGGCACGTTGGCAATGGTACCTTCAAGCATTTTTAGAAGAGCTTGCTGAACTCCTTCTCCGGATACATCTCGGGTAATAGATGGGTTTTCACTTTTTCTTGCAATTTTGTCAATTTCATCTATGTAGATAATTCCTCTCTGTGCTAACTCCACATCCATGTCTGCTTTATGCAGAAGACGCAAGAGAATATTTTCTACATCTTCTCCCACATATCCAGCCTCAGTAAGAGTTGTTGCATCAGCTACCGCAAATGGAACATCAAGCATCTCAGCAAGTGTTTGAGCAAGTAATGTCTTTCCGCATCCAGTTGGACCAATTAATAAAATATTAGATTTTTGTAATTTTGTGGCTGTTAAATCAGTCTCACCAGAGCCGTCCCCTTTCCATGCGAGTCTCTTATAATGGTTGTATACGGCTACTGAGAGGATTTTTTTTGCTGGTTCTTGCCCTACTACTTGATCATCTAAAAACTTTTTTATTTCAATGGGCTTTGGTATTGATGCCAAAGTTGGAACGGGTTTAGTTGTCGTTTTGGCAGCTTTAGATTTACGGCTTTGCTCTTGACCACTTCTTTGTTGGGTGGGGGTATCAATTAATTCCTCATCTAAGATTTCGTTGCATAAGTCTATACACTCATCGCATATGTAAACTCCTGGACCAGCAATGAGTTTCCTCACCTGATCTTGTGCTTTCCCGCAAAAGGAGCATTTGAGATGGGCCTCAAATTTTGCCATCGAGCTTTATTACAAACATTTTAGATAGACCGATAATTAATTTAATTCAGTCTCAATCAATAGGATTATTGAGGATTGATGCTTTGTCAGCTTTCCTTGATGATTCATATGGAGTTGAGATTGGAAACCACTTTATCGATCAGGCCATATTCAACCGCTTCTTGAGGAGAAAGAAAGTGGTCTCGATCAGTGTCTTCTGAAATCTTTTCAATATTTTGCCCCGTGTGTTCGGCTAAAAGTGAATTAAGAGTATCTTTTAAATACAGAATTTCTTTTGCTTGGATTTCAATTTCCACAGCCTGACCTTGTGCACCACCAAGAGGTTGATGAATCATTATTCTGGAATTGGGCAATGCAAGTCGCTTACCTTTAGTTCCGCCTGAGAGTAGAAAAGCCCCCATGCTTGCTGCAAGGCCGTAGCAAATTGTTATGACATCCGGACTAACTTGTTGCATGGTGTCATAGATAGCAAGCCCTGCAGTTACTGATCCACCTGGTGAGTTGATATATAACTGAATATCTTTTTCTGGATCATCAGCTTCTAAAAAAAGCATTTGTGCTACTAGGGCGTCAGCAACCTGATCATTTACATCGGTTCCGAGAAAGATGATTCTTTCACGAAGTAATCGGGAGTAAATATCAAATGCTCGGTCACCTTGTCCTGATTGTTCTATCACAGTAGGTAGAACTCCCGGTCCTGAAAAGAGACTTGAGTTATTCCATAAACTACAGATGGGATGATTTTGTCTTGCTTCAATCAACTTGAACTTTGAGTAGCTATTTCCTTAATCTATGTCCAGAAACTAGGATTTGGGTGATTTAGAACTTTTCTTTTCTTTATTTGTTTTTGTTGTTGTCTTTTTAGAACTTTTCTCTTTGATTTTATCTTTAGTTTTTTCTGGGTCTTTTTCTACAACAGTATTATTCTCTTCGAGCCAAACAAATAGTTTTTCTTGCAGTAAGTCATCAGTAACAGCCTCTTTGAGACGAGCCACATCGATATTTTTTTCTTTTGAAAGTTTGATATCTTTCTCTAATTCTTTAAGTCTTGAATTGATTTCTTTTTGTGATACTTCAATTTTTTCTGAATCTGCTAGAGCTTTTAAAGCGAGTTTCTGACGAAGTTTTTTCTCTGCCTCTCCTCTAGATGACTCCATTAGAGATTTAACAATATCAGGTGTAAACATTGATTTAACATCAATGCCCTGTTGAGCAAAATTTTGAGCTGTTTGTTCAACTATTACTCCAACTTCCTGATCAATGAGACTTTTTGGTAGATCAACTTCAAGTTCATTAACCAAAGCATTAAGAAGTGATTCCTGACGATTTTTTTCTTGTTTTCTATCGTTATCTGCTTTAAGTCTCTTTTCTAGATCTGCTCGTAATTCAGTCATATTTTCTTTATCACTTGCTTGCTTGGCAAATTCGTCATCTAATTCTGGTAATTCTTTGACTTTCAAATCTTCCAGACTGACTTTGAATTCAGCTTCTCTACCTTTCGCATCCTCTTGATGATAATCCTTGGGAAATTGACACTTCAACGTTTTTTTATCATTAATGCTCATTCCAATTACTCCCTCAATGAATCCAGGAATCATGCGACCTTTTTCAAGTTCTATTTCTATAGAATTTGCACTTCCACCCTCAATTTCGCTCCCATCATCTGTGAAATTTCCCTTGAAGCTTACCAATGCAATATCTCCTTTTTTTGCCGCTCTATTAGAAACTGGGATCTTAGTTGCGAGTTGAGCTCGAGATTGCTCAATGAGATCATCCACTTTTTTGGGGTCAAATATCAAATTTTCTACTTCAGCAGTTAATCCTGAAGATTTTCTTAAAATGGGAATTGGGGGAATATCAGTTTCAAGTTTTAACGTCAGAGTCTTTTCAGGATTAAAATTTTCCAAAATAGTTTCAAAGCCATCTTCGAGTTCAGGCTCACATAAAGGTTCAATTCCTTCCTGATCAAGTGTTTCTGTCCATATTTTTTGCAAAAGTGATTCAAGTGCAGAGGCTTGAATTCTTTTGATTCCAAGTTGCTGGATCACTACTGCTTTTGGGACTTTACCCTTACGAAAACCAGGGATTGAAACGGATCTACTTAGCTTGCTTAAAGCTTCGTTGTAACTATTTTTGCATCGATCTGATGGCACCTCGACCTCCACAGCAATTCTGCTGTTGGGTTTTGAGCTTGTTTTTACTTTTAATTTTGCGGCACTCATTGAAACGGAATTCTCAAATTTGGTTAGCGTAAGAAAGCGTTAATTCACTTCCAAAGCTATTGTGGCCTAAAAAGCATCGAAAAATTTGTAATTTGTTGATTTTTCCAATAAGAAAAAATTTTTTGTTAACCCTTTTAATCTTCTTCTTTCAACTTGAACCCGCACTTTCTTCTTCCAAATAGACCTCTCTCAGTCGCAATCCTTGGATCGAGTGGTGCTGTAGGCGAAGAAATATTATCTTTGCTTGAGGAAAGATCTTTTCCTGTTGGGAATTTGAGTTTATTAGCTTCTTGTCGATCTGCAGGAGAGATTCAGAATTTTTGTGGAACTAAATTGAAAGTCGAGGAGACAACTAAAGATTGTTTTAAAGATATAGACTTAATTTTAGCCTCTGCTGGCAGTTCAATTTCTCGTAAGTGGAAAGATACAATTCAAAGCTCGGGTGCATTGATGATTGACAACTCCAGTGCATTCCGAATGGACGAGAGTGTTCCTCTTGTCGTTCCTGAGGTCAATCCTGGCGATGCGAGTAAGCACAAAGGACTAATTTCTAATCCTAATTGCACAACAATTTTACTGGCGTTAGTTCTATCTCCATTGACAAAGCATATCCCCATTAAGAGAGTTGTCGTATCAACTTATCAATCTGCAAGTGGTGCAGGTGCAAAGGCAATGGAAGAACTAGGAAAACTAAGTCAACAAGTTTTAGATGGAGTTACTCCAAAAAGTAAGGTTCTACCTCACTCGTTGGCGTTTAATCTTTTTTTGCATAATTCACCTTTGCAATCAAATAATTATTGCGAGGAAGAAATGAAAATGGTTAATGAAACCCGAAAAATCCTTGGAATTCCCGACCTTCCTTTAACCGCAACATGTGTAAGAGTTCCAGTTTTTAGGGCTCATTCTGAAGCGGTCAATATTGAATTTACAAAGCCTTTTCCAATAAAAGAAGCTTATGAGATTTTGGAATCTGCACCAGGTGTTGAAATACTTGAAGACCCAAGAAACAATCGTTTTCCGATGCCACAAGATGTAACAGGTAGAGATCCCATATCCGTTGGTCGTATTAGACAGGATATCAGTAATCCCAATGCTTTGGAACTATGGTTGTGTGGAGATCAAATTCGTAAAGGTGCCGCACTAAATGCCGTGCAGATCGCTGAACTGCTTTTGCCAAAAGAATTATGATGCAGACAGCTTTATTGTCACCAACCCCTTTCGGAAGAGTGTTAACTGCAATGGTAACGCCATTCGATGAACGTGGAAAAGTGGACTATGGTCTTACTGCTGATTTGGCAAAGTATTTAGTTGATCAAGGCTCAGATGGAATTGTTGTATGTGGAACTACTGGAGAGTCACCAACTTTAACTTGGAAAGAACAACAAAAGTTGCTTGAAACAGTTATTAATTCCTTGGGGTCAAGGGCGAAAGTTTTAGCTGGAACAGGAAGTAATTCGACTTCGGAAGCAATTGAGGCAACAAAACAGGCTGCTAATTCAGGGGCTGATGGTGCATTAGTTGTTGTTCCTTATTACAACAAACCACCTCAGGAAGGCTTGGAGGCTCATTTCCGAGCAATTGCCAATGCAGCTCCAGAGTTACCTTTGATGCTTTACAACATACCTGGGAGGACAGGCTGTTCAATATCGCCTATTATTGTGAGTAAGCTTATGGATTGCAGCAATGTAGTCAGTTTTAAAGCTGCAAGTGGAACAACCGAAGAAGTGACTCAATTAAGAAACTATTGTGGACCTGATTTAGCTGTTTATAGCGGTGATGATGCTTTGGTTTTGCCAATGCTTTCTGTAGGTGCGGTTGGTGTAGTTAGTGTCGCAAGTCATCTAGTTGGTCCTGATTTGAAGAAACTCATTGATAGTTTTTTAGGGGGTAAATATGCAGATGCACTTTATTTGCATGAGAAATTACAACCTCTTTTCAAATCACTTTTTGCAACCACAAATCCAATACCTGTGAAAGCGGCACTACAACTCATCGGTTGGTCTGTTGGACCTCCTCGAAGTCCTCTAGTCTCTTTAAACAGCGAAATGAAAGAAGAACTCGCGAAGATACTCTCTTCTATGAGATTGATTTGATCTATTCCCTCGTTTCCGGGAGGATCTGACTTTCATTAGGTAACAACCAAGTTTTTTACATAAATTTTTCCATGACATCAAGTTCAATGCATTCTCAAGTTTCAAAAAATAATCAATCAAAATCTCCTTGTTTAAGGATTATCCCCTTGGGCGGTCTTGGAGAAATTGGAAAAAATACCTGTATCTTTGAATATGGTGATGACATCATGATCCTTGATGCTGGCCTTGCTTTCCCAACAGATGGAATGCATGGGGTCAATGTTGTCATGCCAGACACTACTTATTTACGCGAAAATCAAAGTCGAATAAGGGGTTTGGTAGTAACTCATGGGCATGAAGATCATATTGGTGGTATTTCTCATCATTTGAAGAATTTTAATATTCCAATTGTCTATGGACCTCCTTTGGCTATGTCAATGCTTCGGGGAAAAATGGAGGAAGCAGGTGTAGCTGATCGGACAACAATACAAGTATGCGGCCCAAGAGAGGTTATTAAAGTTGGACAACATTTTTCTCTTGAATTTGTAAGAAATACACATTCAATTTCTGATAGTTTTTCCTTTGCGATAACCACTCCAGTAGGAATTGTATTTTTCACTGGTGATTTTAAATTCGACCATACTCCACCCGATGGACAGCCTTCAGATTTAGCCAGAATGGCTTACTACGGAGATAAAGGTGTTCTATGCCTTCTATCTGATTCAACCAACTCTGAAGTTTCAGGATTTACTCCCTCTGAGTACTCTGTTTATCCAAATTTAGATAGATACATAGCAACTGCCGAGGGTAGAGTTATGGTCACTACATTTGCTAGCTCGACTCATCGTGTAGCGATGCTTTTAGAGTTGGCGATGAAAAACGGTAGAAAAGTAGGCTTACTAGGCCGTTCAATGTTGAATGTCGTTGGTAAAGCAAGAGAGCTGGGTTATATGCGTTTTCCTGATGATTTGTTTTTCCCTATTAAACAAATCCGAGATCTACCTGATAGAGAAACTTTTTTATTGATGACAGGTAGCCAGGGAGAATCAATGGCTGCTTTGAGTCGTATCTCTAGAGGTGAGCATCAACATGTTCAGTTAAAATCCAGTGATACTGTAATTTTTTCAGCTAGTCCTATTCCTGGAAATACAATTTCTGTAATGCATACGATTGATAAATTAATTAAATTGGGAGCAAAAGTTGTTTACGGTAAAGATAAGGGTATTCATGTTTCAGGTCATGGATGTCAAGAAGATCAAAAATGGATGCTTGGATTAACCAGACCTAAATATTTCATTCCTGTTCATGGAGAATACAGAATGCAAGTTCTTCATGGAAAAACTGCTGTATCAATGGGGGTTCATCCAGAGAATGTATTGGTTATGGAAAATGGGGATGTTGCTGAGTTAAGACCTGATTCGCTAGTTCAAGGTTCACCAGTTAAATCAGGCGTAGAATTACTCGATTCCTCTAGAACTGGAATTGTTGATACTCGAGTTTTAAAAGAGCGTCAGCAACTTGCTGATGATGGAGTTATAACTGTTCTTACTCCAATTAGCACTGATGGAGTAATGGTCGCTCCCCCCAGAGTAAATCTTCGTGGTGTCATAACCAACGTTGATGCAAAAACAATGGTCAATTGGACTGAAAGAGAGATTAATTGGGTGTTAGAAAATCGATGGAAACAGCTTGTTCTTAAAACGGGAGGTAAGTCAGTTGAAGTCGATTGGATTGGTTTGCAAAGAGAGGTTGAATCTGGATTATCCCGTCGATTAAGAAGGGAAGTTCAAGCTGAACCATTAATACTTTGTCTTGTTCAACCTGCTCCTGGTGGTACTCGTGCATACAAGCCTCAACTTGATCAAGAGAAAGACTCTAGACAAGTAGTTAATAAGACCATTGATAAACAACCCTCTCAATCAAACGTTTCGATAACTAGCAAAGGAACTAAAAGCTCAGCTGAACAAAAAACGAATAGTGAAAATAATACTGAGGAGATGCCAACTGGCAGAACTAGACGTCGCCGATCCGCGGTAAGCTGATATTTGATTATGTTTTGTTAATTATTCTTGTTAGAAAGAATAATACTTTCTTTATTCCATTTTATTAGGAAGTCTCCATGCAGATGGATCGTCCCAGGTGGTTTTTGGTGAGATATCTTTATGCTTATTTCTTCAATTTGCATAGCTGTCACTCTTGTGACTCCTAACATTTTTAACCAACTAGTAAGTATTATTTTTCTAATAGAGTGTGTGAAATCGATTAGTTTTTTTCTAGATAGAGAATTAATTTCTTCTCCTTTGCAAAACTCTATTGCTATGGATGCCAATATTTTTTGGTCTTTGCTGTAGCTTTCAAGTCTTTTCGCTAGGGAGGCTATTCTTGAATCTGCACCTTTATGGATTGAATTTAAAATTGGTAATATTTCTTTTCTAATTCTATTTCTGGTTATATTTAAATTCTCATTTGAAGGATCAATCCAAATTGGTAAATTAAATTTTCTGCAAATTTCGAGAGTTTCGTTTCTATTAAAGATTAGTAAAGGTCTTACTAATTCAATTTTATTATCTAAAATTCTCTGCTCTTTTAGTGTGCTAAGTCCAATCAGATCAGTACCTCTAGCAAGGTTCATTATTATAGTTTCTGCTCTATCAGTGGCTGTATGACCAGTCAATATTCTTGTGCATGGTAAATGTAAATTGTTTGACGATAAAGACTTCGCTTTTTTTAATAGATTTTTATATCTCCAATCTCTTGCTTTTTCTTCATTATCGATTTCTTCTTTATTTGCTTTATTAGAGTGAAATGCTAATTGCCTTTTAAGACACCAAAGTTTTAATTCTTCTTCTGTTTTCTTTGATTTAGGATGCCATTGATGGTCTCCATGCCAGATTTCGATTTGCCATTTATGTAGTCTTTTTAAATCAGTAATTAATTTAAGAAGGGCCATTGAATCTTGACCTCCGGATATGGCTAAAAGAAGTTTGGAGTTAATAGGAAGTAGAGATTTATTTTGTTTCAATCTTTTGTGTAAACGCATATGCCACTTACTCCAAGACCTGTCATTTTTAGTGGATTGTGACATTTGCTTTGGTTTCAGAGCTCAGATGGCATTTTTTTGAGTTCTTTTGCTGAGTCAGTGTCAAAATCAGATTAATAATTGATGTTTTTATGACACGCCTGCAGACATTGCCAGTTTTACTTCAAAAGAGAATTCAAAATAGATCTTTATTGAAAGTCATTTCTGGTTTAAATAATTTTAGTCCAGAATCAGTACTTCGAATTTCTAAAGTTGCAGGTCTTGGGGGAGCTGATTTATTGGATATTGCCTGTGATCCAAGACTAGTAGAGCTGGCCGTAGATGCATCTAAAATTCCTGTTTGTGTGAGTGCGGTGGATCCAAAACTTTTCCCTCAGGCCGTTGAGGCGGGAGCATCAATTATTGAGATTGGTAATTTTGATTCCTTTTATCCAAGTGGCCGTTTTTTCTCGGCTGATGAGGTCCTCTCATTAGCTCTTGAATCTCGCCGCCTTTTACCTGAAGTTGTATTGTCCGTAACTGTTCCTCATGTTTTGCCGTTAGATAGTCAAGCTCAATTGGCGTTGGATTTGGTTGATATAGGCGTTGACTTAATTCAGACAGAAGGAGGTACGAGTTCTCATCCTATCAATTCTGGAACTTTAGGATTAATAGAAAAAGCAGCACCTACTTTGGCTGGAACAATCTCTATCTCAGGAGCTTTAAAGGAGAATTCTCATGATGTTCCTGTTATTTGTGCTTCCGGACTCTCTGAAGTGACTGTTCCAATGGCCATATCAGTAGGAGCTAGTGGTGTTGGTATTGGTTCAGCTGTGAATAAATTGACATCTGAATTAGCCATGCTCGCGACAGTTAAAGGACTTCGTCAAGCGTTAGATTCTTTAAAGTTGGTTTCCACGGTTAACTAATGAATTTTATAAGGTAATTTGAAATCTTTTTGATAAAAACTTGAAGAGTATGGAATTAATAAATTTGTTTTTATTGGTATTTAATTAAGAAAATGCCAAAATATAAATTACAAGCTCCTTACGACCCAAAAGGCGATCAACCTTCAGCAATTGAAGGACTCGTTGGAGGTGTAAATAATGGTGAAAAGTTTCAAACTTTATTAGGTGCAACAGGAACTGGAAAGACTTTTACAATAGCTAATTTGATAGCTCAAACTGGTAGGCCATCGTTAGTTTTAGCTCATAATAAAACACTTGCAGCTCAATTATGTAATGAATTAAGGGAATTTTTTCCCGAGAATGCTGTTGAATATTTTATTTCTTATTATGATTATTATCAGCCAGAGGCTTATGTCCCCGTCAGTGATACTTATATAGCAAAGACATCATCAATTAATGAAGAGATTGATATGTTACGCCATTCTGCGACTAGATCTTTATTCGAGAGAGATGATGTAATAGTTGTTGCTTCAATTAGTTGTATTTATGGTTTAGGAATCCCAAGCGAATATTTAAAGGCCTCTGTAAAGTTTCAAGTCGGTCAAAGTATTGATTTAAGATCTTGTCTTAGATCATTAGTTTCTAACCAATATACACGTAATGATATAGAAATTTGTAGAGGTAGATTTAGAGTTAGAGGAGATGTATTGGAAATAGGTCCAGCATATGATGATAGACTCGTGAGGCTTGAATTATTCGGAGACGAAATCGAAAGTATTAGTTATGTTGACCCTACTACAGGAGAAATATTAAATAAACTTGATTTTATTAATATATATCCAGCAAAACATTTTGTAACTCCAAAAGATCGCTTAGAAGCTGCAATTAAAGCAATAAAAAAAGAATTAAAAGATAGATTAGAATTACTGAATCAAGAAGGTAAACTGCTTGAAGCACAAAGGTTGGAGCAACGAACAGTATATGATCTAGAAATGTTAAAAGAAGTTGGATATTGTAATGGGGTTGAAAATTATGCCAGACATCTTTCTGGAAGAGATCCTGGCACTGCTCCAGAATGCTTAATTGATTATTTTCCTAAAGACTGGTTATTACTTATTGATGAAAGTCATGTTACGTGTCCTCAATTAAGAGCTATGTATAATGGAGATCAGGCTAGAAAAAAAGTTTTAATAGATCACGGATTTCGACTTCCAAGTGCTGCAGATAATCGTCCTTTAAAAGATACGGAATTTTGGAATAAAGCAAAACAAACTGTATTTATTAGTGCTACTCCTGGTGACTGGGAGCTTTCTAAAAGTGAAGGAAGTATAGTTGAACAAGTTATTAGACCAACCGGTGTCTTGGATCCCCTAGTTGAAGTTCGTCCAACACAAGGTCAGGTTGAAGATTTACTTTTTGAAATTAGAAAAAGAGCATCAAAAAATCAAAGAATACTTGTCACTACTCTTACTAAAAGGATGGCTGAGGATCTAACAGATTATTTATCTGAAAATAAGATAAGAGTTCGATATTTACATTCAGAGATTCATTCAATCGAGAGGATTGAAATTATTCAAGATTTGAGGTTAGGAGAATATGACGTGCTTGTTGGCGTTAACCTTTTAAGAGAGGGGTTAGATTTACCAGAAGTATCACTTGTTGTAATTCTGGATGCCGATAAAGAAGGATTCCTAAGAGCTGAAAGGTCTTTGATACAAACAATAGGTCGTGCAGCTAGGCATGTTGAAGGTCTAGCTTTGCTTTATGCTGATAAAATGACTGATTCCATGGCAAAGGCAATTAGTGAGACGGAAAGACGCCGTGAAATACAAAATAATTACAATATTCAGAACGATATAACTCCAAAGCCAGCAGGTAAGAAAGCCAATAATTCAATTCTTTCTTTTTTAGAGCTTTCCAGAAGATTAAATCAAGATGGTGGAAATACCGACGATTTTGTTGACATAGCTGATAAGTTAATTGACCATAGTTCCAAAGATTCTGATAGCGGAGTTTCTCTAGAATCTTTGCCTGAGCTAATTGAAAAATTGGAGTCTAAAATGAAAATAACAGCTAGAGATCTTGACTTTGAAAAAGCTGCAATTTTGCGAGACCGTATAAAAAAATTGAGGCATAGATTGGTAGGTAAATGACTTATTTTTAGCTTTTGTTCACTCCTAGTTCAAAGCAAGTATGAAGTGTATTCAATGCTTTTTCACCATGCTTTTCAGAGATAATACATGTTGTTCTTATTTCACTAGTGGCGATCATTTCGATATTGATTTTTTGATTGGCTAGTGCTCTAAAGATTTTTCCTGCTGTTCCTTTTGTGAAAGGCATTCCAGACCCAACGGCACTTACCCTCGCGATTGATTCTCCTTCTTCGAGTTTAGCTCCCTTCCAATTTGAAATTAATTCCTCTAATGCATATTTAGCATCGCTTCTATCATTTTTCTTTAACGTGAAACTAATATCTTTGGTGTTTTCCTGTTGTTTCCTCTCGGATTGAACTATCGTATCAAGGCTAATGTTTTTCTCAGCCAGTATGGAACATATTTTGGAAGCCGTACCTGGTTTATCTGGAACATTCTTGACGCTTATTTGGATTTGATCTTTATCTAAAGCTATCCCTCTTACTGCTGGTTCGTTATTGTTTTCATTAGTGGGATTTAAAGTGATTTGTTTATCTGAAAGCTTGAAAACTTCGCCTACATTACGTAATGCTTTTTTCCCTAATTGTTCATCAATAACACAACTTACTTTGACTTCACTAGTTGCGATCAATCGAATATTGATTCCAGAATCATAAAGAGTTTGAAACAAAGATGACGCTATTCCAGGTCTCCCCATTATCCCAGATCCGTAAATGCTAAGTTTGGTTAGACCACTTTGAGAGGATATTTCACCTCCAATAGAATTAATGAGTTTTTCAGATTGAGTTAGTGCATTATCTAATTCTTTTTCTGAGATAGTGAAAGTAATGTCGTTTGAGTTGATCTGATGAGTTGCCTGAATAATAAGATCAACATTTACTCCTCCCTTTGATAGAGATTCAAAAAGTTCAGCAGCAATACCTGGACGATCTGGAATATTAGATAAAGCTATGACTGCTTGGTTTTCAACAAGTTCTAATCCATCTACAGGACTGCGATGTTCTATGCCACCTTCAGAAAAAATATGATTCTTTTTGCTTGTTAGAGTGGTCCCATTTAGGTCTTCCCAGCTTGACTTAACAACAAGAGTCACACCGAAATTTCTCGCTATTTCGACTGCACGAGGATGCAAAACAGCAGCTCCAAGACTAGCCAACTCCAACATTTCATCACAACTAATACTTTTCATTAATTTTGCATTTTTAACAATTCTTGGATCAGTTGTTAAAACGCCAGGCACATCGGTATAAATTTCACATCTAGAAGCTTCAAGGGATGCTGCTAATGCGACGGCAGAGGTATCTGATCCTCCTCTTCCAAGTGTAGTTATTTCATCGATTCCTCCTATTCCAAGGCTAGTTCCTTGAAATCCTGCAATGACAATGGTTTTACCTTGACCTAAAAGATTTTTTATTCTTTTTGTTCTTATTTCAAGTATTCTTGCACGCCCATGAACTGATTCTGTGATTATTCCAGCTTGTGTTCCAGTTAAGGATACTGCTGGCGTCCCCAATTCATTCAGGGCCATTGTTAATAATGATATTGAAACTTGCTCTCCAGTTGAAAGAAGCATATCCATTTCTCGACGGGGTGGATCAAGAGTTATTTCAGCAGCTAACTTTGTTAACTCATCAGTTTGATGTCCCATTGCAGATACAACTACTACTAAGTCATCTCCTTTTTCTTTACTCGATTTAATTTTCTCTGCAACAGCTTTTATTCGCTTAATACTTCCTAGAGAGGTACCACCATATTTTTGAACCAGCAATGCCATTTTACACTCCCTGACTTTAAGATTATTTCAGTTGGTAGGCACAATTTTACTTTCTGTTAGCAGATTATCTTTAAAAGAATCGATAGGATTTGTTCCTGATTTTATGGAGACTTCGATTTTTAAAAGTTTTTTCATCAAATCTATCAAAGCTTTTAGTGATTTACCTTTAATTTGTTTGCGAATTATAAAAATACGTTTTGGATTAGCAATCCCAGCGAGTTGAGCTATTTCTTTTACCTCCTTATTTCCATGTTCATCCAATAAATGTACCCAAAGCCATCCTCTTGATTGACCAGTCAAAGTTGCAATTAATCTTAAAGCTGGTTCTCCATTTTGAAGTAAGGATTGAATTTTGCTTAGTGCTCGAATTCTCTCTCCTTTAATTAATAAATTTGCAATTTCAAGTGCATTAGTGGAGTTATTTTGAATTAGTTTTTTAACTATTTCTATGGATATTTCTTCTGGTTTATTTATGTTTTTTCTCTTATTTACTGCCTCTGATAGCAATGAAAGTTTTTGAAGTTCAGTATTAATTAGTGAGCTATCGTTACCTATACTTTCAATAACTAAATCAATTGCATCATGACTCATTTCTAAATTTAACTTATGTAATATATTATATACTAGTTTTCGCTGTCCATTTATATCCCAAGGTTGTGGAAGAAGAAAATTTTTTTCACTAGAAAAGTCATTCAATTTTATATTCTTCAGTATTAATTTTGTAGTCTTTAGCCTTTTATCAGGTTTGTGAAAACTATTTAAAATTAGATGTGTATTGTCAGGAATCAATTTAATTGATTGTTCAAGTTTATTAGCCAGTTCAATAGAACATCCGTTACAAAAAGGACTTCTTCTGACTAGTACAATTCTGCCTCCACTGCCAAAAGGTGCACTTTGAGCCTCTTCCAGTGCTCTGATATTTTGCTTTGGGTCGTTCCCATCGATTTGACTATAGTTAAAACTTTTCCATGATGGCTCTATTACTGTATGAATTGTTTCTTCTATTTCCCTGTTACAGGCTTCATAATCATCACCCCATATTAAATGTATTGGCATGATCTAGGTATATGTTATTAAAAGGTTTTTATTTTAATTAAGCTAAAGAAATTTAACAGTGAAAACACCAGAGCACCCAATTTTTCTTGAAAGTATAATATATATTAGATCTAAATTAGGTACAACTGGACTTAATCGTATTCAGCAATCAATTTTAGAACGCATTATTCATTCTAGCGGCGACTTTAGCTTGCAGCCATTACTTAGATTTAGCCCAGGAGCTTGTGAGTATGCAATTGATGCATTGAAAAATTGTGCCAAGATTTTAACAGATACTCGTATGGCAGAGGCGGCAATATCTCCAATGGCAAAAAGGACTATAAATGCGGATACTCTTTGCATTTTATCTATGGCCCCCACTACTTTTGATGCAACTACAACTACTAAAAGTGCAATTGGTATGACAAATATTTGGTTGGATTTGGAGAAGAAAGAGAATCGAACATCTGCACCAATCGTAGTTGTTGGTAGTTCACCAACAGCTTTAATATCTTTACTAGATCTTGTTGAAGCTGGTCATTCGAAACCAAGTTTAATTATTGGAATGCCGGTAGGGTTTATAGGTGTTTCTGAGAGTAAAAATCGATTGTTGAATAGTAATTGTCCATATATTGTCTTGGAGGGATCGAAAGGAGGAGCATCTTTGGCTGCTGCCACAATCAATTCTTTATTGAGAGCTGCTGAAACTTAAATTGCAAAAAAAATTTATTTCTAATTGATTAAATTTATCCATACTATTGATGCTATTTTCTTTCAAGACTTTTTAAAATCTGATTAGCATTTTTGATTACTTCTTTTGGCAATCCAGCTAGGCGAGCAGCTTCAATTCCATAACTTTTACTTGCTCCACCTTTCTCAACTTTATGAAGAAATGAAAGCGAATTATTGTTATATTCAACCAAAACTTGGTAATTTTCTACATTATCTATATAGTCTGAGATCTGATTCAATTCATGATAATGAGTTGCGAAGATTGAACGGCTTTTGATTTTCTTCGCTAGAAATTCGCTAACTGACCATGCAATCGATAAACCATCAAAAGTTGAAGTTCCTCGTCCAATTTCATCTAATAAAACTAATGAATTTGTAGTTGCATTATTGAGAATAAAGGCGGTTTCAATCATTTCAACCATGAAAGTTGATTGGCCTGAGGCTAAATCATCCACTGCTCCAACGCGTGTAAAAAGTTGATCAGCAATACTAATAGTTGCTGATTTGGCTGGAATCCAACTACCAATTTGAGCCATGATTTGTAACAGCCCCACTTGTCTTAAATAACAGCTTTTTCCACTAGCATTTGGTCCTGAGAGAATTATTAGATCGGTTTTAGAACCAAGCTGTGTATCATTAGGAACAAAAACTTTGTCAACAATAATTTGTTCAACTACGGGGTGACGACCATCAATAATAGATATTTCTCTTGATTGATTTTGATCATGAAAATCAACGATATTTGGCCGAATATAATTATTAGTAGCAGCTAGATCAGATAATCCAGTGAGAACATCTAAGTAAGAAATTGCTTTTGCGGCTTTTCTAATCATGCTTGATTTATTCCCGGCTAGTGTTCGCAAATTGCAGAAAAGATCATATTCAAGTTGTGATATTCTTGCTCTAATCCGAAATATTTTTACTTCCATCTCTTTTAACTTCGGAGTTACAAATCGTTCTTCATTAACTAAAGTTTGTCTTCTGATCCAATGATCTGGAATATTGTTAGCTTTTGCTTTACTAACAGCAAAAAAGTATCCAAAAGATCGATGATATTGAATTCTTAAATTATTTATATTGCTCTTTTTTCTTTCTTCTGTTTCCTGTGATTTTAACCATTTATTATGGTCATCTAGTTGATTCCTTAGTCCATCAAGTAAGGGGTTTATTCCATCATGAAATAGACCACCTTCTGTGAGGCTAAGAGGTGGATTATCTATAACTTCATTTTTAATTTTCGAAGCGAGCTCTATCAGCTCTTTATCTAAATTTAAAATAGATTCAAAATTGCAATTGTTATTAAATATTGGGTTATTCAAATATTTTTTAATTAATGGTAAACGTTTTATACCATCTGCAATAGCAACTAAATCTCTTGCTCCAGATTGTTGGGCTCCTGCACGCCCTGCAAGACGTTCTAAATCGCCCATTGCTCTAAGTATTTTTCGAATATTTTTTCTTAACGAGGATGAATTTACGAGTAATTCAATTATCTGTTGTCTATTTTTTATTTCATCAATATCAATTAAAGGTTCTTCTAGCCATCTGCGCATACATCTTGCACCCATTGCAGTTAATGTTTTGTCAATTGCCCAAAGTAATGAACCTTGAAATTGTCCATTTTTTTGAGTGGAAGTAATTTCTAAATTTTTTCGTGTTTGATTATCTATAAGTAACCCAGTACGGCTATTTTTTATTCGAGGTAAATCAATACTTATATTTGTGCTGCTTTCATTTTTAATTTTATTATTTAAATTTGGGTGTGTTTTGTTTAAATATGAAATCAACCCCCCAATATTTCTGATTGATAGATCATTTGTATGTTCCCCTAGGCTGTCTATATTATGTAAATTATAGTGATTCGTAATAGCTGTCTTAGCTTCTAAGATAGAGAACGAAGTTCTATTGAATTCTGTAACTTCTAATATTCCTTCATACCAGCTTTTCTGTGATATTGAGTTCTTTTCTGAAATGACTTCCGCTGCATTTAGTTTAATTAACTCTTGACGTAAGTTCTTACTGCCAAAACCTTCTTCAACAAGAAATTCACCTGTGCTCACATCTATTTTTGACAACGACCAGTTGATTTTTTCGGGATCACAGTTTGATTTCAAAAGAACTGATGCTAGCCAATTATTTTGTTTGGCACTGAGCATACCTTCTTCAAGAATTGTCCCTGGGGTTATTACTCTTGTTATGCCTCTTTTTATTAATTTATTCCCTTTTGTGGGTGCAGCTTCAAGTTGATCGCATATTGCAATAGATAAACCTTTCTTAATGAGTTCCGTACAATAACGATCTGATGCATGATGAGGGATACCAGCCATTGGTACTTTGCCAATTTTTTTCCCTCCCTCTTTACTTGTTAGTGTGATTTCTAAAAGCTGTGAGAGAGTTATTGCATCCTCGAAAAAACATTCGAAAAAATCTCCAAGCCGATAAAGCAATACTCTCTCAGGGTTTTCCTTTTTTAGTTCAACATAGTGGCGTAATGCAGGAGTCAGTTCATCAATTTTTGGCAAATTGTGATGTGGCCACTTTGGTCCTTCAAATTCAGAATTTGAAAACTCATCAAGATTAATGATTTTATTTTGGTCTTTCTGGTCTTTTTTGAGACGAGGTCTGAGTGATGCGTCATCTTTCAGTTGTTGATTTGAAAGACTCTCGTTAATTATTTTTGAATCACAAGTGTCATCTTTTGAATCATAATCCTTGTGTTTTTTCTCGCTAAATAGACTGCCTTGCAAGGGATTTGGACTGGCAGCCATTTAGTCTCACTCTTTTTAATCAACACATGTTAGAAGAATAAATTTTTTTTGCATGTGAAGCCTCACTACAAATATGACGACTTGTACGTCATTCCAACGCTTACATGGGAGAATTAAGCGAAATTGAGAAATTCTTCTTCAGCTTCTACCATGCTGGCTATCAATTCAATCGTTGCAAACGCACTTTTGTTCTCTTCATTACTCTTGGTAATTGGTGTACCTGTTTTCTACATGACCCAAACCAATCCTGAGGACAATAGAAATCCCAACATCAAAAAGATCGAGATTCTGGCTGGAGTTTGGTTCCATTTGGTTTTATTACAAGCTTTAGTTGGCGAATACATCACACATCAAATGAGTGTATAAACAATTCTCGCAATATAAATTTTTTTAGAGTAGCTAAAATTTTTGTAGGTTTTTATTTTGTCTCGTAAGAGAGTAATCTAAGAACATCGGAGGATTTTATTAACATGGCAATATTTGAGGGTACCTTTGAAGACTCTTCTCGAATAAGAGTATGTATTGTTGTAGCACGATTTAATGATCTAATTACCAACAAACTTTTGAGTGGTTGCCTTGATTGTCTTTCTAGGCATGGAATTGACACTAAAGAAGAAAGTGAACAACTGGATATTGCATGGGTTCCAGGATCATTTGAGTTGCCATTGGTTTCTAAAAAACTCGCTAGCACAAGTAAATATGACGTTCTAATTACTTTAGGGGCTGTTATTCGAGGCGATACGCCACATTTTGATGTGGTAGTTTCTGAAGCAAGTAAAGGTATTGCAAGTGTCTCCAGAGAGACTGGAATACCAATAATCTTTGGGGTCCTAACCACTGACACTATGCAGCAAGCTCTAGAGAGAGCAGGAATTAAAAATAATCTTGGTTGGAGTTACGCTTTACAGGCTTTAGAGATGGGGGCATTGATTAAACAAGTAAATTAAAAATCTTGCCAATTGAAAAAAATGAATTGACCATAGCCCCTCTTTTGAGGCATGCTTATTTACGTTAATTATTTGATTTTGCGGATGTAGCTCAGTGGTAGAGCATCTCCTTGCCAAGGAGAATGTCGAGAGTTCGAATCTCTTCATCCGCTTTAAAAAAGGAAACTTATTTTAACGTTAGACTTTTTCGGGTTTAGCTCATATTTTTTCATCACATTTTTATCTCATTTAGGTAAATCAACGAGATAATGATTTATGAAATATTATCTCGTTTAATAAAAAGTACATAGGATCAAACCCATAAGAGTTAGATTTTATTTTTTATTCTTCAATTATTTGTAATTACATATAGCTCATATACTATAGTTTTAAGTTATTTTAAGTTTAGAGTTCGAATTAAATTATGATAAGTTGCCCATAACAAATACAATAATGCAATAAGTTGTGCTTCGTTATTGAATTGGCTTATTTAAATAATTCTAGAAAAAAGCCGCTATCTCATTTGCGCGTTGCTTTTACAGCTATTGATCTAGAACAGGCAGAGCATAGAGGAATTGCATATTTATCGAAAAGTTTAATAAGTTCTTTGTCTGATCTGGGTGCAGAAGTTTATTTACTTACCGGATTTTATGGTAGACGCTTAAATCCATTAATGAAATTTTCTATGAGTAAACAGTCTGTCAGAGAGGTCGACTGTGCAGATATTCTTGATCAATTTTGTGATCCTGTAGAAAGCTTAAAAAGAACAAAGAAGAAGATAGATAATGATTTGGAAGAGGACTTAATGACAAAATTAGTAAATAAGTTGATAAAATTTAAAAATCAGTCTCTAATGATCAATCACATATTGTTGTCTTTTATAAGATTCTACATTAGAAGAGGTAATTTTTCAGGAAAATTAATCAGCTTAACTAACTTTCAAAATTCTCCTTATTTTGGACAACAAAGAGTTGATTATCTTTCCAAAATAGCAGGGTTTTTATCTATAAGAGATATCTATAATTTCTCTACTTTAAGAAGTAAGAGACTTTTGCCAAAGGCTCCATGTATTGATTTAAAAAATTTTAAAATTGACTTGTTGATTACATCCTGTCCTTTAAGCATTGATGTTTTAAGAAAAAATAAAAAAAGGAATAGTTGCATACAACTGATAATGGATTTTATTCCTCTTTCTTTTTCAAAACATCCTGATCATCCATTTGATTTTTATAATCGACTTCAAGACGCAATGCAAACTAAGAATTGCTTTATCTCAAAAGCGTCTAGAGATAAAATATGCTCTTTGCTTGATAAACAATCTTCAAATAATGATAAAAATGTTATTTATCCAATTCCATCATTGAGTATAGAGAAATTGAAATTAGTTAGTAAAGTTAAAAACATAAGAGGTTTGAATAATAAATTTATTCTCTTTAATTCTTCAGTAGTACCAAGGAAGAATCTCCATTTTTTGATTAACATATTTAAAAGTAGTGAAATATCAAACCGAGATTTTGATTTATGCATAGCAGGAAAGTTGCATGATGATCAATACAATGAAGATATAAAAAAAATGTGCAAGGGGAATTCACGTATTAAATTACTAGATTATGTAGATGAAACAGAAAAGACTTGGTTGTTTTTAAATGCCTTAGCATTTATATCCCCATCATGCGTTGAAGGGTTTGGAATACCTGTTTTGGATGCAGCTTCGCTTGGTTTAAGAGTTATTGCAAGTGATATTCCATCTCATAGGGAAATTTCTCAACTTGTGAACGACAATAAAAGCATACGACTTCTCGAGCTTTCCAATATCGATAATTGGATTTATGAACTTAACCAATTGAGTAATTTAGATCTCTGCATGGAAGACGAAATTAATTGTCGAATTACCAACTTTAACTCTTGTTATAGTATTTTAAAAGATCGATTCGAACAAACTATTGTTGATCTAGTTACTTAGATCAAATCATTTAGATAAATTAATAATTATTTTTATCCATTAATAGTAATAATTGATTTTCATTTATTCTAAATCCTAGTTGTTTATAAAACTCAGCACAATTAGTAGTCATTAAGTATACTTTCTCAACAGATTCGATTTTTTTATTTGTTAAAATCGCTTCTAATACTAATTTCCCCATGCCAAGACCTTGATGTTTTGAAGCGATAACGATGTCCCAAAGCACAGCTCTATAAACGAGGTCACTAGTAGCCCTGCCAAATCCTATTAACTGATTGTTCTTCCAAAGACTTACAACAACTGTACTGTTATAAAGCATTTTGCATAACTGTTTTCTATTCCTTCCTTTAGCCCAAAATGTATTTTCGTTTAGAAAAGTTTGTAGTTTTACCAATCCTTTGGTTGGTTTAAGCTTAGGTCCAATCCCCAGAATACGAAGTCCAGGAGCAGTTGGTGCATGTTTAACTAATGATACTCCTTTCATCTAAATGATTCAGTAGCTCAAAGTTTTTAATGGTAGCTAAAAGAATAAATATTTTCTTATTTGTACTAGTAGTACAGTAGCTATGATAGCTTATAGTTTTACTCAAAGATCAATTTAACTCTTATCATTTCAATAGTATTATGTTGTTTTATCTAATTTTACTATTTGAGTTGGTTTAGTAATGCTTAATCTTTTGTGAATTTTTAAAAAACTGAAACTGAATAAATTAAGTATTATGGATTTAAATTTTTATACAGAATTTGAAAATAATTTCCGTGGGACGAGAGAACAAATTTCGAAAGTTCTTTCTAATTATGATGGCTTAATAGAGTATGTTCAAAAAATTGATAATCAACCATCTCTTCTTGATATAGGATCTGGTAGGGGTGAGTGGATTCAAAAATGTAATGCATACGGTTTTAAATCTATTGGAATTGAGATAGATGTTCAGATGGTAAAGGATTGTAGGAAGTTAGATTTAAATATCAAAGAGGGAGATGCTTTATCAATATTAGATGAATTTGATGATGATAGTTTTTCCATAGTTAGTGCTTTTCATGTCATTGAACATTTGAGTCACGAAAGCATTAAAAAACTTCTTACAAATTCAAAAAGAATATTGAAACCACATGGTTTATTAATACTTGAGACACCAAGCATTGATAGTATTCTTGTTTCAACAAATTCTTTTCACATAGACCCTACTCATATAAATCCTATTCACCCGGACTTAATAGTATTCATGCTAAAAAGAATTGGATATAAAGAACATAAATATTATTTTATCAATGGTGGCCCATTACAAAAATCTGATTCAGAAAAATTGACAAGGGTATTAAATGGAGTTGCTCAGGATGTTTCATTTATAGCATCTAAGACTAATTTTAAAAATAATGAAGTCATAGATGAAGAAAATCTTATTACCAATAATATGAGAATAGCGAAGACCACATTAGAGCTTGCAATTGATTTTGATAATAACAGAATGGAACGATACTCAAAATATGATGGAGAGATTTATATGATGCGAAATAAAATTCAAATTTTAGAAAGAAAGTTACATAATACTGAGAAACAATTGATTAAATTAAACCTCATCCAAGAGAGAAAATTACTAAATTTCTTAAATAATAATCTTAGTCAAATCGTAAGGAAAGTATTAAGTATTAAATTAGTATTTAAGAAAATACTGAAAATTATTTTTATTATATTTATGCAAACTAAATTTTTAAAATTTTTAGGTAATAATATTCATAAAACAACATTAATCTTTCTGACAGTAAGATATTTTCAAAAAAGGTTTGATAAACTTGGTTATAGAATATATCAAAATAAATGTGTGAGAAAGAGTAGAAAGTTAAAGGATGGTACAGAATTGATTAATAGCCATGATAAACAACTGGAAAATTATTTTTATAGGTCTGATGACGCAAAAAATATATTTAATGATTTGACTAGGTCCTTAAAGCTATGAAACTTATTATAGATATTCAAGGATTGCAGAGAGAGGGAAATCGGAGAAGAGGTATAGGAAGATATATTACTGAACTTACAAAAGCATTAATATATCATTTCCCTGAAAATCAATATATATTATTAACTAATTCATCACTTCCTAATATAAGTAATGACTTTATAACTGAAATAAATGATAAAAATCTCGATGTTATTTATTTTCAATCTCCCACGGTTGGAGATGTTGATGATAGGTATTTAGGTAAATATTCAAATCACTGGTCGTCTGTTCAGCTGAGGAGCTATTCGATCTCATTATTTAACGCAGATGTTCTATTAATTACAAGTTTTTTTGATGGATTTAAAGACAATTCATTGATAGATTTTGATAAATCTTTTAATTTGCCACCTTTTGTATCTATTTTATATGACTTAATTCCTTTAATTAAAAGTAATCAATACTTAAATAACGATAATGAATATAGACTTTTTTATTTAAATAAAGTCAATGATTTATCGAATCTTGATGGAATCCTTACAATATCTGAATCTTCCAGAAAGGAGGCTATTCAATATTTAAAAATAAATCCTGATTATATATTTAATATTTCCTCGGCATGCGACGAAAAGAATTTCTCAGATTTACCTTTAAAAGTATCAGATGATGTGAAAATACTTGGAAAGTTTTTACTATATTGTGGAGCTAATGACTCCAGAAAAAATTTATTATCATTAATCGAAGCTTATTCATTACTACCGTTAAACTTGATAGTAAAGCATAAATTAGTTTTAACTGGTCCTTATAGTAATGATGAGATAAATTTAATAAAGGAATGGATTATTAAGTTTGAAATTCCTTTTGAGTATATTGTCTTTCTTGGCTATGTAAGTGATACTAAACTTTCTCAACTTTATCAAAATTGTTATTTATTTATTTTTCCCTCTTTGCATGAAGGTTTTGGCTTACCTGTTTTAGAGGCAATGAATTGTGGAGCACCTGTAATCTCTTCTAGCCTTACAAGCTTGCCTGAGATAGTAGGAGATAATAAATTTATGTTTGACCCATATAATGTAAAAGATATTTCATCATTAATTTATAAAAGCTTAACAGATTCTGACTTCTATAAGGCTATTTGCGATAATTCAGTAATTAGAAAAAATTTATTCTCATGGAAATTGACTGCACAGAAAGTAATAAATTCATTGACTACAATTTTGGAAAATAAATCAAAAAGTTTAGAAAGACTAGATTATGATCTTAAATCATTAAAAGACACTCAATATAATATCTTAATATCTAATTTATCTAATAATCGATTAATTAAATTAAAATATAATGTAAATTTATTAAAACTTTTATCAGCTGCAATTTCAAAAATAAATCTACAACATAAGCAAATATTATTAAGAAGTTATCTTAAAAATAATAAGACATTGAAGTGGAGTATAGAGGGACCTTTTGATACATCTTATAGTTTAGCTATATTGAATAGAAATTATGCTATTGCCATGCATGATTATGGTCAGAGTGTTTCACTTGTATCTACGGATGGGCTCGGAGATTTTGAGCCAAATCCCGAATTTCTAAGTAAAAATAAAATAATTAAACACTTATACAATAATGGTAAAAAAAATGAAAACGATTTTTTTATTTGTTCAAGAAATCTTTATCCTCCAAGAGTCAACGATGTAGCGGGGAGTATCAACATTCTTCATTCATATGGTTGGGAGGAATCTGAGTTTCCACAAAAGTGGGTAAAAGAATTTAACGAATATTTACAAGGTGTCTCAGTAATGTCGGAGCAAGTAAAAAAAATTTTAATAGACAATGGTGTTAATTTGCCGATTGCAGTGACAGGTCTCGGATTAGATCATCTTTCAAAAATAGAAACTACAAATGATTTATATATAAAAGCTAAGAAATTTAAAATTTTACATATTTCATCTTGTTTTCCCAGAAAGGGGATTGATATTTTGTTGAAGGCTTATAAAAATGCTTTTACTTCTAATGATGATGTGTCGTTGATTATTAAAACTTTTGATAATGTGCATAATGACATAGATATTCAATTACATGAGTTAAGAAAAAGTTATTCTCTTTTCCCTGATGTAATTGTTATTAAAGAAGATTTGAATGAAAATCAAATAAAATCACTATACCTTCAGGCAGATTTGTTAGTTGCACCAAGTAGAGGTGAGGGATTTGGATTGCCAATAGCTGAGGCAATGTTTTTGGGAGTTCCAGTTATAACAACTAATTGGGGGGGGCAATTAGATTTTGTTAATAATCATAATAGCTGGCTAATTGACTTTGATTTTGTTTCAACTACATCACATTTTAAATTGGATATGTCATATTGGGCAGAACCATCTGTAAAACATTTAAGTTCATTATTAAAAAACTTTCCTCGATTATCTTCGGATGAAATCGAAAAAAAAATTACTAATGCTAAAAATGAAATTGAGAAGCTAAAATGGAGTAAAGTTGCTTATGAAAATAAGAAATTTATTACTAATGGTCTTTTTAATTTAAGAAAAAGTTCAAAAATTGGTTGGGTTTCAACATGGAATTCAAATTGTGGTATTGCTTCATATTCAAGGAGACTAACATGTAGCTTTGTAAATGAAATTGTTAAATTTAGTCCATTGCATGAGACTAATGTTCAAGATAATGTTTTTCCGAGTTGGAATTTTCAAGGTAACGCATCGAAAAATTTAGATTTATTATTTTCAAACGTTATTTCAGCTAAAATAACTACTCTGGTTGTACAATTTAATTATGGTTTTTTTGACTTTGAACAATTATCTTTATTAATAAAAAAATGCAGTGAAATTGAGATAAATATAATTATGTTCTTGCATTCTACTATTGATCCAGCTAATCAAAAGAATAAAAATCTTTATACTCTAGTGGAACCTTTTAAACTATGTAAAAGAATTTTTGTTCATTCTTATTCTGATCTTAATAGACTTAAGAGATTAGGTTTAATATCTAACGTTTCATTATTCCCACATGGAATTATTGATACTAATTTTAAAAGTGAATCAATAAATGTAATTTTGCCTAAATCTATAAAAAGTAATGAATTTAAAATTGCGTCATATGGATATTGTTTGCCCAATAAGGGTATTTTACAATTGATAGAGTCAATAGATATACTTAGAAACTATGATATTAATTTGAAATTGAATCTTTATACATCTATGTATAATGATGATTATGTTTGGTTCTACAACAAAGTAAAGAATTTAATTTCAAAATTGAATTTAGATCATTTAATAAATCTTTACCCCGATTATATTGAAGAAACTAAAATATCTCAGATGCTTTCTAAAAATGATTTAATCGTTTTTCCTTATCAATCGTCCAATGAATCCTCAAGTGCTGCAGTTAGGGATGGTCTTTCATCACTAAAACCAGTTCTAGTAACTCCCCTACCAATTTTTGACGATGTATCTAATCTTGTCGATTATTTTCCAGGTTTCTCACCGGAAGAATTAGCATTAGGTCTTAAAACTTGTTATGAAAATCAATTGATCAATTCTAAAAATATTTCTGAGTTTGAGAAAAAAAGAAATAGTCAACTTAAATATCGTAGATTTTCATTTCTATCCGGAAGGATAAAAAATATTATACAAAGTCTTGAGTTAAACAATATTTAAAATCGATTAGCAAGTTACTATTTACTTGAAAGTCTTATTAAATTTTCAATTATCGAGTTTAAATCTTCTTTCGCTCTCCACCCTAAATCCCTATAGATGGGTTCTGGATCACCTAAACTTTTTTCTATTTCGTTGGGACGAAATAGTGATTTATCAATTTTAGTATGATCTTCCCAGTTTAAATCATAATACTCAAAAACTTTCTCAACAAAAATTTTTAATGGATGAGAAGTTCCGGAACAAATAATGTAGTCTTTTACATTTTCTGATTCTGTCATGCGCTGAGCGGCATCTACATACTCAGGTGCCCAACCCCAGTCTCTAATTACCTCAACATTGCCTAAGGTTAATTTTATCTGTTTATTTCTTTTTATTCTTTTAGCAGTCTGGATAATTTTTTGCGTTACGAAATTACTATTTCTAAGATGCGATTCATGATTGAAAAATATCCCGGTTCTTGCTCTTATATTGTAGTATTTTCTATAAAATTTAACTAAATTAAAGCTTGTTTGTTTGCCAATGCCATAAGGGTTTTCTGGTTGTTGTTTATGATCAATGGTTGCAGGAATTGTTGTATTGCCAAACATTTCACTACTGCCAGCAAAGAAAATGTTTCCACAATAATTTAGTTTTTTGGAAACCTCCAGTAAATTTAATGTACCTAATACTATTCCTTGGATAGTATCGATTGGGTCTATTACTGAATATCCAACGGAGGATTGTGCTGCTAAATTGTAAATATTATCTGGGTGATGTTTAGCAATAATATTTTCTATTGTAGCTTGATTTTTTAAATTTCCTTCAATAATTTCAAATTCTTTTGCAATACCAAGTCGTTTGTGATTAACAAATTGATTTTTTTTATTTCTTGAGAGCCCAATTAAATTATGTCCTTTTTCCAATAGCAATTTGCATAGGAAAGAACCATCTTGTCCTGAGCAACCTAAAATGAGATCAGTTTTAGTACTCAATTATTGTAAAAAATCCTATTAATTTTCTTTTGATAAAATAGCAAATTATATAACCCATAGTTTGTAATTTTCTCTCTTTTCATCCACACAACATTATGCCTTACCCAAATTAATGTAGTTCATTTACTTGAAATTAGTTCAATTCGTCACTTTTTTTATATCTCAAATTGGGGTGTGCACTTTAATTTCTGGTTCAAAAGTTTGTTTTTTTCGGATTTCGATTCAACTTGAAAACCCCATCTTTCAGAAAATCAATGATAGTTTTCATTGTCTCAATCGTAAGCAAGAAATCCAGTGATATCAATGCTTTTGACTTATGTCGATTTGTATCAGATTTTGATTTGTGAGGAATAAATACTAGAAAAAACAACCAAGAAGAATGTTTTCATTCCCTTGTTTTTTTAACCAGAAACCCTTGCACAATAGACATTTACGTATATATTTTCACTGTTCTGTTTCATGCAGGGGTATATACTCTCTGTCCATCAACAGATAGCCGCAGTTACATCCTGCGGAGATCCCTCTAAACAAATTCTTCGCATTACACAATGGCCAACGCGACTAGCACGCAGCTACAAGAGCTTTACGTTGCATACTTCGGGCGAGCAGCTGATCCTACAGGTCTAGATTACTGGACTTCAAAAGGTATAACCACCGCAGAATTCGCTGCAGACATGTACGCGCAGCTTGAATTTAAAAGTGTTTACGGAAGTCTTTCTACGGAGTCCCAAGTAAATCAGATTTACAAGAATCTTTTTGATAGAGCAGCTGACGCAGAAGGTCTTCTTTATTGGACAAAAGAAGTTGATCTTGGAAATTTAAAGCTAGCTGAGATAGCAACTCATTTAATTTGGGCAGCACAAAATAATTCCGGTAGTGAAGATGACAAAACCGCTCTTACTAACAAAACTAATGCTGCAGTAGCTTATACAGCTGAGGTTAAGTCAACTGCTGCAGGTATTCTTGCTTACCAGCCTTTGTCATCTGATCCATGGTCAGCCGGCGACAACATTACTGAAGCAAAGTCCTACATGAGCGGTATCAACAAGGATACTGAGCATACTGCCGCTGGTATTACTACAAGTGTTGCAGTTATCACTGGCAATGGAGTTCCTGCAGAAAAGAAAACATTCACACTAACCACTTCTGTTGATAGCTTTACTGGTGGCGACGGTGGAGACACTTTCACCGCTGACAATACAGGCACTACTGCTACTTCATCCACTGCAGACACCCTCAAAGGTGGTGATGGAACAGATACATTAGAAATCTTTACTAAAGGTACTGCTGCATCAGCTGCTATTCCAAAGCTTACTTCTGTAGAAAAGATCAACATCTACGATATGGATGTTGCTTTTGATGCAAGTGGAGTTACTGGTCTTACAAACCTAAACATATATCGCGGTGAAGGAGACGATACTTACACAGTTGCAAGTGGCGTCGATGTAGCCATAAATGAACTTGTTGTTGGTACTGGTACTGATAATGCGGCTACTACTATTGCTTTCTCTGCAACTCAAACTTCAGCAAATTTAACTTTCGACAAGGTTACTGCTAAGGGTACTGACGTTAATGAAGATGTAGCTATCACTGGAGCCAAGATTAAAACTGTAAACATTACAACTTCGGGTACTAAATCAACATTTGATGCGTTGGATGTTGCTGCAGCAACAGCTATTAATCTTGATCTTGGCGTTGCATTGACTGCTCCTGTCGAAACAACTGGAACCAAAGGAACGATTACTGTTACTGGTTCAGGTAAAGCAACTCTTAATGCTATTGATACAGGTATCACAACGTTAAATGCAAGCGGTGCATCAGGTGGTCTGGTTGCTCAGATCGGAGCTGGTACAGAGTTGGTACTAACTGGTTCTACTGGTGATGACACAATAACCTCCTGTACTACCGATGCTTTAGCAACATCCAACAAGTTGTCTGTGAGTGGCGGAGCTGGTACTGACACTTTGGTTATTGCTGATGCTTCAGACATAAATACAGCTGCTGACGCTGCAAGATATACAGGATTTGAGAAAGTCAAGCTAAGTGCTACTCAAAATGTAAAACTTTTGAGTGACGACATCACAGCTGTTGAACTAGCTGCCGCAACAGATGCAAGTATCACTGGCCTTTCAGTTGATCAAGGTAAAAACATAACAATTAGCGGTAATCAGACAAACTCAGTTACTTTTGCGGGTCGTTCTACTGGTGGATCCTCGGATGTATTAACACTGGATCTTAAGTCTGGTACATCAACAACTAACGTTACTGTCGCTGGTGGTGTATTTAGTGGCTATGAAACAGTCAACATAAACGCGAGCACAGGTACAGCTGCCACTGACTCAACAACTGTTTTCGCAACAGCTGCTGATACAACAGCCATTAATCTTACTGGTACCGCGGATTTCGCAGCTACTTTGACTTCTACTAGTTCTAAAGGGGTTGCTTTCACTTCAACATCAACTGGTGCGGTAACAGTCACAGGTAACACTTCGAAAGCTTCAACCATTACTACTGGTTCTGGTGCTGACGCAGTGACAATGTCAACAACCAACGGTTCTACTTACAGCACTGGATCTGGTAATGACACGATCACATCAGCAGTAGCAGGTCTTGTGGCTACTGGGGTTGATGATCATTCATATGATGGTGGTGCAGGAACAGACACTCTTGCAGTATCAGATACAGGTAATGTAACTCTTACTGATAACCACTTCACAGGAGCAAGCAATCTTGAAAAACTTACTTCTGTAACTACAGGCAACCTTTCAGTTACCACTGGAGGCAACTTCAACAGTGCATATGAAACAGCTAATTTCACTTGCACAACGATGGCAGATGCAAAGACAGTAGTTTGGGATTCTGGTCTTTATCAGAAAGATACAACTGTGGCTATCACCTCAGCAGCTCTTGCTAACGAAGCTGGTGAAGACATCACTATCACTACTGGTGCTGGTGATGACACCGTTACTCTTACAGCAAATTCTTGGGTTGGAGCAGCTGGTGCTGGTGGTACTAAAACCATTAGTACAAGAGCTGGAGATGACACAATTACAGTTACTGCTGGTCAATTGTTGGCAAACACAACAGATGAATACGCTGTAATTACTGCTGGTAAAGGTGCTGACACTATTACCATGGATACCACTCGTAATGGATCTGGTGCTACTGCTAAAGCTACATTCACAATCGCTGATGGTGATTCATTAGCTGCGACTAGAGATAAAATTACTGGTTTTGAAACTGGTGATGGTACTAACTATTCTGATATCCTTGATTTCGGTACAGCTAATGTTGGTACACTCTCTACAAGTACAGATAATGGAGTAATCCTTTCTCACTCTATTACTGCTGGTGTAGCACTATTCGATGACGCAGCTACTTATGCTGCTGAGTTGATCATCAACTCAGGTAACCTAAATGATGTACTTGGTTACTTAGAGTCCAATGCAAACGCAGGAGGAACAATTGCCTTTGAATATGACAGTGTTGGTGACGGTGCAAATGATGCAACATTAGTTTGGAATAACGGCACGAAGAACTCACTAGTTGAATTGGTTGGTGTAACTGGAGCTACTTCAGTGGCAACAACAGCTGTAACAAACCTAATGATTGGTATTGGATAATAGGTATTAGTTATTATCTAATAACCCTAATCTCTTTAAAAAACCTCCTATTTTAATAGGGGGTTTTTTTATTGGCATATGTATTTGTTGATTAAAAGAGATAAGCAGTTAGGTGATAAATGAATACTGTCACACATGAATAATTTATTGTTTTCCTTATTATTGTTTTTAGTAAGTCCATACACATCAACAAAAAAGCATTTGTGAGAAATTACCTCTTCTTTTAAAATAAGATTATATGACTCGATCATTTGTTTCCTTTTAAGATCAATCTCATCAGTTAATACACAATCGATTATTGGAGCTGGAATTCCGAAATAGTATCTTTTTTTATAGAGTTCTTTTAAAACTGATTCCATATGATTTAAATAACCTTTTATTGTTTCCTTACATACTTTTATATGATCTTTATTATTTTTTTTTGAGAAAGACAATATTCCTTCGTTTTTTCTGCAGTCAATTTCTCCAAAAGAAATGAATACTTCATCACTATATTTATGATGTTTGACTTGTTCAGTTAGTGAATTTTTCCATTTATTAGGTTGAGTGTTGCAAAAATGCCATGCTTTTCCTCCTTGGATTAATACTGGTTGAATCGTACGTATTTTGCTATCAAGTATGATTTCTTGGTGAGCGAATGCAAGACAATGACTTTCTCCAATATGTGGTACTTTTTTGTGAATTTTTTCTTTTGATTTTTCTTTCAGTAATGGAAATAATTGTTCAATAAAATTTGCATAACTTATTGAGCTATTTTTAACTTTTGTATCTTTTGTAATTTCGATACTTTTTATCTTGATTAATTTTTTAGCTTTAATAAGTTGTTTTGCTATAGTTTTAAAATCACCAGTCACTAGCCTATTAATTAAAATATTAACTTCGATATCTATTTTTTTATTAATATCAATATCTTTTAAATTTAGACATCTGAGATATAGTTCATTTGATTTTTCTAATTCTCCTTTGTAAGATAATAAATTTGCTAAATTAATATAAGCAATATCAAGTTTCGGGAATAATTGGATAGTTTTTTT
>CACOQT010000004.1 GCA_902629395.1 uncultured Prochlorococcus sp.
AAGATTCATCAATAACTAATAACTAATTTATTAAAATGTTCTTATTACTAGAAGAAATCAGTGAAAATTGATGTGAAAAAAAATTCACCATTGTTATTAGGTTATGTAAAAAAACATCAATTGCCCAAAAGGCTGTTAAGCAAACAGAAAAAAAATATTAAAAAACTTTAGTTTTAAATGATTGTGGAGTAGACATAAAATAAATAAGTTAAAATTATGAGTAGCGGGTACTTAAGTGCATATCAGACCTTGATGGAGTATCCATATAAGATACCTCACACTAAAATTTCAAAAGTTTCTTATCTCCTGAAATTAAAAGCCCAATGTAATTCCATATCTGATCTAGATAGAAAACATAAAGCATGGGGACAAAATAATATTAACAATAAGATCTGACTGTATTTATTTTCAGTAAATATAGTGTATTAATTTAATTCATTTATTATTATTGCAATTATTTAAATTTATTGCTATCAATAAAATGAGGGTGATCGGAACATAATGAAGCTTCTCCAACAGAAAGCTTCGTCATCCTCAATTTTTATGGGTTAATACGTTCCTCGATCCATTCCTCTTTACGTATCCACCTTTTTCTATGATGCGTAGGTTTAGTTAATATCAATTGATCAACATAATCAAACTCAATTTTTAATAACGAAAAATTCTTTGACATAACATCTATTTTTAAATCTGAGTCGTCATTATTTTTATTGTTGATATATTTTTCTCCAGGACAAGGCCAGTTCCACATTGATTTGGAGTATTCAGTTAGTTGGTCCCAATAACGAGCGTTGTCCTTACTTACATCAAATCTTGACTTTCCTCTTAGTCTAAATTGACATTTAGCTTTCGAAAAAAGCCAACAAATCTCAACTTTATTGTTCAAATTTAATTCTTGATACTTTTGACTTCTTTTATCTGTAAATATTTCCATCTCGTAAAATTCACTCCAACCTCTAAAAACGACTGTTCTTACTCTAGGAGTATTATCAGTAGCAATTGTGGCTAATTGAACCCATCTTGAAGAGCCATTCCTAGGTTCCTTTCTTTGGGCCGATTTTAGATGAATTAGCCATGGTGGCATAGTAATAACTTTTAATATGTATATGAGAAAATTAATATTAAATAATCTTCTAAATAAGCGTGTTTAGGATTTATGTAAGTATTTATAAAATAATAATTATTATTACCTAATCTAGACACAAATAACTTGTCGTGTACAAATTATCATTGCTCCTCATCTTCATTTCCAAGTCGAATTTCGACACCAACAAACGTCGCAAATAAAACTAGTAAAATGCCAAATATGGATTTCCAAAGGCCAATGTGATTGACTTGCTCAGGAGACTGAAAGAAATCTGGGATCATAATTCAATGATACAACTATTTGTCTTCTTCCCAATCTTCTTCAGCTTTATCGAGTAACTCTTCAACAGTATTATCAAAAGTCTCAGCAACTGACCTTAACATTTTTGAAATAGTCTCATCTGGACACGCTAGATCTTTTTGGATGGATTCAGCACAGTCTTTCAGTTCCTCCCATGCATCTACAAGGACTTGAGAATCCACTGGTTTCCATTGGTCTTTCATAGATAATCTCCCATTTTGATAAATAATGGACTACTACGTAACCAACAGATCTTAGCTTTTACATGAGTAAAGACTGTCTTGATTTCTTCATTTTCAAGAAAATGACTATATCAACTGCTAATTTCATTCGACTATGAAAAACAAATCAAATGAAATACATGAAATCTGTGCTAAAGCTGAGGCATCTTTGAAAAAGACTGCCCAGATTCAGCAAGCTCTAGCACAACTAGAGGCAACTCTTTCTAGAAAGGAAGATCAAAAGGTTACAGAGAAGGCTAAAAAAACATAATTTTCTTGTGTCAAGAAGTTTCAAACCGAGAATTCTTATTTACGTATTTTGAAAAACACCTATAAATAAAGATAGAGATCAGATTCTAATCATGCTTTTGCCTAAACCAGTTCGACCAGTAGATTCCGAGAAGAAAGGTAAGGACTGTTAATTTTAAAATACCACCGCAGAAAATTTCCAATCTGCCATTCTATTAATTTAATTTATATAGAAACATAGATATAGAAAGAAATCTATATCTATGTTTTTTATTTTTTCTAACTAATAGAATCAAACAAAATACAAAACTAAGTAAGTAATAATTCTAAAAACAACAATTGATATCAACGATTATCCTGCAATATATCTTTGAGGTCATCATTAGAAATTTTTAATTAGCTTATACTATTATTATGTTTTGGTCTTAACAAAGCCATATATTTTAAATTAAAAATTAAAAAAGTTGTTACTATCAATTCGGTATCACATCGTTCATATAATACTTCTATCACAAATTAGTATATTGATAGTTAAATTATAAAAAATATTGAAAAAGAAATAGTCATGATTAAGTTATTTTTAATGAACTAGATTTAATAAATTTTTTTGCCTATTTACAACAAGATAATCCAGATAAAAATCATTACATTAAATAAGTTATTATTTTCTAATTGATTGATATTTAAGAAGCTTGTATGATGTGAACTATAATTAGCTATTCAAAGACTTGCAAGCTCTAAAATAGTTGGTACATTAAATATGTATTTAATAAAATCTGAAAATAATGTATTTGGATTAATTGGAGTCCTCAAGAACTTTTGACCTTTACGCTTATTAAAATGACTTGCAATTGTAAACACTGCATTGAAATCAGGAAACAATTAAACCGAGCAGAACAAAGACAAATAGATTTGCTAAGAGCAAAGTCCTCTAAATAATCATACAATGTTATTCATTGCTTAAAAGGAATTACAGGGATTATTACTCTGTTTTGTCTATCTTCCAATTTTAATTTCTTATCTTGTTGTTTATAACTTTTATCGAGAGTTTTATTAAGGCTTTTATCCTTTTTTGCTTCAATATTAATAAAAAAGAAATATAACGCTATTAATGCCAAGTATGGCAGAAGGTTTTTGATATATTTTATTGCTATAAATATGGACTTCATTTTTTATTGTACGACTAAATATAACTTAAATATAGTTCTTTTTTTGTTTTTAGTAAAGTTTATGTATCTATTAATAAAAGAATTTATTGATCTCCATTTTGAAAATTTACTTGAGTGATTACGGTTTTTATCACCTCAGTAATCAAAAAAGACAATTATGGTAATGATTTATAAAATGACAAGAGCAAAAGCAGAAAAAATTGAGGCAGCGGAAAAACGAATTAGAGAATTACAACTTTTAATCAAATCATGGTCCAAAAAATAGCCCACGTTATTAGCTCATCTGCTTTAGATTGTTTTGATTTTAATGTTGATATGAAAATTCTTGCCACTGCTCTGTTTTTTCCAGATTATGGCGTTGCAGGTGTCCCTTGGGATTTACTGTTATTACATTTTTACTTTTTTGCAATATTCATCCCATTTATAGTTATTTTTAACGCAGCTAAAAGTTCCGACAGAGAAAATCCTAAAAGAATTAAAGAGAACAAAACAAGGTTTCCTGACTTACATCCTCGGGCGTAGAATTTAGTATTTTATTCTATTTACAACAAGAATATAAAAATTTTAATTATCGCGCTATTTCATTTATGAATTCTTTGTTAATTACATATCGGTTTTATTTTTGACTATCTAGTTATTAAATTTTCTAATAGCGATTTATTATATCTTTTCAGTTTCTTATTAAAAATGTATTTTACATATTCTATATTGGCCAAATTTACTTTATGTCAATTAATAGTTATTGAACAGGTAATACTATTGTGAATAGTTACACCCTTAATTATTTGTAGACCTTGCTATTTAATCCAAACTATTTTTAAAAGAAATAATCTTCTATGATTATGTAATATATGAAACTGATAAAATACAATGCATGATTTAAAATATAACTAGACTTAAAAATATTATGTCTTCAATTAATTCTGGAGCATTTGAAGCAGTTGAGGTAATGCTTAGCGGATCTCTTAAACGCCTCAATGTTTTGATTGGTGAGAACAGAAAAGCACTTTATGATGAATACAAAGAATGGATATGCGAAGATGATAACAAAGTTATGAATGATGAGGTTTTATATTGCAACTATCTTGGGTGAAGTGAAAAAGCTATTTGCCCAATAAATTTAATTGTAAACAAACTGAATAACAAACAATACCACAGGCAACAGATAAATTTAAACTTCTAACTCCACCAGCCTTTAATTGATTCTCGCCGCCGGGCATAGGAATACCCGCTATTAATTCACAATTGTTAATTATGCTATCAGGTAACCCCGTATCCTCTCTTCCAAATAAAAGTATGTCTGACTCTTTATAAATTATATTTGAAATTGAGTTGCTACTTTTTTTTGTTAATGCAATTATTCTTGAGTTGATAAAAGAATTTTTATAATCTTCAAATGATTCAAATAAATTTAAATCTACGTTAGCCCAGTAATCTAATCCTGCCCTTTTCAAATATTTATCTTCAAAGCTAAAGCCTGTTGGTTTAATAATATCTAACGACATATTAAAGGCTAAACAAGACCTTCCAATTGTTCCAGTGTTCTGTGGAATCCTTGGTTGAAATAATGCGACTCTTGGTCTATATCTTTTAAATGAATTCATGGTATGACATGGCCAATTTTATCCAAGTCAATTGCAATCCCATTGACGGCAAGCCATCTTTTATTAGATTGGCAACTTAGCATTGAGTTTAGTCTGCTATGTCGTTCTCGAAATAAATGACCTATTGGTGTGGCAGGAACAATTCCCCAGCCAACCTCCTCAGAAACGACAACAATACATAAATTATCTTCTGTAAGACATTTAAGAAATTTAAATTGGAAATTATTCCATTGATCATTATCCTCATTGAGGTGCTGTTCCACCAATCCTCCTAGTGAGTCAATCAATATTGACCCATTATCTTGAATTGATTTAATAGCTTTGCAGATGTCTTTTGGATATTCAAGGAGCTTCCAGCTATCAGGTCTTCTCTTCCTGTGAAAATCTATTCTTGATTGCCATTCTGGATCATTTGGTCTTGGTTTTGATGTTGCTATGTAGGTGACAGGATCCTTTCCAATTATTAAAAACTCAGCTAATTTACTTTTTCCACTTCTTGTCGGTCCAGTAATTGATATGAGACCTTTATAGTTCTTGCTTATAGGTGTGATCATATTCTAAGTTATTGGATTAATCTATTAATAATGTATCTTTATATAATATATACATGTATCTTAAAAATTATTAGTAGAGATTTATATGTATAATATAGGGTCAATATATTTATTTAAACTTGATTGAATAGATAAATGTATAAAATTTCTAACTTGGTTATAATATTTGGAACTTTTTTGTTAATTTTATCAATTATAAATATAGCTACCGTTGATCATGTTAATCCAACATTAGTAAGAGCAGAGACAATATCTGGTATTGCCTCAATTGCTTTAATAACCATTGGTTATCTCTGGACAGAGATTAAACCTAGACAAAACTCTAAGGCTAATTTGGATGGAAAAGAAGGATTTGAACTTTGCAATGAATTAACTGATGATCAAAGAAACGAGCTTGCGTGGGGAAGCCAGCAAATACTCACTGCAACAGCAGCTAGTACAATATTAATATATTGGGATAATAAAGTAATACTCAGAAGAGGCTTGATTTCTGACAAAATATTTCAGCCTGGTGAAATATGTAAAAGATCAATTAATCAAAATCGCCTAATATCCTTAGTTAATACTGAATTATTTCCAGGTAGATATGAATTTGATGGAGTTTTAAATAATTTACCTGCAGTTATTGTTTATCCTCTTGAAAATAGAGGTCTTACAATAGTTGGAGGTTGGTCAAAGAGATCATTTACTAATTCAGATGAAAAATGGATAACAGGATGGTCTGATAAGTTATATTTACTACTCAGTAAGTAGTATATTAATTGTTGTTTCTACCTGTTTCAGATTAGATGTGAAAACTAGAGTATTATCTTGTTTAAACCATTTAGTGATGTCAGATTTAATTTTTACCTGATATTGCTCATCACCTTCTGAATTGAATACAGATCTTTTGAATTCACTATTATCTATTTTAAGTACGCCAAGATCAATATTATAAAATCCACTAGTTGCATTTATGTTAGTATTAGAGAAGTTAAGACTGACGGGATTACTTATATCGATAATTGAAGAATTCAAATCCCAAAGAAAAGAGTTAGTATTTATGTAGTAATCCTCGTTATTATTAAATGATATATTAACACTATTAAAAGCTCTTATCGAATTAGTTAAATTGTTAAGAGTTGAACTGCCAGATTTAATCTTAAAGTCTTGACCATTTTTATTTAGTATTTGAATAGAGCTATCATATATCTCTATGTCATTATTTACAGGATCAATTGCTGCACTGGGGCTTGTGATCTTAATTCTGTATTGATTATTAGGATTTTCTTGAAGTAGCTCAAAATTACTAATATAACTTTTATTATCGACTTGAGCATTAATTTTTTTTGATTTTTGACACGAAGCTAGAGGTAATATACTAATAACTAAAAGTAAATAAATCGATAAATATTTCACTAGAATGAATTCTCACTAAATTCAATTTTATCCATTACGGGACAGGGGTCTTGTAATCCATTTTCAGGGTCTAGCAAACCCCAATGTAATGATTTTTTAAAGTTAATAGCTGAAGAATCAATTTTTAATTGATTTAATATTCTTTTACTTAAATCTGGAACAAATGGATTTATCAAAATACCAATAAGTCGACAAGACTCAAGAACAGAATAAATATCTAGTGCGACAATATCTTTATTAGTTATATCTTTAATTAGTTTCCATGGAGCTCGATCATTTAGGTAAAGGTTTGCACTATTTGCTAGATCTATAATTGCATCAGCTGATTTTTTAAAATTATTATCTTTAAATGATTGCATATATTCATTTATTATTATCTCTGATTTAATCTTAAGAGGAGAATCAGGTAATAAAGAATTATTTATTGGTATTTTTTCGTTAAACCATTTTTTTGACATTGTTATTGTTCTGTTTAACAAATTACCAATGGTATTACTTAAATCACTATTAACAATATCTACAAATCTTTTCATTTGAAAATCTCCATCTTCTCCAAATTCAATATCTCTTAAAAGATACCATCTCATCGCATCTATACCTCCATATTCCAGGAGCTCAAGGGGATCAAGAACATTACCCAATGATTTACCCATTTTTTTCCCTTCTCGTGTTAAAAAACCATGACCAAAAACACTCTGCGGTGGTTTCAAGCCAGCTGAAAGTAGCATTGCAGGCCAATAAACTGCATGAAATCTAAGTATATCCTTCCCAATTACATGTATATTTGCAGGCCAATTACATAACGATTCCTCGCTAATATCAGGAGAGTTTTGATCACTAAGTGATCCGCTGATATAACCTAACAAAGCATCGAACCACACATAAAAAGTATGATCCTTATTTCCAGGAACAGTAATACCCCACTTTAGGTTAACTCTAGAAATTGAAAAATCCCTTAACCCTTTTGAGACAAAATTGATAATTTCATTTTTTCTAGTTTTAGGAGAGATGAAACCATCAATTTTGACTAATTTCTCAATTTGCTCTTGATATTTTGATAATTTAAAAAATAAATTCTCTTCATCTCTCCATTCTAAATTCTTATTATGAATAGAACATATTGGGGACTTATCATCGCTATCTACATCCTTATATTCCTCACAACCAACACAATACCAACCACTTTGTTGCCCAATATATACATCATCAGATTTCAACACTTTAGAGTAAAATTGATGAACTAATGAAATGTGATCTTCAGAAGTTGTTCTTACAAAACGATCATAACTAATATTTAATTTACTCCATAAATACTTATATTTTTCTGTAATTACATCGCAATGAATTTGAGGCTGTAGGTTCTTACTCTCTGCTGTACGCTCTATTTTTTGACCATGTTCGTCAACACCTGTAAGGAAAAGCACTGAATTTCCATTTAATCTTTGAAATCGAGCTATTGCATCGCAAGCGATTGTTGTATATGAACTACCGAGATGAGGCTTGTCATTAACATAATATAGTGGTGTTGTAATTGTGTATTTCATATTCATCAAATATTGGAATTATTATATTATATTTTTAAAAATATTGCACACTTATGGTTATCGCCTATTTTTATAAAGAAATTAATTCAAAATAATTTATATCATTATTATTATTAACTACAATATTTTGAACTTTAAAGCTATCTCCGATATTCACATGATTTTTTGAGCTTAGATTACATATAGTAGAAAAATGATATTCAATAAAGTATAAAATACAAATATTCTTATATTTGTTAATCCAATCAAGTAATATCACAGTATATTCCTTCATAAAGTTTTTTTTGAACCATTTATTTAGCCAATATTTCTGATCTTCTCTATATCTCATGATATTTTGTTTTCCTTTGTTGTTTATTTTGTTTATTATTTGTTCAACATCTTTTTTTGATATAAGTTCTTTATTCTTTAGATATCTATTTAGTTGATGGTTAACCAATAAATCTGCATATCTTCTAATCGGTGATGTAGCGTGTAAATAATTGGATAGTCCTAAACTGGCGTGAGGCATTGGATTTATAGAGTAATATGTATTACACATATTTTTCTTAAGTAAATAATTTCTTAATGTGTTATTTTCTGAAAATTTTATTTTGTTAGTTTTAATTTTATCTACGCGTTCCTGAACCCTATATGGAACTGGTATTTTATTTATCTTAGTAAAATTGGAAATTAGATTTCCATATAAGATCATTGCTTCACTTATTAACTGTCTAGATAAGGTTGGATCTATTATTTTAATGAATGGAATATTATCTTTTACAATAATTTTTCCAAATGGTTCTGTTATTTCCGTAGAGCCTGAAATCCTTCTCCAACATTTTCTCTTTTGTAAAATCTCATTGATAATGCTTAAATCTTCTTCTTCTTTTGGTGCATAATCAATAAGCTCATCAGCTTCTTTATAATTTAATCGTAAGTCAACATTAATAATGCTCTTCACTATTTCAGAAGAAGCAACACTACCGTCTTCATTAAAAATAACACCTAAGCTTATAGATTCCCTCTTTTTCTTCTCACTCAGACTAAACACATCATCTATTAAAGCTTCTGGAAGCATGTAACAATTATTCGTCGACAAGTAAACAGATGAAATTAGCCTCATTGCTTTCTTATCAATGGCTGATTGATATTCTAAAAATGAGGTAGGCGAAGCAATATGGATCCATAATTTTTTTTTAAATGAATATTTTTCAAGCGATATAGCATCATCTATTTCAAACGTTTGCGAATCATCTATTGTATACGTTTTTAGATACGTTAGGTCTTTTATTCCATTATATTTATTACTTTCTTGTGTAAATCTAAATATTATATCTTTTACTTCAGTATCTAGTATTTTATCGCACATTCTATAATTAATAGAACATTATACTATCCTTCTGGATTAACAAAGGGAAGCAAGGCAATAATTCTTGCTCTTTTAACTGCTGTTGTTAGATCTCTTTGCTGCTTAGCTGTTAGTCCAGTAAGTCTTCTGGGTAAAATTTTTCCTCTATCTGTAATAAATTTTTTTAGTAGTTCTACGTCTTTATAATCAATTGGATCTCCAGGCTTTATTGGAGATAATTTTTGTTTGAATACTGAATTAGTCATTTTAAAAAATTGTGGAAAGGGAAATGATTATTTGATTTCTCGATGAATAGTCATCTTATTAAGTTCTGGACAGAATTTTTTAAGTTCAAGTCTCTCTGTAGTGTTCCTACGATTTTTTTCTGTGGTGTATCTAGAAACTCCCGCAGAACGTTTTTCTGAGGTAGGTACAGATCTAGACTCAGTACATTCTAAAGTGACAACAATTCTGGTACCTTTTTTAGCCATATGACTTAGATCAACTTTTGTGAGTCAGGGAACAAAGTACAATCTTACAAGGCTACGCACCCTTTTTTATAAATTTATTTGAGAAACTATGTTTAACTCCTGTCAGAGCAAATCATGAAGGTATCAGTTTCTTGGCTAAAAGATCTTGTCGAATTGAACAGTGATATTGATGAATTGGCTGAAAAGCTTTCAATGACTGGCTTTGAAGTTGAATCTTTAGAAGACTTATCAGAACAAGCAAAGAATGTTGTTGTGGGCTTTGTTGACGAAATCAAACCACATCCAAATGCCAAAAAGCTAAAAGTTTGTTCAGTTGATGTTGGTTTACCAAAAAACCTAAGTATTGTTTGTGGTGCTCCAAATGTAAAAGCCGGGTATCACGTTCTTGTGGCTAAGGTTGGAGCCTATTTATCAACTAAATCATTAAAAATAAAATTATCAAATTTACGTGGTGTAGAGAGTGCAGGAATGATTTGTTCATTGGATGAATTAGGGATTGAAAGTAGTAATGAAGGTATAGAAATTCTTGAGGAAAATGAAGCAAAAATCCCTGAAATTGGCTCGAATGTTGTCGATTATCTGAGCTTGAATGACACCATAATTGAATTAGCTATTACTGCTAACAGACCTGATGGTATGTCTATGGCTGGTATAGCACGAGAGATATCAACAATAACAAATTCAAAATTAACTTTACCTACTTTAAATTATGATAATGACTTTGAAAAATTCTGTCCTCAAATAAAAGATAAAGAAGCTAAAGAATCTAACTTCATCTACACGCTTACATATATAGATAATATAGACAATACAGGAAATATAAATAAATCAATTTTTAATAAATTAAATTCATTAAGACAAAATTGTATCAACCCTGTTGTAGACATAACCAATTTTTTAATGCTTGAACAAGGCCAACCACTACATGCCTTTGATGCAGATCTATTAGATAATCTTCTTGGTAGAAAAGTTATGCAAAATGATTTTGGAATGAGAAATGGTAAAGAAGGCGAATCATTTGTTGCACTTGATAAGAAAGAATATAAATTAAATAAGAATATAAAGGTAATTACCTGCGGCAATTTTCCAATTGCAATAGCTGGTGTTATCGGTGGAAATAATAGCTCCGTGAGTCATAGAACTACAAGAATTTGGTTGGAAGCAGCAGTATTTAATCCTGCATCAGTAAGAAATAGCAGTAGAGAAATAGGGCTTAGGACAGATGCTAGTAGTAGATATGAAAAAGGGATATCTCCCTCTATGACAATTGCTATCTCAAAAAGAGCTAGTGAAATTATATCAATAGAATTAGGTGGTAAAATTAAATCTACACACGTTAATAATCAATTTAATAGAAAAGATATTAGTGTCAATCTAAGAACAGAGAAAATTAAAAAGGTTCTAGGTAAATTGAATCGCAATGATAATAGTAAATTTGATAAATATAATACATATAGTCATATTAATAATGATGAGATAGAGCCTCTTCTTACAAGACTTGGTTGCCAACTTACATCCACTTCTAGTGGTTGGAATGTTCAAATTCCACCTCATAGATCATCTGATTTAACTAGAGAGATTGATTTAATAGAAGAAATAGCAAGATTAATTGGATATGATAATTTTGATTCAAATATTCCAGATCCGCTTGAGCCAGGAATATTAACACCTGCTAATTTGGTTGAAAGACGTTTAAGAAATTCCTTTATTAATAATGGTTTTCAAGAAGTAGTTACTTCATCACTTGTTGGTCCTGATGATACTGACGAAAATGCTGTATTAATAAAAAATCCACTACTATCAGAGACAAGTAGATTAAGAACAAATGTATGGGATGAACATCTTAAAATACTCCAGAGAAATGTCTCGTTTGGTGCTGAAGGTTGTTGGATATTTGAAATAGCAAAGACATATACTAAAGATAACGATACCTTTGTTGAAAAAAATTTACTAGCAGGATCTTTGACTGGTAATAAACGATTTAGTAAGTGGGGCTCATCATCAAAACAACATTCATTAGATTATTTTGAAGCAAGAGGCAAACTTAAGCAATCACTTGATGTACTAGGAATTGAAACTATTGACAAACAACTTATAAACAAAGATTTAATGCATCCAGGTCGCACGTCTGAATTATTTGTTGAAGGAAAAAGTATCGGCTTCTTTGGACAAATACACCCTTACACTGCTGAAAAATATGATTTAACAAAAGAGTCATACTTATTTAACCTTGATTTAGATCCTTTGATTAAAGCCGCTACAAGGAAAACAAATTGGACGAGAAATTACAAGGATTATCCCACTGTTCCTTTCATGGAAAGGGATATTGCACTAATACATTCAAAAAAATACAGCTCCTTAGAAATAATAAATTTAATAAGGAAATCTGGTAGACCACTTTTAGAGAAAGTTGAATTGATAGACCGTTACGAGGGATCTTCCATACCCGAGGATTCAGTTAGTCAGGCTTTTAGAATCAAATACAGAGATACTAATAAAACTCTTGTTGAAGAAGATATAGCTCCAATACACGAAAAAATTAGAACTGCACTTAAGGAAAAAATAAATGCGGACCTAAGAAGCTAGTCTTACAAGTCTTATAATTATCTTGTCCTTAGTCTACAAAGAAGACACGTCTAAGACAAAATAGAATTATTTATATGTGTATTTAAGCTTTCTCAGGTTTTAGAACAAAAAAGTTAATAATTAAGCCTATTTCAGTATTCATAAAATCTTCCAAGATAAACTCACATTCACAAAAACATAAATGTTGTATCTAGAGTCTTATCTAAGATTTTATTTGAGACTTGGAATGAGTCTTAACATAGACAAGCTAGACTAGATTAATGCATTTTTAGAATTGCTTCGGAACAATCACTTCAAATAAACGACTATTTTTCTAATGATTTATGCATAACTGTCTATCACACAGTTATGCATATATAAGATATCAATCATAGCTTGAGTTCTGTGGCATATAGATGCGTGTGGACAAAACATGGACTTAACATGTAAATGAGTGGAAACTTGAATCTAAAAATCCATAATAAATTTAAAATTTTTTGCATTTAAAAATGCAATAGATGATGCATGTATCATGCATTGCATTTTTTATCTCTTTAATAAAGTACGGAAGAATGTTTTATTGATAGAGATCAGGCAGATTAGTTCACCTGTAAAACCGAATGACCTTCTAATTTGTCTACGCTGAGTCTCTTCTTTAGACTATTATTGAGACAAATCTGAGACTTCTTGGAATCTAGTTCTTGTATAAATCCTTGAGCAATTGATATGCCTCGTTTAACTTTCTCATATTTTCATTTGATCCTCCTGCGTCAGGATGATTTGAAAGTGCTTTTTCTTTGTATGCGTCTCTAATAAAAGAGAGGGTAAGTGATGATCCAGCTTTTGTTGGTAACCCCAATAATTTCAATGCACCATGAACAGTCATTGTTGATTCAAGCGTTTGGAATGAAGTCACATTTTGACTACGTTTGAATTTATTTACAAATCTACGAATAAGAGTGGGAATTCTATCTCTTAGGTTTTTAGTTGAAAAAGGATCCTCGAGAGCACCTGCTAAAATAACAACATCATCAAGCGTCACAGAATTAATTTTCCATTCACGGCAATATGAATTAAGCATTTTGCACGCAGCATTCCAGGTAAAAGGGATATTTTCAGTACCATCGACATTCGGCCAGATATCTCTAGCAAGCCAAATCATTGATGCCTCAATTACACTTTCTGTTGGTTTTTGTCCATAAAGATATATCCAATGTTTTTCGGCTGCGTCTTTCGCTTGTAATAAATCATCAATATTAATTGATGTTATTGAGGTGTCTTCATTATTTTTAAATGATTGGTTTTTACTCAAACTTCTCTTAAGGTTTGTAGTTTGTTTTCTAATAAAACCTGGTAATTCAATACCTGTAGAGACAGTTTCTTTTTGATTAGTTTTTACATTACTAGCCTTGGAATTCAATACAGATACATTTTTCATTTCTATATTTTTATTTCCAACTATCACTAGTGCCTTTTCCTCCTTTTTATTATTTTCAATTATTATTTGATCACTTAAAGAGTCATTAATGTTATGATGAGTAAAATCTAATTGTTCATTTTCATTTATTTCATTATCTAAATCCGTTGGCAATATAACTTGTAATAGCCTCTCAAATACTTGTCCTCTTCTTCTGAATCCCCACTCTTTGCGAAGACGATCGACACCTTTAACAAGATCAATTGGTAAATCAATTGAAATCCTCTTAATATCCTTTTCTTCTCCTTCCTTCACAAGATCCTTAAAACTATTCATATATTAATGGCCTTTTTATATTCAACACACCCTTAGCTTTAAATTTATATATTTGGCTAAAATTAAATTTATTTAAATTTGGAGATATTATTTAAATATCAGGAGATAGCCACATCAACCAAATTCATAAACTATTATTGTGTTGTTACAATTATCAAGTAGATATGGATTTTTGCACAAACTCCCAAAAATGGAGCGAGAGAAAAAAATTTTTTCAAGCTAAGAAATTAAATTTTTTAATTTCCGTAAAAGAGTCTTATGAAAGAAAACTTGCAGCCATTACTGCATCAATTGCAAAACTAGAGGAACAAATGAAAACAAGCATTCCTGACCCTGAAAGCTAAACTAGTTGCAATCTACTTATTCGATTACATCTTTCAATATTTTTTCTGGGCCAAATTTAATAAGTTCGTCAACATTAGAATATTTTGTTCCAAGAAAATAACCGGCAAAACCTAAGGCATTTATATAAAAACCGTTTGATTTATCTTTTCTTCTTTTTACAAGTGCGATCCATTCTGAAGTTATAAGCAAATTGTATGGTTTTAATGGTTTATTATTCAAATCGACATCACCTATATTCATTTCTTTAATCATAGTCTTATATGAATTGTACAATTCATTTGAGTTAGATTTGTAAGTATTCTTCCTTGGTTTAATTGCGATACAATGTGAAATCAAAGAGAATAATTTGTTCCTGCTATTCAACAATGAGCAGAACCAATCATATCTAGGACAAACACTCTCATTATGATGCCTCGGTAATAATTGGAAATGACGATGAGGTTGACTAGCACCTGCTTCTCTGCTGCTATTAAAGAACCATAAACCGCTCGTATCATTGTCTACATATTCAATAGCATCAAAATCATGAATATTAAGCCATCCATTTTGTGGTTTCCATTTATTTGTTATCAACAACATGTGTCCAATATGAACTGGATATTTATTAAGTATTAAAGTGTGTGTATTGTTAACAGATTGTATCTCAAGCCTTGAATCCCAGGGGATAAATGGGTTTCTTTTTGGGCCATATTCAACTAAATATTTTGGATTGGGACTTTTAAGAAAGCGTAATTCGTAATCAATCAATACTTTAAGTGATTTGTATTTAAAAGTATCTAAAGGAATTATTGCTCCGCTACTTAAGGCTTTTTTACTGGTCTCAAGTGCTTTTGACCATATAATTTCGCTCCTCACCTCAAATCGACCTTTAATAACTTTATATTTTTGATTATATAACCAACAAACTATTGAATTAAAACATTAACGAATGCTTATTAACTATTCACTTCTTATTAATTTTCAGATAAGTGAACAGGGCTATCATCCCTCTGATAATCTTGCAATTTATCCCTGACAAGCCGCAGAGCGCATAAATGACGGGTTGTATGCATTTAATTGGTTCAACCCTCCAGGGACGATTTTTAGGCCTCTAGAGAAGCTTTGATTACTGATAAGAAATTTCCAGTTATTGAATTAAAAATATAAAATAATCATAAACCTAAAATTAAAAAGGAAAATAAAACAAAAGTGAAAGATTATCAATCAAAATTGTAAATTCTCGAGATCCTTTGTACCGGAACGGTTTATAGCTATCAAGCTGAAAAAGAAATTTATCAATTTGCAAAATAGTTTCAGATAATTGGCAAATAAGGTTGACGAAAGCAGGGGGGAAGGAGGTAATACTCAATCAGTAATGTGTCCTCAATGGATTGGGACTTTTCTGAAGACGAAGCTTTCCTAGCTCTATGTGATGCGTTTCGCGAGAGCGGAGAAACTTCTGCCATGGAATTTTTGGCTACGGGTGAAGGTGCTTTTCACTTTCAGGAACTGACTCAAAACGCTGCAGGTGAGGGAATTGATTTAAGTGACTCAGAATCAATGGCAGAGTTTCAAATGGAAGTATTAGAAACAATCGACGAAATGGGTACTTAATCTCCAGTGCTAATTAACAAATAAAGAAAGATATTTAAATACCAAAGTATTTAGCTACAGGATGCAATGCAACAATAGCCGTAGTACTTTGCTCAGGGTGAAGTTGCTCACTTTCATCCATGGATATATTTATTTTTTTTGCGTCAAGCCAGAGTAATTGTTTTTTAGAATCTGAAACTTCTGGACATGCTGGATAACCAAATGAATAACGGCACCCCCGATATTTAACGTCTAAGATATCTTTAATATTGTCTGGTTCATAATCTTTAAACCCACATTCATCTCTAATAATAGAATGTATATACTCAGCAAGTGCTTCTGCAAGTTGCACGGTTAAGCCATGAAAAAATAAATAGTCAGAGTATGAATCTTGAATAAATAGCTTATGGGAATATTCACTTGCTGATTCTCCCATCGTAACAGCTTGCATTGGTAAATAATCTGTAGGTTGATCATCATTTAGATCATTATAAAAATCTGCAATGCAAAATCTTTTTCCAGATCTTTGCCTTGGCAATACAAAACTTCCCAATAGGTTTTTATGATCAAGATCATAAATATTTAAACTATTACCATCTCTACCGCATGGAAAATATCCATATACAAGTGAGGGATTAATAAGCTTCTCATTGATTATTTTATTCATCCAAAAATCTAATTTAGGTTCTGCTTTATCTGATAGAAATTGTTTATAATCTGACGCTGACATTTGCTTAGATCTTTTCATTTGCCATTGGCCTGCAAATAAAGCGTTACGATCTAAAAATCTATAAATCTCTGTAATATCTAGATCCTTTTCTAGTAAGAATTTTGGTCCAATAAATGGTGGGGTTACTGGATCAACTTGAGAAATATGTTTAGATCTTGAGGTGTCTATAATATATTTATCATCAATTACATTTATTGTACTTTTATTGTCTATATTGTCTTTATCCTTATAGACGCCAATAGTTATTCCTTCTGGTGCACCTTCCTCAAACCCATAATTATTATCCCATTTGTTTAATTCCTTAGCTTTCATATAAGAATCCATAAATTTTAAATCTGTAAAAGCATCTTTCCCGTAGATAACTTTACCTTTATAAACGTTGGCACAATCTTGATTAACAAATTTAGGAGTCAAGGCGGCCCCTCCTAAAATAATAGGAACTGAAATGTTCTCTTCATTTAAAGCTTTAAGATTATCTTTCATAAATGCAGTAGATTTAACTAAAAGTCCACTCATAGCAATACAATCAGCATTATATTGTTTTTGAGCATTGATTATTGCATTGACCTCTTGCTTAATTCCTAAATTAATAACTTCATAACCGTTATTTGATAAAATTATATCTACTAAATTTTTTCCAATATCATGAACATCACCCTTAACTGTTGCAATAATGAATTTACCCTTTGATTGATTGGCCTCAGATTTATCCATATACTGCTCTAAATACGAAACTGCAAATTTCATTGTTTCTGCAGATTGAAGTACAAAGGGTAATTGCATTTGACCAGAACCAAATAATTCACCAACAACTTTCATTCCATCTAATAGATATTCATTGATAATTACCAATGGCTTATATTTCTTTAATGCAGAATCAAGGTTTGTATGTAAATTTGTTTTTTCTCCATCAATAATATGATTCTTTAATTTTTCTTCTATTGGTAAATTTGTATTTTCATTGATGCTACTTTGATTTAGAACTGATTTTGAGTCATCAAAATAACTTGTTAAGGTTGTTAAAGGATCATATGTGCATACCTTATTATCAAATGTTCTTTTATCATAAATAAGATCCATGCAGATCTTAATTTCTTCATCACTAATTTTATTTAGAGGTAATATCTTTGATGGAGAGACAATTGCTGAATCAAGTCCTGCCTTTATAGCTTCATTTAGGAAGATAGAATTAAGAACTATTCTTGCATTAGAAGATAAACCAAAGCTTACATTTGATATGCCTAGGATTAAATGGACATCTGGATGACGTTCTTTTATTAACTTAATTGCTCTTATTGTTTCTAATCCATTCTTTCTATCTTCTTCAAGTCCCGTTGAAATAGGTAAGGCCAGAGGGTCATAAAAAAGTTCATAAGATTTAAGTCCAGATTCGGTCGCATCTATATAAGCTCTTGCAGCAATTTCTGCTTTTTTATCAGCTGATCTAGCCATCCCATCTTCATCAATTGTTCCAATTACTACGGCTGATCCATATCTTTTAGCAAGATTAATTACTTTGTTGAACCTGTCTGGTCCATCCTCATAATTAGTAGAATTTAAAATGCATTTTCCACCAGCATGTTTCAAGCCACTTTCCATTTTTTCATAATCTGTTGAATCAAGCATCAAAGGCAAATTAATATTATTCACTAACCTTTTAACCAACATAGACATATCCTCAATGCCATTTCTTCCAACAAAATCAACATTTACATCTAATACATGAGCATTCTCCTTTAGTTGCGATTTTGCAATACCTACAAGTCCGTCCCAGTCCTCTTGATCAAGTAGTTCTCTTACCTTTTTTGACCCACTTGCATTTAATCTTTCACCTACTATTAAGAAAGAGTTATCTTGCTCATAAGGAATAGATTCATATATGGAAGATGCCGCGGGGATAATAGATCTTTCTTTAGTAAGGGTGATTAATCTATCTTTAGAAGATAAAAGCTCTTTTGATAAATCTGATAGTTGTTTTATATGTTCTGGCCTAGTTCCACAACAACCTCCAATTAATTGAACACCTAAATCATTGATAAAATGACTGAGTTGGAACTTAAGTTCCATTGGAGTTAACCTGTAATGAGCCTTACCACCTACATTTTCAGGTAGTCCAGCATTTGGAATACAACTTATGTGAAAGGGTGAATGTTCAGATAAATATCTAATATGATTTTTCATTTCCTCTGGTCCAGTTGCACAATTAAGACCCAAAATATCAATATTAAACGGCTCCAATATTGTTGTAATAGAAGCTATATCCGATCCAATAAGCATCTGACCAGTTGTTTCCATCGTTACCGAAACCATTAATGGAATTCTTTTGCCAGTACCAACGGCTTCATTTACGCTTTGCAAAGCTGCCTTAATCTGAAGGACATCTTGGCAGGTTTCGATAATAAAAAGATCAATTCCTCCTTCAATAAGAGCTTTTGCTTGCTCAAGATAGGAATTCTTTAGTTCATCAAAACTAATATGACCTAGGGTTGGCAATTTAGTTGTTGGTCCGATAGATCCAGCAACAAATCTAGGTTTTTCAGTTGATTGAAATTTATTTACAACTTTTCTTGCTATTTGAGCCGCTTTTAAATTGATCTCATAAGCTTTGTTACCAATTCCATATTCATCTAAAACAATTGATGTGGCACCAAATGTATTTGTTTCGATTACATCACAACCTGCATTTAAAAAAGATTCATGTACTTTCTCGACACTAGGGACTGACGTCAACACAAGGTTTTCGTTACAACCTTCCAAAGAAGCTCCACCATAATCATCGGCTTCAAGTTGTTGATCTTGCAAAGAGGTGCCAGTAGCACCATCAAAGACTAATATTGGTCTCTTTTCAGAATTGAGATAGCCTAAAAAATCAGTCATAAATTATATATCTTACTTATGGGAATGTGAAACATTAATTTAAATAAATTATACTTGATTATTTTATAATATTTGTACACGTTTAATCCAATTTTCGTATTCAGGAACTAAACCTTCTGTAATTTTAGTTAACTTAGATCGTAATGAATTCATTATTGGCATTTCTTTACTCATTAATGTAGTTTCAATCATTTTTATAGGGGTAATTTTTGCAGCTGTTCCTGTTAGAAATACCTCATCAGCTATAAACAATTCGGTTTTGTCTACAGGTCTTTCGATTACATTTAATCCATCTCTTTTTGCTAGTTCTATAACACTTGCCCGTGTAATACCCTCAAGAATATCTTGATCGACACCAGGAGTAATTAACTCACCATTACGAACAATAAAAATATTCATCCCACTGGCTTCACTAATTTTTCCTTGACTATTTAGTAAGAGTGCCTCATCAAATCCACTTTTAACTGCTTCAGTTTTAGCTAAAGAGCTAGTTATGTAAGCTCCACTAATTTTCCCTCTTAATGGGAGCGAATTGTCTTGTTGGCGAGTCCAGCTACTAACACGACAAGAGACTCCCTCGGGTGATAGATAATCACCTAGTTCTATACCATATATAAAGAAATTAGTTTCAATATTATGTAGCCTTGGAGCAATTCCTAAATCACTAGTGTACACAAATGGTCTTATGTAGACAGGTTGACTAGGCTTATTCTTTATTAAAAAGGTTTCAAGTGTTTTTAATACAAAATTCTCATCTAATTCTGTCATTAAAAATCTAGCACTTTGACATAATCTTTTTGCGTGCTTATCTGCTCTAAATAACAAAAATGATTTATTATCATTTGGATCAGGAATCGCACGCATTCCACCAAAAGCTGCAGTTCCGTAATGAAGTGCGTGAGTAGCTATTGATAGCTTCGCATCATTAAATGGAATACACTGGCCGCCAAACCATGCGAATGGAAGAAAATCATGCATTATTTGTTCCAGCTAAGATGAAAACAATCAGCATTTCAGTTTTTACTGCTCTTATTACACATAATAAATGAATGCATAGAATTTCCACCCTTCCAGGGCAAGAACCTCAAGAAGAAAATACATATATCGAACAGCCATCAGCTCCAGTTATCTTCCTAACTAGCGCTACATCTGATATAACCTGTTTATCAACAGTTTTAAAGCTCCCTGAGAACAATAAGTGGAAAAATGAAATAAGAGCATTACCTATTGCTTATTTATCTTCAAATGCATCAATTGATCATTATATAACTAATACATGTAAAACAGCTGAGATTATTCTTGTTAGGTTTTTAGGGTCAAGATCATACTGGTCTTACGGTTTCGAACAATTAGGTTTATGGCAATTGGAGAAACCAAATAGACATCTGATAGTAGTCTCTGGAATAGAAAGTACAGCTAATGATGTTCAAGAAATTAGTAGCATAAATCAAGTGAATGTTGATTTAATTCAAACACTTTTAAATCAAGGAGGTATAAAAAACTATAATTATATGCTTCAAACCTTAGAGAGAATAATTGATTTTGAAGAAATTAATATAAATTCAGATTTAATTGAATATCATGATGAGTTAATAAAATGGAAATGGGAAAATAATGGTAATCCATCTATAGCCGTATTTCTCTATAAATCACTTTTACAATCGGGTAATACAGAGTTAGCTGATAAAATAAATGATATATCTAATAAATATAATTTAAATGCAAAAATAATATGGATTACAAGTTTTAAATCTAATAATGTAGAGAATCAAATAATAAGTTTATTAGAGAAAGAGAACATAAAAGCAATAATAACTACAACCTCATTTTCATCAGTTGAATATAAACATGATGATGTTAAGAAAAACTTGTGGGATCGATTAGATATACCTGTATATCAATTACTAATATCTAGCTCATCTATAACTGAGTGGAAAGAATCTACAGTAGGTCTGAATCCCATTGATTTGTCAATTCAAGTTGTTTTACCAGAGGTGGATGGTCGAATATGTACAATTCCAGTTGCATTTAAAAACCTTACTTATACAGATAATGAATTATCAATTGCTATATATAAAACAGAGCCATATGAAAAACATATTGAATGGTGCATAAAATATATAAAAAATCTAACTTATCTACAACAAACGAATAACTCAGAAAAAAAGATAGCTCTCGTGATAGCTAACTACCCAGTAAAAGACTCAAGAATTGCGAATGGAGTTGGTTTAGATACACCCGAGAGCCTGTTAAATATTTTGAACTGGCTTAAAGACGAGGGATATAATCTAGGAAATGAAAATATTCCTGATAATAGTAAAGAATTAATTAACCTTCTATTGAGTCATAGGACAAATTCTGAAGAGACAATCTCAAATGAACCTCAATCATATTTAAATATTCAAGATTATTTAATTTATTGGAAAGAACTCGAATCTAACGTTAGGGAAAAGATATCAAAACGATGGGGAGACCCACTTGATTCTTTACAATTAGAAAAGTCTGGATTTCCTATAAATGGTATAAACTTTGGAAATGTAACAATTTTAATTCAGTCAAATAGGGGTTATGATAGCGATAATTTGTCTGATTTACACTCGCCCGACTTACCTCCTACACATAAATATATTGCACAATATTGTTGGCTATATAATATATTTAAAGCGAACGCTATTGTACATCTGGGTAAACATGGAAGTTTGGAATGGTTACCAGGAAAAGGGGTTGGTCTAGGTCATAATTGTTTCCCATTTATTCTTTCTCCTCCTATTCCAAATATATATCCATTTATTGTTAATGATCCTGGAGAAGGCTCTCAAGCAAAAAGAAGAACACATGCGATCATTATTGATCATTTAACACCACCACTATCTCATGCCGGTATTTTCAATGACCTGCTAATAATTGAAAATTTAATTGATGAATATTATGAATCTAAATTAATTAATGATAATAGAAATGAATTATTAGAGAGAAAGATAATAGATCTTTTAATTAAAAATTCATGGCCAGGCATTGAATCAAATAAATTAAATATAAAAGATCTAATAGATAATGCAGAGAGTTATTTATGTGAAATTAAGAATTCTCAGATTAGAACAGGTCTTCATGTTTTTGGAGTTAATCAGAGTATAGAAAAATTATTAGAATTAACACTCACAATTTCTAATGTACCTACAGGAAATATTCTCGGTCTTACACAAGGTTTAGCAGAAGATTTAGGTTTTATGTTAGACCCTTGGAGTGACGAAGAGAGTAAAAACTTAAACCAAGCTGACATTGATTTATTTAAAGACTATACAGGTATTAATGCAAGGAAAGTCGGTAAAGTAGTTGACTGGTTGAATGACATAGGGAAATATATAATAGAGTTTCATTGTTTTAAAATACTTAATTACAAGAAAAAATCAAAAAATAAAATAAAACTTGATAGTAAAATTTTAAATTATCTAGATAATAAAAAACCTAACTTTTGTATAAATCATTTACTAAATAATATTTTACCCAAACTATTAAATAGTTCAGCTAACGAAAAAACAAATTTTCTAAAGGCTTTAGATGGTAAAAGAATTTATAGCGGTCCTTCTGGGGCTCCTACAAGAGGGAAATTAGAAGTTTTACCCACAGGCAAGAATTTCTTTTCGGTTGACATAAGAGCAATTCCAACTGAAACAGCTTGGGACTTAGGGAAAAGAAGTGCTGAACAAATAGTGGAACTTTACTTACAAGAAAATGGTGAACACCTTTCACACCTTGCTATTTCAATTTGGGGTACTTCAACAATGAGAAATGGTGGAGAAGATATTTGTCAGCTTTTTGCACTAATGGGTTTAAGGCCAATATGGGACGGTACTTTAAGAAGAGTAGTTGACGTTGAGGTCATTCCCCTCAGTGTATTAAACAGGCCAAGAGTAGACGTAACACTAAGAATTTCTGGTTTATTCAGAGATGCATTTCCACAGATAATTGAATTAATTCGAAGAGGTCAAAATCTTATTGGTAATTTAAAAGAATCCTCTTCTAATAATCCACTTGCTAATTCTTATAGAAGTGGAAATACAAAATCAAGAATATATGGATCTGCGCCCGGATCATACGGAGCAGGATTACAAGAAATAATCAATAGTGGATCTTGGGAGAATCAATCAGAACTCGCTGATGCTTTTATCGAATGGAGTAAATGGAGATATGAAGGTTCAAGTAAAATCATAAAAGACAAAGATGGATTGGAAAGTAATTTATCAAAGGTAAAAGTAGTACTTCATAGTCAGGACAATAGAGAACATGACATACTTGATTCAGATGATTATTATCAATTTCAGGGTGGATTAATTTCCGCGATTAAAAAAACTAGTGGAACAAATCCTCAAGCCTATTTTGCAGATAATTCAAGGTATCAACGTCCAAGAATTCATAAACTCTCAAAAGAAATTGATAAAGTCGTTCGTAGCAGATTATTAAACCCTAAATGGATAGAGGGGATTAAAAAACATGGATATAAAGGAGCCTTTGAAATGTCAGCTAGCCTTGACTATTTATTCTCTTATGATGCAACTACAAACTTAGTTCCTAATTGGTGTTATCAATCTATAGTGAATACTTGGTTAATGAATAATAATACGAAAAATTTTATTAGTGAAAAGAATCCTTGGGCTTTAAGAGATATCGCTGAAAGATTACTAGAAGCATCTAACAGAAAACTTTGGACAAATGCAACTATTGAAGAAATATCATCTATAAAAAAAATCCTATCAGATATAGATAGTAAAATTGAAATCTATTCGTCTTCGTCTATTAATGATTTATAAATTATTTAACGCCTAAGAAGAGATAATCCGTGGCTATCTGTACCACAAGTTGATAATAATGAATAAGAGTTTGCACAATCAAATATTTTATCGCAGACAAATTCCGATGGGATCCAATTATGTGCTCTTTCGTAGTTATACCAAGTTTCAACACCATCAAAATTTAGTTTTGATGCCTCTTTAATCAGTAGATCAAATGGAAGCTTATATCTAGCAGGATGAGCTAACACAGCAATTCCATTAGCTTTATGAATCGAATCAACTACAGTCGAAGCTAATAATTCATTACCAATAGCAGACTTATGGTCAAAATAAGGTAATAAGTACTTTGATTTATGATCAAAACCGAGACCTAAAACATGCACTAAACACCCCTTTAACAGACAAGTAATTTCAATTCCAGTCCAAAGTTTAGGAAAATTATATCTATCTTTATATATAGAATCGATAGATTTACTTAATTCAATATATGCATCAACTGAATGATGATCTGTAATAGCATAATGATCAATATTTAGTTCAATTGCTTGTTTATAAATTTCCAAAGCAGTTAAACTTCCATCACTATATGTTGAATGCATATGAAAATTAATTGACTTTGGACAACTGTATTTAGTAATTGATTTAATTATTTTAATTAACTTATGATTATCAAAATAAGACATATTAATCAAATCAAAATTTGGATACTGATTCAATTAATTCATCAACCTTTTTAAAATCTGTTAGTTCATAAACTTGCGAGATATCCTTAGGTCCATTTGTAATAACCATTATGAATAATATTGCTAATTTATTTGCACAATCAAGACTAGGATAATCTAGTCTCCCAGCAAAAACTCCTTTTATGGTTGGTTCCCATTGTACTTTTTTAAGAAATTTTATAATATAGGGATTAGTTTCTGGTGTATTTTTTTCTGGTTTCCGGGCAGTAAGATTTAAGGAAAAGAAGGCAGTCTTTTTTTTCTCTAATGTTTCTTTGTTGATATTAATAAACTCATAAACATTCTTGCGATGATAACCATATCTTACGCTTGCTCCAAGAACGATTTCGCTGAAATCAGACAAGTTAAATTTATCAGATTCCTCTAGAGATGAAATTGTTATCTCCTTATCCTTATTAAGTTTTTTTGACATATATTCACATATGTATTTTGTATGTCCGTCAACAGTTGAATATAAAATTAAAAGCTTAGACTTTTTTTCAGTCACAGTGAGTTTTTGATACTTGCTTATATTTTACTTCTAATTTTCATTAAAAACCTCAAATATCAATTTCTATGAATTATTGATAGTTATATCAATAATGAATTACCATCTCTGATTCGTTATAATTTATCAATAAATTAATCATTTTCGTCTGGATGAAAATATTTTCGAATAACACTAGCAGTAGATGATCCTAAACCTGGTGCTGATGAAAGTTCGGAAAGAGATGCCATTTGAATAGCCTCTATTGATCTAAAATGCTCCAATAATAATTTGATTCTTTGTGGTCCCAATCCGGGTATCTCATTTAATTGAGAACGTTTCATTCGTTGACTTCTTTTTTGTCTGTGATAAGTAATTGCAAACCTATGAGCTTCATCTCTAAGTCTTCTTAGCAAAAGCATTCCAGGTTGATTAGGGTGAGTATCTAATGATTGTTTAACATTTGGAATAAATATCTCCTCTTTCTTCTTGGCTAAAGATATTAGATTTATATTTTGATCAAGATTCAACTCTTCTAAAGCCTCTAATACCGAACTTAATTGCCCTTTCCCTCCATCTATTACAACTAAATCAGGCCAATCATTCAAATTATCCTTGTCTAAAACACTAGATTCATTACTTGAGAGTTTATTCATATCACCACCATCTTCTTTATAACGAGCCCATCTTCTAAATCTCCTAGTAATAACTTCAGCCATTGATTCGAAATCGTCACTATGCCCTAGTTTTATATTTGTACTTTTAATTTTATATTTTCTATAGTGTTGTCTAGCTGCGATACCATCAATAAATACAACCTGAGAAGCAACGGCATCACTCCCTTGAATATGACTAATATCGTAACATTCAATTCTTTTTGGAACTTTCATTAACTCAAGAATATTTGTTAAATCGTCTAGCTCAACTAGATTTTTATCATGAGATTGTTTTATTCTTTGTAATTCCATATTTGCATTCTTTTCTACTAATTTTATAATTTCCGCTTTCTTAGATCTTTTGGGGATTGTTATATTAACTTTTTGCTTTTTTAATTCACTTAGCCAATCCGATATTATATCTCTATTTTGTAATTGATGTTGAACTAATATTTCTGAAGGTATTTCAATCGGATCCACATTAGAGTAATGATTTTCTACAACTTTTTGAAGTATTTGAGAAGTACTGAGATTATTATTATCCGAGAAATATCCAAGTCTTCCAATTAATTTTCCTGAACGCATTTGAAAAATTTGAATAGAAGATATATTCTCTTCCGATGCCAATGCGATTATATCTCTACATACAGATGAATCTGGAATAATCATCTTTTGAGATTCATACAATCTATCTATACCTTTTAGCTGATCTCTGACAGATCCAGCTTCTTCAAACTTCAATGACTCTGAAAAAGAATGCATCTGTTTTTCTAATAATAGTCTCAATTCTTCGGTTCTCCCTTGAAAGATCATTTCAACTCGTTTTAGTGTATTTTTATAATCTTCTGAACTTATTTCTTCTTGACAAACGCCTGGACATCGTCCTATTGAATAGTTGAGACACGTTCTATCTTTGTAAAGCGGTACTCTTCTTTGTCTTAGAGGAAAAAGTTTTTTTATACTAAATAGGGTCTGTCTAAGTAAATAAACATCAACGTATGGACCATAATATTTATCTTTTTTCTGTCTTTCCCGTCTTTTCCTAGTTAAAAAAATTCTTGGATATTTATCACCCCAGGTTATACATACATATGGATATTTCTTATCATCTTTTAAGAGAACATTAAAATAGGGTTGATGAGATTTTATTAAATTTGATTCTAGAGTTAAGGCTTCACTTTCAGTATCAGTAACTATCAACTCAATATCTACAACTTGCCTAACCATTAAAGAGATTCTTGGACTCAATTCATCACTGGCTCGAAAATAACTTCTAACTCTATTTCTTAACTTTTTTGACTTACCAACATATAACAATCTATCCTCACTATCTTTCATCAAATAACAACCAGGATCGTTTGGTATATCCTTCAAAAAATTCGTTAGTCTTGACTTGTCCTTAATTAACGGCGTTAATTCCACCGATCATGTCTCGTTAAATTAGCCGCCATAGTTCCAACCTGTACTCGCTAAATTTAAGGCAGATCCGTCTTTATTCAATACTGCACTCTTTACTTCAGCGACAAAGACTGTATGGTCGCCGTGTTCTACGCCTGAAATAACTTCACATTCAACACCACCTATTACATCTTCGATTAAGGGCATGCCAAGCTCACCGAAAGTGAATTTACAAGCTTCAAATCGTCCACCTAATCCTTTTTGCGGCTTAAAGAACACAGCTGCTAGATCCTTTTGATCTTCTCTCAAAACATTTAGAGAGAACATCTTAGTTCTTTGAATAATTCCATGACTAGATCCATCAGCGCGAACAGCCATTACAACTAAAGGTGGCGTAAATGATCCTTGTGTTACCCAGCTAGCAGTAAAACCATTTATTTCATCTCCTTCTCTTACTGCACATATAAATAATCCATGCGGGATTTTGCGCAAAAGAACTTTTTTGGCATCCTGATTAAGAGTCATGCGCTTTGGTACGTTTATAGATATGAGATTCTATGCAAGAAATGCACTTTTTAAAAGTTAAAAAACAATGAAGGCACTTTATCCTGGCAGCTTCGACCCTTTAACGTTTGGACACCTTGATCTAATTCAAAGAGGAAGCGATTTATTTGGAGAGGTTCTCATTGCGGTATTAGAAAATCCTTCGAAAAAGGCAACTTTCTCTTGCGAGAGAAGAATAGAGCAGATTGAAAATGCAACCAGAGAGATACCAGGTTGTAGAACAATTGCTTTTAAAGGTCTAACTGTGGATTGTGCTCGTGAACATAATGCTGATCTAATTTTAAGAGGTTTAAGAGCCATGAGTGATTTTGAATATGAACTACAGGTTGCTCACACAAATAGGTCTTTAAATAATCAATACGAAACAATTTTTCTCGCGACAGAAACACATCATAGTTTTTTAAGTAGTTCTGTTGTTAAAGAAGTCGCAAGATTTGGTGGAGAGATTCGTCATATGGTTCCTGATTTTATAGCCAAAGATCTTTTGGCACTAAATACTAATTAATTACAATTATCAGTATCATCTACTATTGATAATATATTCATTATATGTTTTGTCGAATTATCCATATTGTTAACTATAATACTAAAAAATTTGTCCTCTCCTAAAATAAGCCCAGAAAGGGATCTAACATTATTAAGTCTTCCGGATTTAGCCAAAACTCTACCCTTAAGATTAACTGGAGCTTTTACATTAGATAACGAGCCTCTAACACCTAATATAGAAAATGATGAAAAATAATAGTCAGAAAATCTATTAAGTTTCATTCTTCTCAAAAACTGAGATAAGCCATAAGTGGTTACTCTATTCTTTCTAGATAAGCCACTAGCATCTGCAAAGATAAAATTGTCAGAATTAAAGTTTTGATCTCTTATCCAATTATTGTATTTTAGATTAGGGAAATCATGAGACCAATCACTTATTGAATGTCTGAAAATAACTTCAGCAGTAAAATTATGGCTCTCAGAATTAACAAGATTTAGTAAAATATATAAAGGTGCAGAATTGATAACTTTAATTGTCGTAATATAATCAATAGGGTAATTTTCGTTCACGGATTTAACAAAATATTTTTTTGATAAATTCTTTTTTCTTAGAGCTGTCTCTAGCTCATATATAAAATTATCAATTGGATTATTTAAAGAATTAATACTTGCATTACTAGCTATTGAATATTTAGTAATAGGAGCACCATATTCTTCGCTTCTATCGGCATACGACCAGCTTGAAGGCCACCATTTTTTTGGATTGCTTTTTTTAACGATTATTGGCGTTTTTAAACCTAAATTATAATTAGTATTATTAAGATCACTGATTAATTCTTCTAAATGACTTTTATCAAAATCAGGATCACCTGATGCATCTATATATAGGCTTCCATCATTTATCTCTTTAATAGATGTATTAAGAGTATAATAAGGTCCTAGAATATCTAAAGAGAAAGCACTTGAAAGGATCTTCTGATTAGAAGCAGGAATTCTAGGAATTTGACCATTAATATCGGCAATGAAGTCACCAGAATCATCTAAAATACTAACGCTAATATTAGAACTAAAATTATAAGTGTAATCTTCAATTTTATCTTGCAAAGGCTGACATATATTAAACTTTTCAAGACCTATTGTATTAATATTAATTCTTTGTCTAAAATATGAATATAATTTGAATAAATTACTATTTAATATATTTATTGATAATAAAATTATCCCAAAATATAAATAATATTTTTTACTCATAGATTTATAAGTTTAGAATTATAGTTTCATCATCGGGACGTTTATCAAATGATTTAACAAAAGAATATCCATCAGGTTTTAATCTAAAGAGCTCCCAGTCATTAGGAAATCGTTTCAATAATGCACCCATAGATAATGGCTGAACAAAATAAATTACCTTCCATTTTTCAGCAAATCTTTTTCTCATTTCTCTACCGACACTTCCAATACCTACTATTGGATCTTCCAACTTACCGTTAACCATAATTACCGTTGAATTAGTATGAGAACATACCTGCTCAAACATCTCAATATCATATGGTTGAGGAGAACAGACTATTAATAAAGAATTCAACGATTCTGTAGAATTAATAAACTCCTTAAACGTAAAAATCTTATTGGCCAATTCAGGATTATCTCTTTTAGCAAGAGCCGCTCCACCAGCATCGGCCCATAATAAAACATTATCTAATTTAGTTTCAGTTAATTTGTTAGATAAACGAAAAATTATTGGATTGATTCGTAATCCTTCAAATTTAAGGTTGATAGAAAGAAAAGATTGTTCAGAATTACTTAAAAAATAACTTTGAATTGATTCAAATAAATTTGTTTCAGCTTCTCTAAGATCTGAGGGTAGGATATTCATGATTTGATGATCATTGTTTTTTGAGTTCTACAGATTGCAATAATTCATATATTATATTTGAAACTGAATTAATATCATCATTTGTAATCCATGGACCAATAGTTATTCTTAATCCAGATTCTTGGAGTGGTTTATCAATATTAATTGCTACCAGTATAGGATTTGGTCCTTGACTAGATGATGAGCAAGCACTACCACTGCTTATGTAGACACCATGTTGTGACAATAACCGAACAATTTCTCTACCATTAATTGGAATCATGGATTTTGTATGACAAATGAATGAGAGATTATTCGGTAGTCGTTCTTTTGGATGACCAGTAAATGTAAGTTGTTTATTCTTAACTAGATTATTTTTTAAAATAGAAGTCATTTTAGAAACATTATTCTCAGGAAATAAAGTTTCATTAGCACTGACTTCTATATATTCATTTAGTAGGTCAATTGCTGTCGAAAAACCTGCAATAAGCGGAACTGACTCAGTACCAGATCTTATAGAGCCATTCTTAAATCCGTACGAAGGATCATTTATCAATAAATCTCGAACGCCATTTCGCAACATTAATAATCCAATTCCTTTGGGGCCTTGAAGTTTATGTGCAGACGCACTAAGCATATCAACATTTAAATTACTCCAATCAAAAAGACCGCTAGGTAGGACCTGTGTCGCATCAGTATGAAAAAGTATATTTCGTTTTTTACATTCCATTCCAATAAGATTTATGGGCTGAACGGAGCCAATCTCACTTTGCCCCCAGATTATCGAAACAATTTTTGTCGGAGAAGATAACATTTCATCCAACAGATCTATGTTAATAATTCCATAATTATCTACAGGCCAGTACTTAATATCCCAGCCATCATTACGCAATTGATTGGCTATTAAATTAATAGAAGGATGTTCAACGCTACTTATAACAAGTCTTCCTTTATCAAGATTTTTAGATACAGATTTAAGAGCAAGATAATTCGATTCCGTTGCTCCAGAAGTGAAAAATATTTCGTCAGAAGAAGCTTTTAATTTATTAGCTATTGATAATCTAGATCGCTCTAAAATATCTCTGGCAATAACACCAGCTTTATGTATACTTGATGGATTGCCCCAGCATTCAGATTGTATATCCTGTAATTTATTAATGACATCAATATGTGGCGGAGTAGTCGCTGATGCATCTAGATAAATATTTTTCATATAGAAGAGTAATTAAATATCTATCTCTCCACTAAATACTTTTAATGCAGGTCCCTGCATAAAAACTGGACCTGATTGATTGGGCCATTCAATTTCTAACTTTCCGCCAGGTAAATAGACATTAGCTTTATTTAAAGTTTTACCTAGATTAGCTGTTACTACAAGACAAGCACAAGCTCCAGTTCCACAAGCAAGTGTGGGCCCACATCCTCTCTCCCAAACTTTAACTTTAATATTTGATTTATCAATTAATTCTACAAAATGAACATTGGTATCATTAGGAAATGTATTGTGTTTTTCAAGGTATCTTCCCCAATCTACAAATGGTATACTTTCAATTTTATCAACAAATACGATCATATGAGGATTTCCCATGCTAGCAGCATAAACATTTAAAGTTTGATCATTTATTGTAATCTTTCCATTAGGAATAGTTAAATTATTCATTAACAGGTTAGTAGGTATATCTTCAGGAGAGAGGATAGGTTCTCCCATATTTACTTTGATATTTTTATTACCATCAATAGAGGTAATAATAAGACCAGCTTTAGTTTCAATTCGAATCTCAGACTTATCTTTAAGTTCATGATTATCATTTAAAAAAGCAATCAAACATCTTATACCGTTTCCACACATTTCTGGTTCAGATCCATCAGAATTAAATATCTTCATTTTTACAAAACAATTATTTTTGGACTCTAATACAAGAATAATTCCATCAGCTCCGATGCCAAAATTTCTATTACATAGATTTTCAATAAAATTATCTTTATTTTCAGTAAACAAATTATCTAAGTTAGTCCCACGAGCATCAAAGATAATAAAGTCGTTACCAAGACCTTGATATTTTGAGAAATTATTTTTCATGATTTATAGTTTGTTTAACTATGTTCGTGGTAAAAAAGCTTTCTTGGTTGTAATTTCAGTATTAATCTCGAATTGGGCATCAATTTATGAGAACATTGTTTGATTGGCAAATCAACTACTGAAGGAGATCATCCTTGAATAATACTACTTCAGAGATTATTGACCAGCGTTACGAGCCTCGTGATGTAGAAGCTTATTGGCAAAAAGAGTGGGCTAATAAAGGGCTCTATAGAACAAATACGGATGTAAACAAAGACAATACTTTTTATGCCTTGTCAATGTTCCCATATCCTTCCGGTTCATTACATATGGGGCACGTGAGGAATTATGTCATTACAGATGTACTCGCTAGATATAAAAGGATGCAAGGTTATAACGTTCTTCATCCGATGGGATGGGATGCTTTCGGTTTACCGGCTGAAAATGCAGCAATAGAGAGAGACACAAGTCCATCTACCTGGACAGACAAAAATATTTCTCAAATGAAAGATCAATTAGATCGACTTGGATTATCAATAGATTGGGCTAAAGAAGTTACTACTTGCAAAGAAGAATATTACAAATGGACTCAATATATATTTAATCAATTACATAAAAATAATCTTGCTTATCAAAAAAAAGCAACAGTGAATTGGGATCCAATTGATCAAACTGTTCTTGCAAATGAACAAGTAGATGCAGAAGGTAAATCTTGGAGATCTGGAGCAAAAGTTGAGAAAAAGGAATTAAACCAGTGGTTTCTACGAATCACTAATTTTGCCGAAGATCTAAATAAGGATTTAGTTAAGCTTAAAGATTGGCCAGAAAGAGTCAGAGTTATGCAGAAAAATTGGATTGGTAAATCAATTGGTGCAGAAATAACATTTGAAATCAAAAATCATAACCAAAAGATAACAGCTTTCACTACAAGAATAGATACAGTCTATGGAGTAAGTTATCTTGTCTTAGCATCAAATCACCCATTAATTAATCAATTAATCAATGATAAAGATATTGATCAATTAATAGAGTTTAGGAATACTCAAGAAAAGTTAAGTGATCTAGAACGTAATTCAGATAGTAGAAAAAAACTTGGAATGTATTTAGGAGTAAATGCAATTAATCCAGCTAATAATAAAGAAATACCTATTTGGATTGGCGATTATGTGATTATGGAATATGGAACTGGAGCTGTAATGGGTGTTCCCGCTCATGATAGTAGAGATTATAAGTTTGCTAAATCATATGATTTACCAATTAATTATGTCATAAGGCCCAATAATGAAGAAGATGATAGTTATTTAAATGCTGAGTACTTAGATAAGGGAATCATGATTAATTCTGGTATATTCAATGGAATTGAGTCTGATATTGCAAAAATAAAAATACTAGAGTTAGGTTCTAAAGCTAATTGGGCAAAACCAAAAATAACGTATAAACTAAGGGATTGGCTTATATCTAGGCAAAGATATTGGGGCTGCCCGATTCCGATAATTAATTGTAAGAAGTGCGGTCAAGTAAGAGTCCCAGATGAGGATCTACCTGTTACGCTACCTATTGATATTAAATTAACTGGTAAAGGAAAGTCACCTTTAATCACAAAAACAGAATGGATAAATATTTGTTGTCCTAAATGTGGAAATGAAGCAAAAAGAGAAACTGACACAATGGACACTTTTATGTGTTCATCCTGGTACTTTTTAAGATATATAAACCCTGAAAATGAGCAAAATCCATTTATAAAAAGCGAAATAGATAAATGGCTTCCAGTTAAACAATACGTTGGTGGTATAGAGCATGCAATTCTTCATTTACTTTATTCAAGATTTTTAACTAAAGCTCTAAAAAGCTGTGGATTATTAAATATTGATGAACCTTTTAATAAACTATTAACTCAGGGAATGGTTCAAGCTGTTACTTTTAAAAATTCAAATACTAATAAATATTTTTCAAAGGATCAATTTAAAGATATTAATGATCCAAAAGATCCAATAACTGGAGAAAAAATAGATATAATCTTTGAAAAGATGTCAAAGTCAAAATATAATGGAGTAGACCCATCATTAGTCATAGATAAATATGGTGCAGACACAGCTAGGATGTTTATTCTTTTTAAGGCTCCTCCGGAAAAGGATTTAGAATGGGATGACTCAGATGTTGAAGGTCAATATCGATTTATACAGAGACTCTGGAAATTTGTTATTAATACTTTAGAACTAACAAAAAGTAATTCAATCTTAAATATAGAAAAAGAAATGTCAAAAGATAAAGAAGCTTTACGTCTGATTAATATTGCTATTAAAGAAATTACTGATGATCTGGACAATCTTCAATTTAATACAGCAATATCAGAACTTATGAAAGCTGTGAATGGCTTAAGTGCGATAGTTAATAACTGTAGTAAGGAAACTCTAACTAATGTTATTTCAATATTAGTTAAAATAACTGCTCCATTTTCTCCTCATATTGCAGAGGAGCTTTGGAAGACAATTGGAAATACTCAAAGTATTCATCTCCAGTCATGGCCAAAATTTGATGAAAGTGCAATTGAACAAGATACTTTTACACTTATTATTCAAATTAATGGAAAAGTTAGAGGGTCAATCGATGCTATTAAAAATTTATCTAAAGACGAATTAGGTGATATTGCTATTAACAGTGAAGTAGCTCAGAAATGGATAGATGGAAAAGAACCAAAACGAATAATTGTTGTTCCAAATAAATTAGTAAATGTAGTTATTTAGAAATCAATTTTTCGAAATAATTAATTGATCTGGATTTGATTGATTACCATTCATATAATAATGATCAGAATTTTCTGAAAGTTTTCTCAGAATTAAATAAATCGACTCAGTTGAGTCAGTAGACAATGCATCATTAATTTGATTTAAAGTTCTTTCTTTACCATCTTCCAAAAGTTCTTCTATTGCTTTTTGTAGATTAATTATGTTTGTAGCCGCTTTTTTTCCAGCTTCAACACCAGGTTGGTTGTAAGCATTAACATTGATCAATTCTGCATATAGACTTACTGCTCGCTCAAACAAAGCAATTAAAGCTCCAAGACTTGATTCATCAAATGATTTAAATGTGATTGTTAAATTTTGTCTCCCACCTTCAGTCAATGCTGATCGAGTTCCTTGAAGAAAGCCTGATAAATAGTCTCCTGGTCGTTTATTTTTTACTTCAACAATTTCAGATGGATCGTGGAGAATCTCAATAAAATTAACAAAGAAATTATCAACACCATCTCTTAATTGCTGTACATACGCATGCTGATCAGTAGAACCTTTATTTCCATAAACTGCAATCCCTTGATTAACTTGATTTTTATCTCTATCGAACTTCTTGCCTAAAGATTCCATGACAAGTTGCTGAAGATATCTACTAAAGACTTCTAATCTGTCTCTATATGGTAGAACAACCATATCTCTTGCCCCTTTCCCACTGCCAGCTTTAAACCAAGCTAAAGATAAAAGTGCTGCTGGGTTATTTTTAATATCCTTTACTCGAGTTAGGGCATCCATTTGAGATGCACCATCTAAAAACTTGTTTATATCTGCACCAACAAGAACAGCTGGTAACAAACCGACTGCACCAGTAATACTAGTTCTTCCACCAACCCAGTCAGGCAAATCAAAAATCTTTAACCAATTTTCGCTTACAGCTAATTTATCTAACTTACTCCCCCGTGATGTTATTGCGATAGCTCGAGATTCCCAATTCTGGTTTTTATCGTGAACGAATTTAATGGCTTGCTCCATTCCAATTAAAGGTTCTGGAGTGCCTCCTGATTTACTGACAACTACAAACAAAGTTGTGTCAATATTCGCGATTATAGAATTTAATTTATGTGAGATTCCCTCTGGGTCTACATTGTCCAGAAAATGTATATTCAACCCATTAGTATCTTTTTTAAAAGACTCTTTAATAAGTAAAGGGCCTAGACCACTGCCACCTATACCAATCCAAAAAACATCGGTGTAACTCTTACCATCGCTATTAGTTATTTCGCCAGCAAGAATTGAGGCCCCAAACTTAGTTATTTCATTGATTTCTCTAGTAATTGAAAGCGAAATCTCATTGGTAGGGGCAATTTTGGGATTTCGAAGCCAATAATGACCAACTTGTCTACCTTCATCAAGATTAGCAATAGATCCATTCTCTAGACTATCTATAGAATCAAAAGCTTCAGAGTATTTGTCTTTAAAATTCTCGAAATCGCTTTTATCGACATCCATCCTGCTTACATCAAGCCAAAAACCTAATGAATCATCGGTAAATAAAAGGTCGCAATACCTGTTCCATTTATCATTGTTATTCATCTGGTAGTTGTCTGTTATTGCCATTATCGATGAAGAGTACTCCTTAATGAGTTCTGTTAGCAGGTGTTCTCAAATGAGAACCCATCAACAATTAAAACATATTTGATATTAGTCTTGAATGGATTTTTTAATTGCGAATGTTTAGTAACTGACAAAAAATAATGTAGTTTTGCAATACGTTTTTTGATATGACTCAAAGATATATCCAAAAACAATTTGATTTTTTAATACCTTTAAAAATATCTTTATATTTTGAGATTGTAATTCCGAAGAAAGGTCATATATTAAAAAAAAATTAATTAATTGATGTTAGAATATCAAGAAGAATATGAAGAAAATATTTTATTTAGTGGTTTAAAAGAACAAGGCCTAATAAGTCCATTTTCTGTGGAGAGATATAGCTATGAACCAAAAATCAGGTTGGGTATTCTAGCATCAGGAAATGGGTCTAATTTCGAACACATTATTAAGTCAATCAAAAATAAAAAACTAAATGCAGAAATCACTATTTTAATTGTAAATAATCCAAATTGCTTAGCAATAAGAAAGGCTATTGAATACGATATACCTTATGAAATCATTAATCATAGAGAATGTAATTCCAGACAAGAACACGACAAATTGGTTATGAAGAAACTTGATGACCTATCAGTAGAATTAGTTGTTATGGCCGGATGGATGAGAATCGTTGGAGAGGAACTAATAAATAAATATGAAAACCGATTAATTAATATACACCCCTCACTTTTACCATCATTCAAAGGGGTAGATGCAATTAAGCAGGCGATGGATAATAAGGTAACTATTACTGGCTGTACAGTGCATTACGTGCAAAAAGAAGTGGATTCCGGATCAATAATTATTCAGGCTGCTGTACCTGTTAAAGATAGAGATAGTAAAGAGACATTAACAAAAAGAGTTCAAGATATGGAACATATAATATTGCCTTTAGCTATAGGAAAAGTTGCAAACAAGTTAAGGAATAGATTCATGGATAATAAGTAATTTTAGGAAGACCAATATCAGAATCAAGTCCATGAATAATATTTAAATTTTGTATGGCTTGTCCCGCCTGACCCTTGAGAAGATTATCAATAACACTCATGAGAACTATTCTTCCATTACGTTTATCAACTTCAACTGATATCATAACTTTATTAGTATTTTTTACCCATTTTGTTGCTGGATAAGTTCCTACAGGCAAAATATCAATGAAAGGTTGATTTTTATAAAAAGCTTCAATTACAATTTTGCAGTCCTCAGCTGTTAATCCTGGATCTCTCAAACGAGCATAAACTGTTGATAAGATTCCTCTAACCATTGGGACCAAATGAGGAGTGAATTGTAAATACACATCGTGTCCAGCGAAGTGACTGGCAATACTTTCTATCTCAGCGGTATGCCTATGGCCAATAACACCATATGGTTTGATTGATTCTGAACATTCAGACAATAAAAGTTCCTCTTTAGGATTTCTTCCCCCTCCTGATGTTCCAGACTTTGCGTCAATGATAATACCCTCACTATCTATTAACCCCTGTTTTAAAAATGGAATAAGTACACTCACAGATGATGTTGGATAGCAACCTGGACAAGCAATCAATCTGGAGTTTTTTATGTCATTATAAAATTCCTCTGAGAACCCATAAGTAGCCTCCTCACATAATTCATAATCAAATCTAGGATATTTATTTGCTTCTTTTGTATAAACTTCTTTCCATTTATCTAATGATTTAAATCTATAGTCAGCTGATAGGTCTACGACTTTAATGCCTTTTTCTAATAACAACGGTGTAAGTTGTGATGATAATCCGTTAGGAAGACTAAGTATCGCATAATCAGAAGTCATCGCAATTTCATCAATATTGCTTTTAACAATCTCTTTGTCTTTTGAAATTTTCAGAAAAGGATTTAATTTATTCCAGCTTTTACCTGCTGATCGCTCCCCGTATAAGGATGAAATCTCAAAAATTGGATGCTCATTTATCAACTTAACGAGTTGAAGCCCGCCATACCCAGATGCTCCAATAATAGAGATCCTCCCTGATTTCGATGTACTATTTGCCATAACTTCAACCTTATTTCGTAGAATGAGTAATATTCATATGAGAATAATTAGCAAAGAACCATTTCACCACAAACAAGAGGAATAAGTTGAAATCAGAAGATTGTTATGAAATTGAATTTGATGAGATAGCAGATGCCCTCGCTGCTATAAGAAACGGAGAGTGTGTTGTTGTGGTTGATGATGAAAAGAGAGAAAACGAAGGTGACTTAATTTGTGCTGCTCAGTTTGCTACTCCACAGCAAATTAATTTTATGGCAACTGAGGCCAGAGGATTAATATGCCTTGCTATGCAGGGAACGAGATTAGACCAATTAGATCTACCTTTAATGGTCGACAGAAACACAGATTCAAACCAAACTGCATTTACTGTAAGTATCGATGCTGGTCCTGAATTTGGAGTTTCTACAGGAATATCAGCTGAAGATAGAGCTAAAACAATTCAAGTTGCCCTCAATAATCAAACGAAACCCGTTGATTTAAGAAGACCGGGACACATATTTCCATTAAGAGCAAAAATTGGAGGAGTCCTAAAAAGAGCTGGTCATACAGAAGCGGCAGTAGATTTATCTTTGTTAGCGGGACTCTCTCCAGCTGGTGTTATCTGTGAAATCCAAAATTTGGATGGTTCTATGGCAAGACTTCCAGAGTTAAGAAAATATGCAAAAGAAAAAAATTTAAAGTTGATTAGTATTGCAGACTTAATTCATTACAGATTAGAAAATGAAAGATTTGTTTATAGACAAGCAATTGCAAAATTACCCAGCCTATTTGGTGATTTTAAAGCGATAGGTTATAAGAATGAATTGGATGGATCAGAACATGTCGCGATAATTAAAGGAGACCCAGAGAAATTAAAGGAGCCGGTATTGGTGCGCATGCATTCTGAGTGTCTAACTGGAGATGCATTTGGATCATTAAGATGTGACTGTAGACCTCAACTAGAAGCAGCTTTATCCCGAATATCTGAAGAAGGAGAAGGTGTTGTAGTTTATCTGAGGCAGGAAGGCAGAGGTATAGGTTTAGTTAACAAATTAAAAGCCTATAATCTTCAAGATGGAGGATTAGATACGGTCGAAGCTAACGAGAAGTTAGGTTTTCCTGCAGATTTAAGAAATTATGGAGTTGGTGCACAAATATTAACTGATTTAGGTATCAGTAGGCTTAAGTTGTTAACAAATAACCCAAGGAAAATAGCAGGTCTAGGTGGATATGGACTTCAGGTTGAATCTAGAGTTCCTTTAGTAATTTGTCCTGGAGATCATAATGCAGCCTATCTTGAAGTAAAAAGAGAAAAGCTTGGGCATTTAATTGATAATAATATAACGCCAATTTTAACAAATGAAAGACAAAACATTGTAGTCTATTGGGATGGCAAAGTTGATAATAATGAACTAAAACACCTTGAAGATAAAGCAAGTAAATGGTCAGAAAATCACTTTTTAAATATCTCTATTCAAAACGCACCAAGATTGAAAGCTCTGTGTGAAAATCCATTATTTATTTGGAATGTTAGACATAGAGAAATAAAAACTCATTTAGAGGGAGGTTTGATTGATAAGAGACTACTCGAGTCTCTTCTGAAAGAACTAAGCAACTGGAAAAACACAGAGAGGGTAGGGATAATTAAAACAGATAATTATGAACAACTTTTACATCCTTCTCATAATATATTAACTGAAGAAAAAACATTAACAGAGCTTTCAAAACTTGAAAGTTCACCATTATTTGATTGGAACTTTAGAGAAAAAACTAGTAGCATTGTCTGGGGTTAACCTTTCATGTAAAACTACGTAACTACACTTACCTTATTGATTTTTGTACCATTAGTAATTGATAAAAGAATCTTCATGTCGTTAGTTTTACCAAAAACAGTATGAACTCCATCCAAGTGTGGTTGAGGAGAATGGACTAAAAAGAATTGACTTCCCCCGGTATTTTTCCCTGCGTGTGCCATAGATAAAGATCCCGCAACATGCTTGTTTGAATTTATTTCACAATCGATAGAATAGCCAGGACCTCCAGTTCCAGGAGTACCTCTAGATCCTTCTCTGGTATTTGGACATCCACCCTGAGCCATAAAACCATTAATTACCCTGTGAAAAGAGAGTCCATCATAAAAACCTTCTTTAATAAGCTTCAAAAAATTTTTTACTGTTCTGGGTGCATCATTATCAAACAGGTCAATAGTCAATTCACCTTTATCAGTTTCCATCAATACTTTTGACATAGTTTAAAATTTTTTTTTTATTTTAACTGTTTTTTAAATATATTGCAGATTTATACGACAAAGATGTGTAGTTTAATTTAATTAAATATTTTACGATTAACATTAATTAAAGCAGACCTTAAATTTTCTTGAGATGAGTGAAGTAGTTGCTTCGCTTCAGCAATATCCAAACCTGACAACGCGATCAATAAAGATAATTTTACAGAGCCATTTGTCTCCTTTAAAAGTTTAAGAGCAGTTTTCCTATTAACTGAGGCAATATCAAATAAGATACCAATTGCCCTTTCTTTCAACTTTTCATTAGTAACCGATAAATCAACCATTCTATTCCCATATACCTTTCCTAATTTAATCATCACGCATGTAGAAATAATATTTAAAGCCATCTTTGTTGCTGTTCCAGCTTTTAATCTCGTCGATCCTGCAAGAATCTCTGGACCTGTAATTAGCCTAATATCGATATCATTTTTTAAGGTTGAATCATGCTCCGGGACAGATGAAATAGATATAGTTAGTGCCTTTATTTTTTTAGAATGGTTTAAAGCTGACAGAACGTATGGAGTTCTACCGCTGGCGGTAATTCCGATCAAGACATCTTTATTTGAAAAATTTCTAACCTTAAGGTCATTCACTGAAATATCCGAGAAATCCTCTAAAGATTCAGAACTATTTGTTAACGAAGGTGTACCCCCAGCAATTACTCCTTGAACTAGATCTGGATTTGTAGAGAAAGTTGGTGGACACTCAGAGGCATCAAGAACCCCTAATCGACCGGAGGTACCAGTACCTATGTAAAACAATCTGCCATTTGATCTGAGCCTTGCAGTGATTGCATCAATAGCATTTACTATCTCTGGAATAGCTTGCTCTACGGCTTTTTGAGGTGCTTTATCTGCTTCAGTGAAAATATTGACAATCTCTTCAGTCGATTTCGTGTCTAATTCATTTGAGATTTGATTGATCTGCTCTGTTAGAACTTTATATTTTTCATCTTTACATTTTTTATTCAAAGTCATCACAAAAGATTTTCTAAACGTTTTTTAATTTCTTCAAGTTGATCTTTAGATGAGGAGTCCTTAGCATTATCAGGGTTATTCCAATTTTCAACATCTAAATTCGAAAGGGGTGGGGAAATCATAAGTCGCTCTTCGTCGGTACTTGGAATAAAGCCCTTTTCGACGTAGCGAGGCTCGTAACCGGCTTCATCACAAAATGCCTCAATATCTGTCCTAGTAAGTTCCTCAACAGTTGGAGTTGGGAAATCTTGAGCTTCTAAAAGGCCACAGTATCTTTCAGCATCATCCTTATCTTCGAACATAAGAATTACCGTTGAGTCCTTTAGCTCTAGAGAGTGAATCCCTTCACTTTCTGTCCCAGCTTCATACAAAAGGACATGAACTAACATACGAATTTAATAAACAATTGAATTATAAATCGATAAAGTCAAATAACAATGTAATTCTAATAATTTTCCATAGAAAGTTCATTTAGCCTTTGATATAATGCTATTTCAGAGTCACTTAAATTGTCAGGTAACACAATAATAATTTCAACAATTTGATCGCCTCGATATTCTTCATATTCTAATCCACGACCTCTAAGTCTTAGTAACCTTCCTGTTGATGAATTAGGCGGCACTTGTAATGTTACAGATCCATCTAAAGTTGGAATATCTACAGCACATCCAAGTAAAGCATCATGTGGAAACAACTCTAGACGATACATAACTCTTAAGCCATCAATTCTTAAGCCATCATCAGTTTGCACTTTTAATTGGACAAAATGATCCCGACAACCAATTGCTGCACCTTCTATTCTTAATCTCCAACCATCTCCTGCAAATGGAGGAGTTAAAACTTCAACTATAGTTCCATCTTGCAACTGAATCTCAACAGAAGAACCATAGAGAGCTTGATTAGGAGTAATTTCTACAAGAGATTCCTGATCTTCATAAATTAAAGTAGGGGGAGGCGATGGTTCACTTGTTGTAGGTATATATTCGTTAAAATTAGTGTTTTCTAGGCTCTCATATTCTTCTAAAGAATTGTCAGAATATTGATCATCAATATCATCAATTTCATTTATAGAGTTTGTCTTAATTCCAAGTACAACCTCTAAATATTCTTCATAAGTTGGAAATCGATTATCAAAAATATCCTTATTTTTATAATGTTTTTTTTCCCATTCTTTTCTCTTCTTTGGATTACTAAGTATCGCATAAGCTTCATTAATTAGTTTGAATCTTTCCTCTGCATTGACGTCATTTTTATTTAAGTCAGGATGCCACTTTCTCGCCTCTTTCCTAAAGGCAGATTTTAGTTCACTAGAATTACATTCAGGAGAGACCCCTAGTAAAGACCAATAATTAGTGTCAACGATAGTAGTCATTATCCCAGGGATCTATATTCCCTCTCCTGAAATTATTATCTCCATTTCTACCTTGCCCCCTTTGTGAGTAATCCCAAGGGTCATCATCCCAGTAATCATCCGAAAATAACTCATCCTTTAAAGAGCCAAAAGTATTTTTAATGCCTTGGATAGGATTTGTTTCTATTTTTCTCTCAGCAGATAAACGACGATTCAAGCCAAATAATGCCTCTTGAAGTGTAACGACTGCATATTCAAGTTCTCGCAAATCATTCTCCTCAAGTAAGTCTTCTACGTCCCTCATTGCCACCTCCACAGATCTTTGTTGTCTTTCGGCACCGTAAGGGCCCAACTCAATAGAAGCATCTCTTAGTCGCCGCTCTGCCTGTGCAACAAGTGTTAAAGCATTATTCTTCTGATCTATAGAAGCTCGTTTTTTTCTATCTTCAGATGCTTTTATTTTAGACTCCTCAATTAATTTATTAACTTCATTTTGATTCAAATTTGTACCACCAGTAACGCTTACCGACTGCTTCCTTCCGGTGGTTCTATCAGTTGCACTTACCTCTAATAAACCATTGGCATCAATATCAAAAGCAACCTGGACTTGAGGGACACCTCTTGGAGCAGGAGGAATACCAGATAACCTGAATTTACCAAGTGATTTATTATCTGATGCCATTTGCCGCTCTCCCTGCCAAATATGAATTTCTACAGATGATTGATTAGCTGCTGATGTACTAAAAACATCTGATTGTCTTACTGGTATGGAAGTATTTCGGGGTATAAGAACTTTCATTAAACCCCCAACGGTTTCAAGTCCTAAAGAAAGTGGAGTTACATCATTCAACATCAGGTCTCTTAGTTCTCCTGAAAGAATCCCAGCCTGAATTGCAGCTCCAATAGCTACTACTTCATCTGGGTTAACAGATTGACAAGGTGGATTTGGAACTAAAGTTTTTACTAACTGTTTTACCATTGGCATTCGAGTACTACCACCTACAAGAACAACTTCGTCAATCTGTTCAGGATCCCAAGCTGAATCTTCAATAACCGTATTAACTGGTTCAAACAGCCTATCTAAAAGATCATTACATAGACTCTCATAAAGTTTTCTACTTAGAGTCGTTTCGATATGTAATGGCCCATCTTTGCCTGTAGAGATAAAAGGAAGTGATATTGGAGTTGAATGAACACCAGAAAGCTCTTGTTTGGCTTTCTCAGCAGCCTCAGTAAGTCTTTGCAAGGACTGCCTATCTCTTCTTAAATCAATTTTATTCTTTTTTAAAAAATCTTCAGCAAGCCAATCCACAATTCTTTGATCAAAATCGTTACCTCCCAATTGAGTATCACCTGAAGTTGCTTTAACATCAAAGACCCCATTGGATATTGACATTAGCGATACATCAAATGTACCGCCACCTAAATCAAAGACCAATACTTTGCGAGAAGAACTTTTATCAAATCCATATGCAAGAGCAGCCGATGTAGGCTCATTCAAAATCCTTTCAACAGATACACCAGCAAGTATTGCAGCATCGCGAGTTGCTTGTCTTTGTGAGTCGTTGAAATAGGCTGGTACAGTAATTACAGCAGAGTCAACATTCTCCCCTAAATAAGTTTCAGCGTCATCAATTAACTTTCTAATTATGTTTCCAATTAATTCTTCTGGGGCATATTCTCTCTTTGTTATCGGTGAGGTAATTCGTACATTTCCCTGATCATTTGAGCGAACACTATAGGGAACTGTAAGACTGGTTTCATCAAGCTCATCCCAAGCTCTTCCAATAAATCTTTTTAAATTGGAGAAAGTATTTTTCGGATTAAGAACTAACTGCCTTCTAGCAAGCTGACCCACTAACAATTCGGATTCCTTAGTAAATCCAACTACCGATGGTGTAGTTCTAGCTCCTTCAGCACTAGCAATTACAACGGGCCTACCAGCCTCTAACACCGCTACAACGGAATTAGTTGTTCCCAAGTCAATGCCAACTATTCTCCCCATGGCAATGTTTATTTGAGCCCCACAGTAACTAGCACTTAATGGTATTCAACACTTATTATGTACCCTTCAACACTTAAAGCCAATTTTTATTCTTATCTTAGTGAAAAATTTGTGATTAGATATAGATTCATATAGTAAAGCTTTAGCGAGTGGAAAAAGAAACTAAATCGAAATTTACACTAAGAAGAAGACCAACTTCAGAGAAGCTGGTAGATGTTTCTTTTAAAAATACTGTTGTTGCAATGGCTTCAATGGTAGCCGTAGTGCTTTTTTCCATATTTGCAGTGGTTTACTATGAATCTACTGACTCGATTTCAAGATATGGACTGAGGTTTCTTTTTAGCTCTGCATGGAATCCAGTTACAGATGAGTACGGTGCATTTACAGCCATTTATGGAACCCTTTTTACATCGATTGCATCATTATTAATTGCCATTCCATTAGGCGTCGGAACTGCAATATTTATAACTGAAAATATAATTCCTGAATACATAAGGAATCTAATTGGAATAATGGTTGAGCTTTTAGCTGCTATTCCATCAGTAGTTTTAGGACTGTGGGCAGTATTTATTATGGAACCTTTTATTAGACCATATTTAAACATAATCTACGAACTATTTGGATTTATACCATTTTTCAGCACCAAACCTTTGGGCGCTGGAATGATGCCAGCAATATTAATACTTGTGGTAATGATATTACCAATAATTACATCGATTTCAAAAGATTCTCTAAAACAAGTTCCTTCTAAACTTAGGCAAGCTGCATATGGAATTGGAGCATCAAGATGGACTACTATTTTTAAAGTTATTATTCCTGCCGCAATTTCTGGGATAACTGGCGGAGTTTTACTTGCTCTTGGAAGAGCTATGGGTGAGACAATGGCAGTTACTATGATTATTGGTAATTCAAATAACTTTAGTTGGTCCATATTTGCTCCTTCATATACAATTTCATCCATGCTTGCCAATCAATTTGGTGAAGCAGATGGAAGCCAAGTATCATCATTAATGTATGCAGCATTAATCCTAATGATATTAACTTTATTGGTTAATGTATTCGCCCAGTGGATTGTAAAAAAATTAAGCTTAAAATATCAATAAATGAATAACACTTCACAACAATCTCTAACTTATAATCCATCTCTAACTAGAAATATTGGAAATAAAGCCTTAACTTTTATTTCTGCTATTTTTGCCATAATTTCTGTACTTCCCTTAATCTTAGTAATAAGCTATGTATTAATTAAAGGTGGAAGTTATATAAACTTAGATACCTTAATACTTGAACCAGAGCCGCCCGGAGACGATCTTCTCTCAGCTGGGGGGATAGGGCCAGCAATAACTGGAACTTTCATAATGTCAGTTATTGCCTCAATAATATCAATACCTGTTGGAGTAGCGGGTGGAATATATCTTGCCGAATATTCAAAATCAGGAAATTTTGCAAAATTTATAAGGTTTGGATCAAATGTACTTGCCGGTGTTCCCTCCATAATTGCTGGGGTATTTATATATGCAAGTATTGTCTCTACCAAAATCTTATTTGGATCAATGTTCAGCGGTATTGCAGGCGGAATTTCACTTTCAATTTTAATGCTTCCAACAATAATTAAAACTACTGATGAAGCACTTAAATTGGTTCCAAATGATCTGAGAAGAGCTGCATTTGGAGTTGGAGCCTCAAAATTCAAGATGATAACAAATATCACCTTACCAGTTGCATTTAGTTCAATTTCTACTGGAGTATTATTAGCACTCGCTAGGGCAGCAGGAGAAACAGCTCCATTAATATTTACAGCTCTTTTCTCCCGTTACTACATTACAAGTTTTGATGATCTTTTTTATGAAATGGGTTCTTTATCAGTGTTAATTTACAATTTTGCTCTTGAACCATATGAATCTCAAAACCAACTAGCATGGGCAGCATCATTCATTTTAGTTGTTGTACTTTTAAGTCTTAATATTCTTTCAAGATGGATAGGTACACTTGGTGCTTTTTCAAAAAGCAAAGTATAATAATGAAAAGAACTAATAATAAAATAAGCTTATGAATAAAAAAAATATCAAATCTACAATTTCAATCTCATTAGATAATGTATCAATAACATATGGCAATTCAGTTGCAGTTAAAAATGTGTTTTGTGATATTGAAAAGAATAAAGTTACATCTTTTATTGGTCCATCAGGATGCGGTAAATCAACCGTCATAAGAGCAATCAACCGAATGAACGACTTAATAGAAGGCTGCAAATTATCAGGCAGTGTTATTTTCGAAGGGATAGATATATATGCAGAGGATATAGATCCAGTAGAAGTTAGAAGAAGAATTGGAATGGTTTTTCAACAACCCAATCCTTTTCCTAAAAGTATTTATGAAAATATTGCCTTTGGTGCAAGAGTTAATGGATACAAAGGTAATATGGATCAACTAGTAGAGGAATCTCTTACAAAGGCAGCAGTTTGGGATGAGTGCAAAGATAAATTAAAAGAAAGTGGTTATTCATTATCTGGTGGTCAACAACAAAGATTATGTATAGCAAGGACTATTGCTATTGAACCAGATGTAATCTTAATGGATGAGCCATGCTCAGCACTTGATCCATTATCTACATTAAAAATTGAAGAGACAATCCATGAATTAAAAAAGAATTATACAATCATTATTGTTACGCACAATATGCAACAAGCCAATAGGGTAAGCGACTATACAGCTTTTTTCAACACCGAGAAAAAAGATAAGGATTCAGGTGGAAAGATTGGTTTTTTAGTTGAATTTGATAAAACAAAAAACATGTTCAATTCACCAAAGCAAAAATCAACTCAAGACTATATCTCAGGAAAATTTGGATAAAACTAAAGCTTTTTTTATTAAAAGTTCCTGCGGAACGGAGAGAGAGGGATTCGAACCCTCGATAGGGTTTCCCCTATACAGCATTTCCAGTGCTGCGCCTTCAACCACTCGGCCACCTCTCCTTGAATTAAGCAATGAAATGTCTTCCATCTGCTGAATTTAAATATATACCATAAGAGAGGTACTGTTAAAAATTAACTATAGGATTTATTTATTAAATACTTTATAATAAAATAGGTACTAGTAATAATTAATTTATTATTAGAATAAATTGATTTAAAGATAAATAAAAACATACAATAGTAGACGATTAATATAAATAAAAATAATAGCTATGGTAATTCAATCTTGTAAAATTGCTGCTTTGAATGCGGGTCTGGGTAAAGATGAAATTAATAAATTATTAGAAATTGGCAAGCAGGCTGCACAAAGAGGCGGCACTTCGCTAATGAATAATTTTGGTAGGATTAAAACAATAAATTGCAAGGGAACTGCTGGAGATCTTGTTACTAATGCAGATATAGAATGTGAGAAGATAATTATAGACTATTTAGAAAAAGAGACTCCTAATATTTCAATTCTTGCTGAAGAAAGTGGCCATAAGTCAAAAGATGGAGAATTAAAATGGTGCATAGACCCTCTTGATGGAACAACAAACTATGCCCATGGATATCCATTTTTTGCAACTTCAATAGGATTAATTTGGAAAAGCAATCCAATTTTGGGAGCGATATCAGTACCTTCATTAAATGAAATTTATTACGCCTCTCCTGAGCATGGATCATTTTGTAATGAAGAAAAGATAAATGTCACAGATACGAATTCCTTATCTGATTCACTCTTAGTTACAGGTTTTGCATATGACAGACGTGAAGTATTAGATAATAATTATTCAGAATTTTGTTGGCTAACACATCGTACCCACGGTGTTAGAAGAGGAGGAGCAGCCGCAGTAGATTTAGCCTTTGTAGCCTCAGGGAAAGTGGATGGTTTTTGGGAGCGCGGTCTTTCAAAATGGGATATGGCGGCAGGAGTACCCATAGTTGAAATGGCAGGTGGAATAGTTTCCAACTATCCTTCTGGAGATTTTGATCTAAATACAGGCAGAATTCTTGCTTGTAATCCAAAGATACGAAAAGAGCTCACAAAAGAACTTTCAAAAATTAGGCCATTAACTCCTAACTCCTATGGTGGAAAATAGTCATGATTTATGTGATCCTTAATTAATAAAAGATTCAAATAATGACATTGCAACCTGCCTCGGGTGCACGCGATTTAAATCCTCAACAAGTAAGAAAGAACCATCTCATTGCATCAAAACTTTCATCTTTATATCAACTATGGGGGTATGAGCGAATATCACCGCCACATATTGAACGTCTAGAAACTCTCATGGCAGCTGGTGGGATTTCAAACAATGAAATACTAAAAATCGTTTCAGATGAACCTCTTGGATTAAGACCTGAAATAACAGCTTCAATTGTTCGTGCTGCTTCAACTCGATTTGATGAATATGAGAGGCCACTTCGTTTCTGGTCGACAGGTACCTCATTTAAATGCAATCAAAGTATTGATGGTGGTATTGACATTGAGGAGTCATTCCAAAGCGGAGTGGAATTAATAGGGACTAAAGCCATTAATGCAGAGATAGAACTTCTATCGCTCTTGATTGAATCATTAAAAATAATTGAAATTGACCATGAATATAAAATGACATTGCTAATTGGTAATACATATTTATTGGAACTTATTTTAAGTTCATTTGATTCAACAAGAGTAGACCAAATAAAAAATATTCTCTGTGATCTTGATTACATAGCTTTGAGTAAACTAGTTGCAAAAGATGAACAAAAAATATTTATAAAAAAGATTTTGAATATGAGAGGAAAACCAGAAAAAATATTAACCGAATTAAAAAATATCTATGGGTCAAATTCATATATAGATAACCTAAAAGAATTGTTTACTATTATTGAACCATTGGCTAAAGAGAATGGGATAGAAGTACAACTAGACCCTACATTAGGTACTAAATATAAATTATATAGTGGTTTAACCTTTTCACTTGTCTCATCATCACCAAGCGCTCCAGTTATCATTGCTAAAGGTGGTAGATATGATGATTTGGTAAAAAAATTTAGCTCAAGCGGTGATAATTGCTTTGGAATTGGATTCAGTATTAGTATTGATAAAATCAGGGAATTAGTCTCCTCAAATGAATTAATGAAAGGAACTAAAGAAAAAATATTAATTGCCTATAAGCAAAGTGCTAGTTTATATAAAGCATTAAAACAACAAAAGGAATGGCACAATAAGGGGGTTATTTCTGTGATTTCACATGAACCTCTAATGACAAATGAGGCAACAAATCAACTCTTAAAATCCAATAGATGCACAAAAATTGAGTGGATAGATTGATATAAATTAGCTGGATGCTTTTTATAATTGTCAGGAATCGAAAACCATTGAGCTTTAATCAATAATACTTTTGCATTAAACACCTAAACATAAATATCGATCGCTATGATAATTGAAATTTTAGTAAACCATGACTGTTAAAGAAGAAGGAACTATTCTTATTCACACAGAAAATATATTTCCAATAATAAAAAAAGCAGTCTACTCAGATCATGAAATATTCATCAGAGAGCTTATAAGTAATTCTGTAGATGCAATCAAGAAAAGAAAAATGGCCGCCTTTGCAGGAGATTGTATCTCTGCAGAAGATGAAAAGATAAAAATATCAATTGATAGAGAACAGAAGACATTGACAATTAGTGACAATGGAATAGGTATGACCAGCGATGAAATTAAGAAATATATTAATCAAGTAGCGTTCTCAAGTGCAGAAGAGTTTCTTGAAAAGTATAAACAGCCTAATGATGGTTTCATAGGTCATTTTGGTCTTGGTTTTTATTCAAGTTTTATGGTTGCAGAAGAAGTTGAAATAATAACTAAATCTGCAAGGAATGAATCACAAGCTATTCAGTGGAAATGTAATGGCTCTCCTCAATATTCACTTAATGAATCAGATAAGGAAGATATAGGAACAGATATAATTTTACATTTAATGGATGAAGAGATTGAATACATTGAACCAAGCAGAATTAAAACTTTAATAAAAAAATATTGTGATTTCATGCCGATTGAGATCTCGCTTGAAGAAGAGGTTTTAAACAAAATGAATCCACCATGGAGAGAAAGCAAACAAAATCTTAAAGACGAAGACTATATTGAACTCTATAAATATCTTTATCCTTTTCAGGGCGATCCTCTTTTATGGGTTCACCTAAACACAGACTATCCATACAATTTGCAAGGAATATTATTTTTTCCAAAAATAAGTGGAAGAGCAGATTGGGAAAGTGGTGAAATCAAACTTTTCTGCAATCAAGTATTTGTTAGCGATTCAATTAAAGAAATTGTTCCTAGATATCTATTACCTTTGAGAGGAGTAATAGATTCACCAGACATTCCCTTAAATGTAAGCAGAAGTGCGTTACAATCAGACAGAAGAGTAAAATCTATCGGTAACTTTATTGCTAAAAAATTAGCCGATAAGCTTAAGTCGTTAAAAAAAGATGAAACCCAATTTTATGCTGATATTTGGGACTCAATATCTCCTTTTATAAAAATAGGTGCTATGGAAGATGAGAAATTTGCCGAACAGGTAAATGAGATAATTCTGTATTCAACAACAAAAAACATTTCCTCAGATAATGAAGACACTAATGAACTAATAAAATCTGCTTCAAAAACTTACACCACTCTTGATGCTTATAAGAATAGACTAAGTGATGAGAACAAAAAGGTTTTATATTCTACGGATGAAGTTTCTCAATCAACAGCTCTTAATATGTGGACTTCTCAAGGCAAAGAGGTTTTAAAACTTGACACTGTTATTGATACTCAATTTATTCCTTGGTTAGAAGAAAAAAACAAAGAAATAAATTTCGTCAGAGTAGACTCAGAACTTGACGAGAGTATTAAAGATGATTCGCCTGAAATCGCAGATAAAGATGGAAATACAAAATCAGAAACAATTAAAAAGATGATTAGTTCGGCATTAAACAACGAAAAAGTGACAATACAAGTGCAAAGCCTTAAAGGTGATAATTCTCCACCTTCATTAATATTATTACCAGAGCAAATGAGAAGAATTAATGATATTACAGCATTGATGGAGCAGAAACTTCCTGGTCTACCCGAATATCATAATTTAATCGTTAATTTAAACCATCCACTAGTTCAAGGATTACTAAAGTTAAATTCAAACCATATAGTCGTTAACGGATCTAGTAATTCAGAAGAAAGCCAATTGGCCATTGACATCGCTATTCATATCTATGAGATGGCAAAATTGTCAATTGGAGGCCTGGAGAATAAAGATATTGCAGCTTTTCAAAGAAGAAATGCTGAAGTGCTAGGGAAATTAATGCAAAAATTCGTTTAATCTAAACTCCATTTGATAGAATAAAAAATAGTTAAAGAAAAAGAATGTCCAGGGTTTGTCAATTAACAGGCACAAGAGCTAATAATGGTATGTCAGTCAGTCATTCCCATATTAGAACCAAAAAATTGCAGCAAGCAAATCTACAGCAACGAAGATTATGGTGGGAAGAAGAAAACAAATGGATCAATATAAGAGTATCGACAAGAGCACTTAAAACTATTCAGAAGAAAGGATTAGGAAAGTATGCCAAATCATTGGGAGTAGATTTAAACAAGCTTTAGATTTGATTTGTTAATCAAATGAAAAGAAGAGATGTTATAAAGTTTTTTTTATTTTTAACTATTATATTTGTTAAACCTTTAATATTATTTGCTGATATAAATTCAGTTAAGCTTGGTAAAAAAGCACCGAATTTTTTATTGAATGGTTTCAACAAAAATAATCCAGACAAGAAGGAATGGTCGCTTGATGATTTCTCAGGTAAATGGTTAATTGTATATTTTTATCCTATGGATTTCTCAAGTGGTTGTACATTGCAAGCAAAAGGATTTCAAGATAACCTTCGTAAGTTTAATAAACTTAATTCTTACGTAGTTGGAATATCTGCTGACAATGAAGAAGAACATGAATCATTTTGTACATCTGCAAAACTTGAATATACCCTACTTTCTGATCCAACTGGAAAAATTAGTAAAGCATATGATTCCTGGTTAAATCCCTATTCAAAGAGAAATACATTTATGATTAATCCTGAGGGTATAGTTGTATATAAATGGATTGGAGTGAGACCTATTGGTCATGCTCAAGAGGTTTTAGAAGAGCTTATTAAACAAAAGAAAAAATATGCATGAACTTTCCTTAGGAACTTGGTTTATACATATTGCAACTCTATTTGAGTGGGGGATTGCAATAATAATAATTGAATATATTTCATCAATATCCAATAACAAGGCTTTAGGATATTTTGCTTTAGCAATGCTGCCAAATCTAGCGAGTGCTATGGCCGCAATTACTTGGCATATATTTGACAACAGTATTGAATTAAAAGGACTAGTTGTTTTACAGGCAGCTCTTACAACTATAGGAAATATTTGTCTTGCATTTGCTGCTTGGAATTTGTTTAGATCTGAGTCATCACAACCAAACCAATGAATATTCAAATTCTTAGTATTGAATCAATGGCACGAATTGATCCAAGTCCATTCTTCATCCTTTCATTAATTCCTTACCTAGTATTCCTGCGTTACGCTGGTAAAACAAAAGCGATACCAAAATTATCATTTTTAGGTTTTAAGTTAACTCTCTTATTTGTATTCATGACGATAATTTTTGCGATAATCGCACAAATATATTTTGGAGAGGAACTTACAAATGTAGATGTTCTTCATGGATTAGCTGAATCGTTTTTAACTATTAGTGATGCTCTTGTTGTTTACGGTTTTGTATTGATGATGCAGTCGGTCAAGGGCAAAGCAGAAGTAAAAAACTCTTAAGGAGTAAGTAACATATGTCGCAAAAGCATTGTTTATGCTCGATAATGGTATTAATCCAAAGTTCATAAGATGTTCACAACTTTATTAGCTGTTGCTGATCCAGTGACATTTCAGTGGTCACCAAAGTGTGCGGTGGTAATGATCATATGCAACTTGCTAGCTTATGCCATAGCTAGATCAAACATTGAGAAGCCAAATGAAGGCTTCCCAATGCCCAATTCTAGATTTTTTGGTGGACTAAGCCATGGTGCCTTCGTCGGTGCAAACTGCTTAGGTCATGTATTGGGAATAGGCTCTATTTTAGGCCTAGCTGCCAGAGGAGTCTTGTAGGTAAGCTTTCAATAATTTTTAAATTTAACAAAGTTTTGATCAATAATCCTTTTTTTATTAAGAGTCTGATTAGCCGAAATTAAATTTATTTTTTATTTTATCTGCCATCATTTCTGGGGTTAAGCCAAGAGATTCTTTACTTTGCTGTGGAGAAGCGTGATCAACTAACTTATCAGGGATTCCTATTCTCAAAGTGGGAACAAAAATATCATTATCATTAAAAGATTCTACGATTGCTGATCCAAAACCTCCTAGTAAGGTTCCTTCCTCCATTGTTACCACTTTACCAATTCTTTTAGCGGCATTATGAATAGTTTCCTCATCTAAGGGTCTTATAAATCTTGCGTTAATAACAGTGCTTTTTACTCCAGATTCCTTTAATATTTCTGCTGTTTTAAGTGCAGGACAAACCATAGAACCGTATCCAATTATTAATAAATTGTCGCCCTCTTCTATTATTTCGGCTTTACCAATTTCTAAAGACTCCCAACCTTCTTCCATTAATGCTGCACCCTCTCCAGAACCTCTTGGTATTCTCAGAGCTGAAGGTCCATTATGGTTAATGCAAGTAACTAACATCTGCTGTAATTCTGACTCATCTTTTGGAGCCATCACAGTGAAATTAGGGACACACCTTAAATAACTAATGTCATACTGTCCTTGATGAGTTGGACCGTCTGCCCCGACTATTCCAGCTCTATCCATTACAAAAGTTACTGGTAAATTTTGTATTCCAATATCGTGAATTAATTGATCATATGCTCTTTGTAAAAAAGTACTATAAATCGCAACTACAGGTTTCAACCCTTCGCAAGCCATCCCTCCAGCAAGCGTGACAGCATGTTGTTCAGCTATTCCAACATCTACATATTGATCAGGAATAGCTTTTTGTAAAAGGTTTAAAGCAGTTCCTTCAGCCATGGCAGCTGTAATGCCAATAATTTTGTTGTCTTGCTCGCAAAGTTTCACTAATGTTTGGCCAAAAACCTTACTAAAACTTGGAGGTTTAGGCGTTTTAGATGGAATGGATTTTCCAGTTGTTAAATCAAAAGCTGATTGTGCATGGTATCCAACCTGATCAGCCTCTGCATATGGATAACCTTTTCCTTTTGTTGTGACAACATGGACCATCACAGGTCCACCAACTTTATGAGCAGCATTAAATGTTCTAGTTAATTCAGCTATATCATGTCCATCAACTGGACCCATATAGGTAAAACCCAATTCCTCAAAAACCGCCCCAACTTTGGGTACCGCCAATCGTCTAACACTCCCCGTAAGTGATTTAAATTCCTCTTGAATTGCATCTCCCATAAAAGGAAGATTTTTTACACTTTCTTGAACACTATCTGAAATAAATTGAACAGGTGGGCTATGACGCATACGATTTAAATAGGTAGACAAGGCTCCTACAGGTGGAGAAATTGACATGTCATTGTCATTTAAAACAACCAAAAGTGGGGTTTTAGGCAGGTGTCCAGCATGATTTATAGCCTCCAAGGCCATTCCACCTGTCAAGGCACCATCACCTATGACTGCTACGCATTTGTAGTCCTCGCCTTTTCGATCTCTTGCAATGGCCATTCCAAGGGCTGCAGAGATGGAAGTGCTGGCATGGCCTGCACCAAAATGATCAAATTTACTCTCTGTTCTTTTTAAATAACCAGCAACTCCTTTTTGCTGTCTCAATGAATCAAATCGCTCAAATCTTCCTGTAATTAACTTGTGAGGGTAGGCTTGATGTCCAACATCCCAAATAACTTTATCGACATCTAAATCTAAAGTCTGATACAAGGCAATTGTTAACTCAACAACACCAAGACCTGGACCTAAGTGTCCTCCACTAGTAGAAACAACTTGAAGATGCCTTTCTCTAATTTGGCAAGCAACATCTTCCAGTTCACTAATGGTCAAACCATGAAGTTCATTTGGATGACTTAACTGGCTCAGACGCATATAACTCTGAGGTTTAGTTTCTCTAATCTACGAGGTCTACCCTACATTTTGATAAAAATCGCACAAGAACAAATGGAATGTAGAAAACTTATAAACTCAAAATCGGTGAAAGACTAGATATGGAGGACTATCTTCAGAAAATACTGAGAGCACGCGTTTATGACGTTGCTGAAGAAACCCCATTGGAAAAGGCCAAAAATTTAAGCAAAAAATACAAAAATAATATCTGGTTTAAAAGAGAAGACCTTCAACCTGTTTTTTCTTTCAAGCTTAGAGGTGCTTTTAACCGCATGTCTCAGCTAACTAAGGAAGAACTTTCCAAAGGAGTAATTGCATCGAGTGCTGGCAACCATGCACAGGGAGTTGCTTTAAGTGCTTCTTTCCTGAAGTGTAGGTCAGTCATTGTGATGCCTCTAACAACTCCCATAATGAAAGTAAGAGCTGTCGAGTCGCACAAGGCAGAAGTTATCCTTTTTGGCGAGACATATGATGAATGCTACGAAAAAGCACTTGAGATATCAAAAGAAGAAAATCTGACTTTCATACATCCATTTGATGATCCAGAAGTGATAGCAGGACAGGGAACTATAGGCCTTGAGATACTTAGACAATCTCACAAACAACCTGACGCTATTTATATTGCGGTAGGTGGGGGAGGGTTAATCGCTGGAGTAAGTGCATATGTAAAAGCAATTTGGCCAAATACAAAGATTATTGGTGTTGAACCTGAGGATGCTTGTGCTATGACACGATCTATAAAAGCTAATAAGCCAGTAGAGCTTGAGAGTGTTGGACTTTTTGCTGACGGCGTTGCAGTTAGAAAGGTAGGAGAAAATACTTTTTCTATCTGCAAGAAAAATGTTGACGAGATGGTTACTGTTAATACAGACGAAATTTGTGCAGCTATAAAGGATGTTTTCGAGGATACTCGGTCAATACTTGAACCGGCAGGTGCATTATCTGTTGCTGGTTTAAAAAAACATGTCGTAAATAATCATTTAATAGATAAAAATTTAGTTGCAATAGCTTGTGGAGCAAACATGAATTTTGAAAGGCTTAGATTTGTAGCGGAGAGAGCTGAACTAGGAGAAGAAAAAGAGGCAATGATTGCAGTCGGAATACCGGAAAAAGCCGGAAGTTTAAAACATCTATGCCGAACACTTGGCTCAAGAAGTTTGACTGAATTTAGTTATCGAATGTCAGAAGGTAAAAAAGCTCAAATATTTATGGGTGTGGAGGTATCTAATATTAAAGATAGGGAATTATTAATCAGTGAAATCAAGAAAGAAGGCTTTGATTGTAATGATTTAAGCAATGATGAATTATCAAAGGTTCATTTAAGACATATGGTTGGAGGCAGGCTGCCAAGATCAATAGATGAAATATCCACAGGTAAATTTAAAGAATTACTTTATAGATTTGAATTTCCAGAGAGACCTGGAGCGTTAATGAGATTTGTGAACTCGATGAGACCAGAATGGACAATAAGTATTTTCCATTATCGAAACCATGGTGCTGATACTGGAAGAATTGTAATAGGTGTGCTAGTAAACGACTCAGATATTCCGGCTTGGAATGAATTTGTAAAAAAAATAGGTTATAAAAATTGGAAAGAGACAGATAATCCAGCTTATAAATTATTTTTAGGTGCAGATTTCAATTAGACGCGGTAATTTTGATTAACTAGAAAAATAATTTTTATTTTCAATGTTATGAGCGAAAACATACAGATTTCATTGCCAGCTAGGGTTGAAGCAATCCTCTATCTCAAAGGAAGACCAACATCATCTAAAGAGATGGCTGAATTGCTAGAGAAAGATATTGTTGAAGTAGAAAAAGCACTTTGGGAGCTCAAGGCAGGTTATGCTCAGCGGGATACTGCTCTAGAGATAAAGGAAAGTGAAAATTATTACAGCTTGGAATTAAGACAGGGACTTGGAGAGTTAGTTCAGGACCTTCTCCCAGCAGATTTGTCGATCGCAACACTAAGGACCTTAGCCACTGTTGCACTTAAGAAAAAAATACTCCAATCGGAACTAGTTGATCTAAGAGGATCTGGAGCATACGATCACATCAAAGAACTTGTGGATAAAAACTTTGTAGAGAGAAGAAGACAAAAAGATGGGCGATCATTCTGGTTAACTCTTTCTGAAAAATTTCATCAAACATTTACTGTATTGCCAGAACCTGACCAAGCAGAAGACAGAAATGCGGCATAATATATAAAAAAATTAAATGCTAATGGGTTACGAAATCATTCCAACAATTCTGATTGTACTTCTAAAAACACTGGGAATTTACTCGACAATATTGATCATTAGGGTCCTACTGACATGGTTCCCAAATCTTGATATGAGCAATCCAATACTTACAAATTTATGTGCCATTACCGACCCATACTTAAATTTTTTCAGAGGAATAATACCTCCATTAGGTGGTTTAGATTTATCACCAATTTTAGCATTTGTAGTTATCAGAGTTGTTCAGGGGATTTTGGGTAATGCTGCAGCACTAGCAATGGGTGGATACCAATTATATGGTTAATTTGAAAATTAACGATTATCCCCTTCACCTTGAATCTTTCCTCTATTTTTTCTGCTTTTTAGCTTTTGCAAATTAGCGTTTGCTACCTCGTCTAATTCATATCCCAATTCACTAGACAGTTGTGATATGTACCATAGAACATCTCCCAGCTCAAATTTAATTGCTTCTTTACTCTCCTCATCAAACTGACCACGTTTATCTCTAATTATTTTTTTTACTTTGTCAGCTACCTCACCTGCTTCGCCAACAAGACCTAGGGTTGGATAAATAGTATTGTTTCCTACCTCTGGATAAAGAGCTGTCTTACGAGATTCCCTTTGATAGTAATTTAAATCCATGTTTATTTTATTGAAAAAGCAAAGTTGACAAATAAAACACAATTAGATGTTAGTTTTTTGTTATCACCAGTCTCATAAATGACAATACTCGATCTGGCAAGAAGGACCAAAATCGTAGCTACAATAGGGCCCGCTACAGAAAGTGCGGGTCAAATAACAAAGTTGGTAGAGGCTGGTGCAACAACCTTCCGTCTAAATTTTAGTCATGGAGACCATGATGAACATGCTCAAAGAATAAAAACAATCAGACAAGTTTCGAACAACCTAGGTATTCACATAGGAATACTCCAAGACCTTCAAGGTCCTAAGATAAGACTGGGTAAGTTCAAAAATGGCCCTGTTAATGTAAAAAACGGAGACAAATTTGTTCTTACATCAAAAAATATAGATTGCAATAATAAACAAGCAAATGTCACCTATGACAAATTAGCTGAAGAAGTAAATGTTGGAAATCGAATTCTTCTTGACGACGGTAGGGTAGAAATGAAAGTTCAAGAAGTAGATTTAAAAGAACAAAGATTAATATGTTCAATTACTGTTGGCGGAGTTCTTTCAAACAATAAAGGCGTTAATTTTCCTGACGTTCAACTATCAATAAGGGCGTTAACTGAAAAAGATAAGAAAGATCTTGAATTTGGACTTAATCAAGGGGTTGATTGGGTAGCACTAAGTTTTGTAAGGAATCCCTCAGACTTAATCGAAATAAAAGATTTAATAAGAAATCATGGCTATGACACCCCTGTGGTAGCAAAGATAGAAAAATTTGAAGCCATCGATCAAATAGATTCTGTTTTAAAACTATGTGATGGAGTCATGGTGGCAAGAGGAGATCTCGGTGTAGAGATGCCTGCAGAGGAAGTTCCCCTATTACAAAAACAACTAATAAAAAAAGCTAACAGCCTCGGTATACCCATAATTACCGCCACTCAGATGCTTGACTCAATGGCTTCCAGCCCAAGGCCCACTAGAGCTGAGGTGAGTGATGTTGCAAATGCGATACTCGATGGTACCGATGCTGTAATGCTCTCAAATGAGACGGCAGTAGGAGATTATCCAATAGAGGCAGTAGCAACTATGGCTACTATTGCGAAAAGAATCGAGAGAGATTATCCACAAAAAGCCCTAGAAAGTCATCTTCCAAGCACTATTCCAAATGCAATAAGTGCTGCTGTAAGTAGTATTGCAAGACAAATAAATGCGGCGGCTATTATACCCCTGACCAAAAGCGGTGCGACTGCAAAAAACGTAAGCAAATTCAGGCCTGCCACTCCAGTATTAGCAGTAACGAATGAAAAATCTGTCGCAAGCACACTTCAACTTGTTTGGGGAGTGACGCCTCTTCTTATCGAGAATCAAACAAGCACTTCAAAAACTTTTGATGATGCCATGTCCATGGCAAAAAAAATGAAGATCTTAAAAAAAGGTGATTTAGTAGTAGAAACAGCGGGGACATTATCAGGTGTAAGCGGATCTACAGACTTGGTAAAGGTTGGAATAGTTAGTTCAGAAGATGAAAATGAATCTGTATTTATCTGATTTGATATGAAAACAAAACTCCCGCTAACTGAAACCTATGGAATGGCAATAAAGAATCTCAAGTCAAATAAGTTTAGAAGTTTGTTAACAATGCTTGGGATCGTTATTGGAAATGCCTCTGTGATCACACTTGTGGGTGTAGGAAGAGGTGCACAAAATCTTGCAGAAAACCAATTAAGCAACCTTGGTGCAAATGTTTTATTTGTTGTCCCAGGGAATAATGACACAAGAAGAAGAGGTGTAGCTTTTCCAAAAAACCTTGTACTGAAAGATGCAATAGCGATAGAAGAACAAGTTCCAACTGTTAAAAGAGTAGCCCCACAAATTTCATCAAATGAAGTTATTCAAACAGGGTCTAAAAGTACTAGTAGTTCTATTTCGGGAGTTACTAGTGATTTCTTAATTGTTAGAAGCTTTGAAATTGCCAAAGGTCGTTTTATCAATGATCAAGATACTAAAGGGGCTAAGAATGTAGTCGTAATAGGTCCAGATCTTGAAGAAAAGTTGTTCAATGAAAGAGAGGGATTGGGAGAGCGAATAAGAATAAAAGATCAGTCTTTTGAAATCGTTGGAGTCATGAAACCCAAAGGTGCTGTATTTGGAAGTAATCAAGATGAGAACGCATACATACCTCTCTCAACTATGGTTAACAGAATTACAGGTAAAGATCCAAATTATGGGACAAGTCTCAGTTTCATAAGTGTTGAGGCAATAAATGAGAAATCAACGACCGCTGCTAAATTTCAAATAACAAACTTATTGAGACAAAGACATAAAATAATTAGAGACGATGATTTTGCAGTTAGATCCCAGAAAGATGCTTTACAGATAGTGTCAACTATTACTGGAGGATTAACATTAATGTTAGCTGCAATAGGTGGCATATCTTTATTAGTTGGCGGAATAGGTATAATGAATATTATGTTGGTCTCAGTCAGCGAGAGAACAGAAGAAATAGGTCTTAGAAAAGCATTAGGAGCAAGAAGACTTGATATTTCAACACAATTCCTAATTGAATCATTAATTCTTTCTACTTTGGGAGGAATAGCTGGTACCGGATTAGGTCTGACCACAATTAAATTTGTAGCTTTATTAACACCTTTACCTGCAACAATTGGTTATGGAACTGTATTAATCACGGTTATTATTTCAAGTACGATAGGTTTGACTTTTGGCGTTTTACCTGCAAAAAGAGCAGCTAAGCTCGATCCAATTACTGCTTTGAGGAGTTTATAGTTGGTTTAGTAGAAAGAGAGCTATCAATTGCTTGAAAGTTTTAAAAATAAATTTTTTTTTATAATTTTCAAAAAAACAGGTAGAACCACCCAACAGAAAGGGGCCTGACACTATTAGAATCTTTCTAAAAATTTCAAACTTATGAATAAGAAGTGGAAAGTTATAGCTCTATGGGTTCTTCCAATAACAATAGTGGTGTTACTCACTTGGCAAATTCTTGGTTCATCAACCAACACTCCAAGCTCCCAAGCATATACTTCTAACGTTAGTAATACGAGCAGAAACGCACCTGTTGGAAAAATTAGTTATGGAAGATTCCTAGATTACGTAAAAGCTGGGAGAGTCACTTCTGTGGATATTTACGATGGAGGGAGAAATGCAATAGTCGAGTCTGTAGACCCTGAAATTGATAACAGAGTTCAACGCTTAAGAGTTGATCTTCCTGGATTAGCTCCAGAGTTAGTTTCATCACTCAAAGATGAGGGTATAAGTTTTGATATTCATCCACCCAGAACCGCTCCTGCTGGAATAGGAATACTTGGTAATCTCCTCTTTCCACTAATTTTAATTGGAGGATTAATCTTGCTTTCTAGAAGATCAAATTCAATGCCAGGAGGCCCTGGTCAAGCAATGCAGTTCGGTAAAACCAAGGCGAGATTTGCCATGGAAGCTGAAACAGGGGTCAAATTTGATGACGTTGCAGGGGTAAATGAAGCTAAACAAGATTTAGAGGAGGTAGTTACTTTCCTCAAACAACCTGAGAGATTTACTTCTGTTGGGGCTCAAATTCCCAGAGGAGTTTTATTAGTTGGCCCCCCAGGAACAGGTAAGACTCTTCTAGCAAAGGCCATTGCTGGTGAAGCAGGTGTACCTTTCTTCTCTCTTTCAGGTTCAGAATTTGTAGAAATGTTCGTAGGAGTTGGAGCAAGTAGAGTTAGAGATTTGTTCAAAAGAGCTAAAGAAAATAGTCCTTGTTTGATCTTTATCGATGAAATTGATGCCGTTGGAAGACAAAGAGGTGCTGGTATTGGTGGAGGTAACGATGAGAGAGAGCAAACACTTAACCAACTTTTAACAGAGATGGATGGATTTGAGGGCAATAGTGGAATCATCATTATTGCTGCCACCAATAGACCTGATGTTCTTGACTCAGCACTAATGAGACCGGGGAGATTTGATAGACAAGTTACTGTTGACGCACCAGACATCACAGGAAGATTGTCCATACTGAAAGTCCATTCAAGAAATAAAAAATTAGAAAAGGATTTAACCTTGGAGAGTATTGCTAGACGAACTCCTGGTTTTACTGGTGCAGATCTTGCAAATTTATTAAATGAGGCAGCAATTTTAACTGCCCGGAGAAGAAAAGATCAAATAGGTCTCTCTGAAATTGATGATGCAGTTGATAGAATCATCGCTGGCATGGAAGGGCAACCTTTAGTTGACGGAAGAAGCAAAAGATTAATCGCATATCACGAAGTTGGCCATGCATTAATCGGTTCACTCGTAAAAGACCATGATCCAGTTCAGAAAGTTACTGTTATACCGAGAGGTCAAGCAAAAGGTTTAACATGGTTCTCTCCTGATGATGATCAAGCTTTGATCAGTAGAGCACAGTTAAAGGCAAGAATAATGGGAGCATTAGGTGGAAGAGCTGCAGAAGACGTTATTTTTGGAAGGGAAGAAGTCACAACTGGGGCCGGTGGTGACGTTCAACAAGTTGCTTCGATGGCACGTCAGATGGTCACAAGATTTGGAATGAGCAGTCTTGGACCAGTTTCTTTGGAAGGGGATAGCCAAGAAGTTTTTGTAGGTAGAAGCTTAATGAATACATCCGACATATCAGATGAAATTTCAAAACAAATCGATGAACAAGTACGAAAAATAGTCAAACAGTGTTACGAGGAAACTTTAGGATTAGTCTCTAAAAATAGAAATGCTATGGACAAATTAGTGGAAATTTTAATCGAAAAAGAGACTATGGATGGAAGTGAATTTGTCGAAATATTATCCAAATACACCAAAGTTCCTGAAAAAGATAGATTTATTCCTGTTTTAAAAGACGTAAAATGATGTCAATTATAAGGAATTAAAACTCCCTAAAATAAATTGTTTTTTACACATTTGATAAATTAGGTCATACCGAATTTACCGGACGTTTATTAAAGACATTGTCGATAATGCCATATTCGATAGCCTCAGATGGAGACATGTAAAAGTCTCTATCTGTATCCTCTCTAATTCTTTCAATGGGTTGACCGGTTCTCTGTGATAATTCTGTGTTTAATTTCTCCTTAATAAACAATATTTCATCAGCCTGGATCCTTATGTCACTTGCTTGTCCTCTTGCACCTCCAAGAGGCTGATGAATCATTATTCTCGAATGCAGCAAACTACTTCGTTTACCTTTTGCACCAGCACAAAGAAGAAAGGCACCCATACTTGCCGCAAGACCGACACATACGGTATGGATATCAGGCTTTACATGCTGCATTGTGTCAAAAATGCCAAGTCCGTCATAAACCGACCCACCAGGAGAATTGATATAAAGAAAAATATCTTTATCTGGATCATCAGCCTCTAGAAAAAGGAGTTGAGCAACAATCCTGTTAGCAGAGTCACTTGTAACTGGCTCACCCAAAAAAACTATCCTTTCTCTTAAAAGCCTTGAATAGATATCAAAGGCTCTTTCTCCTCTTCCTGATTCTTCGATAACTATAGGAATCATTGAACGTTAAATATGGTCGGTTTTCATGATCCTAGCCAAGTCACGGGGTAAGCTAGGGTCTCTTAAGAATTATCTAGGTTTGGCATTGAGCGTTAGAGCAACAATTTCAGACAGCAAATCTGATTTCCATAAGGAGTTTCCTTATGTCATACCACCAATTTACCGAAAACTTGCAGATGAATTGCTAGTTGAACTTCATCTATTAAGTCATCAGAAAAACTTTAAGGAAGACTCAATCTTTGCTGCTGGTTTAAAAGAAATATTCACTAGATTCACAAGTGGCTATAAACCCAGCGAACATATTGATAAGCTTTTCAATGCTATCTGTAATTGCAATGGTTTTAATCCAACTGAATTAAAGAGTTACTCAGATGAATTAATAAGTAAGGCTAGTTCTTTTACGAAAGAGGATCTAAAAACATTTTTATCACAGCTTAATAGTAATAAAGAAGGATATGATTACTATAGTCGTATCAACGCTATTGGTATATATAAGTTAGTCGGTGAAATGCCGTCATTCAAGGATGTTAAAGAAGAAGTTTTTAATGAAGAACTAAGCAAAATTTCTGACTTACTGGGTTATCAATACTCTAGAGTCGAGAAAGATATAAGTATGTATAAGTCAAATATTGAGAAGATGAAACAAGCTTTAGAAATAATTGCCCTTAACCTAACCTCTAAATAAATTATTTAATATTATTTTTGTCTTCTTTTGTCTTTCCAATCAATATAACTAATATAGATCACTCCAATTGTGATGAAAGATAAGAGTGCTATAGAAATAAATGACAGAAAGCTATAGAGGTTAAATTCTATAGGCATATCACTGACTAAATATCAATCGAACCATCGCCGTTTCTGCCCCAAACCACCATAGCTATCGAAAAGGTAAAAATAGCTGCTAATGAAGCCCAACCCAGAGTGAAAATCATGACTAGAATAGTTTTTTAGATTATAACTTATTAAAAAGGTCGAGTTAACTACTTCTATAGAAAATAAAAGCATTTAAAAATTCATCCAAAGTCATAAAAAAATGGGAAGATTAGTACAAAACCACAGTACTCACATTGAGGGCCTAATCAAGTGGCTAAAAAAAATAGCAGAAAATAATGATATTAAAACTGTTACTCCAGCGTGTTTATCAAAGACTAACGGAAAAGGTGAAAATCTCAGACTAAAAGTCACTATAAAAACAAATGAAGGTTATAAGCTTTTGGCAAGAAAAGGAAAACTCGTACAAGAAGTCTTTTTGGTTACAAACCTAAATGAGATCGAGATTTCAGAAATTATCAAAAAAACTAATCCAAAGTCTTTTCGGAGAAAGAAAGGTTGTTAGATTGTTTCTTTTGAAAGTATGAGACTTTCCTTTGTTTAGATATAGATTCAGAAAGTTCTTTTGTTATGTTTTCCTTTATCATATTCATCGCTAGATCAATTTCGCAAAAGTCATCTGCCATAGAAATACAAATAAATATAGCTATAATTTAAATCTTTAAATCGATTGAGGTCTATTTATTTATAAAAAAAACAGATTTAGAGAAATGAATATGATAAGAGAATAGTTAAATATTACAACATATAATTAATAAATAATAAGATATTTTAAACATTTGATTAAATAGATTCAATAATAACGTTGATTTTATTTGTAAAATAATAAATTAAAAATAAACAACTAAAGCTCATATTCATTTTTAAATTTTTCTAATTTATCCAAATACTTATGATAGAGATTAGAGGTATCGTCATTAAAACCTAAATCGTTATACATCTGATCAAGTGACATATAGGTGCTCATTACTGGTAAAAAAGCGGATTTATATTCTTCCTGTATATCATCATCATCTATATCATGAATTATTGCAGTAATTAATTCAATTTGCTTCTTTGCTAGTGAAATGTTTTTTTCTAATTCAGGGCTAAGTTTACGTCTTCTTTTTGCCATTGAATAATTAAATCCTAAAAAAATAATACACTAATATTAATAGAAAAATCAATCAAAATAGTTAAGGACATTTTAAAAAAGTTAAATAAGAGTAAATACTCATAAAGGAAATAGAAAAGTGTTC
>CACOQT010000005.1 GCA_902629395.1 uncultured Prochlorococcus sp.
GTTGTAGAAAAGAGATTGAACGCTTAAATCACCTGTCTCCGCACTATCCATGTTGGCAAGTGGGCCACTAGCATTACCAGATACAAGACCTGCAGTAAAGAGGTCTTCGCCAGTGAAACTTGAATTCAAGTCAAGAGTATATGCATATTGCATGTATAGCTCTTCTTCTGTATCAGATGTTCCGCCATTTGCAACTGAACCAGTTGTGAAAACTGCAGAGCCAGAAAGAGTTGTTGTTGAAGTAAAAGCAGTGTCTGCGTTAGCTGCAACTGGAGCCATTAGGCCCAAAGCAGCAGGAGCTACCAAAAAACGTTGAAAAAGCTTCATTGTGTCCTCACACACTAAAGTAGTTGTAACAAATGTAACTCTCGAAAGTGAAATTTGCGAGTATCGCATGTTACACCTGTTGGGTTGGCCTATTGAATATGTTATTGCTCGTCAAGACTTCGCTACGAGAGGCTTCTGGATACTATTAGTTGTGATTATGGGATAAACACTCTACTGTTAGTTGAATTTTGAAAAAGTTGCTTTTGAGTAAAAATCCGTCATCTATAGAAGGCTTAGATACTAGAAAAGCAGCTTTGCAGATTATCCAAGCAGTCGGAGGAGGAGCATTTGCAGATGCTGCTTTGGAAAGTATTTTAAATCTTTATTCCTTTCAAGCCAAAGATAAAGCCTTGGTAACGGAACTTTCTTATGGTGCAATCCGTCAAAGATACTTTTTAGATTGTTGGATTGATTATTTAGGGAAAATACCTGCAAAAAAACAGCCTCCGATGTTGAGATGGATACTGCACCTGGGTCTATATCAGATTTTAAAAATGAAGAGAATTCCTCCATCTGCTGCTATTAACACAACTGTCGAGCTTGCAAAAACTTTTGATTTGACGAAATTGGCACCTGTGGTAAATGCCATTTTGCGATCCGCTCTCAGAAAAAAAGAGAAAGGCTTTCTCTTGCCTGAATTAGAGAGTCCTAGTTTAGAATTAGCCAGAAATGAGTCTATACCTTTATGGTTGGCAGATAAATTGATTGTTTGGAGAGGAGTTAAAGACGCTAAAAAAATTGCCCAAGCATTCAATAGTATTAGCCCCATTGATATAAGAGTGAATAAGTTGCGGGCAGGCATGGAAAATGTCAAAGAAAGCTTTGATTCTTCAGGTATTAAAAACAAATTGATTCCAGGTTGCCCTCATGGATTAGAGATCATCGCTGGCGTTGGCGAACCAAAAAAATGGCCAGGATATAAAGAAGGTAATTGGTGTGTTCAAGATAGATCTTCACAGCTAATTGCACCTTTACTTGGACCATTGCCTGGAGAAAAGATTCTGGATGCATGTGCTGCACCAGGAGGCAAATCTACCCACATAGCTGAATTAATGAACAACGAGGGAAAGATTTGGTCTGTTGATCGGTCTTCACGAAGATCCGAAAAAATTTTAGTTAACTCAGAGAGACTTGGAACTGAGTGTTTGCAACTTTTAGTGGCTGACTCTAATGATTTATTGTCCAAATACCCAGATTGGAAAGGGTTCTTTGATCGTATACTTCTTGATGCTCCTTGTTCCGGCCTGGGCACTCTTGCTCGTCACCCCGATGCAAGGTGGAGGATGAATGTGGATAGTATCAATGAGCTTATTGACCTTCAGAGTCAATTACTCAATTCTTTAGCTCCATTACTAAAAAATGGGGGAAAATTAGTTTATTCCACATGTACTATTCATCCAGATGAAAATACTAATCAGATAAAAAATTTCCTTCAATCAAACTCTAAATTTTTATTAGAAGATGAAAAACAGATATGGCCAGGGGATGATTTCAATGGAGATGGTTTTTATTTTGCTGTTTTAAAAAATATAAATTAATTAATAAAATTTAATTGGCTTTCGTTGTCTTCAGAATTAAAAATTTAATTACAAACTAATTAATGAACTATGTCCAATAGCTATAGCAGTTACAAGCATTCCTAGAATTAAAAATGGTTGTGCACTTGCTTGATATTTAACATCAAAACTTAAGGGGTCACGTAATAGCCATATATCTTGAAATGTTATTTGAGGAATTATTAATAAAACGAGAATAACAGATGCAAAATGTTGTCCAATAGCTATTAAAACTATTACCATTGCCAATTGAAATATATCTATCATTCCTGCACTAATACGACTTGCATTTTTAATACCAAAAACAACAGGAAGTGATTCAAGCCCAAGGCTTTTATCACCCTCTACGCTTTTAAAATCGTTTATGACAGCAATTCCCAAGCCTGACAAGCTATAGGCAAGAGTAAGTAGGGCAGTTGTCCAAGTTAAATGGCCAAATAGCGCTTGTCCTGCCCACCACGGAAGAGCTATGTAGCTAGCACCGAGTGCATAATTTCCAAGCCAACCATTTTGTTTAAGTTTTAAAGGTGGTGCTGAATAAATAAAACTTACAAATGAACCTCCCAACGCCAGTAGAAAGACGGAGGGTATTGTGTGATCTGCCCACAAATCCAATAAATACGCGACCCCAAGACCAGCTATTAATAAGATCCATATTTGTAATTTTACTTGAAAAAGTGAAATTGCACCTGAAGGTATTGGTCTATTAGGTTCATTTATTGCGTCTATGTCTCTATCAAAATAATCATTTATTGTTTGGGTGTATCCAGTTAATAGTGGCCCGCTCATAAACATGCAAGTCATCGAGGCGAGAATATTGCTTAATTCCCAGTGGTAATTGCCACTAGCCGCTGCACCACAAATGACTCCCCATAGCAAAGGAATCCATGTGATGGGCTTCATTAGTTGCAAACGAAGCTTCCAAATGTTTTTTGTTTCAGAACCTCCTTTTATTCCAAGGAGTTGCCTTGCATCACTCACTTTGTAATCTCAGAGTTAAGAAATTTCATCTTCGAAGAACCAGTTTTGGCTCCCGTCTTTAAGTTTAAGGACTAACCCAATCCCCCTTCCATCTGTCATTTTGTAATCCATGACTGTTCCTCTTGGATCCTCTGACAGTTGCTTAATCAAATCAGAAGGTATGCGATCACGAACGCGTTCAATATTAATCTTTATTTTTGACCCTATCCTGGTTAAAGAGGCTGGCTTTGCCATGGCATCAAAATGCTTAGGTTTGGGCAACCTTAACAGTTCATCTGTTTAAAAATCATGGTTGCTTTAAGATTGATTCCTTGTCTTGATGTTTCAAACGGACGTGTGGTCAAGGGTGTGAATTTTGTTGGATTGCGAGACGCAGGGGATCCAGTTGAATTGGGATGTAGATATAGCAAGGCTGGAGCAGATGAATTGGTTTTCCTTGACATAACTGCAACATACGAAAAAAGATCTACTTTGGTGGATATGGTTAGGCGGACATCAGAGGCAGTAACGATTCCTTTTACGGTTGGAGGAGGAATAAGTTCATTGAATGGAATAAATGAATTATTAAGAGCAGGAGCTGACAAAGTTAGTTTAAATTCGAGTGCGGTTAAAAACCCTCCTTTGATTTCTCAAGGGGCAAATAGTTTTGGATCTCAATGTATAGTTGTCGCAATAGATGCTAAACGAAATAAAAGTGCTCCTAACAAGTGGGATGTGTACGTGAGTGGCGGAAGAGAAAATACTGGTGTTGATGTTATTGAGTGGGCAGAAAAAGTATTCAAGCTTGGTGCCGGAGAAATTCTATTAACTTCTATGGATGGTGACGGAACTCAAAATGGTTATGATTTGGAATTGACTAGATGTATTTCTGAGAGAGTTCCAATACCTGTCATAGCCTCAGGCGGAGCTGGTTGCTTGAGACATATTAAAGAGGCTTTTACTCTTGGAAAATCCTCAGCGGCTCTGTTAGCTTCCTTGTTACATGATGGACAATTAACAATTCGAGAAATTAAAGAATATTTAATTAATGAAAATTTAACCATAAGACCAATTGAGTCTTAAATATTCTCATAAAGGAGGCAGATTAAATCTTTTCGCATTAAAATTTAATTAATTAATTTTTTTTTTTTTTTATTCAATGAGGCCTGGAAATAAAAAAGCTATAGAAGAAATGTTTAATTCAATTTCTTCAAAATATGATTTTTTAAATGATATGTTCAGCTTTGGATTACACAGATTATGGAAAAGAAAACTATTGGATATTCTTAACCCAACCTATGGGGAAAAATGGATAGATATCTGCTGTGGAACTGGGGATATGGCAATACTTTTGGCCAAATACATGAGCAATTCTGAAAATATTACTGGAATGGATTCAGCTTCTAAAGCTTTATTAGTTGCTAGAGAGAGATCTAAAAAAAATTATTCTTCTATTGACTGGTTAAAAGGTGATGCTCTAGAGACGAACCTTAAATCAAATCAATTTGATGGCCTTGTCATGGCTTATGGCTTAAGGAATCTTTCCAACTCTTATGTAGGACTAAAGGAGGCTTTAAGAATTTTGAAGCCAGGAGCAAGAGCTGGAATATTAGATTTTAGATCCTTTGGAGGTTGTTCCATACAAGGGTTCTTCCAAAAAATTTATTTAAGTCTTTATGTCGTTCCAGTTGCATCTCTTTTTGGTTTAAGAAAAGAATATTTGTATATACAAAAAAGCTTAATTGATTTTCCTTCAGGAGAAAAACAGATTGATTTGGCACTCTCTGCCGGCTTTAAAAAGGCAAATTATCAAACATTAGCTAGGGGACAAATGGGGATTTTGTTACTTGAAGCCTAAATCAAAAGTATTCAATCCCTTTTCAATTCTTTTCTTCTACAAAAACTACATTTACCCCATAATTTTACTTCTCCATTTGGCGAGGGCACTTTACAAATCGGACAATTGGTAATTCCATTTTTATCTGCTCTACTAGGATGCTTTTCCCATATTTCCTTTTCACTTTCTCGAAAAACTATATCACTTGGATAATATTGTTTAATTCTAATTTCTTTGATTTGATATCCATATTTTTTCAAGGACTCAATCAATTCTAGACGGTTGTATTGGAGTGCCTGTCTCCACTGCGGATGGCTTGCTCCAACAGTTAAAACTTTTTTTTGAATGTTCAGTGGGGTGCAATTTAACGCAAGCTGCTCTCCTGCTATTTTTACCCAATCTTTAATAAGTGCACCTATATTACCTTTCCATGCTGACTTGATTTCTTCCAAACATACATAAATTGACTGCTCTCTTTTTGATTTCGTTTTACGCTGTAAGTCTTCTAAAGTCAATTTTGATTAGACAGTATTGTAAGTTAGTGCTTAAATCTAGCTAATATTTTTAGGTTGCATAAAAAATCTTAATGGGATTCTTAGATAGGTTAAGTCGCTTGTTAAGGGCAAATTTGAATGCTTTTGTAAGTGATGCTGAAGATCCAATAAAAATTCTTGATCAATCTGTCTCTGATATGCAGGAAGATTTGGTGAGGCTTCGTCAAGCAGTCGCGATGGCTATTGCAAGTCAAAAAAGATTAGAGAATCAGGCAAATCAAGCAAAAGAGCAAATAAAAAATTGGTTTACAAGAGCTGAATTAGCCTTAAAGAAAGGAGAAGATGATCTTGCTAGAGAGGCTTTAACCAGAAAAAAAACTTTTCAGGATACTTATGAATCTTTATCTACTCAATTTCAAACACAAAATTCTCAAGTTGAAAAACTCAAGAAAAGTCTTTTGTTGCTAGAGAGAAAGATTGCCGAGGCTCGAACTAAAAAAGATATGCTTAAAGCGAGAGCTCAAGCAGCTAAGGCTCAGCAACAAATTCAAAATGCAGTTGGCGATTTAGGGAGCAAGTCTTCCATGGCTGCTTTTGAAAGAATGGAAGATAAAGTAGAGGCATTGGAAGCATCTGGGCAAGCTGCACTAGAGTTAGCGGGGGAAGATTTAGAGAGTAAATTCGCCGCATTAGAAGGAGGTGATGAGATAGATAAAGAATTAGAAATATTGAGGACTCAACTAAAATCTGGAGTTGAGGCATTAGCTTTACCTCCATCTGATATGCCGGTCAATGAATTAAAAACAGTAGAAGTCCAAGAAGTTGAAGTCGAATTAGAGGAGATGAAAAAGACAATTGATAAGGCTTGATTTTAAAGAGTAAATTACTTTTGATATATGAAAAATAGAAAATTCGATAGAGGAGTTGGGTTGATCTGCAGGTATCACAAATTAAGTCATGCCTCTAAAAGGTCTTGGAAGTTAATTCTTAAAAATATTTGTGCAAGCACAGAAATAGAACTATCAAAATGGATTGCAGAGAAACCAGTAAAAAAAAATCAGCCAATAGCCATTTTTTCTTCTTGTCAAAGATTCGGTCAAGGTCAAGCAGGCAGATTTTGGCATGCACCAAAAGGTGGTGTTTGGGTTAGTGCGGCCATTAAGAAGGAAGTTTCTCATAAAAACAATTCTCAGCTATATGGGCTGGCCGTGGCCTTGGCTTTAGTTGAGAGAATTGAACGCGTTGGAGTTAATGTCAATATAAAATGGCCCAATGATCTATTAGTTAATGGTCAAAAATTAGCTGGAATATTACCTAGATTAATTTTTAGAGGTGAAAAACTCAGATTATTTAGAGTAGGAGTAGGTTTAAACGTTTTTAATAATGTTCCTAAAGAAGGGATTTCACTAAAAAATATTATGGGATATAAAAATATGAATATAAATTATTGGTCATCAGAAGTTCTTCTTGCAATAGAAAATTCCTTTGATCTTTTAGAAAATAAAAGTTTTATTTGCACTCAGGTTGAACAAAGATTGTGGTCTAGAAAATATATTGATAAGGAAACTGGATTGAAATGGGATATAAAAGGAATAGATCCAAGTGGAGGATTAATTCTTACTAAAGAAGATGAAGTCAAAGTCTTTCAGATTGAGAATGACTTTTGAAATTAATTATGAGTTATTTCTATAACTTTACCATCTTTAAACCGTGCTATTTTTTTTGCTCTTTGTGCAACATTATCTTCATGAGTAACTAAGACTATTGTGATTCCTTGATTATGAAGTTGGTCAAAAAGATTTAACACGTCTTCAGTAGTTTTTGAATCAAGAGCACCTGTTGGTTCGTCTGCCAATAATAGAGATGGTTGATTGATTATTGCTCTTGCTATCGCAACTCGTTGTTGTTGCCCTCCAGAAAGTTGATTGGGGAGATTGACCATCCTGTTCCCAAGACCTACTCTGTCAAGAGCCTCTTTAGCACGCTTCTGCCTTTCGAAAGAGGGGACACATGCATAAATCATTGGAAGCATTACATTTTCCAGTGCTGAAACTTCTTGAAGAAGATGAAATTGCTGAAAAACAAATCCAAGTTCTTTGTTCCTAATATCTGCTAGCAAGTCATCATTAAGTTTTTCTACTGCAGTTCCATTTAATTCATAAGTTCCATTAGTAGGACGATCAAGGCATCCAAGTATATTCATTGCAGTACTTTTACCGGATCCGCTAGCACCCATAACAGCAAGGTAATCACCTTGAAAAACTTCAAGGTTAAGTTCGTCAAGTGCTTTCACTTTGACAGAACCTTCTCCATAGAATTTATTGACATTACTTAGTCGAGCTACTGATTTTTTCAATGGTTTTAGTTGGTTAGCCAATTGAACTCTTACTTGCAAGAGTAATAGCTTCTTTAAGTAATGGAGTTCCGTTTACCGCACTATCGGCAAAGTTAAAGAGAGGATTTGAAATGATTCCACCAATAGCTGTCACGAGAACACAAAAAATCAATGCCACTTTGAGTGATGACATTCCTGGAATTGTCCATTCAATCGATGGATATGCTTTGACAACATCTGAAGCTTCTTTTGGTTCGGTTACGACCATCATTTTTATAACTGAAATATAATAGTAAATTGAAATAACTGAAGTAATTAAACCAACACTGACAAGTAGATATTGTCCGTCTGCCCATCCAGCAAAAAATAGATAAATTTTTCCAAAGAATCCAAGCATTGGGGGAATGCCTCCTAAAGAAAGAAGACATAAACTTAATCCCAAAGTGATCAAAGGATCTTTTTGGTACAAGCCAGCGTAATCTGAAATTTGATCACTCCCAGTTCTAATTGAGAAAAGGATTATGCATGCAAAAGCTCCGAGATTCATAAACAAATAAGCTGCCATGTAAAGAACCATTGCGGCAAAACCATCTTCAGTTCCGGTAACCAATCCAATCATTACAAACCCAGCTTGGCCAATTGAGCTATAGGCCAGCATCCTTTTCATTGATTTTTGAGCTAGAGCAACAACATTTCCCAAAGACATACTAAGAACAGCTAAAACTGTAAAAAGCAATTTCCATTGAGTGTCAAAAGCATTAAAACAGCCGATTAAAATTCTTATGGACAAAGCAAAACCTGCTGCTTTAGAACCTACCGATAAAAAGGCAACCACAGGAGTGGGCGAACCTTCGTAAACATCTGGTGTCCATTGGTGGAATGGAACTGCTGCAATTTTGAAAGCCACGGTTGATAAGACGAACACCAGTGCTAACGCGGATACGGGCGATGGAGCAGTGATTAGGGTTGTTCCAATTTCTTTTAAATTTGTTGATCCACTTATTCCGTAAAGAAGAGATGCTCCATAAAGAAATACAGCTGCTGCAGCTGAACCAACTAATAAATATTTCAAAGCTGCTTCTGAACTTCTTGAGTCTCGTTTGAGATATCCAGAAAGCAAGTAGCTAGCAACGGAAAGTGTCTCCAGAGAGACGAAAACACTTACCAAATCAGTTGAACCGCAAAGGAGCATTGCTCCAAGTGTTGCAGCTAGTAATATTGCTGCAAATTCTCCAATAGGACTTCCATTTTGCTCTGCATACCTCCAACTTATTAAAAGAGAAATAAGAGTCGATAGCACTATTACCCCTCTAAAAGCAATAGCGAGGTTATCTGCTATGAATGCTCCCAGGAAAGATTCTTGGATTTCGCCATCCCATTGCAAAACAAGCAAAATCAAAGCACTGCCAAGACCTGCGTAACATATTGGAGGGGACCAGCGTGATGAAATTTTTTCACCAGCCAAATCAACCAAAAGGGTCCCTAACATTGCCATTAAGACTGCGGCCTCTGGAAGCACAGCCTTGGCATTTAAGGAGAGATTTAAAAGCTCCACAGGTTCATTTAAGAATATTTGAAAATACAAAAGTTCTACCATTATGTATTGTTTTTAAGCTAAATCTGATTTTATAACTTTAGCGAAGTTATGAAATATGCCTTTTTTATCATTTTGGGCTATGCATTTTACTATTAAGTACGTTAGATAAGAGGGAGGAAAATTGAGCTGATGTCCACTGACCATACTCTGGTAATTGTTGAAAGTCCCACAAAGGCAAAAACTATCAAAGGGTTTTTGCCTAAAGATTTTCAAGTTCTTGCGTCAATGGGGCACATAAGAGACTTACCTAATAATGCCTCTGAGATCCCTGCCAAGCACAAAGGAGAAAAGTGGGCAACGATTGGAGTCAATACAAGTGCTGACTTTGATCCTTTGTACGTGGTCCCTAAAGATAAGAAAAAAATTGTCAAAGAATTAAAACAATCTCTAAAAGGTGCAAGTGAACTGTTACTTGCTACTGATGAGGATCGAGAGGGGGAAAGTATAAGTTGGCATTTGATGAATGTACTTAACCCAAAAATCCCTGTTAAGCGGATGGTTTTTCATGAGATAACTAAAGAAGCTATTTCCAAAGCACTATCAAAAACAAGAGAAATTGATATGGAATTAGTTCATGCCCAAGAGACTAGGAGAATATTGGATAGATTAGTTGGGTATACATTGTCTCCACTTCTTTGGAAAAAAGTTTCTTGGGGTTTATCTGCTGGAAGAGTCCAATCAGTGGCTGTAAGGTTGTTAGTTCTGAGAGAGAGAGCAAGGAGATCTTTCAAAAGTGGAAGTTATTGGGATTTAAAAGCAAAATTAGAAAAAGAAGGTAGTGTATTTGAGGTGAAAATGACCTCGATTGGAGGGCAAAGAATTGCTAGTGGTAGTGATTTTGATGAGTCAACTGGATTATTGAAACCTGGCCGCAATGTCAAATTAATTAGCGAGGATGAATCTAAGAAACTTGCTGAAAAATTAACTAATGATGTATGGAAAGTTATTAATGTCGAGGAAAAACCGTCAATTCGTAAACCAGTTCCTCCTTTTACTACAAGCACACTACAACAAGAGGCAAATAGAAAACTTCGATTATCAGCTAGGGAGACGATGAGATGTGCTCAGGGTTTGTATGAAAGAGGTTTTATTACATACATGAGAACAGATTCTGTTCATTTGTCTGATCAGGCAATTAACGCTTCACGAAATTGTGTTCAATCAAAATATGGAGCTGAATACTTAAGTAAAAAACCTCGCCAATTTTCGAACAAGACAAGAAATGCTCAAGAAGCTCATGAAGCAATTCGTCCCTCTGGAGAAAACTTTAAAACACCTAGAGAGACAAACTTGCAAGGGAGGGACCTCTCTTTATATGAACTTATTTGGAAACGAACAGTTGCCAGTCAAATGGCCGATGCAAAGTTGACAATGCTCGGGGTAGAGTTACAAGCATCTGATGTGAGGTTTCGTGCCAGTGGTAAACGAATTGACTTCCCTGGCTTCTTTAGAGCCTATGTTGAAGGTAATGATGACCCTGATGGTGCACTGGAAGGTCAAGAGATACTTTTGCCTGTATTAGCTGTAGGAGACTCTCCAACAGCTATCAATGTAGAGGCGTTGGGTCATCAGACGCAGCCTCCTGCTAGATATAGCGAAGCATCATTAGTAAAAACACTTGAGAAGGAAGGCATAGGTCGCCCATCAACATATGCAAGCATTATTGGAACAATAGTAGATCGGGGTTATTCAGTTCTAAACAATAATTCTTTGACTCCAAGCTTTACAGCATTTGCAGTTACGGCACTTCTCGAAGAACATTTTCCTGATCTTGTTGACACAAGTTTTACAGCTCGAATGGAATCTACTCTTGATGAGATATCAACAGGAAAAGTTAGTTGGCTTCCATATCTCAAAGACTTTTATAAGGGTGATACTGGTTTAGAGAATCAAGTGCAACAAAGAGAAGGAGATATAGACGGAGGAGAGTTTCGTTCTGTCTCCTTGGAGGGTCTTTCATCTCTTGTTAGGTTGGGTAAATTTGGAACATATCTCGAATCAAAGCAACTTGGTGAAAATGGCAAGCCTATAACAGCAACTCTGCCACAGGAAATTACTCCTGCTGATCTGGACGAGGACATTGCAGAGATGATTTTAAAACAAAAAGCTGATGGCCCTGAGTCTCTTGGAGTTGATCCTGAGACTGGACAGAACTTATATCTGTTGAATGGTAGGTACGGACATTTTATTCAAAGAGGTTTGGTAGTCGAATTGAAAGATCTTGGGATTCCAAAAGGCAAGAAAAAGCTAGGAAATCTTCGTTTGTTCAAAAGTAGTCAATATGGACTTTATCTAAAACAAGACTCATCAAAGGTCCAGATTCTCTTGCCAGATAATACTGAAGAGGAAGAGATTGATATTGAAAATGCACTAAAATACCTAGATGATAAATCATTGAAAAAAGCTCCAAATCCCAAAAGGACCTCTTTGCCAAAAAATATAAAGCCAGAGAAATTGACTTTTGAAGAGGCCTTGGGATTGATTCAATTACCACGCCTACTTGGGGAACATCCAGAAGGTGGAAAAGTTCAATCAAGTTTGGGTAGATTTGGTCCTTATGTGGTTTGGAACAAAATTGGTGGCGAGAAAGATTATCGGTCAATCAAAGGTGAAGATGATGTTCTTCAAGTAAGCCTAGAAAGGGCTTTAGAGCTCTTATCTATCCCTAAAAGAGGTAGAGGAGGAAGAACGGCTTTGAGAGAGCTTGGTATCCCGGAAGGAGAAAAAGAAACTATCCAATTATTTAATGGACCTTATGGTTTATATGTAAAACAGGGTAAAGTAAACGCCTCTCTCCCAGAGGGTCAAAGTGCGGAAGACATCTCAATAGAGGATGCTATTCAATTATTGGCTGCTAAAAAACAAAGCAAAAAGACAAAATCTAAGAAAAAAAATCCTACGAAAAAGACGACAAAATCGACTAAGAAAAAAAATTTAGATTCTTCTACATCTAAAAAAAAAGCTAGTGCGGGGAAAGCACCTTCTTTAACTAAAACAGGACGTCTCAGAGCTAGTAAAGTGAGGGTAATCAAAACAAAATAAAACTTTGAATAACCTAAGATTATTTGACAAAATTTTTATTAGATTATTACTAATAGTTACTGTTGTTCTACTTCAATCTTGTACAAATACTCCAATTGGTGAGAAATTGAAAAATAGCTTTGATTCAACTGATGACCCGAAAGAATTGCTAAAGACTAATAATAAGCCACAAAAAATTAGTCAGAAAACAAATATTAAATCAAAAATACAAGAAAATATGAAAGAAAATAAAAATAATTTTGATAGTATCATTAAAGAAGATTCAACATCTAACAGTGGTAGACTTAGTCAAAAATCAATTAAATCAATAAAGAAGACAATCTTTAATCCACAGCCTTACAGAATAATTTTAAAATTATCAGGTGCAAATCCCTCAGCACCAGCCGAGACGGTTACTGAGGCTCTAAGAAAAGCCGGGGTTCAGTTTGAAGTGGAAAAGATTGAACGTTTTTATGAGGAAAATTTCTCAAAGGATACATCTCTAAAAAGATAATAATTTTGATATTACATAACAAAAACCTCTTAAGAAATCGATCTCCCTACAGAGCTCCTCTCAGTAAAAGACAAGCCTTGAAACTTGTAGAGTCTTCTTATCTGGCTGCCTCAACAGCTTTAGTTTGGATAGCTCTCTATTACTTGCCTATTGGTGGTGCGGTTTTTCGTCTTGCATTGCCATTGCCATTAGCTCTTCTTCAAATTCGAAGGGGAGTCAAAACAGGTATTGAGGGATTGATAATTTGCGTAATTTTATTGACTGCTCTAATGGGTCCACTAAGAGGACCTTTAGTACTTTTCCCGTATGGATTCCTCTCTTTGTGGTTAGGCTACAGTTGGACAAAAAAATGGAATTGGTGGTTAAGTTGGAGTGCTGGGGTCTTAATCGGAACTTTAGGTTTTTTAGTTAGAGTTATTGCTTTATCTTTGTTAGTCGGTGAAAATTTATGGGTTATTCTTACTCGTGCTGGAGCAGGCTTGCTTGAAAAAGGAATAGATCTATTTAATCTTTCGTTGACTCCTGATATGAGGCTAATTCAAGTAGTTGCACTTTTACTAATTATTACTCAAGAAGTCGTGTACGTTCTTTGTCTGCATGCAATAGCTTATTGGATTTTTCCTAGACTCAAGTCATCAATACCTGACCCCCCTGCTTTGTTGGAAAAATTAATCTCTCTTGACCCTAATTTATTATAATGACAAGAGACAACTATGTTTTGTTGCCCTCAGGCGTTCTAGCTTTTGGCAATGGTCTCGAAAAACAAAATATTGATGATCTAGTTAAAAGGTGGCAAGAAAATATTACTAATGTGGCTTTCTTTTTAATTCTTGCTGGATCTCAAACAGCTGAAATTGAGGGGATTTCTGCTGCTGGCTCCTCTTCTGCTTCCAGACGTTATACAGCTGTTGCAGATGCTGAACTTTTATTAACAGGACCTAAACTTCCCAAAAGATGGCCTTTACCTCCTTTGCCAGCAGGCGTTTCTCCTGCCTTGATTAGTTTCGTTGCCTCAAGGTTCCTAAAGATTAAACCAACGATAATATCTGCAGGATTGCTACAAACGCCCCCCTTCCCTCATGTCTCACTTGAGTCTCCCGATGCAGGTCCTGCTAGATGCTTGAGCTCGGGTAATGCAATGGAGAGAACCAGGGTCAAACATCTACTTGATGGTGGTTTTAGGATAGGTAAGAAATTAAAAAAATCTCTTTTGCTCACAGAGTGTGTTCCAGGAGGCACATCTACTGCTTATGCTGTTCTCTCTGGATTAGGTATAAATGTTAATGGGCTCATAAGCGGAAGTCACAGAATTCCACCTTCAGAATTAAAAACAAAATTAGTTAATGAAGGACTTAAAGCCGCGAAGCTAAATAAGGATCCATCCTCAGTTGATCTAATGTCTGCTGTTGGTGATCCATTTCAACCTATTGCCGTTGGTCTTCTGATGGGAGCCAGAGAATCTCGCCAGGAGATTTTATTAGGAGGAGGTTGTCAAATGTTAGCAGTATTGGCTTTGGCACTAAATGAAATTGAACCTGAGTTACGCTCTGAATTTGTTAGTAAAATCTTAATTGGTACCACGTCTTGGTTAGTTGATGAATCACTTTCTTCTGCAGAAAATAGACATTCTTTTATTCATTTGATGAATCTTGTCGCTAATCATTTCAAAGTGAATTTTCTTGGCTTAGCAAGTGGTTATAGATTTAATGAGAGTAATCAAAAGGTTCTTCGAGATTATGAGATTGGTTACGTTAAAGAGGGTGTTGGAGCTGGTGCATTATCGTTACTTGCTCAAATTAAGGGATTGACTCAGAAAGAAATGATTGAAAGATGTGATACTGAAGTTGAAAATCTATTTAAGTCAAACAAAAAAAATTGTGAAGGAATCTAAATAATATGAATATTGATTCATCTGGAAGGAGAAAGTTCATCAAATATGGATTGATTTCTTCTTTGTTCTTTTTATCTGGGTGTTCAACTTCTCAAAAGAAATTAGCATTGAGAAGTATACCAAATACTCACCCTAGTGAGTTTTTTAATAGTTTATCTGCAGATTGGGAATTTTTTCCTATCAAAGATATTGAGTTGAAAAAATTTTCCTATAACTCTACTTTTAAATATGAAACAGATTTATTATTATTGAATGATGGTTGGATTTCTGATTTAGCTGTTAATTCAATAAAAGAAATCAAAGCAGATAATATTAGGAATAAATTCAATTATCAGACTAGGTCTTTTCTCGATGGATTAGGCGAAGATTATAGAAAAAAGGTTTTACCCATAGCAGTTAGTCCTTGGGTGATACTTTTGAGGAATGAAGATTCTTTGGCTTTGACGAACAAGTATTCATGGGAAGTTATTTTTTCCAATTCACTTACTAATAACATAATTTTCCCTAATAGTCCTTATCTTCTAATTTCAATCGTAAATAAATTAAACTTAGATAATGATTTCTCAAAAATCAAAACTCAAGCTAAGTCATTTGATGATAGGAATGCTTTGAATTGGGTGACTTCAGGTAGAGCTAGAGCAGCAGTACTACCTCTATCAAGTTGTGTTGAAAGGCTTGTTGATGACCCACGTTTGTCTGTTATTTTGCCTCAGGAGGGTAGCCCTCTTAATTGGAGTGTACTTGTATCACCTTCGCAGTCTTTAGCGAATTTCCCTAATGAGTGGTTTGATTCGTTATGGGGTGATAAATATTTGACTCGTGTAATTAGGAAAGGGTTTTTGCCAACAACAAATTTATCAGAATTAAGAAGAAAAAATATAAATGTTCCTAAGAAGTATCAATCTATTTTTCTTCCAATAGAAAGTGTTTGGGAAAAATGTTGGTCATTACCAATTCTCAGTCTTGAGAGAAAAAAAGACTTAGCTTCAAATTGGAATAATTCATAACCAAACCATATTTGAAATTCAAAAAACTTTTCAAAGACATTTACAATTAACATAACTAGCATTCTAAAAGTTATATGGCCAATAATGTTTACTGGTTTAGTTCAGGCTATTGGAACGATCAAGAAAAATAATTATGGTGTAATTGTTGATGGATGTAAGCCTTTTTCCCCACTAAAACTTGGAGACAGTATTTCTGTCGATGGAGTTTGTCTTACAGTTTCTGAGCTAATGAATGATTCCTTTACTGCAAACATAAGTGAAGAGACTCTCAAAAGAACAAATCTTGCATCAAAGGCTCAGAAAAATGGTTACGTAAATCTTGAACCAGCATTACGTTTATCTGACCGCTTGGGTGGACATATTGTTAGCGGACACATAGATGGATTGGGTGAAGTGGTTTCAATCGAAAATCTAAAAAATTCTTGGAATTTACGAATAGCATGGGATGATATATTTTTCTGCAAATATATGTGCGATAAAGCGAGTATTAGCCTAAATGGAATAAGTCTAACTATTGCTGAGATATATGTTGATGGATGTGAATTTTCAGTAGCCGTAATACCTCATACTTGGTCAAATACATGCTTGCAGTTTTTGACAATTGGGGAAAAAGTTAATTTGGAGGTTGATTTGATGGCTAAATATGCGGAGAAACTTCTAAAAGCAAATACCAATAACTCAAATTTGAAACATAATTCACTTATAAACTCTGATTGGCTTAGTGAAAATGGATGGAATTAGAAGATTTATGAGATTATTTTGAAAAACTTATTATTTTTTGAGTGGCAATAAACTTATCGCTCCAGATTCTTTTCTGACATCAATGCGAAATTCTTGTCCAGGTTCAAGACCTAATTTTTTTGTGTAGGCATGTCCGATTAGAAGATTGCCATTACCATGCACTTTGGTACGAAACTCCGCCTGTCGTCCTCTTGAAGATCTATTTCCTGCTCTTCCAGGTCCATTTGAACGAAGTTTATAACCTTTTGCTTCGACTAGAGCACGGTAAAAACTTTTACGCAATACTCTCCCGCTAGGCCCTACGTAACCACATCCTTTAGCTATTTCGTCTTCAGGACGGTTGCTCAAAGATCTTGCTTTGTCAAGGAGTTCTTTTCCAACAAGCATTTCAGACTGTTTTAATTAACTGAATTCTGACCAATAAGTGGAATTGTGGCAACAAATTAATTGAAAGTTTCTATCTTAGTATCAATATTTGCCCCTCAAAGCAAGTATAGGATGATGAATAAAACTACCCAAATCCCGTCTACGAAGTGCCAATAAAGCTCTACTGCCTCAAATGGAAACTTGTTTTCGTTATTTACTCGACCAAGTGGAACACGTGTCTGCCACCAAATAATCATTATCATTATTGACCCAAGTGAAACATGAAGCCCATGAAAGCCAGTTAAAGCATAGAAAGTACTGGCAAACAGGTTGTCAGTTAATCCAAAAGGCAAAGTAAAGTACTCATACATTTGACTAATTAAAAATGCCACTCCTAATGTCCCAGTTATGAGGAGCCATTTTTGACATTGTTTTGATTCATTCGTTTCAAGGAACTTCCCGGCTTTATGAAAAGTAAAGCTACTTACAAGGAGCAAGACTGTATTTATGGTGGGTAATGGGAGTTCTAATTCGTAAATAGCATCGGGACCAATGGGATTGACTGCTTTAAAAGTTAGATATGCTGCAAAAAAACCTGCAAAGGTCATCCCGTCTGCAATTAAAAAAGCAACTAGGCCAAATAAACGAAAATCCTCATGCTCTTCATTTATAAGTTCATTTTTGCTTTCTGAGGATTGCTCTTTTGGGACTATGGATGTCATTTTATTACCTCCTTATTTTTATTGGAATCTTTTTTCCCATAACCATATGGTTCATGAACCAGTGGGGCTTCCCCCTCCCAATTTTCAACAGGAGGCGGAGAACTTGTTAACCACTCAGGAGTAAGTGCATTCCATGGATTGTCACCAGCGACATCCCCGTAGAGAATACTTCGAAGGATATTCCATAAAAAGGGTAAAGTACTCAAAGCCATTAATAATGCACCTACGCTACTTATTTGATTGATCAATTGGAATTGTGGATCGTATTCGGCAACTCGACGAGGCATTCCATTTAATCCCAGCCAGTGTTGGGGTGCAAAACAAAGATTAAATCCTATAAAAGTCATTATGAAATGAAATCTTCCAAGATTTTCATTTAGCATTTTCCCTGTAAATTTTGGGAACCAGTGATAAATAGAGGAAAAGATAACAAAAACAGAACCCCCATAGACTATGTAATGAAAATGGGCAACAACAAAATAGGTGTCGTGTACATGAACATCGAAAGGAACTTGAGCCAACGCAACCCCCGTAATACCTCCCAAAACAAAGTTAATAATAAAACCGCAGGAAAATAGCATTGCTGCATTTAGTGAAATCTTTCCTCCCCATAAGGTCGCAACCCAATTAAAAAATTTTATACCAGTAGGAACAGCTATGAATGCAGTAGCTATAGTAAAGAATAAGCGCATCCATGGTGGAGTACCACTAGTAAACATATGATGGGCCCAAACAACTAAACCCAATACAACTATTCCCATAATGGAAAAGACCATTGTTGTATAGCCAAAAAGTTGTTTTCTACTGTGGATTGGAAGTATTTCACTTACCAAACCAAATGCAGGTAAGACCATGATGTAAACAGCAGGGTGCGAGTAAAACCAAAAAAGATGTTGGTAAACAATCACATTCCCACCAAGACTTGGGTTGAAGAAACCAGTATGAGCAACTATGTCAAAGCTTAAAAGTATTAATGTACCAGCGAGAACAGGGGTTGATAGAACGACAAGAATACTTGTACCTAGCATTGCCCAGCAATACATAGGTAATTGCATTAATTTTAGACCAGGTCTCCTTAGCTTAAGGATGGTGGCGATGAAATTAATACCACCAAAGATTGAGCTTCCACCCAAAAGTAATACACTTAATATCCAAATAATTTGACCGGCGGCAGGAGTCGTAATACTTAGAGGCGGATACGCTGTCCATCCTGATTGGGCGGATCCGTTAATGAAATAGCTTGTTATTAACATCAAGCCCGAGGGAGGTATTAGCCAAAAAGCAACTGCATTAAGTCTTGGAAAAGCCATGTCCCTGGCACCAACATAAAAAGGTATTAAATAGTTGCCAAAAGCACCATTAACTACAGGGACAATCCATAAAAAAATCATGATTGTGCCGTGGAGAGTTAAGACTTGGTTGTAAATCTCTCTTGGCATGAAATCTGAGAGAGGGCTTGTAAGCTCTACCCTTATTGCTCCAGCTAAAGATCCTCCAATTAAATAAAACAAGAAACCACAAACTAAATATTGAATACCTATCACTTTGTGATCAAGGCTAAAACTAAGATATTTGAGCCATCCAGTTGGTTGAAGCTTTTCTGAGGGAGAATCGCTAGGTTTAAGTGAAATAGTCATAGATTTATATTGATTCTTTTGAGTTTTCTTTTAGCCAATCATCAAAATCTTCTTGTTTGTCAACTATTACGTTTGATCTCATCCCACCATGATATGGGCCACATAATTCTGCACAAACAATTGGGAAATTACCTGCTTTTGTAGGAGTGAAATTTAGAATCGTCGGTTGACCTGGAATAACATCTTGTTTGAGTCTGAATTGGGGCACCCAAAAAGCATGTATTACATCTTTGGATTCCATTTTTAAACTAACTTCTCTTCCAATTGGAACATGAAGTTCGCCAGTTGTAATATCTCCTTTTGGATAATGAAAGATAAAAGCAAATTGCATTGCTGTTAACTCAATTGGTAATGAGGATAAATTTTTTGTTGATGAGGCCTCAATTGGTCCGGAACCAATACCCCCCCCAAACTTTCTCTGACATATTATCCATTTGCCCACTGTGATCATGCATTAAAGGTTGCATCCCACCCATTCGATCATAAATATCGTAGCTATATAGACCAACAAACAAAACAACAATTGCCGGTACAGCTGTCCAGAAAATTTCAAGAGAAATATTCCCTTCTAAGTCAATCCCATCACCAGTTTCTCCAGGCCTGCGACGGAATTGAATAAGGCTATAAACTACTAAAGCAGTCATACCTATAAAAAGTATGCAGCCAATAATAAATAGGACTCGATAGAGTTCATCGTAAACAGGAGCATTCATGCTCGCACTTATAGGAAGCATATTTATGTTGTATGCAATCCAAACTCCTCCAATACCAAGAATTAAACTTGATATAAGGGTTAATATGGCCGATAGTTTCGGCAAGAAATTCTCCTTATTCTATTTATAGGTTATGGGCAAAAGTAACTAATGTATCGGCTAATTGTTAATTCAAGATGAATAATTTTTTTTTAAGAGAATCTTTATGTTGCAGTTCGTTTATTCAGGTGACGTGTACGAAGTAACCGCTACGTTGAATAAACAATGATCTTGATTGATTTTTGCATACGTGCAAGTTATTTATCCACCCAAGCCACGCTTAAGACTTGGCCAGCTTGCTGCTCACGTGGTAGTTGCACTTATCGCTCTTGTAGTGATTGGAGGTGCGACCAGAGTAATGGAGGCAGGTCTAGCTTGCCCAGACTGGCCTCTTTGTTACGGATCTTTTTTGCCTGGTAGGCAAATGAATTTGCAAGTCTTTTTGGAGTGGTTTCATCGTTTAGATGCCTTCTTCGTAGGAGTTGTTTTTATTACTCAATTTGCCTTCTCATTGTTCTGGGCAAAAACTTTACCCAGATGGCTTCCTTGGACTTATGGATTATTGACCTTACTAGTTGCTCTGCAGGGTTTTTTAGGTGCTTTGACAGTAATGCAATTATTGCCATCTTTAGTAGTCATGGCTCATCTAGCAGTTGCATTTTCTCTTGTTGCGATTATGAGTGGAGTGACTCAACAATTACTTAATCCAGGTAAATCAATTTTCCCACTGTGGGTTCGCTCTTTTGGGTTTTTATCTCTTTTTTTTGTAATAGCTCAGTCTTTACTTGGAAGTCGAGTAGCGACCTCCTGGGCAGCTCAAAGATGCCTAAATCTTGGAGATTCATGCAATCTTTTATTACTACATCGGACAACTGCAATCCCTGTGAGTTTGCTGGTGGTTCTATTCGTGATTTTCTCATCATTACACAGAGATATTCTTGTTAATCAATGGTCTTATCTGCTGACGATAATTTTTTTAATCACTTCACAAATCTTTTTAGGAGTTTTTTCTATTCATCTGGGAATGAGTGAACCTAGCCTTATTGTTGGTCATCAACTAATTGCTTGCTTGTTAGTGGCTGTATTATCAGCATTAAATTTTAAAGGTAGAGGAATTGATGAATCTTCCAAATCACTTTTTTTAACTCAATCAACTTTGGAGACATGTCATGGTTAGCTCTGCATCAGATTTAATTTCACAGCAACCAGTTGAGAGAGAGGAAATCGTCCCCTCTAGAAAGCGTATTAAATTGCCTGCTTGGTTAGAGGTTGCCAAGCCAAGATTAATACCTCTTTTACTTGCAACCACAGTTGGAGGGATGGCTCTTTCGGAAGAATGGCCATTACCTTCTCCAAGATTGGCATGCACGTTAGGTGGAGGAGCTCTTGCGGCTGCAGCTGCAGGTGCTCTTAATTGCTTGTGGGAGCAAGATCTTGATAAGCGAATGAAACGTACAAGTAATAGAGCATTGCCCTCTGGTCGCTTGTCTCAGTCTTCTGTTTTTATTGGAGCAATCGCTTGTACACTTGCGGGCTCAGCTCTGTTAGTAAGTGGAGTTAACTGTTTAGCAGCAGGACTTACTCTTTTGGGGCTATGTAGTTATGTCTTACTCTATACAGCATTATTAAAACCCAGAACATCTCAAAATATAGTTTTTGGTGGAGTCGCTGGAGCAATTCCTCCTCTTGTCGGAGCTTCAGCAGCAGCTGGACATATTGGATTAGGAGGTTGGTGGCTATTTGCGTTGGTAATGGTTTGGACTCCAGCACATTTTTGGGCTTTGGCCATATTATTAAAAGAGGACTATCGATCAGTTGGCATACCTATGCTGCCAACAGTAAGTGGTCCTTTTGTTACGGCAAAAGCCATATCTGTTTATGGCTATCTCACTGTATTTTTAAGTTTTTTAGGTTCCTTTGTTTTACCTGAAGGGGGTTTATTATACGCAATATTATTACTACCTTATAATTCTAGGCTTCTTCAATTAGTTTCTAGATTAAGAGATAATCCTGAGGATTTTGATCGAGCTAAGGATTTGTTTAGGTGGTCCATTTTATATATGTTTGGAGTTTGTTTTTTGCTTGTCATTAGTAGATTACAGGTGTCAATTGTTTTTAATGAGCAGTTAGTAGCTTTGATTAAAGACTTTTTTATGGGATTTTCCTAAATCCATAAAATAAAAATAAAAACTTTATGACCTTGCTCTCTAATATTAATTAGAATTTGCTAGAAGATATCAGCTTATCTTTTTAGGCAATCTGTTTCTAGATGTTTTTCATCAAATTAAGAGATTTATTCAAGTCTTACGGACCTGTCATGGCTCTGAATGGACTTAACCTTGATGTACCAGTAGGTTCATTGTATGGCTTGTTGGGGCCAAACGGGGCTGGCAAAAGCACGGCACTCAGAATTATCTGTACTCTTCTTGCTCCTGATTCTGGTTATGTAGAAGTTGGGGGACTTGATGCTTTGGTGGACGAAAAAGAAACTAGGCGAAGATTGGGTTATGTAGCCCAAGATGTTGCCATAGATAAAATACTTACAGGCAGAGAATTACTCCAGCTTCAAGGAGATCTCTACCATCTAGATAGCAAACATAAGAAAAACAGAATTGAAGAATTGATTCATAGACTTGATATGCATGAATGGATTGATAGAAGATGTGGTTCTTTTTCAGGAGGTATGAAAAGAAGACTTGACCTCGCTTCAGGATTGTTGCATGAACCAGAATTATTGATTCTTGATGAACCTACTGTTGGGTTGGACATAGAGAGCCGATCAGTGATCTGGGGATTATTGAAAGAACTTAGAAATAAGGAAACGACAATTCTTTTGAGTAGTCATTATCTAGAGGAAGTTGATGAATTGGCAGATGAGATGGCTATTATTGATAAAGGAAAAGTTATTGCTAATGGAAAACCAGATGACCTAAAAAAAGAACTCGGTGGAGATAGAGTAACTCTTAGGGTGCGTGAGTTCAGTGATCAAGTGGAGGCTGATTCTGTAAAGAAATTAATAAAAAATATAAATGGGGTTTCAAATGTAGTAGTAAATCAACAACAAGGTTACTCTCTTAATTTTTTAGTTCAGGATAATGATGTCTTATCAAACTTATCTGGTCACCTTTCTAAAGAAAATTTTGAAGTTTTTGCACTCTCTCACAGCAGGCCAAGTTTAGATGATGTTTATTTGCAGGCGACTGGTAAGACACTGATGGACGCTGAATTAGAGCTTGCTGGCAAAAGAGATTTTAAACTTGAGAATAAAAAATCTATGCGTTAGCTGTTTGTATTATTCCTAAATTATTAAAAACATGATCACAACACATCAATCAATTAACAAAGACAAGCAATCAGGAAATAATTTGAATGAAATGTTTCAAGAGATTTCTGCTTTAACATGGAGGCTTTTTATTCAATTAATTCGACGACCTTCAACATTAGTTGCAGGAATTCTTCAACCTTTGATATGGTTATTGCTTTTTGCAGCACTATTTTCAAATGCTCCCATAGATTTTTTGCCCGGGAGTAGTAGCTATGGAGAGTTTCTTGGTGCGGGATTAATAGTCTTTACTGCGTTTAGTGGTGCACTTAACGCGGGACTTCCTTTAATGTTTGATAGGGAATTTGGTTTCCTTAATCGATTATTAGTTGCTCCATTGAGTAGCAGAAGTTCAATCGTAATCTCCTCAGTAATCTATATAACTACTATCAGCCTTTTACAGAGTTTTGCAATAATGTTAACTTCTGCTTCGCTAGGATATGGATGGCCAAGTATGGCAGGTTTTTTATTAATAGCAGTCACACTATTGTTATTGGTTTTTGCAATTACCGCTCTAAGTTTGGGATTGGCTTTTGTTTTGCCTGGCCACATAGAGCTAATTGCAATTATTTTTATAGCTAATCTTCCCGTTCTTTTTGCGAGCACAGCATTGGCTCCCATTTCTTTTATGCCTGAATGGCTTGGATGGATAGCATCTATAAATCCATTGACATTTGCAATCGAGCCTATACGTATGGCGTATCATAATACCGTTGATTTGAGACTTGTCCTAATTAGTGCACCTTACGGTGAAGTGAACGGATATTCTTGTCTGGCAATTTTATTTATTCTTACAGTTGGATTGTTTTTTCTTATTAGACCTCTTTTAAATCGCAAACTTGCTTGATAATCTTAATTAGCGATTCAAAAGAACCTTGGAGTCTCGAAAATCTCAATTACAAAAACAAATTATCGAAGCTCTGAATTTCAATGATAGCGATTTATATACTCTACTGAAATCTCAATGGGCTCATCGTTATGGAGTAGAAAGCTTGGAGGAACTAAAAAATCTAGATTTAGAACAACAGAATAAAAAATTGAACAACATGAATAGTCAAAAAATAGATAATTCAAAGGAAGTTGACTCTGATGATGAAAAATCATTTCTTATTACAGATGATGATAATCAAGAAAAAGAAATGAAAACAAGTGAGTTTGAGTCAATTAAGAAAAAAAATGATCAGTCTTTTAAAGCAGAATTATCCCAAAAAGTTGTTTCTGAAAATGATGATATCGAAGAGATCAAATCTTTAAATGAAAATAAAAAGAATCCTAAAATTAACGCTTTAATTCCTTTACCTCCCAAACCAAAATATGGTTATCTCAGAAAATGGTTGATAAGAAAGTAATTTGCAGATGTAAGTAAGACTCCTAATCAAAGAATTTAGATCAGGAGTCTTTCATATTTTTACATCATACCTGGCATTCCCATTCCACCCATTCCACCCATTCCACCCATTCCACCCATTCCACCCATTCCACCCATTGGATCTCCACCCTCAGCCCCTGGAGTAGCTGGTGGCTCAGGTTTATCTGCAATAACAACTTCGGTTGTTATTAAAAGCGAGGCTATTGAGACGGCATCTTGAAGTGCAAGTCGTATTACTTTTGAAGCATCTAAAATTCCGGCTTCAAGTAAATCAACATATTCACCAGTTTGTGCATTGAAGCCTTTTCCTAATCTCTTTATATCTGATACGACGACATCGCCATTAAATCCAGCATTTATAGCTATCTGTTTTGTTGGAGCAGTCAAAGCTCTCTTTATAATTTCAACTCCGGTTTTTTGATCACCTTTCAAACTTTTAGATAAATGTTCAAGTCCTTCACTGAGTTCTAAAAGAGTAGTTCCACCACCAGCAACAATACCTTCTTCAATGGCAGCACGAGTTGCATTGAGAGCGTCCTCAATTCTGAGCTTTCTATTTTTTAGCTCGGTTTCAGTAGGAGCTCCAACTTTAATCACAGCCACACCGCCAGCAAGCTTGGCTATCCTTTCGTTTAACTTCTCTTTGTCATAATCAGAGTCTGTTTCGTCTAGTTCTCTCTTGATTGAGGCAATGCGATTAGATAGTTCTGTGTTTTGATTCTCATTTGCAACAATTGTTGTTGTGTCTTTGGTTATTGTCACTCTTCTTGCTTGGCCTAAATCAGAAATTTGTACTTTTTCAAGACTCATAGCTTTGTCTTCACTTATTAATGTGCCTCCAGTCAGTACGGCAATATCTCCGAGAGCTGCTTTTCTTCTTTCTCCAAACGATGGAGCTCTGACTGCTGCTACTTGAAGTACTCCGCGATTTTTGTTTACAACTAGTGTTGCTAAAGCTTCACCCTCTACTTCCTCTGCGAGAATTATTAATGGTGTTCCATTCTTTTGAACTGTTTCTAAAACGGGAATAAGATCAGCAATCGATGAAATTTTTTTGTCAGTGATGAGGATTGAAGGATTTTCAAATTCACAAATTAATCTATCTTCATCAGTAACAAAATATGGAGAGCTGTAACCTCTGTCAAACGCCATTCCTTCAGTGATATCTAGTTCAGTGGCTAGAGATTTCGACTCTTCTACTGTTATTACTCCATCGAAACTAACCTTTTCAATCGCATCAGCAATCATTGAACCTATCTCCTCGTCTCCACCAGCACTTACTGTGGCAACCTGTTTAATGGAATCACCACTGACTGATTTGCTTTTTTTCTTTAGATCATCAACGATTTGAGCTACAGCTTTTTCCATTCCCCTTCTTAATTCGATTGGACTTGCTCCTGCTGCTGTATTTCTCAAACCTTCTTGAACCATAAACTGAGCTAAAACTGTTGCAGTAGTTGTTCCATCACCTGCTTTTTCTTTCGTTTTTGATGCAACCTGCTCAATAAGTTTTGCACCTATGTTTTCGAATGGATCATCAAGATCTATCTCCTTGGCAATAGTTACTCCGTCATTGACAATGTCAGGAGCTCCAAATTTTTTTTCAATAACAACATTTCTACCTTTTGGTCCAATTGTGACTTTAAGAGCATTAGCAAGGTTGTTTACTCCTTTTTCTAAAGCACTACGAGATTCGTCTGAAAAACTTAGAAGCTTTGCCATATTTGAATTGAATTAAGCTTAATCTCCCATAGGATTCACGTATTGGGGAGGCTAGATAAGTGGGGAAAGCCGAATTGTAATTTACAAATTATTCCCAATTTTTTCAGAAGGTAGTTAGTGTCAAGGTATGAACGATCCTGGGGCTTTATTTTTTATTCTTATGGCTGGGTTGGCCGGGATTATGACATTGATTTATTTCCCTTTAAGGATATTTCTTACGGTTACAGCAAGAAGTAGAAGATTAAAACTACTGCAACGAATTAGGAGATTGAGAGATGAGTTAGGTCAGCCTATTCAAAATTGATCTCTTCAATTCATAACCATGCCACCATCAACTTGAATTGTCTGACCAGTAATGTACGCAGCCGAGGGATCTGCTGCTAAAAACCTTACTACTCCTGCAACATCCTCAGGATTCCCGAATCGTCCAAGAGGAATTGCAGAAAGAATTGATTCACTATTTAGACCTTTAGTCATATCAGTTGAAATAAAACCAGGAGCAACTGCATTTACAACAATTCCTCTGCTTGCAAATTCTTTTGCAGCACTTTGAGTAAACCCTACTACACCTGCCTTGGCTGCAGAGTAATTTGCTTGACCGGGGTTTCCCATTAACCCAACAACAGAAGTAATATTGATAATTCTCCCTTTCTTTTGCTTTAACATGTGCCTAGAGACCGCCCTAGTGCAATAAAAAACACCACTCAAGTTAAGGTCTAAAACTTTTTGCCAATCTGCTGTTTTCATTCTCATTAAAAGTCCATCTTTAGTTATACCTGCGTTGTTGACCAGAACATCAATTTTATTACTTTTATCCAAGACTGTTTTTATTAAGTCATTGACAGAATTTTCATTAGAAATATCGGCTTGGAGAGGGTATGCATTCCCTCCAAAAGAGTTTATTTCTGACACAACATTTTTTGCATTCTCCAATGATGAAGAATAATTAACGATTACCTCTGCTCCTTCCTTGGCTAAAAAAATTGCAATAGCCTTGCCTATGCCCCTACTTGCTCCAGTTACAACTGCAGTCTGTCCATCTAATAATTTTGGGAATGCCATAATCTTATGATTTAAAAATCCATAAATCTAATACTTAATTTATTTTACTTAGGAATAAGTCGCTTGCTTTTTAAAAAGACTCTAAACTCATGCGTTAAAAAAAGTTATTTTTAAAGTTCGAATATATTAAATGAACAATCAATGGAGAGGGATCAGTTGTGCATTTGTTAATTGCGGCGGCAGGGAGTGGAAGTCGAATGGGTGCTGATAGAAATAAGCTTCTTTTGAAGGTTGCAGGAAAAACTGTTTTAGAGTGGACATTGAAAGCGGCTTTTGAAGCTAAATCAATTTCTTGGATAGGAATTATTGGACAACCCAAAGACAAAAAAACAATAAGTTCAATTCTTGATAACTCAGTAAAGTCAGTTCATTGGATTAATGGAGGTTCTACAAGACAAGAGTCAGTTCAACTCGGCTTAGCTGCCCTTCCATATGATGCTAAGTCTGTGCTGATTCATGACGGTGCAAGATGCTTGGTGAGATCATTCGTGATTGATGAAATTTCGAAGATTGTTTCTCAAGGTCAATCTGTTATTGCTGCATCACAAGTGACTGACACTATAAAAAAAGTTAACAAAGATGGTGTGATTATTGAGAGTCCCCCTCGCTCAGATTTATGGGCAGCACAGACACCTCAGGGTTTTCCAGTTAATAAATTGAAGCATGCACATAGAGAAGCACTTTCTAATGGGTGGAATGTAACCGATGACGCATCTTTGTTTGAGCGTTTGGGATTAGCAGTAAAAATTTATGATGCAGGTCCCTCAAATATTAAAGTGACAACTCCATTTGATCTGATAATTGCAGAGTCTTTATTGTCTAACTTGAAAGACTAAGACTTCCTTTGTTGCCATTTAAGATAGCTTGACTACCTAGTGGAAGTGAGGCATTTCCATAACAGTGTCCAATAGGCAAATTTGAGACAATTGGGATTTTGAGGTCTTGAGTTCGATCTTTAAAAATATCAAGAAGTTCAAACGTCTTTGTTTTTTCGACGTTATTTTCATCTTCACAATATTTAAATGATCCAAAACCTAGACCAGATAACCGTTGTAGCACTCCAGCTAGTCTTAAGTGAGTTAGCATTCTGTCAATTCTATAGGGTGCTTCTCCGATATCTTCGATGATCAAAATTGATTCTTCGAATGTTGGTAGATGTTCAGTACCTATTAGGTGAGTCATGACAGTGAGATTGCCAACTATTAGAGGTCCCTTCGCAACCCCTCCTCCCCAAGGCTCTCCATAAATATCTGGTACACGATTTCCAAACAAGATTGATTTAAGCCTGTCTTTACTCCAATCGGGTTCAGAGCCCAAAGTTGTAATTAGGGGACCATGAACTCCTCCTTGAAATCCTCCCGCTAACCGTGCAAGAAGTATAGAAGTCAAATCAGAAAAACCAATCATCCAACCTTCTTTCCATGGTTGTCTTTTTTCTAGTAATCTTGCAGATCCCCATCCACCTCTGGCAAAAGCCAAGAGAGGGTAATAATTGTTTGGGTGTAAATCATTGAATCTATCCTCATCAGTACCTGCTAAATAACCCCATGATCTATTTATTGGGCCCATATAGTTGCAGGTTAACCCCCACTCCTCAAGGACTTTTATCCCAGCTTCAAGGTCTTCTTTTTTGTTTATGGGCGAACTTGCAGCGACTATGTTGAAAAGATCGCCTCTTTTTAGCGGCTTAGGCATTTGCTGATTTTTCTAAGTAAGTGATTAAATAACCTTGCTTAACACCATTCCAAGAAGTAATAAACTGCCTATTCGCACTTGATTGCTGAAATGTAAGCCTGAGGTTTTAATACCTTGTGATCTTGAATTTAATATGAGAACCTCTCTTTGCATTCCCAGAGTTGATGCCATCCAAAAGGGCCAATAGATTAATCCTAAATTTGCTTTGAAACCAGCAAGACCAAGAAGTAAACATGTTAAAAAGTAGCAAAAAGAAACCGTTTGTATTGACTTTTCTCCAAGACTAATTGCACTGCTATTAAGGCCAATTACCTTGTCGTCAATCTCATCTGCCATCGCATAAACAGTGTCAAAGCCAAAAGTCCAAAAAATAGTTGCAAGCCAACAAAATATTAATGTAGCTCCTCCTGCCAATGAAGATTCGCTCGCTGCCCAGGGGATTAGAACTGAAAAACCCCAGCAAATTGAAAGAATGAGTTGAGGAAAATCAAACCATCTTTTTGCTGATGGATACAAGAGAATAAAAGGTAACGATAACGTCGCAAGTAAAAGGCATAAAATTCTACTCTCTTTTGGGATCGCAAGAACTACCAAAAGACTTAAAAATAACATTAAAATAAGTAGTCTCCACGCAGTCTTAAGAGAAACGTTGCCATTGGCTAACGGCCTTTCCTTTGTTCTTGCTACCCTCTTGTCGAATCGACGGTCCCAAATATCATTAGCAATACACCCTGCACCACTAACAAATAACCCGCCCAAAATGACTATTCCTAAGATGAATAGTGAGGGAGGTGCTGAAGGTGTTAGCCACAGAGACCAACCAGCGGGAATGAGAAGTATCAATCTTCCACTAGGTTTGTTCCATCTGAGAAGTTGAAGATAATATCTCATTTTTTCAGTAAGAAGATTATTCACGAAAATTCAAATTGATAATGTTGTGTAAGGTATTTTCAATGGGGTGCTGAGAGTGTCAGAGTATTGAGGTTGAACCTACTCATTTATGTTAGGTGACTCAATAAATAATTCTCTTGAGGGCAATTCTATTGAATTGGATCTTGGAGAAAATAAACAATATCAAATATGCCGAGTGGCAACAATTGATATTGGTACAAACTCAACACATTTGTTAATTGCGAAACTTGAGAGAAAATTAAATACCTTTAGTATTGAGCTTGCAGAGAAATCGACAACCCGACTAGGAGAGAGAGATCCTGATACGGGAGAACTTACACCTCTCGCCATGAATAGGGCTTTCTCAACATTAAAGAGGTTTAAGGATTTATCTGAAAGTTATAGAGTTGAGAGTTTAATAATTGCTGCTACGAGTGCGGTTAGAGAAGCACCAAATGGTGCAGTCTTCATATCTGAAATAAAAAAGAAGATAGGCTTAGATGTTGAATTGATCAGCGGAGCAGAGGAAGCAAGGTTGATTTATCTGGGTGTACTTTCAGGAATGCAATTTGGTGATAAACCTCATCTTGTTCTTGATATTGGTGGTGGGTCGACAGAATTAATTCTTGCTGATAGTTCGGTGGCTAGAGCGTTAACTAGTACAAAGATTGGAGCAGTAAGCTTACAAAGAGAATTTATTAAAAAAGATCCAATCTCCTCTCAGACTGAATTGTTCTTAAGGTCATTTATTAGAGGTTCTATGGAATCTGCAATTGACAAAGTATCTAAGAGGATTGAAGTAGGAGAAACACCAGTTTTAGTTGCAACTAGTGGAACAGCCATGGCTATTGGGGAATTAATTTCAAACAAAGAAAATCATATTCAATCTAAATTACAAGGATACAAAATATCGAAAAATAATTTGGATATTATTGTAAATCAATTAATAAAAATGACACCTTCTGAACGGAGTGAATTATCCTCTTTAAGTGAAAGAAGATCTGAGATAATTGTCCCGGGAGCTTTGATTTTACAAACCATAATGAATATGGTAAATGTTAGTGAGATTATTTTGAGTGAAAGAGCTCTTCGTGAAGGATTAGTTGTTGATTGGATGTGTCGAAATAATTATTTAAAAGATCAGTTGAGCTTTCAAGGATCAATAAGAGAAAGAACAGTTATTCATCAAGCGAAAAGATTTGGTGTTAATTCAAAACGATCAAAAAGTGTATCAGAATTTGCACTAGCTTTTTATGATCAAACAAAGGGGATTTTGCATAATGATAATGGTGAAGGTAGAGATCTTTTGTGTGCAGCAGCTAAACTTCATGCTTGTGGGAAACATATCAATATAACAGCCTATCATAAGCATTCTTGGTATTTAATTAGGCATGGAGAACTCCTTGGATATTCACAAAGTGAGCATTTAATGGTTGCTGCAATAGCAAGATATCATAGGAAAAGTTTTCCTAAAAAAAGACATGAAGCGTGGCGATTATTAGCTGATGAAAGTCAAAGAAATTTAGTCGATGAAATGTCTCTACTTCTTCGTCTTTCCTGTGCTCTTGATAAAAGACCAGAACCTCTAATATCAAAAATAGTTATTGAAGCTAATAATAAAAAAATAAATATAGAGCTTATACCAAATGACTTAGGTCAAAATTTAGATCTTGAGAAATGGAGCTTAAATAAAGCAATTTTACTAATAAAAAAAATGAAAGATATTGATATAAATATTCTTTAGGAAGATTGCCTTTTATTTAATGAGAAGATAGTACTTTGCTGAAAATTAACCGGTTCATTTTCAACTCTTTGAAGAGATTTTAAAAGTATAATTGATGAAAACAACCCTAGAAGACCTGAAAAGATTATCATGCTTAATGGATTTGAATATCTCTTTTTTCTAATATTTTTATTCTTTATTATGGGATTGGCTTTTGGCTCATTTTTTTTCTTTTCATTAAGTTTCTCAAGAATAAAACTTGTATCCAAGTTTAATTTCTCTGCGATTCTTCTAGCCATCGCTCTAATAAAAACTTTTTCAGGAAGTGCTCGTTCATCTCCTGATTCAAGTGCAATTAATTGCTCTTTACCAATTCTAAGTGAGGAGGATAGATCCTCTACTGAAAGATTTCTACCTTGTCGAGCCTCTCTGAGAAACTCGCCAACAGTTTTTAAGGCAGTCTTGTTAATAGCGATATGAGCACTATCGCTTTTTTTATTCTCACTTTTTTCCAATTAATATTTTTGAGTGGATTGATCTTATTCTAAATGCTTTGTAAAGCAGTTTGTCCTCAAAAGATAATTTACCTTTGATTTTGATAAGTGTTAAAAATTTTTAATTAGTTTTTCTTTGACTGGATCTAAATAAATGAGAATGACACGGACTATAAAGCTTTGATCTATTATCACCGATCTTTAATGTGGGACTGATTATGTATAAGGTTGTTCTGATTAAATTTCGTTCTTGGGATGTTTTTGCCATCTCACTCAAAGGTACAATTGTGATCCATTCGTCTGGCCAAGTTACCCTGTAAGCTATTGCAACCGGAGTATTTGAAGGATAATAATTTTCAATAATAGATTGAACTTCTTCGACATGTCTAGCACTTAAATAAAGACACAAAGACGACTGAATAGACGCTAACTTATGAAGGTTTTCCTTCTCGGGTTTACCCGTCCTACCATCAGCTCTGCTAAGTATTATCGTTTGGGTTAAATCTGGAATTGTTAGTTCGAATCCTAAAGTTGCGGCTGTTGCTTGATATGCACTTACTCCAGGAACCACCTCTACCTCAATCCCTTCATCATTTAACCTGCATATTTGTTCTGAGATGGCTCCATACAAGCAAGGATCACCGTCGTGGAGACGGACAATTTTTTTTCCTTCCTTATGTTTTTTAATCAATATTAAAATAATATCTTCAAGAGTTAATGAACTTGTCTTTATTTTTTCACATGAATCATTGACAAGTTCTGTGATTTGTACGGGTATGAGAGAGTCTGTCCAAACAAGGACTTCTGCTGATTTTAGTCTTTCTTGAGCCCTTAATGTCAATAGGTCTAAAGCCCCTGGACCTGCTCCTACAATTGAAATGGGATTCATTGATTTCTCCCATTAATTAAGGAAGGATCGGGGAGTGCTTTTTTAGAAACAAAAATTCTCCATATTCCTAATGAACCTGCAGTAATTAAAAATAAGCTTATCAGCTGTGCAATACGTACACCTCCCTCACAAAAGGGGGGAACCCCACCCAAGCAGAGAGGATCTGTTCTTAAAGCTTCTATCCATAACCGGCCTAAGCTGTAGGTGATTAAATAAAAGCAACTTAGGCTACCAGGTGGTATCTTCATTTCTTTTTTAATTGCTTTTTTAAAAAGAAAAATCAACATAATAAAAACAAAAATATTCCATATAGATTCATAGAGAAATGTAGGGTGAAAATATTCTTGATAAGAAAATATTTCTGGCCTAAATCTATAAGGAATAAATAATTTCCAGGGTAAATTTGTGGGTAAACCAAAAGCTTCATTATTAAAAAAATTACCCCATCGACCTATTCCTTGGCCTAACGCAACTGAGGGTACCAAAACATCTAAAACATCCCAAAAAGGTTCTTTTTTCCAGCGGCAGAAAAATACAATGGATAGTGTGCCCACAAGAAGTGCCCCATGAATTGCAATTCCTCCTCCCCAAATTTCTATCGCACTGGGAATAGGAATATTTATGTTAAGGAAATTAATAGAACTCCAAAAGTTTTTTCCAGTGTAATTTCTCCATTCAAATGCAACATAATAAACTCTTGCACCAATAACAGAAGCTAAAACCAAGATAGGAAGTAAATCATTAATTAGGCTTTTTTTTAATCCCTTTTTTGAGGCTAATTCACCTGATAAGTTTAAACCAACCAAAACTGAAATGGCTATTAGTAATCCATACCACCTCAATGAAAAAGGCCCCAGTTGAAACAACTCAGGCCCAGGAGATCTAAGCACTAAAAAAATATGTTCCATCAACTAATTCAAGTTATATTCCTTCAGCAGCTTGAACCTTTTCAACTTGTTTCTTTTTGAGAACCAGCATTATCTGTGATAATCCAACTCCAATGAAGAAAATTATCATTCCAATAACTCTTGCTTTGCTTTGTAAAACTATTTCTTTGTCAAGTTGACCGAACCCTCCAACATTTGGGTCGTCGGTTAATTTTGCACCTTTCTCAATAATGTCACCCTCTTTAATTAATAATGATGTACCAGCAGGAAGTTTTTCTGTAAAACTTTCTCCTTCTTCATTATTGAGATTAATTATTTGTGTTCCATCTTCGTTGGTTTCTATGGAAGTAATTGTTCCTGAATTGTTCGCTGTAAATAAGTTGTTGTTGCTCTTTTCTCCAGTTGGATAAACTTGTCCTCTACCTCTATTGCCTCCAACATGAATTGAATACTTTCCAAAATTATAATTTTTGTCTTTTCTTGGATCGGGAGATAGTACAGGGAAAACAATCTCTCTGTTTTGATCACCAGGAAGAGGGCCCACTAAAATAATGTTTTCTTGCTCCTCGCTGTACTGAGTAAAATAAACACCTTGAGTCTCCTCTTTTATCTCATCAGTCCACCTTTCTTGTGGTGCAAGCTTAAATCCATCTGGAAGCATTACTACAGCCCCAACTTGTAGTGGAACTTTGCTTCCATCTGCTCCAATTTCTTGTAGGTCTTTTTTATAAGGTATCTCTACTACTGTTTTAAAAACACTATCTGCAGCTACTGCCTGAGGAACTTCAGCTCTTGTTGGCATACTCGCTACATGACAATTAGCACATACAATCTTTCCAGTGGCCTCTCTAGGATTTTCAAATTTTTGTTGAGCCCAAAATGGATAAGCCCAAGTTGGTTGAGGGACTAAAAGTAATGAAAGTCCAATAAAAAATGAAAAGAGAAAAATTTTTAATTTTCGACTCATGGCTTTAGAAATGGTATTGAAGTTTTTTTTCATTTACTAATCACCCCCACCAAGGATCGGTACCAGTACGAAAATCGGTTTCTGTCCACTGACTTACAAGGACCTGATCATCTTCCACTGATACATGAGCTATAGCCAGAGATAAAGGTGCAGGTCCTCTAACAACTTTTCCTGTGGGATCATATTGACTTCCATGGCATGGACACATGTACTTATTTGCACCGCTATTCCATGGCACTACACAACCAAGATGAGTACAAATTGCATTGATTCCATAACTAGTAATTGCATCCTCGCCTTCAACTATTAAATAGGTTGGATCACCTTTAAGTCCTTGAACCAAACTTCTATCACCAACTGGATGAGTTGATAGCCAACTACTGGCACTAACATTGTTTCCTAATTCATCTTTTGCATTTGTACCACCACCACCACCACCGGCCCTATATGGAGTGAAATATTGAGCAACTGGATATAACGCTCCCAAAGCAACTCCCGTAACTGTCCCAAAGGTGAGAAGATTCATGAACTGCCTTCTACCCATTGAGGGCACATCTGTAGTTGTCATTTGTGTCATTACAGACGTTCACCTATACAAGGATATTAGACCAAAATGGACACATAACCAGTTATTAATCTCTGCCAAGACTGGCTTTTGACATGAGTTTTAAATTTAATGAGTTAAATTCTGGTGGTTTTTCTTCCCCAATTCCCTTGGAGGCAGAAGAGGTCATGGGGTGCTTAAGAAGGCGATGGGGAGTCACATATGATTTAAAATTGTTAATCAAAAAAGACAGAATATATTTACAAATGATGTGGGGATTTTTGGAACAACAATCTTTTCCTTTGGACGAAAAGACCTTTAAAGAAAATTTGAATAGAACTTTAGAAATAATTAATCGGACAGGCCAATCGGATTTTGTAAGAAATTGGTTGGAAAATGTCCAGGCAAAGCCAAGACTTGGAAGAGCCATAACATTGACTTTGCCTATTGATCAAGGGATGGACGAATTTGTCCTTTGAGATTTGTTGTGAATGCCACTAACCCAATTCCCACAAAAAATAGAAAAGTTATGGATGATGATAGAAGAAGCATTGTTATAGGATCAGTCGATGGTGTTAAAACAGCTCCTGCAAGTGCTGAACCCATAACTACAAATCTCCATGCAGATAACATCTTTTCCCAAGAAATTATTTCTAAAAAACCCAGAATCAATTGAAGAATTGGTAATTGGAAGGCCAAACCAGTCGAGAGCATAAGTAGAAGTACAAAATCTAAATATTTTTCTATTGACCAAAGTGGTTCAACAACATCGGCACCATAACTTATTAGAAAGCCCAGAGCGGCAGGTATCAAAGCCTTCCATGCAAAGAAAATTCCTAAGAAAAATAAAATTGCTGAACCTGCAACAGAAGGTGCTATGAGCAGTTTCTCTCTTTTAGTAAGTCCAGGAAGTATGAACTTTAAAACTTGATAAAGTATGAAAGGGAGAGAAATAGAAAGTCCTCCATAACCTGCAACTTTTATTGAAGTAAACAAAAACTCTCCAGGTGCTACTTGTAAAAATTGTATTTTTCCTGCAGGCATCTCTAAAGCCTGCACAAGCTTCCTAACAAATAACAAGCAAAACCCTGATGATAGAACTATTGCAATGAGACTTCTTAGTATCCTTTGGCGAAGTTCTTCAAGATGATCAACAAAAGGCATCTCCAGGGACTGAGAATACTCGCTCACACTACTTTTTCCCTTGATTCTGATTGGAGGAGGGGCTTTAAAAGTATTTTCTTTTTTGTTTGAGCTTTTCAGGTTGATTAAGTGAATAAATTTATTTTAGTAGAAAAAATATTTGCGAGCATAAAATAATTTCTCTAGGCTCTTCAAAGAATTTAAGTGTGTAAATTATTGGCTACAAAACTGTGAAGCTATCTATTCCTTCATTTGTTTTTTGTTGGATCAGGTAAAATAAATGGAGGGCAATCATTTAATGAGGATTCCCCATAACTAGCATATTCTTTATAGCCGCCCATCTTTCCATTAGTTTTCATTAGAGCACTTGTAAATGCTAATAAAAGGAAGACCGTTGGAGCTCCTATAATTAACGCTGCTCCGAAAGCGTATCCAATTAAGAATTCCGGGAAAGAATGATTTCCCAGAAACTCATGCGTACCCAACAAAAAATCAATCATTTTCATCTAGCCTAGACAGTCTGATAGTAAGCCATTGATGTTCACTTGCGGTGGAAATATTTCTCTGCTCGCTCAGCACGTCCCCAAACCACCTTGCCTCCTCTATGGCTAACCGTTCCAGGTAATGATCCTGAGATCCTTTGAAGATTTTCGATTGGCACCATTAAAATTGGAACTTTTTTATTAGATCTGGCACGGCTGAAGAGAGAAGCTAAATCAGCAGCCAATTGAATGTCTTTTTCATCAACTATTCCATTGGATGATTTAAGTACAACATGGCTTCCCGGTGATTCTTGAGCATGAAACCAAAGGTCACCTTTCTTCCCTTTCCTTAAGCTGATTAATTCGTTTTGCCTATTATTTCCACCTATTTGAATCTTTAGTCCGCTTGGACTTTTAATCTCTTTTACAGTTGAACAATTTTCTTTTTTTCTATTCGACTTAGAATTTTTATTTTTTTTAATGCAGATATATTCCTCTATCTCTTCTTTAAGTTCATTAATTGAGTCAAGCTTGTTTTTATTATGTTCATCTTCTCCATAGATTAAAGAATCAAGAAATAACTCACAATTTTCAATTTCTGATATTTTTCTTTTATAAAAGTTGATTCTATTAAGTATTGATTCTCTTGACCTTTTTTTTCTCTTGGCATCTTTAAAGAGTTTTTGAGCCTCAATTATTTGCCTTTTGCTTGGAGATTTCTTTGCTAGAAGGTTATTAGCTTTGTTTTGCATCACTATGTAGTCATTGATATTGCTAATTAGTAACTCCTGTTCTTCTAGTTTTCTTTTTTCATCATCTTTTGAACTTCCTAGGTCGTGTTTCAATTTTACTCCAATAGAATTTATTTTCCTCTCTAAAATCTTATTTGAATAGTAAACACTGAGCCTAAAACCTATTTTAGTTTTCTCTGATTCTGATTTTCTTTTACCCCAAACAACAAAATCTGTTGGACCTTCAAAATTAAGATTAAAATTGTTATTCTCTATATCTAATAACCATTCTTTCCATTTTTTATATATTTGTTTCCATGTATATAATTCAATAGTTGTAACAGATTGATTTATTATTATATTTGCATCCTTATAACTATTCCCAGCAATTTGCAATGTTAGTGCAGGACTTATCCCTTGGTAAGTATTTTTTAAACTATTCTTAAAAGTTGATGGGATTAAGCATATATTGTCTTTCCATGAATTGAATGATTCAGAGTAATTGGGAATCAAACCTTTCAGAGGTGGAGGAGAAGTATATTTATCTCCTGTTCCAATTGGTCTTAACCTGGATTGACTTTCTTTTATTTGTTTACCAAGAGTAATTACTTTACCTGCTCTGTCTAAAAGTAAAATATTACTGTGTCTACCCATTAATTCGACTATCAATTCCTTCTCAATTTCTTTTCCAGGTCTACTAGATAATTTAAATCTTACAATTCTTTCAAAACCAATTTGTGTTATTTCTATTAAAGCTAAGTTGACCAATAAATGTTTTAGTTGCCTCGCTAAAGTACTTTTCTCACCAAATCTTTTTGGAGGTTGTATGGATACAATTCTTGGAGATTCAGCAAACCAGCTTATTTCAATCCATGAGAGTTTTTCTAACGTTCTAAATCCTAATTGAATAGTTGACGAATCAATTTGTTGTGCAATCTCGAATCGACTTGGAACTATGTCTTGGCTGAGTTCAAATACAACCGCTTTGAGGGTTGTTAAGTCCATTATTTGTGTATGAATTTTGTTCATCTACCATCCTTTTAAATCAATAAATAATGTAATTAACCTTTTGTAGGTAAATTAGATAAGATTTGATCATGACAACTTTAGGAAATCTTACTGTTATTACTGGCCCAAGCGGGGTGGGTAAAGGAACAATTGTTAGGAAAATCCTCGAAAGTCATAATGATGTATGGCTTTCAATTTCTGCTACTACACGCCAGCCAAGAACTGGTGAAATTGAAGGAGAACATTATTTTTTCTTAGAAAAGAAAAAATTTAAAGAAATAATCGATAAAGATGGTTTTCTCGAGTGGGCCACATTCTCCAATAATTTTTATGGAACTCCAAAAAAAATAGTTAAAGAGAAAATCAACAAAGGAATTAATGTTCTTCTTGAAATTGAATTAGAGGGTGCTCGGCAAATTAGAAGGTCTTTCCCTGAAGCATTTCAGATATTTTTAGCACCCCCTAATTTAACTGAACTTGAGAGAAGAATTAGAGGTAGAGCTACTGAGACTGAGCAGGCTATTCAAGATCGTTTAGCCATAGCAAAAAATGAACTTATTGCGAAAAAGGAGTTTGACGCTGTGGTTATTAATAAAGACATAGAAAAAGCCTTCGAGGAAATTGAGGGCTTGATGAAATTAAAAAATTAAAATTTAATTATCTATTTTTAAAAAGACATCGGGTGGAAAAGTAAATCAGGAACGAATCTATTAAATTCGACGATTATGCTCGCTGTTAAAGTAATCCAGATTGCAGCCACCACTGGGGCTGATCTAAACCATTTAGTACGAAATAATTTAAACATGATTAGTAAATTAAGTAAGTTTTTTAATTAAGAATGATTTCTAGCCTCTTGGACCATTAAGAGAAACATTGTTGTCTTTTTCCCTTAGCTCTCCATTCTTTCCCTCTCGGTTCGCTTGAAGAGGCCAAGCAGCTCCTCTTTTCAAACATTGCCAAGCAAGATCTGTGTCAATAATGATTTCATATTCTGCGGCATTCTTTTTCCCTCTTACAGCACGTACGTACTCTCTTCCTGACCAACCTATGATACCTGCAATATAGATAAACATTACTCCAGGGATAAGTAAATCGCCCTCATGGCCTCGATTAATCCAAGCTCCCCAAGGCTCGATTGGAGGACCGATTATTAAATGAGGTAGCCCGTCATCTCCACATAGGGCTTTGCTATATCTTTCAAATCTTTTTATAGCTTGCTCAGTGGTGGCAGCACTTGCCCTCTCTTGGAAACGGGGATTATCTGCACAAGAAACCAAAGCTGAAGCAGTGAAATCTGTAGGAGCTCTATCAGCATTGAGGGCTGGACCTGTCCTTGCATTGGCCATTGGAGCTATTCCTAAGAAAAGAAATGCCGAAATTAGGATTGATAAAAGACGACTCATGAGTTCTGGTTTTTATCTGTTGCCCTGTTTAAATGGGTTTTCAATACTAAACTTAATTGATTACTAGCTATAAATGTCGATAATTTTGTCCCTCGAAACAAGTTGTGACGAGTCTGCAGCGGCGTTAGTTTCTGATGAAAGAGGAAAAATTGAATTGATAGCTAATGAGATAGCCTCACAAATAGAAGAACATGCTAATTGGGGAGGAGTTGTTCCTGAAATAGCCTCAAGAAGACATTTAGAAAATCTTCCGATTTTGATTGAAGGAGTTTTTTCAAAATCAAAAATTAATATACAAAACATTGATGCTGTCGCAGCAACTGTTACTCCAGGATTAGCAGGTTCACTTTTGGTAGGTTCCATAACTGCGAGAACTATTGCAAATTTGCATCAAATTCCATTTTTAGGAATTCATCATTTGGAGGGACATCTATCGTCTATTTATTTGTCAAAAAATCATCCTAAACCTCCTTTTTTAGTTCTTTTGGTTAGCGGAGGACATACTGAATTGATAAAAGTAGATATCAAACATAAGTATCAACGTCTTGGTAGAAGTCATGATGATGCTGCTGGAGAAGCTTTTGATAAGGTTGCAAGATTGCTAGGCCTTCCCTACCCGGGTGGACCCGCAATCCAGAAAACAGCAAAATCTGGAGATCCCAAAAAGTTTATTTTCCCAAAAGGCAGAGTATCCAAGCCTGAGGGAGGTTTTTATCCATATGATTTTTCTTTTAGCGGTTTAAAAACGGCTGTATTAAGACAAATAGAAAAAATTAAGTCAGAAAATAAAAAATTGCCTATTGAGGATATTGCTGCAAGTTTTGAATACGTAGTGGCAGAGGTCTTAGTTGAAAGGAGTATTAAATGTGCACTTGATGAAGGTTTGAATTCTCTTGTTTTAGTTGGAGGGGTTGCTGCAAATGTCCGATTAAGGAAAATGATGCTTGCAAAAGCATCTGAAAATGCAATTAACATAGCTCTTGCACCCATGGAATTTTGTACTGATAATGCGGCAATGATTGGTGCGGCAGCTTTGTTAAGATTGTCTTCAAAAAAAATTCAAAGTTCAATGGAGCTTGGAGTTTCTGCTCGTTGGCCTTTGGAAAAATCCGATTTACTTTATGAATGTAATCCTCCTTTTTAGTCAATATTTTTAATTTTTAAATTTTACTATGCCTGTAAAACAACAAAATGAAGGAAGTAAAACCACTAAGTTTGCAAGCTCAAGTGAACTAAATTCCTGGAAAAGAGGATTTACACCTCAAGCTGAGATATGGAATGGAAGAATGGCAATTGCAGGTCTAATTATTTTATTAACTATTCTCTTCGTTTCAAATTTCATTATTTCTGGCTAGAAAAATTTAGTGGTTTTACAATAATAACTATCTTCAATTAATTGATTGTCTTTTTGTTTATTTAGCGAATGCCGCTCTTACCGTTGGATTTTAAAAAGAGAGCTATTAAGAGGTACGAAATCGATAGTTTTTATTGGGTTGAATCCCTCAATAGCAAGTGTGTCCAATAACGACAGGACTCTTACAAGGATAATTAACTTTTGTTCAAGATGGGATTATAAAAATATCTATGTAATTAATCTCTTTGGATTGATTTCTAAGTCTCCATTATACCTTCAAAAAAGCAATGATCCAATTGGAGAAAATAATGATTTGATCACTTTAAAATCATTAGAATTTTGGAGAAAAGATAGTAACTGCGACTTGTGGTTGGGTTGGGGGGACAAAGGACAACTTAAAGGACGCGATCGTAAAGTTCTTAAATTGATCAAAAAATTTTCCAACATGAAATTAAACGAAAATAATTTTTCCAAAAGTGTTTTATGTCTTGGCCTTAGCAAAAAAGGGAATCCTCGTCACCCTCTCTTTATGCCCAATTATTCTATCTTGAAAAATTTTGATCTTTAATTTTTTAATTGGTTTTCAGTTAATAGCGATTGTTTTTTGTAAATTGTACACGGATTGAAAGGATTGCCGTTCTATAAGAGTATGTAAGTAAAATAACCTTATTAACTTATTTAATTTTTTGGGTAGATTAAATGCACATTCGTTTATGTCTTCATTGCTAGCTATTTATGACTCCTGAGCGACTGGGCTTGCTCTGGGGTATCACGGTTTTTTCTGGAGCTGGAGCAAGATTACTATCAGTGCTAACAGGACTTCCTGGGGTAGTTTTATTGTTGCTTTCTGGCTTATTGATTGGGAGATCAGGTCTAGGATTGGTTGAACCTTTAGACTTAGGAAAAGGTTTAGAGACAATAGTTGGTTTATTGGTAAGCCTCGTTTTATTTGATGGTGGATTAAATCTTCGATTTCCAGGAGGGGCTATCAAATCAATAGTTCTTAGAATTTCCTCAATTCGATTAATTGTCTCTTTGGCAGCTGGCTTCTTTGCTGCTCATTGGTTCGCTGGACTGGGTTGGTCAGTAGCAGGTGTCTATAGTGCAATTGTTCTGGCTACAGGACCGACGGTAGTAACTCCATTGGTTCGACAAATTCGACTTGCATCGCCACTTAGTGATGTACTTGAAGCCGAAGGCTTGATACTGGAACCTATTGGAGCAGTCCTTGCACTACTTTTGTTAGAGCTAGTAGTTGGAGATTTACATGGATGGAGAGAGTTATTCTTAGGCTTATTCTCAAGGTTAGGGGGAGGAGTTTTAATTGGGTCGCTTGCGGGTCTACTCCTCTCGGAGGGGTTGAAGCGTTTGCGATCCGAACCGTATATTGGGATTAGATTGCAAATGACTCTTGGAGTCATTTTTTTGCTTTATGGAGTATGTGAATGGTTATTACCTGAATCAGGATTGCCGGCATCCGTTGCTGCAGGTTTTGTTGTCGGACAAAGACCTTCTACACAAGCGAATGAACTTGATAAATTAATACGCGAATTAGCTCAGTTAGCAATAACTATGCTTTTCCCTCTCTTGGCAGCAGATGTCTCATGGGGGGAATTAAGTCCTCTTGGTTGGGGCGGTATAACTTGTGTGCTCTTTTTGATGATAATAGTAAGACCAATAGCTGTATCAATAGCCACTTATGGATTACCTCTTGAAAATCAACAAAGATTGTTTCTTGGATGGTTAGCTCCTCGTGGAATAGTAACTGCAGCAGTTGCCTCACTATTTTCTATTAGATTGGAACAAGCAGGTGTTTTAGGGGCTGGAAAACTTCAAGGATTAGTTTTTTTAACAATATTAATGACTGTGGGAATACAAGGTTTAACAGCTCAACCTCTTGCAAAAATGTTGGGTTTATTGGACAAAGATCAAGATCTAGATGAAACGACTAATTCTGCCTCTGTCTTTACTGATTCTTGAGAGTAAAACCCAACTTTGAATTAAATCAGGCCCATTAAGAGTTCCAAAAAGTGCAGCTCTTAGACTTTTCATAACTAGACCTTTTTTAACATCGCAGTTTTTTGTGGCTTGAGTAATTAAATCAAGTGCCTCCTCTTTTGAAAATAATGCAGCATCTATATTTTCCAACTTTTCAAGAATGAAATTTAAAATAATAGCTGCTTCTTTTACCTCCAATTGCTTTTTGCCATCTTCACTTAATTTTGGCTCCTCAAAAAAAGGTTTAGCTTGATCAACTCCATCATTAATAAGAACCATTGATGGACCTATTAACCTCATGAGATTAATGCCCCAATCTTGACTTGGAAAATTCCATCCATGTGCTCTAAACATAGGATCTAAATTTGCTAATAGAGTTTCGGCTGACATTTCATTTATTACTTGAGAGTTAAGCCAGTTCAATTTGTCCCAATCAAACTTTGCTGAAGCTTTATTAACCTTTTCAAAACTGAAAATCTTTGAAATTTCTGAAATTTTGAATCTTTCATTTGTTCCCTCTGGAACAGACCAGCCCAACAGAGTCATATAATTCGCCAATGCTTCAGATGTATAACCCATTTTTTTGAATTCAGAAATTGAAGTAACCCCATCCCTTTTTGAAAGTTTTTTACCCTCAGAATTAAGAATTAAAGGAGTATGAGCGAAAACTGGAATATTTAAACCAAGAGCCTCGTAGATAAGAATTTGCTTTGCTGTATTCGCAAGATGATCTTCTCCCCTTATTACATGAGAGATTTTCATCGCTGAATCATCTGCTACAACAACTAAATTGTATAAAGGATCCCCAATTGTTTTCGCTGGTGCTCTTCTCGCAATGACCATGTCACCGCCAAGATCTTTTCCACTCCAAGTCATTTTCCCTCGAATTAAATCATTCCATGAAATTAGCTTTTGATCACTAATCTTGAATCTGATAACAGCTTCCCTTCCAGCTTTAATAAATTCTGATTCTTGCTCAGAGGATAAGTTCCTATGCCTATTGTCATATTTCGGGGCCAAACCATTTGCCTTTTGATTTTCTCTCATCTCATCAAGTTCATTTTCTGTTGCATAACACCTGTATGCATGTCCTTTTTCGATGAGAGTTTTTATAACTTTTTTATGTTGATTCGCTCTTTCACTTTGAATTGTTGGGGGTTCATCCCAATTGATTCCTAGCCATTGGAGACCGTCATATATGTTCTTTTTATAGTGCTCTTTTGATCTTTCAATATCTGTATCCTCAATTCTTAAAAGAAAAGTTCCATTTTCTTTTTTTGCATAGAGCCAATTAAATAATGCCGTTCTCGCCGTTCCTATATGAAGTGTGCCAGTTGGACTTGGTGCCAATCTTACCCTTACTTTCAAAGCTTTAATTCGATTTAAATACGGGACCGACGGGATTCGAACCCGCAACTTCCGCCGTGACAGGGCGGTGCTCTAACCAGTTGAACTACGGTCCCAATTTGGGTCTTAAAAAAGATTTTCTCCTTTCAGAAAATCCTTTTATAGACACAAAGAGTATCATCCTAAAAATGCCATCTAGTCAACTAGGAATTAAAATTGTTGACTTAAGATCTTAAAAGAGTTTTTCAATCTGACTCTCTACGAATAGAGATGCTCAGGAAATAAAACTAAATAAGTAGATGACTTTTAAGGACGGAAACCAGCAGGCTCTATGAGCCTAACTTGATTCCCACGAGCTGTGAACTCGCGTCCCTGGTCGCTTTGGACTACAACACGACCGCCTGATTTTACACGAATAACTCGAGCTCTGACCCAGCCTAATGCGGCTGACTCAAGAACTTTTACGACATCGCCTGGTTGAAGATCCAACTCCATTCTTTAAAAAAGTAACTGTAAAAAAGGGTTTTCGAACGCGCCGTGGAGGACTTGAACCCCCGACATCAGGTTTTGGAGACCTGCGTTCTACCAACTGAACTAACGGCGCATTTTTATACCCTTAAAGTCATTGTTTGACAATGACCTTTTATTGAGGAGGCCGAAACCTCAACGGTCGAAGCGCTGCTTCACGCGTGTGGCTTTGCCCACTCGCTCACGCAGATAGAAAAGCTTCGCTCTTCTTACTTTACCTCGGCGTTCAACCTTAATGGATGCAACTTGTGGACTGTGAACCAGAAAGATTCTCTCAACTCCTATGCCTTGGAAAATTCTTCTGACTGTAATTGTTTGATGAATCCCACCGTGTCTCTTTGCTATCACAACGCCTTCATAGGGCTGAACTCTCTCTTTATTGCCCTCACTTATTCGGACACCAACACGCACAGTGTCTCCGACATAGATATCAGGGAGATCTTTGCTTAGTTGTGAGTCTTCAAAAGTCTTTATTATTTCTGCAGGAGAGAAGTTTTTGATTGGAGTTGTGTTTCCAATAGATTTTGTTTCAGAAGCAACTTTGACTTCAGACTCAACTGAAGCACTTGATTCGTCTTCAACTTTGACTTCTTTTGATGAGGGTTCTTTCGAATCGACGGACATCTACAATAACTCTTAATTTGGCCGAGCTCTTATTGTAACCGCTGGGTTCTCAAATTTAAAATTTTTTTTATCTTCTCTCTTTTCATCACTATTTGCCGACAATTATATTTCTATGCTTTTAATCCAGTAATTGATTAATCGTTTAAAATTAATTGGTTATCTATACCTTTTCTTTAAAGTAGAAATTTTATTAAAGAAAAAAATTTTTTTAATGAATATTCCCCTCTCCATTTAATAGTTCATCTATTATTGGATCATAGTTATGTGCACATTTTGAGGTTTTTACTTTTCTCTATACAATGAAATTTTTTTCTGATCTTCTTTCTTCTGCAAACTCAAAAATCCCCATCAACAATGGACCTGTTATTAAGCAAAGGAGAGGAGTGGAAATTAAGTCTAAGAGAGAGATAGAAATTATGCGTAAATCTAGCAAAATAGTTTCAACAGTATTGAGCGAAATTAGAGACTTAGTTGAACCAGGAATGTCTACTTTGGATCTAGATAAATATGCAGAAAAAAGAATAAGAGATCACAATGCTGAACCTAGCTTTAAAGGCTATCATGGCTTCCCGGGGAGTATATGTTCAAGCATAAATAATGAGGTTGTTCATGGAATACCAAGTAAGAAAAAGATTATTGAAGATGGAGATTTACTTAAAGTAGATACGGGTGCTTTTTACAATGGTTATCATGGAGATAGTTGCATAACTATTTGTGTGGGAAATATATCTGATAAAGCATTTGAATTAAGTAGAGTAGCAAAAGAAGCTCTCATGCTAGGTATACAAGAAATTAAACCCAAAAATAAACTTCTCGATATTGCAGGAGCTATAGAAGACCATGTTAAAGCAAATGGCTTTAGTGTTGTTGAAGATTACACCGGACACGGAGTAGGTAGGAATCTTCATGAAGAACCTTCAGTGTTTAATTTTAGAACAAATGATTTGCCAAATGTTACTCTTAGAGAGGGAATGACTATTGCTGTCGAACCTATAATAAATCTTGGGTCAAAGTACTGTAAGACCTTGCGTGATGGATGGACTGTAATTACAAAAGATGGAAACCTATCTGCTCAATGGGAGCACACTGTGTTAGTTACTAAAAATGGTTTTGAAATATTAACTGATAGAGGAGATTGATCCTTTTTGAAGTGGTTAATTTGAGTAAATTTTTTTTATAAGTCTTGAGTATAGGAGTCTCATTAATTCGACAGATGGCATTATGAAATATGTTATTGGATTGGGAGATACTATTATTAAATAATTATCTTTCTCTGCTTTTTGTATTATCTTTCTTGCTACAAATGCAGGGCTCATTATTCCTTGTGGGTTTAATTTCGATTTGAAAGGACCTAGGATTAATTTTTTTACAATAAAAGAATTTCTTTTTTCCATTAATAAATCACATTTTTTTAAACTCACAAGTTCACCTATTAAACGTTTTGTTATTTCATATACTGGACTTAAAGCTATTTGGATCTCTGCCTCAGATGTGTTTACCCACACTTCTTTTGGAGTAAATTTGTTTAAATTATTGCACAAAGATAAATTATCAAAAATTTCTATTAATCTCCAATGGCTGAGAGAATTTATTTCAATAGCTTTATTTATATCATTTGAATCAATTTTTTCTTTTGGATTAAACCCATGATTAAGTATTAAAATGTCAATACTTAAAAGGCTTTTTGAAAGATCTTCTTCTTTCCCACAGCTCCAAAGAATCCATTCATCTGGATTGTTTTTAGAGGAGCTACTTTTATTTTTTTTGTCATGAGTTAAGCCAACTACATAAGCCCCCTTTTCTTTTAGTACTTCAACAAGTGAACTCCCAAGGCTTCCATTTGCACCAGTTATAGCAATTCGTAAGCCCTCAAATCTTGAGTTGCCTGAAAATTTTTTTTTCATTGACTGGAGTCCATTGTATTTCTTGAAAAAATATGGAAATAGTGGAAAAATTTGTTTAATAAGAATTTTATACAGATTTAGTGTTGAGAACTTTTTTAAAAAGCCTAAACTTATAAAGATATTAATCTCACATAGATCTTTAATTAATGAGCAAGACTATTCTAATTGGATCATGTGAACCATTTAGCGGTAAGTCAGCATTAGTTCTTGGAATAGCAAGAAATTTAATTGCTTCAAATCATTTGGTTAGATTTGGTAAACCATTAGCCACAAGCCTTGAATTAAATGTCTCTGAATCAGGAGACATTCAAAATATGATCGATGATGATGTCAGATTTGTTGGAGAGACATTACAATTATCATCGGAAAATTTAATTCCTTCCATACAATTTTTGGCTGCATCAACTGCTAGCGAGAGGATTCAAGAAAATGTTTTAGATCCCGGGGTAAAATTTAATGAGTTCAAGAAATTTCTTAATTCTTCGGGTGATGCAATTAATATTCTCGAAGCGGCAGGTAGCTTGCATGAGGGGCTTTTGTATGGATTAAGTCTCAGCCAACTTGCCAAAGGTTTAAACGCTAAAGTTTTGCTCGCTCATTTTTGGCAGGATAGTAGGAGTGTTGAAGCTTTGTTGGAGGCTAAAAATCAATTAAGAGATCATCTAAGTGGTGTTGTTTTAAATGCTGTTAACCCCGATCAAATTAAACACATCAAGGACAATGTAGTTCCATCTCTGAGGTCACTAGGTTTAGATGTCTTTGGGGTAATGCCTAGGTCACCTTTGTTGAGGAGTGTCACTGTAGAAGAATTGGTTAGACGTTTAAACGCTCGAGTTATTTGTTGCTCTGATAGGCTTGAACTAATGGTCGAGACATTGAGTATTGGTGCGATGAGTGTCAATTCAGCAATGGAATTTTTCCGAAAAAGGCGAAATATGGCTGTAGTGACTGGAGCTGATCGAACAGACATTCAACTGGCAGCTTTGGAAGCATCCACTCAATGCTTGATATTGACGGGTGCTGGTGAACCATTACCACAATTGATCAATAGATCAGAAGAGCTAGATGTTCCATTACTAAAAGTTGATAGGGATACTCTCTCAACAGTTGAGGTTATTGAGCAAGCTTTTGGTCACGTACGTCTTCATGAGACAGTCAAAGCAACTTATGCTTTTCGATTAGTACAGGAACACTGTGATCTTGATCGAATCTTTAAAACTTTAGGAATTTCCTCTTGAGTTCATTAACAGTGGCTAACTTAAAATCACTTGAATTAGTATGTCCTTGAGTCGTTCGCTCGATCTTCCTGCATTGGGACGAGTGGATACTCTCGCTCAGGAACTAGCCTTGTTGAAAAATGAGGGGAAAAGAAGGATTGCTTTTTTAGGAAGCAGGCATGTTCCAGTTGTGTCTATTCATATAGTTGAATTAATTGCAAGGTCTTTGGCTCAAGAAGGTCACTCTATTATTACTTCAGGTTCTCAAGGTGTAAATGCTGCGGTTATTAGAGCAGTGCTAGATATAAATCCCTCTTTATTAACTGTTTTGTTGCCTCAATCTCTTGATAGGCAAACTTCAGAAGTTAAGGATCTTCTTGGCAGCGTCTTACATCTAATAGAGAAAGAAGAGAGTAATGATTTACCTTTACCAATGGCTAGTAGTCTTTGTAATCAAGAAATTATTAATAGATGTGATCAATTGATTTGTTTTGCATTTCATGATAGCGAAACATTATTAAGTAGTTGTCATAGTGCTGAAGACATGGGAAAAATTGTGAGTCTGATGTTTTTTGACTGATTTCAGTCAAAAATTAATTATCTGCCTATAAATTTTTTTAACTTACTAAATATCTAATAGCTATATTTAGAACAATTTGGTATTTTTTCCATAAGATGGTGGTAACAAAGAAAAATTTTCTTCATGCCCTCTTCTTATTCTTTTGATGTGGTTTCAGAATTTGATCAGCAGGAATTAGTGAATGCTATTGACCAATTGAGGAGAGAAGTGGATCAAAGGTATGATCTAAAAGATTCAAAAACCAAAATAGATATTAAAGATGATGAGTTATCTATCATCTCTCTAAGCGATATGACAATCGGATCTGTGAGAGATATATTACTCCAAAAAGCTACTAAAAGAAATTTATCATTAAAGATATTTGATTTTCAAAAAATCGAAACTGTAGGAGGTAATATGGTAATGCAAATTGTAAGATTAAGGAAAGGTTTGCCTCAAGAAATTTCAAAGAAATTAAGTAAGGTAGTTCGTGATAAGTTAAAGAAAGTAACTGTTTCAATACAAGGGGATAGCTTGAGAGTTACTGGTAAAAATAAAGATGATTTGCAATCTGCAATCAATTTAATCAAGAAGGAGGAAGATGATTTAGAAATAGCCCTACAATTTCAGAATTATCGATAGTAAACTAATTTAAAAACAGAAGCCATTAAGATTTTTATTATGGATTCAACAATAAAAAAACTTTCTAGTAAAGCAATTAACTTATCAGGAAGGTCAAAAAAAGAATTGGAAAGAACGTGCTGGATGGTGGTTCATGAGTATAAGCATGGAACAATGCCAAGTGAATATGATATTAGAGAGATTGATGAAGAATTATATTTGGAGGTTTTAAGAATTGCTAGAGAAATAATTTAGTAAAAAAATTGTTAAACTTTTTTAGCTCTAAAATCTTATTTCTCTTATTTCTCCGAATTTAAACAGATAGTAATTATTTTTCACGTCTAACAATTTACACAATATTCTCTAAATCAACATAAAATCTATTTAGATTATCTTAATTATGACAACTCCATTTCGTAATGTGACCCCGAGTGGACCAGGTGGAACAACAACTCTTCTACTTGTTCTCTCATTTACGGGTTTTTTACTTCTTACTCAAGCATTTTTCGTCGTTCCTGCTGGCCAAGTTTCCGTGGTAACAACATTAGGAAAAGTAAGTGGTGGATCACGGAAACCTGGCTTGAATTTCAAAGTTCCTTTTGTTCAAAATACTTATCCTTTTAATGTTCAAACTCAAGTTAGACCAGAAAAGTTTGATTCATTAACAAAAGATTTGCAAGTCATTTCTGCTACGGCTACTGTCAAATACGCTCTAAAGCCCAGTGAGGCAGGAAGAGTTTTTAAAACTATTTCTTACAACGACAGAGAAATTTACAGCAGAATTATTCAACCATCCTTGCTTAAGGCCCTCAAATCAGTTTTCTCAAAATATGAGTTAGTCACAATAGCTAGTTCCTGGAGTGATATCTCAGAATTAGTGGAGAAAACAGTTGCTGATGAACTTAACAAATTCGACTATGTAGATGTTCAATCTCTCGATTTAACTGGCTTAACAATAGCCGATGAATATCGAGCTGCTATTGAAGAGAAGCAAATTGCTGAGCAGAAATTATTAAGAGCTCAGACTGAAGTTAAAATTGCTGAACAAGAGGCATTGAGGTATGACACGCTAAATAAAAGTCTTGATGATCAAGTCCTTTTTAAATTGTTTTTAGATAAATGGAATGGTGAAACACAAGTTGTACCAGCTCTGCCAGGAAGTGATGGAGGAAATGTCCCGGTAATTGTTGGTGGAAGGAACAGATAACTTCTTATAATCAACTCAGAAATAAAACCAATTTAAATTATTAATTTAAGTTGGTTTTATTTGATTTCAGCAAAGCACTCTTGAAAAGCTTTTATTGTTGAACTTATATCATCTTCCGAATGAGCTAATGAAGTGAAACCAGCTTCAAATGCACTTGGGGCTAAGTAAACGCCTTTTTGTAGCATCGATCTGTGAAGTTTGCTAAAAAGATTAGTGTCAGCAGATTTAGCTTCCTCAAAATTCCTAACTGGCCCTTCACAAAGATAAAAACCAAACATGGCGCTAATGCTCTGACCATGAATAGCAATATTTGACTCTTTGGCTGCGTTAATAACACCATCTACAAGCTTTTTTGTGAGAGCTTCCAATTTCTCATAGCTACCTTCTTGTTTAAGAAGTTCGAGTGTTTTTATTCCAGCTGTCATTGCCAGTGGATTGCCGCTTAATGTGCCTGCTTGATACATAGGGCCAGAGGGCGAAACCATTGCCATGATTTCTCTACGGCCTCCATAAGCCCCGACTGGAAGACCTCCACCAATCACCTTACCCATAGTTGTCAAATCAGGAGTTACTCCAAAACGCTCTTGAGCACCTCCATAGCTGATTCGGAAACCAGTCATCACTTCATCAAAAACGAGAAGAGCACCGTTCTCCTGTGTTACTTCTCTTAATCCCTCTAAGAAACCTGGTTCAGGAGTAATGAAACCTGCATTCCCAACAACAGGCTCTAGAATGACTCCTGAAATCGCATCTGGGTTTTCTGCAAAAAGCTCTTTTACTGCCTCAAGGTCGTTATAGGGAGCAGTGAGAGTATTTGCAGTTGTACTTCTTGGAACACCTGGTGAGTCAGGAAGACCGAGTGTTGCTACTCCTGAACCTGCTTTCACCAAAAACATATCCGCATGCCCGTGATAGCAACCCTCGAACTTAATAACTTTATCCCTACCTGTGAAGGCTCTCATTAAACGAAGAACAGCCATGCAAGCCTCTGTGCCGCTGTTAACAAAACGGACCATTTCAACGCTTGGAACGGCGTCTATAACCATTTCAGCAAGCTTATTCTCAAGTAAGCACGGTGCTCCAAAGCTTGTGCCTTTTTCGAGTGTCTCTTGAAGTGCAGCAATTACCTCTGGGTGTGCATGACCACAAATTGCAGGTCCCCAGCTGCCCACATAATCGATGTATCTGTTTCCATCAACATCCCAAGCATAAGGCCCCTTTACTCGATCAAAGACAATGGGATGCCCTTCAACAGATTTGAAGGCTCTTACAGGAGAACTGACTCCACCAGGCATTAAATTTTTGGCGGCACCAAAAATCTCTTCGGATCTTTTTGTGTTCAACGCGTCTGTCACAGCACCTCAGCGAATGAGCTCATAAACACAGTCAGTCATAATGGCCTAAAAGTGACTAATTCGTCTAAATTTTTGAATCTGTTCAGCATCTGGTTATTTTTTTTAATCTTCAAAATGTCGAACTTTCCGATTTGATTTAATCATAAAATCAAGTAGCAGAAAGGCTTTATTGGAGACGATACCCTTTAAATTCAATCTTCTTTGGATAATTGTAAATATTTGATTTGTTAATTCTGTGATGATTTGAAAATAGAAAAAACTTCATTTTTTAAAAGAAAAATTCATTTTCAATGTCTGATGGAGGCCAGTTAATATCGACAACAACAGGAGCGTGGTCACTAGGTTTCTCTCTAGATCTTGGCTCTTTGTCGATCCAGCAACTGTTGGCACAGCGAAGAACATCCTCTGTCAAGTAAATATGATCAATTCTCCAACCTTTATCCCTTTCCCAGGCTGAGTGGCGATAATCCCACCATGACCAATTTTGCTCTCCAGGCTCAAAAATCCTAAAAACATCCTCCAATTTGCCTCCAAGAGCATCTTTAAGTAATTCTCTTTCTGTAGAAGAAGCCATAATCGATTCAATGTATTTGCTTGGTGTATGAATATCTCTATCTTCTGGTGCAATATTAAAATCTCCAAGCAGACAAATAGATGTATGGTCTAAATGGATTTTTTGCAAGTGAGTCTTCAAGCATTCTATCCATTTTTGTTTATAAATAAACTTGTCTGAATTTATAGAAGATCCATTTGGAACATATACATTTATGATCCTTAATTCGTTTATTTCAGCACTAATTATTCTTTTTTGATCGCTTAATGCAGATAAATTTGTGGATTCTTTGATAACTTGATCAAAACCAATCTCTATGTCATTGATTGGAAATCGACTAATTATTGCTACTCCATTGTAGGACTTTTGCCCAGAGATACAAATGTTATATCCAAGTTTTGAAAATACTTCAACTGGAAAAAACTGATCTTCTGTTTTTGTTTCTTGTAAGCAAAGTATGTCAACATTGTTGGTCATGAGCCATTCTTTGACATGATCTATCCTTGAGCGGATAGAATTGACATTCCATGTTGCAACAAGCAAGGCTTTAGATTTTTATTGCTTTAGTTATTATTATGCAAATTTAGCTGAAAGTTTAGCTTTGAACCAAATTACACGCTTTATCAATAATCATTTTTTGTTGCTTATGTGTTTGATTCCAATTCTGATTACGAGCGGGCAAGTTATTTCTATTTCAAGAATAACAAGAGTTTCTGAGGCAAAGAAATATTCAACTGATGAGAAAAAAGACATATATAGAACTTTTGATACTGGGGATCAAATTGAGAAAGGTTTACCAATAGATCCATTTGACTTGATGGATCGTCTTAAACGAGCTGAGACAATGAATAATGCCACAACTCCATCAGACGCACTAGACGAAGCTCTCAAGGCATTTGACCAGTCAGTTGATGCAAATGTCCCAATTGAATAAATTCACAAATACTCTTTAAAAGATTTTGTTAAATTTAAGATCGTTTACAAAAGGAGTATTTATTTAATAGATGCATAATCATCCGATCCCATCGGTTACTGATCCTTTGCAATACAGAGCAATTGGAATAGTCAGAGGTATTTACAAGCCTCAAGATGATGACAACTTAAATCGTGGAGTCCTAATTGATTCTAAAGGTAATGAAATAGATTCAGTCTTACTTGGAAGAGTCATAACTTTGATACGTAAGCATGTGTCTCTCGAAAAACCTCATCTCTGGGTTGTGTATCCGAGATGTAGGAATAATCAAAATCTTCATTTGCAAATCACAGGTATATGGGAACCAAGTACTTTGAAGAAAGATCCTGTGCAGAAAGAAGAGTTTAATGAGGTATCAAGTTTAAAAGTTGATCTTGATTCTTTATTGGAAGGCGATGATTATTTCTCAATAAGGGGAGAATTGATTTTTAGTAAGCCAGAAGAAAAGGAGATAGTTATCAAAATTCGTCAAAAGCCAAGAAATCAGCAAAAAAAAGCATTACCTTTTAAGATTAACTTAAATGGAGAAATACCTATCAATTACTTAAAGCATTTTGTTAGTGTTGATGCCCGTCGTGTTGGGAGTCAACTTTTGGTTGAAGATTTTAAAATAATAGCACCAATTTCACAGAAAAAAATAAATAATAAGAGTACAAAAAAAATAAAAAATAAACACTAATTTTATTTTAAAATACAAATAAAATGTATTTACACTAAACAATCATTTTAGAATGAATCTTAAATGAAATCTATCTTTATTGATTGTGTTCTTGGGATATCTGGTGACATGCTGGCATCAGCATTATTCGACTTGGGTGTACCTAAATATATTTTCCTAGATAATTTGGCAAAATTAAATATTAATAAAAATCATGATTTGGAATTTAGAGAGTCAAATAGTGAGGGAATAAAAGGAATTGTATGTTCTAAAAGCGAAATTGAAGATAGAAAATTATCTAGAAGCTTTAATGAAGTTAAAAACTTTCTTCTTGAATCAAGTTTGAATGATCATATAAAAGAAAAGTCCATAGAGGTTTTTGAAATTCTTGCGGAGGCGGAATCAGTTGTTCATGGAAAAGATATTTCAGATGTGCGTTTTCATGAAATAGGCTCAATTGAATCCGTAGTTGATATTGTTAATGTTTGTTCAGCAATTGATTTTTTAAAGCCGAGTAAGATTTATTTTTCAAATCCACCCGCAGGAAAAGGAGTTGTATCAACTTTTCATGGTGTTATTCCTGTTCCAGTGCCGACAGTGTTAGAGATAGCGAAGCAAAATAAAATTTCTTTGATTGCAATTGAAGACGAATATTTTGGTGAAATAACTACGCCTACTGGCATAGCATTGATAGCAGCTTTTGTAGATAAGTTTGGTCAACCAAAGAATATTAATATTAAAAAGATTGGTATTGGCTTAGGCCTGAAAAATATTTCTAGACCAAACTTTGTACGAGCATTACTATTAGATAGTGATGAAGATTGTAAAGAAAATAATAATAAACTTGTTCGTGAGACTATAATTTGTCAAGAAGCATGGATCGATGATTCTACCCCTGAAGATATAGCACTCTTAATCGAAAGGTTAAGATCAGCAGGAGCGATCGATGTCGTAAGTTATTCAGTTGATATGAAAAAAAATAGAAAAGGTTTATGTATAAAAGCTATCGTCTTCCCAAAACATAAAAATTCTCTTAGGGATGTTTGGCTCAACTTTAGTACAACAATTGGAATAAGAGAAAATATAATTAGTCGTTGGATACTTCCAAGAAGAACAGTAACTCATAAAACTAAACTTGGAGAAGTAAATGTTAAACAGATAATGAGACCTAATGGTAAGATTTCATTTAAATTTGATCATAAAGATTTGACTCGGATAACGTTAAATACAGGTATTCCTATAGAGGAGATACGTCAAAAGTTGTATATGGAATTATCGGATTTGTATGGATCAGATGATTGGTCAAATTGATGATTAATTTAAAAAAAACTCAAAGTAAAAGAATCTTTTTTTTGTTGGGACTTATATCTAAAGTTAATATAAAATTTTTAATAACATTAATTTCCTTTGCATTTTTAGGAAATTCAATATATCGAAATTTTGATGCCTTATCTAATCAGACAATTACTATTCAAGGGATACTATGGTTGCTAGGAGGTCTTATATTTAGCTTTCTAAGCATAATTGTAAATGCCTATGCATGGAAGCTACTCAGTAAAAATATTGGTTGCGATAGTAATAAATTAAATATACCAAAATTATTTATATCTACGAATATATATAAGTATTTACCAGGTGGAATATGGCATTTTGTATCTAGGTATAACGCCTTGCGTTTAGAATTTTCAACTGAAAAGTCAATTGAATCAATTGTATTAGAACCGTTGTTAATGCTGGTTGCAGCGATATTATATATACCTTTTGGAAATTTTCATATAACTTATTTACTATTTTGCTGGTCATCAACTTTGATTTTACTTCCAGTATTTAGAAAATTTTTAATCATAAGATTAAAGGCTATGAAGGCGAATATTTTTACTAATAAAAATAATCTAAAAGCTAGTAAAAAATTTCAAAGAACAAATAATATTTCAACAAGAATGAGTTATCCTTACAGGCCACTGTTAGTAGAGACCATATTTATTTTCATTCGCTTTTTGGGGTTTTTATTTTGCATAAATGCATTTTCTATTGGATCATTGATTCCTCAAAGTAAATTAATATCCTCCTTTTGCTTGGCATGGATAATTGGTCTTATAGTACCTGCAGCTCCTGGAGGTTTAGGTGTATTTGAATCTGTAATTTTATTTAATCTTAGTCCACATTTGCCAGAAGCACCACTATTGGCTTCATTGCTTTCCTATCGTCTTGTTTCTACAATCTCTGATATATTAGCAGCTTTTATTTATCCATTTAAAAAAATATTTAAGTTTAAATTCTAATGTTAGTTTTTACTATTGTTTAAGCTTGGTATCAACGCTAGAGAGGCTATTAATCCCAGACAAATTATTATTAACGAAGGTAATATAGATTCGGCTACTCGTTCATCTCCTGCATATTGAAATATTCGTACTGAGAGCGTATCAAAATCGAATGGTCTCAGTATAAAAGTAAGAGGTAATTCTTTTATTGTGTCAACAAACACTAGAAGAGCCCCTGCCAATATTGGACCTCTAAGAAGTGGTAAATGTATTTTGAAAAGGACTTCCTGCCAGTTTCTACCGAGACTTATGGCTGCATTATCTATATTAGGCGAGATTCTCTCAAAGCCAGCATCCAAACCCCCTTTTGAAACAGCTAGGAATCGAATGCTATATCCCCATATTAATAAGCTTAATATGTTTACTTGCCATACACTTCCTTTGAATGAAAGAAGAGCAAGGGCTAAAACTGACCCAGGTATTGCATACCCAATGCTGGACAAAAAGGTTAAAATATTGAGAATTTGATGATTTTGCCATCTCTTAGAAATTGATAAAATCAATGATATAAATATCGTTATTAATGAAACAACAAAGCCTAAACAAAAGCTTCTAATAGTTAGGCCAATTAAATCAGAATTGAATCCTTGGTTAATTTGATCAAAATTTATTATTGCCCATGTAATTGGAATACCTAATGTAAAGGTTGGAGGAATAAGTATCACTAATTGAGCGAGGAATAAATTTGCACCTTTTAATTCCAATTTTAATGACCCTGTACTACTTATTCCATCAGTCCATCGTTTACTTCTTTCTCTTGATTTGCGTTCAAGTGCAACTAATAGAAAAACTAAAATTAGAGCGAATAAAGCTAAAGCAATGGCACCTGAAGGCTCTCCTTCCTCCACCCAGGTTTCAAGAATCCCTGCTGAAATACTTGGAATATTTAACAGTTGAACAGCACCTAGTTCATTGATGATCTCCATCGCCATTAGTGCCAACCCGGCAGTAATTGAGGGTATTGCCAATGGCAGTGATAATCTGAAAAAACTTTGCCAAGGTCCTATACCAAGAGTTCTAGATGCCTCAATTTGTTTTCTACCCACTATGTGAAAGCTTTCTGAACTTAGTAGAAATACATATGGGTAGGTTGTAAATGCCATTATTATTACACCCCAGAACATACCGGTAATTCTTATGGAATTGATGCTGCCAAGGTCAATGAATGTTGCTGCTAAAAGATAAGCTGGAGTTGCGAAAGGAATTAGCTGGCAAACTCTAAGTATTTTAATCCCTTTGAAAGTGCAATTAGCTAATATCCAACCATTTGCTGTCCCTAAAAATCCTCCTAGGGTTAAAGAAAAAAATAATAATACAATTGTTCCTTTTATTTCATTAAGATTACTTATAGTCAAATAAATCGAACCTTTTTGTATACCATATACACCCTCTACTAATAGACTAAATATGGGCCATAAAATAAAAAACGATAATAGTATTACAAGGAATTTCAATATGTGTCGACTATTATTCAATTTCATAAAATTATTGATCAAATAATAAATTTTTTCATTTTTGAACGCTTTTGATGTGGATTCAAGATTTTTCAATTTATTATAAAAAGTTGTTATTATTTATAGATTAATCAATACATGCATTTAATTGAGTAAGTATTTTTTCTTTATCTAAATCTTTTCCAATTAAGACAAGTTGATTATTTCTTTCTTTACCCCACTCACTGTCTTCAATAGAAATTCTTTTACCAGCAAGATGAAAGATATGTCTTCTTTCACTTTCACTGAACCAAAGAATACCCTTTCCTCTGAATACAGTACTTTTTAATTGATTATCTAAAAAATATTGGAACTTTCTAAGAGAGAAAGGTTTTTTGCTTTGAAAAGAAACAGAAAGAAAATCTTCAATTTTATTATTTTCCTCTGAGTGAACATGTTCATGTTCATGTTCATGTTCATGTTCATGTTCATGTTCATGTTCATGAGAGTGCTTGTGATCGGATACTTTATCATTTATTAGATCTGTTTCGAATAGACCTACGCTTAATAATAGATTAAGAGGAATATTCCCTTTAACACTTTTTAAAATTCTCAAATCATTTTTTATTTCTTTTAACTTTGAGATCGTTTCTTCTATTTTTTTATTGCTTACTAAATCACATTTGTTAAGAAGTAAAATATCACCATATATAACTTGAGATCTACCTATTGAACTTTCTAAAGCAACCTCATTAAAGTTCTCAGCATCAATTAAAGTTATAATAGAGTCTAATCTTGTTTGATCTCTTAGCTCACTTCCAAGCAATGTCATTGCAACAGGAAGAGGATCGGCTAATCCTGTGGTTTCAATAATAATGTAATCTAACATCTTGTTGACATTGATTAATTTTTCTATTGCTTCTACTAATTCACCATTAATAGAACAACAAATACATCCATTATTCAGCTCTATCATATCTTCTTCAGTCTTAATTATTAATTCATTATCAATTCCTATTTCACCAAATTCGTTAACTAATACAGCTGTCTTTATATCTTTCTGATTAGTAAGGATATGATTTAATAAAGTGGTTTTTCCTGAGCCTAAAAAACCTGATATAATTGTAATAGGAATATTTGTTTTGCGAACTATATTTTCTCTAACATTCGAATCTTTTGTTTTCATTTCAATAGAAATTGGTTATAATACTTCAAGTATTGATTAGTTTATCAATAGACTTGGCAAGTTTGATATCGTTTGTGGTAATTCCACCCTTGTCATGGGTAGTTAGTTTGATTTTAACTTGATTATATGTATTTTGCCAATCAGGATGATGATCCATTTTTTCTGCTAAAAGAGCGACCTTGGTTATAAAGCCAAAGGCATCAATGAAATTATCAAATTTAAATTCTCTCTTTATCGCGTTATTATCGATTACCCAATAAGGATTTTTTTCGATAAAAAAATCTATTTGATCTTTTTCTAATAAGAAAGTCATGAGGTTTTTATATTTAATTGTAATTTAAATCAAATTCTCCAATTGCATGCAATTGTAATGACCTTGATTTATTTGATGTCCTATGCTCCCATATATAAATTCCTTGCCATAAGCCTATTTTTAATTCACTATTAACAACACTGAAGCTTAAATTATTTGAAGTAAGCATTGTTCTAATATGAGCAGGCATGTCGTCTAACCCTTCTTGTGAGTGAAGATATTCTGTTCTTCTTCTACTTCTGTCATTAGTATAAAATCCCTCCTCTGGGACAATAGCTTTCATGTATGCTGCCAAGTCTTTTAGAACATTAATATCTGCATTTTCATTGATAATTAAACTACAGCTTGTATGCTTTAAAAAAATAAGAAGTATGCCTTTTTGAAATTTTTTATATTGGATCCAATCATTAATATCTTTTGTAATATCAGTAAAACCTTGGCCCTTCGTTTCAAAATCTAAAGTTGATATAACTTGTTCCATTGCAAATAAACTGTTTGACCTGTATGTATTAAATACTAACAGGTTTATTAGTTCTATATTAAGTTAGAGTATTCTTGATCTAATAGTAAAAAAAGACATAAGTTTTTTTTTATGAATAATTTATTTGAGAACTTATGATTTAAATTATTTTAAATTGATCAAATACGGATCTATTTTCATAAGCTTGATATTAGAATCATATAAATATCAAATTGAATACGTTGTCAAAGTCTGCTTGGCAGCTTTTGGGTGATTACCTAAAAGATACGCAGTTATTGGGATCTATACAAAGTACTCTCTATTGGGATCAAAATACATCTATGCCTATTGCTGGTTCCACTTGGAGAGGAGAGCAATTAAGTCTTTTAGCTAAGCAACTTCATTCAAGACAAAGTTCTGAACAATTCGAAATTTTAATAAAAGAAGCCAAATCTGAACTTCAAAATTTAAAAGAGAAAGACGAATTTGAATCAGAACTTATTACAGATAGGTTCAAAAATATTGAGTTACTTGAGCAAGATTTTAATAGACAAAAAAGATTGGATCCTAAATTGGTTGTTGAGCTTGCAACAGCAAAGTCTGAAGGTTATATGTGCTGGCAGGAAGCTAGAAAAAATAATGATTTCAAAAGATTTTCTCCAGCTCTCAAGAAATTAATTTCACTACGAACAGAACAATCCAATCAGCTCTGTGAGGAAAGAAGTTGCTGGGAGACACTTGCCCAGCCTTTTGAACCGAACTTAACGATTAATCGCGTTAGCGAACTATTTAAACCTTTAAAAAAAAGGTTGCCAGAATTGATTCAGAAGACTGCAACCATACCAAACAAAAAGAGTAGAGAATGGGATTTACCAAATAGCGATCAAGAAAAGCTATGTAAAATACTTCTAAATGATTGGTCTAGGGATCCTTCTAATACAGCCATAGCCAAGTCTCCTCATCCATTCTCAATAACTTTAGGTCCTGATGATTATCGAATTACTACTCGAATAGTTAAGGGTCAGCCACTTTCTTGCTTGTTGGCTACCGCACATGAGTGGGGACATTCTCTTTATGAACAAGGCTTGCCTTCTGAAAGTCACCAATGGTTTGCATGGCCATTAGGTCAAGCAACTTCTATGGCTGTTCATGAAAGTCAATCTCTATTTTGGGAAAATAGAATTGCAAGGAGCCTTTCATTTGCAAAGTCTTTTTGGCATCATTTTGAAAATGCAGGAGCTCCTATTCACTCTGGAAATGATTTATGGATTAATCTAAATCCATTTACTCCCGGGTTGAATCGAGTTGAGGCTGATGAACTAAGTTATGGCTTGCACATAATGATTAGAACTGACTTGGAAATAGATCTTCTAGAGAGAGGACTCTCTGTCGAAGATCTGCCTAATGAGTGGAATAAAAGGTATTTTAACCTCCTTGGTGTTTCGCCAGAAAATGATACTGAAGGGTGTTTGCAAGATGTTCACTGGAGTGAGGGGATGTTTGGTTATTTCCCTTCTTATTTGCTTGGTCATCTTATTAGTGCTCAATTAACAAAAACTCTTGAAGAAGATTTAGGGAAAATTGAAAAAATTATTGAAGCTAATGAAATCAGCAAAATATTGGGTTGGCTTCGCAAAAATGTTCATCACTATGGGAGAAGTTTAGATTCCGAGGAACTTGTAAAGAAAGTTTCTGGGTCGACATTATCACCAAATTATTTTCTTGAATACTTAGACATTAAACTTGAAAAGCTTTCCAGGATATCTGATTAAAATAAACATACATTAGAAAAAAAATTTATCAAAGCATATTTTTTGTTGAAATTTTTCTAAATTATTTGCAAGAACTTCATTTGCATTTACTGCGTTGATTTACCATGTAAGAACATAAAAAAATACTATGGCTAACCTTGACCGAGCACCTAGCAGAACAATGCCTAATCTGCTTCATGTCTTACCTGCGTTTGCCAATGAATCTGAATATAGAGTTAACACAATCGTTGAGTTGAATTCAAATACAATAAATAAATATGAGCTTATTACAGAAACGGGGCATTTAAAGCTTGATCGAGTTGGATTTTCTTCGCTCGCCTACCCTTTCGCTTATGGATGTCTTCCACGTACATGGGATGAAGACGGCGATCCCTTAGATATCGAAATTGTTAATGTTACAGAGCCTTTAGTACCAGGTTCAATTGTTGAAGCAAGAATTATAGGAATTATGACCTTTGATGATGGAGGTGAAGTTGACGATAAAGTTATTGGCGTAATAGCCGATGATAAGAGGCTAGATCACATAAAAAGCTTTGAACAATTAGGGAAGCATTGGATTAAGGAAACAACTTATTATTGGGAGCATTATAAAGATCTAAAAAAACCAGGCACTTGTTCCGTAAATGGATTCTTTGGTGTTGAAAAAGCAGTTGAGATTATCAAATCCTGTGAGAAGCGTTACTTATCTGAGATAGATCCTAATTTAATTAATTAGACTGCTTGAGTGGTTTAGGCTCTTGCGGACTTGAAAATCTCTTCTAAAATGGCTCCTGCACCTCGTTTTTTTAATTCATTAGCTAAGTCTATTCCTATTTGCTCCGCAGAGCTTGCCGATCCTTTTTTTATATCTCTAATTAATCTTTTACCATCTAAACTGGCGACCATTCCTTCGAGAATTAATTCATCGTTGTTAATTTCACTTCTAACGCCTATCGGAACTTGACATCCACCTTCCAGTTCTCTGAGGAAAGACCTCTCTGCTAAACATCTTTTTGATGTTGATTCATGTTCAAGTGTTTTTAAAATATCTAGTATCTCTTGCTTACCACTTACACATTCAATACCAAGAGCTCCCTGTCCCACAGCATGAAGTGAGATTTCTGTTGGAATCAACTGATGTATTCGATTAGCAAAACCAAGCCTCTGCAATCCAGCAGCTGCCAAAATTAGACAGTCATATTCTTCTGAGTCAAGCTTTTCTAATCGTGTTATGACATTTCCGCGTACATCTTTGAAAACAAGGTGTGGATAATGGTATCGCAATTGAGCAAGCCTTCTTAAGGAGCTTGTTCCTACCACAGAACCCTCTGGCAGGGTCTCTAGTTTGTGAATTCGATTTTTTTCATTAACGACTAACGCGTCTGAAGGATCCTCCCTTTCAGTTATGCAGCCAAGAATTAATCCCTCTGGAAGATTGGTAGGTAAATCTTTCAATGAGTGGACCGCAATTTCGGCATGACCAACAAGCATTTGAGCTTCAAGTTCTTTAGTGAAAAGACCTTTATCTCCTATTTTTGCTAACGCTACATCAAGTATTTTGTCACCCTGTGTAGCCATTGCCTCAATGGTAATAGTAAGATCAGGATGGGCTTTTTGAAGTTCATCTCGAACCCAGTTCGTCTGAACCATGGCCAGCTGGCTTCGGCGGGAGGCGATGCGCAGTTGGTCTAATGTCATTAGCAAATATTTTCTATTTCTTTACCTTAAGCAGTCAACCTTACCAAATTAAAATTCTTTGAAAATAATTTAATAAGGTTGATATGAAACGAGTATATGAACCTAACTATATTTGCCTTAATCTTTTGGAGCAGCAAAGAATGGGATCTGGTTTTAATTAAGCTTTATGTATTCTTTAAGGACTCCGTTTCTATTTGGGTGACGGAGTTTTCTGAGAGCCTTAGCTTCTATTTGTCTAATCCTCTCCCTGGTGACATCGAAAATCTGACCAATTTCTTCAAGTGTTTTCATCCTCCCATCGTCTAAGCCATATCGAAGTCTAAGAACATCCCTCTCCCTGGGACTTAATGTTGCTAGGACACCTTCCAGGTCCTCTCTTAGCAGGGTCTTTGCAACATCCTGCTCAGGATTTTCGATATCTGCTTCAATAAAATCACCTAATCTTGAGTCTTCTTCTTTACCAATTGGTGTTTCTAGAGAAATTGGGAGTTGAGCACTTTTGGCGATAAATCTAAGCTTCTCAATTGTCATTTCCATACTTTCTGCGATTTCTTCTTCAGTTGGCTTCCTTCCAAACTCTTGACTTAAAACTTTTGTGGTTTTCTTAATACGTGAAATTGTTTCATAAAGATGGACAGGCAAACGAATTGTTCTGCTTTGATCTGCAATTGCTCTAGTAATAGCCTGTCTAATCCACCAGGTAGCGTACGTTGAAAATTTATATCCTTTCTCATGATCAAATTTTTCCGCTGCACGGATAAGACCAAGACTTCCTTCTTGAATGAGATCTTGAAAAGATAATCCTCTATTCATATATTTTTTTGCAATTGAAACAACTAATCGTAGATTCGATTGCACCATTTTTTCTTTTGCTCTTCTACCAAGCATTAATCGCCTGCGAAAGCGAGTTAATGGCATTTCCGCGAGAACAGCCCATTCTTTCACCGATGGGAAATGTCCATTTTCACTCTCAAATTGGGCAGCTTCTTCTTCTAATTGAAGAAGATCAGCTATCTTTCTGGCTAATTCAATTTCTTCGTCTGGCCTAAGAAGTCTTATGCGACCAATTTCTTGAAGATAAACTCTAATTGAGTCTTCTGTGTAGACCCCCTTTGGCCCTATTTTTATACTCGCTAATGCTTTAGCTGCGGCCTCTTGAGCACTCGATAGAACAGAATCATTGTCGTCATCGTCATCCAGATCGATATCGGATTCGGCTACGTTATCAGCCTCAGCTATTAATTTGTCCGCTTCTAAATCAAGATCTATTTTTAGATCATTTGATGAATCTTGAGAAAGAGTTTGGGTTTCTTTTGTCACGTTTACATTTGCGGCTGTTTTTTTAATTTTTTTGGGATTGTTTTTGGCTCCTTGACTAACAGAAATATTTGTAAATTTTCTTTTTTCCTTTAACATGATTTTTCCTATAGTTTTGTGATCTGTTGAAGAGCTCAGGTATGTACCCGAAAAAATGGTCGGAATCTCCTAGAGATAATATTTCAGGAAAAACTATTTAATTTGTAAAATTCAACAAAACCACTTTAATTTGAGATTGTCCTTAAACGTGATAAATCTTGCGAAAAATCACACGAAATCAACATGGACTTGAAATTATGCAGGTTTTTTAGTTTTGAGATGGAAATTGTGTGAGCAAGAGTGTCAGGGGATTTCTCAGACCGGCTTCTCTAAGAATGGGATTTTTCCTATTCTTGATAAAGCTTCTAGTCTTCCCTCTGGGTGGAATTTTGCAACTTCCACAACAGCTTTAAAACTGTTAACAATCCAATGGTAGAAAAAATTTCTGAAGTCGGCAAGTATTAAGAAATGATATGAACCCTTTCATATTCGATATTTGGTTACATGTAGGTCGCGAAGGACGATGTTTTTCTTATCAAGACGGAAATAATTTAGATATTGATTTAGGCGATGTTGTGACAGTGCGACTGAAAGGACGACCTATGCAAGGGTTGGTAGTTAAAAAAAAGAACAAATTAATAACGAGTTCAAAAGAAAATCTAAATAATATTTCATTGAATAATGTGGAAGCATTGGTTCAAAAAGAAGCTATCAAAAAAGAATGGCGAGAATGGCTCGAAGAAATTTCTCATGAATTATTTGTCAGTGATTTTCAGATGCTCAAGACCGCTTTGCCACCCGGTTGGTTGGGAAGATCGAAACTATCGGATAGTCATAAAAAACTTTGGTGGGTAAAATTGTCTACCAGTAAACATAAGGGAAAGATATCTACTCGGCAGGTTGAGCTAAAGAAAAATCTTCTACTAAATGGAGGAGGAAAATGGCAAAAAGATTTGGAGGCTGAGGGATTTTCATCTGTATTGATTAGAAACTTTGTCTCGAGTGGTTGTGGAGAGAGAGAAAAGCGTCATCCTACTGTTGATTCATTTGTACATGAAAAAACCCATAAAAAAAAGCTACTAGAGCTTGAGGATCCACAAGCTCTAACATTAGAACAAAAATTGGCAATAAAAAAATATGAGGCTTTACAAAGTGGTTCGGCTCTTTTGCTTTGGGGTGTTACTGGTTCTGGTAAGACCGAGGTGTACCTACAAATTGCAGCTCTTGAGTTGTCTGCGAGTAGACATTGTCTCATACTTACACCTGAAATTGGATTAGTACCACAATTAGTTGACCGCTTTCGGAGGAGATTTGGAAGGAATGTTTTTGAATACCACAGCAATTGTTCTTCTAAAGAAAAAATTGATATATGGAAGAGATCTTTAGAAACTTCAACACCAAGTGTTTTTATTGGCACTCGGTCCGCTATTTTTCTGCCATTATCTAGTCTGGGATTAATCGTTCTGGATGAAGAACATGATAATTCCTATAAACAAGAATCACCGATGCCTTGTTATCACGCAAGAGATTTGGCAATTCACAGGGCAAAAAAATTAGGAGCTAAAGTAATATTAGGTACAGCGACTCCATCTTTACATACCTGGAAAAATATAAAG
>CACOQT010000006.1 GCA_902629395.1 uncultured Prochlorococcus sp.
AAGGAAAGACGGCTCAAGAGATTTCAAGAAGACAATCAGAGAAGACGGGAGAGAAGGAGTAAGAGTTACACGTAGACCTCTTTGCGTGAAGATCAGCCAAGCAGCCTTCGAAAGACTTGTTGTTATGGCTGAGTATTCTGAGATAAAGAACTGGGAGATGCTTACCAGAATCATCCTAAAAGGTTTACCAAAATATTCTTATTACTCCGATAGCATGAGTCCGACAAACCGCTATCAATGGCAAACAATTGCTTCGCCTGATCAGATTAAATACAAAGGTTCAGAGGGTGATAAGCAGATCACCTACGACATAACTTCAACTGGTTCTCGCAAGCTTGAGCAACATAAAAATTTGAATGAATATTTCTAGATGACACTAGATTGTTTGGTTTTCTACAAACCTTGAAAGATTCAAAGAATCCCAGAAACAACCAGCATCTGCCTAATAACCACGCCAACAACACAAAAAAGGATTACTCGGCTTAAGACATAAAAGGGGAGGTTATTCATCTAACTTTTAAACAGATCGATCAATCACCAAAACGATAATGTTTACGGACTGCTTTATGAACATCCCATCGACAGTCCATACCTGCGGGGAAGACAACTAAATCACCTGCACCAAACATCACAGGATCTCCTCCTTCAGGAGTAACTGTGACCTCACCCTCAAGCAATAAGCAAGTCTCCTTATCGTCATATGTCCAATCAAAAGAGCTGGCATCACACGTCCAGATTGGCCAGTTTTTAATTCCTAGTTCATCAACGATACTCTTAGGACAAGGAGAGGTGACTGATATAGACAAGAGATAAAAACTAAGTGGACTTCTTTTTTAGCTACTAATAGAAACAGTTGTCTAATAGCTACTCAATTTATGACAAAAATGTTTGAAAGCATATTACGTATGGAGTGAAAATCGAGAGTCCCCCATACCCCCTTCTATTAGCAAGATAATACGTCTTGAAATACTGTTACCTTAGTGTTACCCCTTTAATCTATACTCTTCAAAAGCTTTAGTATAACTGTAGTCTTGAGCTAAGTTGTATAATTAGCATTGATACAAATATTCTTTATTCTTATTTCGTACATATAAATTACTCCATTCATATCAGTGCTTTTTAAGACTTTTCTTAGTCACAAGTTAGTCACAACACCTTTCAGTTTAGTCACAACTTCTACCAGAGAAGAAAACTGAAAGATCACATTCCAGTCATTGCAGTTAATTACACACTGAAAGAAAAGGTTCGCATACAACAAGTAATCACAAAATGGTCACAACTTTAGAAAAGTGCGTATAAATAGAAATCACTCTTCAAATCATCAAGTGAAAAAATACATTCTTCATTTAATACTTCTTACCAGTTGCATTGGCGGTGGAGTTCTTGCAGGACAAATGTTCCGTGCAGGAGGTAGTGGTAGTTCTTGTCCTTCAGGTAGTCAATATAAAGGGAATGGGTTTTGCAGTTCAAATGACAATAAACAATTCTTTCGTGCTGGCGGTAGTGGGTCTTCTTGTCCCTCTGGTAGTCAGTACAAAGGCAATGGTTTCTGCAAATCAAATGACTACAAACAATTCTTTCCTGCAGGAGGGAGTGGATCGTCTTGTCCCTCTGGTAGTCAATACAAAGGGAATGGTTTCTGCCGAAGCAACTAAGTTCTAGCAATCTTTCTGAAGATCTACTCTAACCTTTTCTGCTAAGTAATCAGGAAGACTTTCAAGACCACTCTCTAGTCCTTCTTCAGTTATTTCATTGTCTATGTAGAGATTATGAAGAGCATTCGCAAGCATGATATTGATACCTCCTTCTACTAATTGCTTCTTTGTTTTTTCCTCAAGAATTGCTGAAGCAACTACATCTAGTTTCCATGAATACTCCTCCGTAAGACGGATATATTCTTCAGAGATCACCTTCATTTCTTCTTCCCATATTCAGTACTTATTAAGTCACCTAAAAAATTCTCTGGTTTCTTCTTTGCGTGCTTGCTTAATTCCAAAAGCATCTGGTAATAAACAGCACCCAATTTGACTTGTTTAATACTCATACCAATTGTAGTTTCGATTGTTGTCTGGCATTGAAGTAGAACTTGATTGCATCCTTATGAACATCACTTCTACTCTTACCCGTTTCATCCATTAACTGATGCTCAATGGGAATAATCTTACTCGTCTCACCTTTCCTATAGTGGCAACAAAAGGTCTGTTTTTGGGGTCGATACTTCGCCATAGTTTCTAAATAGGTTCTATGTGGATCTTTTTTATGTAGGTTCTGGTGAGATTTAAAGGACTCTTATAATCAACGCTCTTACATGTCGACAGTTAGAAAGGACACCTACATTCTTTAGACAATTCTTTGATTGAATCCCTTCGGGATTGCTCACTTCGTTCGCCTTATCAGTTGTTTGTTTAATTAGTTGGTAGAAAAACTAGATACAAAAACCTTTGCAAACTCACAGAGTTATTTATACAAATCTATATTTTGACTCTATGGATTCTATATGACCTATTTCATAAAGACCTTTTAGACGACTATATTCTGGGGATTTTTATTTTTAGAAACCGGTCTAAAGGTTGAAAAAGACATACATTGGAGGTCAAAAAAAAGGTATTTCAATCTTCATTTACTTTCGCTCTCAACTTGTAGAAGGTTTCTTCACAGCGACAGGTAACACCTCTAAAACCCTCTGGAAATGACTTCATCCATATAGGAATTGCCATCGTGACTGGATAACCACCTTTGAGATGGAATACAACTTCTTTGTTCTTTTCATCAATGAAGTGCGGGGGCAGCGTCATACCTCAATCACCACATCTTGCTCAACAATAATTCTCCTAATGGTGGATAGAGCAAGTCCTGTTTGTTTCCTGATGGAGCGATAGGAGCAACCTTCTTCTCTTAACCGCAAAACCAATGCCTCTTTTTCATTATTGGTCTTTGGTCTGCCTCCAAGATTTCCACCTGTCTCTCTTCTGTGATTGATACTCTCTTGAGTTCTCTCTATGACCATCTGACGCTCCACTTCACCTAGTCCAGACAAAAGACCAATAACGATGGGAGCAAACTTTCCAAGTGCTCTCGTGTTTATCAATCCATCCAGAGTGCGAACATGAATTCCTCTTTCCTGTAAATCGTGGAGAGTATTGATGCACTGTCTCTGGTTGCGAAATCCTCTATCCAGTTTTGTCAGGCAAAGTTCATCACCTTCTTCAAGCATCTCTAACGCTGCCTCAAATTGAGGTCTCTCTTTATTTGCACTTGATACCGTTTCCTGAAATACGACCAAACAACCTGCTTTCTTCAATTCTTCAACTTGAGCACCAATAGAGATCTGTTTATTCGTGCTTTGGCGAGCGTAACCAATGGATTTGTATTCAGGTCGGTCTCTGAAAAGTGGTTTTTCTCTTTGGAACTTGGCGTGTGTTTTCATCTGTTCCAGAAACTATGGTGTTTCTTATTGAATTGCTTATGTCATTATTTTACCAACCAAACAGTGTTATTGAAACACTAAAACCCTAGTAACCAAGAATTTTTAATATTTAAATTTGCACCAATATAGTGTTCCCTTATTGTACCCTTTTTGGAACATCAATATTTCCTTATATTTCCCAATATGGAAGAGATTATTTTTGTTCTTGCCATCTTGGTCTTAGTTGTATAACAATGGGAATACAGAACAACTCCTCACACAATAGTTCTGTACCAAAAAAGCATCCACTCAGTGAGCAGGGTGCTTTTTTAGTGCCTGTGCCAATCGATAAACCCACCTTTTAGGGGTTTCATCTTTTGCATGCTCATTTAAGTTTTGGAAGTGAGGAGTTAGAGACTCTCCGCAGTGGAAACAAGGAAACACTTGCATCAGGTCTCTGCAATAATCCGCCCCAACAGAACAGGGCGGTTTTTTTGTGCCTTTTTTAGAGTGGTCTGATGATAATTCCACCACCTCAAGTCATCTTTGGACTGTTGCTTTTAAGCATTGCAGTGACATTGGTTTTTGATATCAGATACAACCCATTCGGAAATAGCGAAGACGACCTTTAATCAGAAAAGGAAAGCACTACCTCAACCGAACTTCAGTTTTAGAGAACTTACTTTTAGATTCTTACCAAATCGGTGGGCACTGATCAGAGTTTGGGACTTCTCTATTAGAAGTGCTTTAGATCCCAATTCTCGAAAAATTGAAGGGATGGAATGTTCAACTTTTTCTCTTCAATAAAAACTCCTCACACATTTAGAGAACCCCCTTTTTTGGTCATCAGGGGGTTTTCTTTTGTCTTATTTAATATCTAACTATCAAAAATCGTAATCGGGTTTTCTTTTGCATTTCTTTCTTAGGTCTGCATATCTGTTGTACATCTCATAATCCTTAAAAACATAATTGCCTTCTTTTTGTTCGCATATACCCCCCTCACGTTTCATATATTCAGTTTGTCTTATCAGAGGTGATGAAAGATTCACACGCTTGACGACCTACTAAAGATTTAATAGTATATCTGTACTAGGACATCTCCTCACACAATCCGTCCTACCCAAAAAGCATCTATCCAAGGGTCGCGTTTGGAAGGGTGCTTTTTTGATGCCTTGAAATTATGGAAAGAAGCATGAATCAACCAATCAGAGAAGCAATCCCAACGCCAACAGGATGGTTGGTATCACCTACTAGAGAATTCTGTATGTTCTTTATTCGTGATCAGAAATCCGAAATGGCATTTCCGAGAGTGTATACACAACTCTGGTATTGCCTTGAGGATGGCACTCCAACCAAATTAAAAAATACAAGAAGAATTGATCTCGAATCTGCTATTGAAACTTGGCATGAACTCTTAACTCAAGATTGGGAATTAATGGAACATCAGATGAGTGATGCTGCTTAAGTGTGGTTAATACCATAGATATTTTTAATAAGTAGGAGTAGAAATAAATCAAGAGTCAAAGCACTCTCGAAGTTATTAAAAAGGGGAAATGTGCATTGACTCTAAGGAGGCATCTCACACCTCCTGAGTGGACAGAGAACACCTTTCGTGCGGTCTCTGCAATGGTCGGAACAACCCCAACCCCTGATTAATTTCAGGGGTTTTCCTTACTCATATTGTTTTTCCCAAAAGAGATACAAATTAGAAAATTGATTAGACGTATCAACCACAGCAGTACTGATAGAGACTAATTTCCATCCAAGTGAATTTCGTTTTTTAATAATTTCTCCTATCTCAGTTTCTTGCCTAGAGGTATTGGCATTCCCAACTGCATAGTAAATATCAAGATCATTTTCAGTTTTTGCCATCAGATCTAATCAGGTACTTCTAACGATTGAATTTGAATCTTAGAAGAATTAAAAATAATTCAGGAGTTCTAGCACTTTCGTTCCAGTAGGTCGAAGTTGGTTAGTACGGATGGAAAGTTCAGTTGGAATTATGAGTGCTGAACTCAAAGGGGGCGACCAAAATCTCGCCCCCTTCTTCATTGGAATTTGTAGGAAAGCACTACCTCAACTGACTCTCAGTTTTAGAGAACTTATTTTTAGATTCTTCAGACGAAAATCGGGCAATGCGGATTGTCCTTTATTCCAGAGTTAGGGACAGTCGGCAAATGCTGTCCCTTTTCTTGTCAACTCATCAAAAGCAGGTGTCTTCAATTTAATGAGAAAGAATGAGCATATTTACGATCTAATTAGTTCTTCTTTGACAGAGGTTTTAGAAAGATCAGTGACCCTCAATAGGGGAGATAAATTAGCAATTTATCAAGAGTTTAAAGAGTGGATTCATGGAGACACTAAAGAAGAAGATATTTGGGTTATTGATCGTCCAATCAACTAATTAAATTTTCAATCCCTTCTCAACTAATAGAGAACACCATATTCTTCAAGATCTAATAACTCAAAAGTGACATGCTTTCCATCCAAATCTTTTGCTAAATCTTCAAAATATTTACCATCTTCATCATCAAATCCCAAATAATCTTTTTTGTAGGCATCCTTGTATTTTTCAAACGTTGCTTTCTGTTCCTTTGGAAGTCTGTCGAAAAGAATCTGACTGATCAAAACGCTCGTTACTCCTGATAAAGATGGGTTTGCCACTCTACAAATTCCTCCGTAAATCATCTCATCGTGACCATGTCTGGAGTAGTGCACTCAGTTGGGTATGAGATCACATTCTTCGCTGTAAAACCTGCACCAATAGCAACTAGTCCAATTACAAAGATCCATTTAGATCTTTCACCTGAGAGCAGTCTGTTCATAGGATTGGATCTTTGAAAGCGTCTGATGTATCACCTTAATAGATCTAATTAGAAAGTGAAATCACTTAAAAAATAGTCGTCTCAATTCCACTAATTTTGCCATATATAAAATTTACCTCCTTTTGCGAATTAGGGATTTTTCCTGATGCTGACCCTTTGTGGATTTGATTAGAAAAGGAAAAGCAGAACTCTCGCAACAAAAATTAGTTCTGTGCAACAGAGGAAAGGACACAAGGACGCTGAAGCAGCAGTGTCCTTTTCTTATGCAAGTAGCAATTGATTAGTTGAACTTATAAGCAAACTCTATAAAGTTAGAAGAACTAGTCGGATTAGATAAATCTATAAAATGCCTATCGCTCCAACTACTCCTTTATCTCTTATCGCTTCTGTCAATCTGCATCACCTTCGTGAGGAATTTGATGAACTAGAAAAAAACCATGGTTTTTATGTAGATACTGGTGCTTGGTGCTGTAAAACTTGTGGATCAGCAGATGCCTGGGAAGAAGGTGCTGGAAAACCATTCGTTTTCTGGCATGAGCAAGGTGAAGACAGTCTGCATTCGGATAAGAGTTTTGAAATGCCTCTTTATTTTGGCGTAGCAAAAGAGGATGCAAATAATGACGAAAAACTTGCTGCAGTAAGAAAAATCATTGATGTTCTTGAAGAGCATAATTTCAATTGCCGCTGGGAATATGGGAATCTACAAGTTGCCATTATCGTTCAAATGGATACACATAAACCATGTTTAGACGGTGAAGATCCTGATCATCAAAGTGTGGATTTATTTGTGCCAAAAAATGAGGATACAAAAGATTTTTGCTGGAATGAGAGCGAAGAGGATCTTGATCAACCCGAGGGTACTTTTAACTTTAATCAGGAGATTAATGATGGTGAATCTCTGAAAGACGCAATTTTGAGACTTGATCCAAAAGTATGGCGACACATAACTCACTATCAGAGAATTATTGATGTTGGATGGTGTGGTCATCCAGTCGAGACAGTACTTGAAATTGATCAGGCGGGAGGACATGCAGGTTCTGGAGAATCACTTCTGGATGTTTTGAATCAAGAGAAAGACCAATGAAACTCCGAAATACTGCGATTGCTTTAGGAGTTGGTGCTGCGACTGCTGCTGGTTTATCTCTGCTGAAAGTCAATAAAGAAGTTGTTATTGGATCGACTGCTGTAGTTGTCGGTGCAGGTTTAATGATTGCTTTGAAAGAAGAAGATACCTCAAAGAGACCATCATCTTTTTCTTCTATCAAAAAACCAATCAAAAGAGATGCTATTCAAAATGTTCTTGAAACTGAATTAGAAAATTTCAATCCAACTGTAAAAACTTATGCAACTTGGAAAGCATTAAAAAGATTGGCATGGGTAATGGAGGATGATGACAGTGAAGATGATGAATTTTATGACTTTATTTTGGATAGATATGACGCAGTATCTTCGCCAGAAAAGTTTGTTGAATGGATGAAAGATATTTTATATAGCGATGATTATGAGAATGAGAATCCAGAAGTGTTAGAGAGTGAATGGAGTATTGGACCAAAGTTAGACTTTCATGCGTTTAACTCAAAGGAAAATTTTTTAAAAGCATTTAATAGTGATCTTATATTTAATATCTTTAGTAAATCTTGGGTAATCGCCTGCTCTGAAGATTTATATAACGCAAAAAAGTACGAGGATTGGGAAAGGAAAAATTATTGGTTTTACAAAAACAAGATATGGGAAATTTATCCTGAAAGAGGAACTCAATTTTACTTTAAGAAAGAAATTCTAGAGAAATATCTGACATCTACTCAATTAGAAGAACTAAATATTTTTGATATGGGTCAGAATATTTTATGTCTCGATTTAAGTAGAGCAATAGAAGCAGGTACAGATTCAGGATGGATGGATAAAAATGAATTACTACAATTTTTTGAGTTACCTCAAGAATTATTGGACCATCAGGAGAATCCCTCTGATATCGGCAAAGAGGGAAAAGATTGATGACTCTCTTCCTTGCAGTATTCATCCCAATAGCAATCTTGGGATTCCTTTATCTATTCATCATTGAGAACAATGGTCTGCCAGACTGGATGGCAAGAGCGTCTCAAAATAGTAGTTACATTTGGACCTATGGAATCATCACTATTACTCTTCTCTCGATTATTCAGTACTTGAGTAGAAACTAACAATGAACTTCTTGACATTGTTTGTATGGACCAATATAAAAAATTTTACTTTTGGGTAATTTGAAAGACCTATCTGGAGTTTCATTTGGTTTCTCAAAGGTAATTGACCTTGCGGAAAAAGGAGGATCAGGCAAACACGCAAAATGGAATTGTATTTGTAAGTGCGGGCAACCACATATCAAAAGTAGTAGTGCAATTAATGCCGTACTTAAAAAAAGAACTGGTTATGTAGGTAGTTGTGGGAATCAATGCAAAATGATGCTTGCTGCAAGAGATACGACTCCAAAGCAAGGATACATATCAAGGATGAAGGATCTTACTGGTGTTGTATTTGGTTTCTCAAAAGTTGTTAATCTTGCCGAGAAAGGAGGATCTGGAAAACATGCAAAATGGAATTGTATATGTAAATGTAGTCAACCACATATCAAAAGCAGTGTTGCAATTAATGATGTTTTAAAAGGGAAAGAAGGTTGCTACGGATCATGTTCACCAAAATGTGCTCATGACTTTTTAAAAAGACAAGAAATTAAAAGTAACTTAGTTTATTTAAAAAAACTTACTAAAAAATTAGAAAAGAAGTGGAATATAAAGATAGGTATTGGAACACTAAGACAAGCAAAAGAAAATAATTGGGACTTTTATTTCACTGGCGATAAATGCACAAATGGACATGTTGATGCAAAGGCAACTAATAGGAGGCAATGCCTTCAATGTCGATCAGATGAAAGCAGCAGTAATAAAGCAAAAGAAAGAGGTAAAAGGTGGAGGAGTGAAAACAAAGAACATATGCAAGAACAATGGAAAGTTTACTATCAAGAAAATGCTGAAAAAATAAGGAAACGATCGTCTGATTGGCAAAAAGATAATCCGGAAAGAGTTAAAAAACAACGAGAACAAGTTCGATCAACACCCGAAGGAAGACTGCTGCACAATCTCAGAAATAGATTAAACAAAATAATGAAAAGAATTGATGTAGTAAAAGATTCAACAACGCTTGATCTTCTTGGTTGCGATGCAGTAAAGGTAAAAGAGTACATTCAAAGTCAATTCACTGAGGGGATGTCTTGGGAAAATTATGGAGACTGGGATGTCGATCACATCAAACCTTGTGCAGCGTTTGATCTAATTGATCCAGCAGAACAGAAAAAAGCATTCAATTACAAAAACCTGCAACCTTTATGGTCAACACCTGCGTCCGCTTTGAAAAATTCAATCGTGGTCTCCTATGAAGAAACTAATATCAGCAAAGGATCTCTCTACGAAGGAGAAAGACATAGTTACAACTCATCGCCAGACCAAAGCACTTGACTTACTAGACAAATATAGTACGTTTGTATTAGTTTAATCCCCATCACAAACGCAAAGGGAGGGTCCAGTGAGCAGGATCCTTTTTTTGTCTTCTACATGAGGAGGACTATGGCATGGTCAAGGAAAGCAAGATTCGTATCACCTGTCGAGGTTCTGGAGAACCCTGAAGAGTGGGACTACTTCACTGACTTAGAACTTATGAAGTCCAGAGGTAGTTCAATTTGTATGACATGCGAACACTTCACATACACCTGCGATAAGTCATGCGTAACTCTTTTGACTTGTCCGCTTCATCGGCGACTTATCCCTCAAGGCGAGCATCTAACTAAGCGATGTAGAAACTGGCAGAGAAAGAGAGTCCTTGATATTGGATTGTGCCCTGAAGTTGCCTAACAACCCACAAAATTATTTTCTAAAACCAATGAACTTAACTACTAATGCTGATCGAGTAATGATGTTTTGCATCCTCGCCTCAATAGCAATCCTTGATGCTTTCTCAACTCTTCTTTCAATATTCAAGAAAGGAGTATTTATCGATCAGAAGTCACTGCTGATGCAAAAGACCAATAGAGAATTAAGGGCAATGCTGATTGGTGTAGAAAAAATATCCAAACTGAATAAAGAACAATTAGTTGAATTGGTATTAGTCCAGTAGAGGTTCATAGACCTCGGTGTTCTTAGCAAAGAAGGTTCTACCTTTACTCAGGTCTGTTGTAGAAAGTTCTGCTTCATGGTGGTAGTAGAACGCCTCGATATAACGCAATCCAGTTCCAGCATTTCGTGCAAGTTTGAGATGGTTTACGCCTCTCTGAACAGCAAAAGAAATACCACTGTGGCGGAAACTGTAATAGGAAATGTTCTTTTTATTCATCCAGTCGCCACCTGCTTCTATGACTCGATCTTTAATCTCCTTCCAGCATCGATTCCAAGTACCCAGACCAAAGGGTTGATCTCCCCTCTGTTCCTTACAAAAAACATATTGATCTTTATAGGCATTAGGAATATGAGGAAAATTTTTACCTGCCTTTGGGATGCCAGACAAGACTCTCAAACGATCAAACCAAACCTGAGTTGGTGAATTAACTCTTCTAGGTTTTCCAGTCTTCGTTGTTTCACCCCTGATATTGATTAGATGATGAATCTGACGATCTTCTCCTTTCAGATGAGGGTTATGTTCTATGTCTGACCATTTTAATTGCTTTAATTCTCCGATCCTGATTGCAGAATTAATCATGATGACTATCCCGCAGTACACAACATTTCTGTTGTAAATCATTCGAGAAGTGGTTGTTTTATCTTTGCGATAGGCATTGAGAGTAGGAAGCATCGACTTCCATTCAGCAAGAGTTAAATAATCCCTTCTTAAGTCCTCGGGTGCTTCAGTCTTCATTGACTTAATAGGAGGGACTTGATCTATCCATTCATTTGTATAGAGGTAAGTAAACAGTGATCTGATCGTCGAGATCTCAGCATTGATAGTGTGATTGGTCTTTGGTGGGGTAGAACTATCCTTTTGTCGCCATGTTCCATAGTTGTACAAAGAACGCCTATCAAGACTTTCTAACTTGGGATTACGACCATCAAAAAACTCTTGTAACCAACGAAGATGTACCCGCTTAATGCGGAAGGTTTCCTTTGTAATTCCTTTTCTAGGAACACTACTAATACGCTTGCTTTCTTCTTCTAAAAACTCTTCAGCAAAGTCAAATAACTTTTTCTCTCTTTTGACTTTAAGACCACTCCTTTGCCTTCCTTGAATTTCATACCATCGTTCTCTCGCATAAATCAGTGCCTCTTCTTGATCTTCTTGCTTAGTACTTTCTCGAATCACTCCTTCATTTTCCGTCTTGATATATAACTGCCACTTCTTTGTCTTAGGTCTTTTATAGATATATGTCCGCTTCTCTCCATCAAAAACATCTATTGGTTCTGAAACCCAAGATCCACTTTCACGAGCACGAGGCATCAGAATCGACCAACTTGCTTTTTATCTTAGTCACAAGTTAGTCACACTATCAAATTTAGATTACAAATTATGCAATAATTACAGTTATGTCAGCATTTCTTGGTTGTCACAGAAACTAGGTCGTGTAGTCTGCATTTATACGTACATATTGATCAGACAAATCACAGCCCCAGGCTGTAGCCGAACCCTTTCCTAAACCGATGCTTAACTTTATGCTGATAAGATCATCTATCAAATACCTTCCTTTCAATCTTGCTTTCATAAAATTAGAGACTGTTTGTCTGTCAAAGTTCTGAGGTGTTCCATGAGAAAATATTTCATAAGGTCCAATCCATAATTTGACATCATTGAAATTAAAAGCTATGCCTGCACGACCAAGTGCCGCAATAATTCTTCCCCAATTAGGATCAGAACCATGCACAGCTGTTTTCACCAAAGATGATGAAGCAATTGTTCGAGCTATTGCTTGTGCATCTAAATCACTTGGAGCACCCTCAACCTTTATTTCAAGAAGACAATTAGCTCCTTCTCCATCCCTTGCAATTGCTTTAGCTAAGTGTTGAGCTGTTAAATGCAGTCCCTCCTCAAGATTTGATAAATATTTTGGATCTAATTTTGGTCCAGAAGAAAAAGCTAAAAAAGCATCATTTGTGCTTGTATCTCCATCAACTGTAATGGCATTGAAAGATGATTCTGCAACTCGCTTGATCATATCTGACCATATAATATAATCGATACTCACGTCACACGTAATATAACTCAACATTGTTGCCATAGATGGATGTATCATGCCTGATCCTTTAGCCATTCCTCCAATAGATATTCGTTGATCTCCTACAACTGCTTGATAAGCTATTTGTTTTACCTGCAGATCTGTTGTAAGAATTGCATTAGCTGCATCCAAAGATGCCTCCTTATCTAATCCTTTTATAAGTTGATCCAAATGATTTTTAACTTTTTCAACAGGTATTGGCTCACCTATTACACCCGTAGAACATATTAGAACCTCTTCATTTGATAATCCTAGGCGTTGAGCAAGCTCATGTGTAATAATTTCACTATCAATTTTACCCCTAATACCTGTACAAGCATTTGCCTGTCCAGAGTTAATAATTACAGCTCTTACTTTTCCCTCAGATGTCTTCAGTCGATCTACGCATAGGTCCACACAATAAGCCCGAGCAACTGATTGAGTAAATGTTCCACTGCAACAGGCACCATTAGGTGCATAAAGCAAAGCTAGATCTTTTTTCCCAGAGGGTTTTAATCCTGCTGAAATGCCAGATGCTAAAAAACCTTCAGGGGTAGCAATGCCACCAGAAATTGGAGACCATGTAGAAGATGTCAAAAGACTTAATTGCGTAGGTTCAATTGTCAATTACTTTCAATACTAATGATTGACCAACAACTAACAAATAAACTTTGTCTTAGATGGAAAGGCAAGCAAAGAAGAATAGGTATCACAGGAGGTATTGCCAGTGGAAAAACAATCATTGGAAATTATCTTTTTCAAACTAAGAGATGGCCTATTTTAGATGCTGATTTCTATGCTCATCAAGCACTTAACAGTGAAAGCCCAATATCAAAAAAAGTCTTATTGAAATATGGTAGTAAAGTATTAGGAAAATCAAAAGAGAATGAACAAATTATTGATCGGAAAGCTTTAGCAAGAATCATTTTTAAAAATGATTTTGAAAAAAAATGGTTAGAAAAAGTTATACATCCATTTGTGAATGTAAGACTAGAAGAGGAGTTAGAAAAATTCAAAACGAACTCAACACTAATTATGGTTATTCCACTCCTATTTGAAAAAAATTATACAAGTTTATGCAGTGAAGTTTGCTTTGTAGATTGCGACAGAAGAATGCAACTTAAACGCCTACAAGAAAGAGATAAATTAAGTCTTGAAGAAGCTAATCAAAGAATTGATGCACAATGGGATAACGCTTTAAAAAGACAATTTGCAGATCACATAATTAATAATTCTCATAATGACGATAGATGGAAAGGGCAGTTAGAGAAATTGTATGATATCTAGCCTAATAACTTTTTATTTAAAATTTGATTAGCCAGTTTTGGATCCGCTTTGCCTTTTGTTTCCTTCATTAATTGACCAACAAAAAAACCTAACAATTTCTTCTTCCCAGCTCTAAAAGATTCAACCTCATTAGGGTAATTATGGATCAATTTATCAATAATTTCCTCTATTACTTTAGGATCACCAATCATACCTAAACCACGTTCTTTGACTAATAGCCTTGGAGAACCTCCTTTACTTAATAGCTCAGGTAAAATTTCTTTTGCTATTTTTCCACTTATTTCTCCTGCATCAATCATTTTCAACATTTCTGCTAATTCATTTGGCTTAAAAGATAATTGATCAAATGATAATTTATTAGATTTGATATATGCTGCCATATCGCCAGTTATCCAATTTGCTGAAGATTTTGCTGCTCCGCCCTCAGTAACAACTTTTTCGAAATATGTAGCCATTGACGATTCGTCAGTCAAAACTCGTGCATCATATGTAGAAAGACCAAGCTCTGATGCGTATCTATTTCTTTTTTCAGCAGGCAATTCAGGTAATTCTGAGCGCCATTTTTCTTTTAACTCATGACTGACCTCAATAGGACCTAAGTCAGGATCAGGAAAATAACGATAATCACTACTACCTTCTTTTGATCTCATACTTTTAGTTAATTGCTTAGCTTCATCCCATAACCTAGTTTCTTGTTTTACTTTTTCTCCGGATTCATAAGCTTTAATTTGCCGCTTAATTTCATATTCACAAGCTTTCTGAATGGCTGAAAATGAGTTCATATTTTTTATTTCTACTTTTGTCCCAAATGGATCATTAACACTTGGTCTCACTGAAATATTCACATCACATCGCAATGATCCCTCCTGCATATTCCCGTCAGACACACCCAAATAACGCATAATTCTTCTGATTTCCGCTGCGTACTCCGCAGCCTCTCTACCTGTTCTTAAATCAGGTTTACTTACTATTTCTGCAAGTGCTACGCCTGCTCTGTTGTAATCAACCAAAGAGTGAGTGGAGCCTGACAATTGATCACTACCGGCGTGAACAAGTTTTCCAGCATCCTCCTCCATATGAAGTCTTTCAATACCTATTTTTTTTACATAAGTTTCCTTTCCTTTTTCTGCTACTTCTACCTCTATCCAACCATTTTCTGCAATAGGTTCATCAAATTGAGATATTTGATAATTTTTTGGTAAGTCTGGATAAAAATATTGCTTTCTATCAAATTTACTGTGAGAAGCAATATCTAAATTTAATGCCATAGCTGCTTTTACTGCATATTCAAGAACTTTTTTATTCAGGACTGGTAAAGTGCCTGGTAATCCACATACCACTGGATCGATATGAGTATTTGGATCGTCACCAAAGTTGGTTGATGCACTTGTAAATATTTTACTTTTAGTCCCCAACTGCACATGGGTCTCTAATCCGATTACAACTTCCCAAGAAACATTTGATTCTGACATTAATTTGACCTAGATATATGAATTTTATGAAAGAAAAGCTCAGTCATGGAAGCTAACGTAATCTAAAACATTGAAAATAACATTTTCCAAATCCAAACAATGGGTGTCATAAATGAAAAACCATTGTTAATCCTCGGAGGAGGATTAATGGGTCTTGCAATAGCCCATGACCTTGCGCAAAGAGGCAAGAGCGTAGAAATTTTAAGTAGAAGCAGAAGTGAAGCAGCAGGTTTTGTCGCTGCTGGAATGCTAGCCCCTCACGCTGAAGGGCTTCAAGGTAATCTTTTAAATCTTGGTCAAAGTAGTCTTCAAAACCACCCGAAATGGATAGAGAGCATTGAGATAAATAGCAAAATGTCATGTGGTCTTAAAACTTGCGGGATTGTTGTCCCATTCGAATGTCTCAAAGACTTTGAATCCTATCCAACATATAAATTTGGTGAAAAGCTAAACAGGAATGAGCTTCTCAAAGAAGTTCCAGGACTTTCAGAAAGATGGAAACTAGGTTTACTTTTTAAGCAAGACGGCCAAATCGACAATCGAAGACTTTTAATGAGAGCACTTGAAAAAGCTTGTGTTGAATTAGGTGTTCATTTTCAAGAAGGAGTTGAAGTGATTGAAATAATGCAAGATTCAAATAAATTTAATGGTGTCAAAATTAAAGACATCAATGGAAATATCAATCATTTAAAAAGTCAAGAGGCAGTTCTCTGCTGCGGGGCCTGGAGCAAACAAATTTTCAAATCACTCCCTATTTTTCCAGTCAAAGGCCAGATGTTATCTATTCAGGGACCAAAACAAATTCTAAAAAGAATTGTTTTTGGTCCTGGCATTTATTTGGTTCCAAGGGATGACGGTCTAATAATCGTAGGAGCAACTAGTGAGCGTGAGGTAGGCTTCCAGAAAGGACTTACTCCAAAAGGACAACTCGAACTTCAAAAAGGAATTCAATCTCTTATTCCTGAACTTAACGAACTACCTCATATGGAGAGATGGTGGGGGTTTCGCCCTTGCACACCCGACGAGGGACCTTTACTTGGATTGTCGTCAATTAATGGACTCTGGCTAGCCACTGGGCATCATCGCAATGGAGTTCTATTGGCGGCGATAACTGCAGAATTAATTGGTAAATCAATTTGTTCGATACCTTTAAGTAATCAGGAAAGTAGATTTTTGTCCCAATTCAGATGGGACAGGTTTTAAAACTACTAAAACAAGATTCTGACGTTCAACAATAATTTACTCGACTCTCCATGATTGATCTGATGGAGTCCAATCAACAAGTTCCTTTTCTTCAAACCATAGATCGATTTCAAAAGCTGCTGTATCAGAACCATCAGAACCATGAATGACATTACGACCAATATTTACAGCTAAATCACCTCTAATAGTTCCAGGTTCTGCCTCTAGAGGCTTTGTCGCTCCTATCAATTTTCTAGCACTTGCAATAACGCCTTCGCCCTCCCAAACCATCGCTACAACGGGCCCACTTGTTAAAAAATCAACCAAACTTGAGAAAAAAGGTCGATCTTTGTGAACACCGTAATGTTTTTCGACAAGTTCTTTGCTAGGGGTTAATTGTTTTAGGCCGACTAATTTGAATCCTTTCGTTTCAAAACGACCAAGAATCTCAGCGATAAAACCTCTTTGCACACCATCTGGCTTGATAGCAACAAAGGTTCTTTCTAAAGTCATTGTGATATTCAATAATATGAAGCCATAGTCTTCCTAAAACTGCCCTCTTGGCAAGTAAAACATGACACTTAATAAAACTGTTCTTAGATTTAATTGTATTGATGATGAATATTCAAAACTTGGAAACTTTTTTAACGCATAAATGGCTTTGAAAAATACTAACCAATCTCACTCTTGGACTATCCAAAACAGCTCAGACCTATATGGGATTGATCGATGGGGAAAGGGTTATTTCACTATCAATGAAAAAGGAAATATTAGTATTTGTCCCAACGGTTCCAAAAACAAATCCCATGATTTGATTCATCTATTAGATGAACTCGAAAGTCGAAACCTAAAATTTCCTCTGTTAATAAGATTTGACGATATTCTCGAAGACTGCTTGAAAAACTTACACAAAGCTTTTAGTAAAGCGATTAATGACTATCAATATCAAGGGAAATACCAAGGTGTCTTTCCAATCAAATGTAACCAACAGCGTCACGTAGTTGAAGAATTAATCACCTGTGGTTCCAAATGGCATTTTGGATTAGAAGCTGGAAGCAAGCCAGAACTACTGATTGCTTTATCAAGCCTAGAAGATCCCGAAGCTTTACTTATATGTAATGGCTATAAGGATAAACGTTATATTGAGACAGCAATTTTAGCACGTCAGCTTGGACGTCAACCTATCGTAGTTATAGAACAAGCAAGTGATATTGATTTAATAATCAAATCTAGTAATTTACTAGGAGCATCTCCTCTCATAGGAATAAGAGCTAAGCTATCTAGTCAAAGCAGTGGGAGATGGAGTGGCTCTATTGGTGATAAGTCAAAATTTGGACTTTCAATTCCAGAAATATTAAAAGCAACTAAAAGGCTAAAAGAAGCAAATCTTCTTCATGAGTTAAGATTATTACATTTTCATCTAGGAAGTCAAATCAACGATATTGGTATCCTAAAAGATGCCTTACAAGAAGCAGGACAAATTTATGCAGAACTAATTAATCTTGGAGCACCTATGGGATATTTAGATGTTGGAGGTGGCTTAGGAATTGATTACGATGGAAGTCAAACTGCCTCAATAGCATCTACTAATTACTCACTGCAAAATTATGCAAATGACGTTGTCGCAACAATTAAGGAATGTTGTGAATCAAAAAAGATACCAGTGCCAACTTTGATTACAGAGAGTGGGAGAGCTATTGCTAGTCATTTTTCAATCTTAATCTTTAATATCTTAGGCAAAAATTCATTACCATCTGACATTCCTAAAAAAGATGCAAATGAATGTCTATCTGTGCGAAATTTACGTGAAACATTAATCCATATAAATTCTCTAAAATTAAGCAAAGAAGAAGATTTATCTAAGCTACAAGAAGCATGGAATGATTCGCTAAAATTTAAAGCAGATGCACTAGCGGCTTTTCGTCTCGGTTATATAGACTTAGTTGAACGTGCAAAAGCTGAACAGTTGACATGGGCCTGCGCAAAAACAATAGTTAATAAATTACCAAAAAATATACTTCTACCCAAAGAATTAAAGCAATTAAATGAAAGTTTAGCTGGAACGTATTACGCAAACCTTTCTGTATTTAGATCGGCTCCAGACACTTGGGCCATTGATCAAGTTTTTCCAATTATGCCAATCCATCGGCTTAATAAAGAACCGAACAAACTTGGACACTTTGCAGACTTAACATGCGATTCAGATGGAAAGCTTGATCAATTTATTGATAATGGAAAAGTTAAAAATTTGCTACCGCTTCATGAATTTTATCAAGACGAAAAATATCTAATTGGTCTTTTCTTAGGTGGTGCCTATCAAGAAGTAATGGGTAATCTACATAACTTATTTGGGAGTACTAATGCCGTACACATAAGATTTACAGAACAAGGAAAATATACAGTGGAGCATGTTATTCCTGGGAATACAAAATCCAATGTGCTTGAATATCTGGAACATGATCCAGAAATTTTATTAGAGCGATTACGTAAATCAAGCGAATCAGCTATTCAAGCCGGGCATCTAAAAATCCATGATGCACAGAAACTTATAGAACACGTGGAGAAAAGCCTCCGTCAAAGTACTTACCTTCAGAGCTAACTAAGATAATCGTTGAGTCAATTCCTCATTAGCTTTTTCCAAAGCTAAATCCAATAATTTAGGTTGACTGCCACCCGCTTGAGCGAGATTGGGACGGCCACCACCACCACCACCACACATTTTTGCAACCCCACTTATAAATTTGCCTGCATGTAAACCATCTAAGACCAACTCAGGAGCAAATGCGGCAACAAAAACTAATTTATTGCCGATATCGTGGTTTGGAATACCTCCCAAAATAACAGCAGAGTAATTACCCAAATGATCAATCAAACTTGAAGCCGCAGATTGTAATCCCGAACCATCTACTCCATCTAATCGTCTAATTAATAATTTGTAATGACCTACTGATTTTGCATAACTAGCTAAACCCAATGCTTTTGCTAATGCAAGTTCATTCCTTAATTGATTTAGTTGTTTTGTTGTATCTTTCAATTCAAGTTGAAGAGATGCAACTCTTTCAACAATCTCATGTGATTGCACTTTCAATGAATTACATAACTCTTTTATTACCGAATCACGTTCATTAAAATAATCCAAAACTGATGGTCCACAAATAGCCTCAATTCGTCTAATGCCTGAAGCAATCCCTGTTTCACCAACAATCTTAAACATACTTAATTGTGATGTTCGAGGAACATGGGTTCCTCCACATAACTCCATTGAAACTCCAGGTACATCCACAACACGTACGACATCTCCATATTTTTCTCCGAACATTGCCAGAGCACCAGCTGCCATAGCTTCCTTTATAGGCATAGTTTTAATTTGAATGGGATGATCTTCATTAATCCATTGATTTATCTGTTCTTCCATTTCTTGAAGTTCTTTTTTTGTCAAAGGTTTTGGAGCATTAAAATCAAATCTCAATCGATCATTTGCTACTAATGAGCCTCTCTGACTTACGCTTGAGTCAATAATTAACTTTAAGGCTGATTGCAATAGATGAGTGCCAGTGTGGTTTGATGTGGTTCGTTGACGAAAAGAAGGAGCAACATTCATCTGAACATATGAATTAACTTTAAGGACTCCAGTTTTAATCATTCCAGAATGAATAAAAATATTCTTCTTTTTTCTAACATTATCTACAGACACCTCAAGATCTTGAGACGTTATTAACCCTTTATCTCCAATTTGCCCCCCCGATTCAGCATAAAAAGGGGTTCTATTGAGAACAATCTTGACTAAATCACCTTCAACAGCTTGCCTTACTAGTTCATTATTTTTAAAAATACCGATCACTTTTGAAGTACTTTCTAAAGTTTCATAGCCATCAAATATAGTTTCTTCAAACAAAGAAATTTCTCTTTCTATTGAACCCTCTTCCGTTAAATCAATACTGATAGATGCAGCTTTTGCACGTTCACGTTGCTTTGCCATCTCTTTTTCAAAGCCAGTAATATCAACAGAAATACCTTTTTCATTTGCGATCTCTTCTGTTAATTCCAAGGGAAAGCCATAGGTGTCATAAAGCTCAAATGCCTGAGCACCAGTGATGGCATCACATTCATGAACTGTTATTTCTGCCAAAAGTTTCTCACCCCGTTCAAGAGTTTCGAGAAAACGATATTCTTCAATTTTTAACTCGTTGAGAATTATTTGCTTTTTTTCATGTAATTGAGGATAAGCATTTTTCATTAACTCAATAGCATCTACAGCAAGCTGAGGTAAAAACGGCTGATTGATACCTACAAGTCGACCATGTCGAACCATACGCCGTATTAGACGACGAAGGATATAGCCTCGTCCCAGATTACTAGCACTCACACCATCACAAATTAGATGAGTGACAGCCCGGCAATGATCTCCAATAATTTTTAATGATGTTTTGTTTTTTTTATTAGTAGTTTCATAATTGATTTCAGCTAATAAAGCCGCTGCCTCAATGAGAGGAAAAATAAGATCTGTTTCGTAATTATTAGATTTCCTTTGTAAAATTTGAGCCATTCTTTCTAAGCCCATTCCTGTATCAATATTACAATTCGCCAATGGTTGGAGATTGCCCTTTAAGTCTCGGTTGTATTGCATAAAAACCAAGTTATAAAATTCAATAAATCGACTATCGTCTTCAAGATCTATTTCATCACTTCCTAATTCAGGTTTAAAATCAAAATAAAGTTCTGAACATGGACCACAAGGACCTGTGGCTCCAGATGACCAAAAATTATCGGAAGCACCCATCCTGATGATTCTTTTTGCATCAACTCCTACAACTTCTTTCCATATTTGTTCTGCTTCTATGTCCTCCTCAAAAACACTAATGACTATATTCTTTGGATTTAATTTAAAAACATCAGTGGTTAATTCCCACGCCCATTGAATTGCCTCTTTTTTGAAGTAATCACCAAAAGAAAAATTACCGAGCATCTCAAAAAAAGTATGATGCCTGGCTGTTCTCCCTACATTTTCAATATCATTTGTTCTGATGCATTTTTGACTGGTTGTTGCTCTTGGAGTAGGAGATTCTTTTAATCCTAGGAAGATAGGCTTAAAAGGTAACATTCCCGCAATTGTTAATAAAACAGTTGGATCATCTGGAATTAAAGAGGAACTGGCAAGTTTCTGATGATTACGTTTAGTAAAAAAGTTTATAAATGCTTCTCTTATTTCATCTCCTGAAAGAGATGGTGGATTTATTAAGGAGGAAGAATTTTTTTTCATACCTAAAAATTATTTCTAAAAAGGTTTTTGAAAAGAATCACAAAATGATTAAATTTGGTCAACTTGCCCTTAAACAATAACAAAGCGGAAACCCATGAGACCTCTAAAAATAAAATAATAGAGAAAATCTATCGAGAGCCTTAGCTATTGCAAACAAATAATATTTACGGGAAGCAGTATCACACGTGCAAACCTCAGTATCCTATTATGGTAAAAATTGATCTAGGTATTTTCACTCAGCAGCTTTTTGTTGCAACTTTCTAGTTCTCTCCGATTAATGTCTTAAAGAACATGGTTTTTACTGAATCAACAGCTTTAGAAAAACAGCAAAAAGACACCCCTAAGCTTTCATTGCAATATGAAAAAATTGCTTCAGATACACACACCTTAAGGTCATTGGATTGGGATAGAAGTAGGTTTGATATTGAATTTGGTCTAAGAAATGGAACCACTTACAATAGCTTCTTAATAAGAGGAAAAAAAACTGCACTTATTGATACAAGCCATTTAAAATTCAGAGAAATTTGGTTTAAAAAACTAAGACAAGAAATCAATCCAACAGAAATTGATTATTTGATAGTCAGTCACACGGAGCCTGATCATTCAGGGTTGATCAAATACTTAATTGAATTGAACCCTTATATTGAAATCGTCGCATCAAAAGTAGCTATAAAATTCCTAGAAGATCAAATTCATCAACCTTTTAGATCACGACCAGTCAAAAGTGGTGAAGAACTCAATTTAGAAGTTAATTCAATCAGCGGAATCGAGCATAAAATTGAATTCATAAGTGCTCCAAACCTTCACTGGCCAGATACTATTTTTTCTTTTGATCACGGTACACAAGTTTTATTTACTTGTGACGCATTTGGTTTACATTACTGCTCAGAAAAATTGTATGACGAAAATCCAAGCCTTTTAGATGAAGATTTTCGATTTTATTATGACTGCCTCATGGGACCAAATTCCCGGAGCGTAGTACAGGCGTTAAAAAAAATTGATGCTTTACCAACTATCCAGACTATAGGTGTCGGGCATGGACCAATCCTAAACTTCAATACACAGTTGTGGCTGAACAACTATAGAGAGTGGAGTAAGCAAAGAAGTAAAGGAGAAAACTATGCTGTAGTTTGCTATCTTAGCCAATATGGTTTTTGCGATCGACTTAGTCAAGCAATTGCTCATGGCATAGGCAAAGCAAATGCTCAAGTCCAATTAGTTGATCTAATTGCATCAGACGCTCAAGAATTAAGTGCTTTAATTAGTGAAGCTAGTGCCGTAGTAGTACCAACCTGGCCAATCAAACCGGATTCAGACTTACAGAGCAATATTGGTACACTGCTTGCATCCTTAAAACAAAAACAATGGGTAGCTACTTATGATTCATATGGCGGCAACGAAGAGCCTATTGACTTTATTACTAACCAATTAAGAAAACTTGGACAAAAAGAAGCATTCAAACCACTTAGAGTACGAGACGAGCCCAACAAAAGTGTTTATCAACAATTTGAAGAAGCTGGTACTGATTTAGGTCAAATACTTACTAGAAAGAAAAATTTAGCTGCCACAAAAAGCCTTGATGGAGACCTAAACAAAGCACTTGGTTGCTTAAGCGGTGGACTCTACATTGTCACAGCTCAAGAAAATACAGGCGTGGACAGCAGAGACGGTGCGATGGTTGCAAGTTGGGTTAGTCAAGCAAGTTTTGAACCTCCTGGAATAACCGTTGCGGTAGCTAAAGACAGAGCCATTGAATCACTACTACAAGTCAATGATCGTTTTGTCCTGAACATCCTACAAGAAAACAATTATTTGCATCTCTTCAGACACTTTTTAAAACGTTTTCCCCCTGGTGCTAATCGATTTGAAGGTATTGAATTAATGAATGATCTCGCAGCTGGGGGACCTGTGCTGGCTGACGCATTAGCGTTCCTTTCATGTAAAGTTATTCAAAGAATGGAGACAACAGATCATTGGATCATTTACTCATTAGTTGAAAAAGGTAATCTTTCTAATACACAAAGTAAAACTGCAGTTCATCACAGAAGAGTTGGCAGTAATTATTAATAATGACAGTCGAGAATTATTCTTCACCAAATTCAAATAGTTTTATAAAAAAAACCATCAAGATTCCTATTGAGAAGAACTTCGTTTGCTTAAGAAACCTAAACCCTAAAAGAACAAGATTTGAAGTTGAATATTCTCTTGAAAAAGGCAGTTGTACTAATTCTTTTTTATTTAAGTCTTCTCAAGAAAAACAATCAATATCTCAAGACCATATTTTAATTCATCCTCCTGGTTTAACGTTTGAAAAAGAATTTTTAGAGGAGTTTGAGACATTAGTTAGCAACGATTCAGCTCCAATAAAATTAGTCATGGGTCATATCAATCCCAACAAAGTTGCTTTCGTGAAAAAAATGAATTTGAAATATAAAAATTTAATGGTTATTTGTTCTAATCCAGGAGCAAAATTATTCAAAGAGATTTGGAACCTTCGAAAGCCGTCCAAGAATGCAAGTCTCAAAGAAAATTTGGAGATCGAAGTCGGTGTTCCGAAAATGCAAATCGTTAAACAATTAGAAACTCTCTCTCTCGCAAATAATTTCGAGATTACATTTATTCCCGCACCGACTGCTCGTTGGCCTGGTGGACTAATTATCTTTGAAAAGCAAACAGGTTTATTAATGAGTGATAAATTATTTGGTGCACATATACATGAAGAAAAATGGGCAGAATTAAACAGTATTAGCACAGAAGAAGCAAGAAGACATTATTTTGATTGTCTTATGGCACCTATGTCTACACAAGTAAATAGTATTATCGAAAAACTTGAAGACTTTGAGATTGATACGATAGTGCCAGGGCATGGACCTGCAATTAGCGGTAGTTGGAGAAGTTTATTAAATAACTACCAAAGCTGGGGAGAAAGCCAAAAACACAGCAACTTAAGAGTCGCTCTATTGTTTGCTAGTGCATATGGAAATACTGCCGCAATTGCTGATGCAATCGCTAGGGGAATTAGTAAGACAGGGGTCAAAGTTAATATCATTAATTGTGAATTCACCGAATCAGATGATTTAATTAATGAAATTCGTAAGGCAGATGGATACTTAATTGGATCACCCACATTAGGAGGACATGCACCTACCCCTATTATCTCAGCACTTGGAACGCTTCTAGCGGAGGGAGACAGAAGCAAGCCAGCTGGAGTGTTTGGAAGTTATGGTTGGAGTGGAGAAGCGCTTGATTTACTTGAGAAGAAATTAAAAGATGGAGGTTTTAATTTTGGGTTCGAACCTATAAAAATCAAATTCAGTCCTGATCCTTTAATGATAAAAAAACTTGAAGAAACAGGTATCCAATTTGGTAAGAAATTAATTAATGCGAAACTACGTCAACAAAGAAAGGCTAATGTTGGTTTAAATACAAGTAAAAGTGATCCAACAATTAATGCACTTGGCAGGGTCGTAGGATCACTATGTATATTAACTGCTCAAAAAGGAAATGAAGATAATCTTATTAGGGGAGCAATGGTTGCAAGCTGGGTTAGTCAAGCAAGCTTTACTCCTCCTGGTATAACGATTGCAGTAGCAAAAGAAAGAGCTGTGGAGAACTTACTTCATACTGGAGACAACTTTGCTTTAAATATTTTAGAGCAAAACAATCACCAAAGCCTCCTTAAACAATTTCTACAATCATTCAAACCTGGCGACAATCGATTTAGAAATCTTGATATCAAATTAAGTCCCAGTAATCAGCCATTATTAAACGGAGCCTTAGCTTGGCTTGAAGGAACAGTAAAACAACGAATGGAGTGTGGAGATCATTGGCTAATATATGCTGAGATTAAACATGGAAAAGTCATTAAAAAAGATGGAGTAACAGCAATTCATCATCGAAAAACGGGAGCGAACTACTAAAATCATCACAAAGTGATTAATCCACCCATACTTATTCAAATTAACAATGTCTAATAAAAACCTTCTTGTTATTACTGCGAGTAATGGAGAAAATCTTACCTTAGCCAAAAGATTTTTAAACGCAGGGAAAGAACTCAATTACTCGTGCAAATTACTAGATTTAACAGAATCAAATAATGACCTACCAATATATAATCCACGACATAATTCAAAAAATCAAATACCAGAAAATCTTAAATCAATCAACAAACAAATGCAAAGCCATTCACACTGGGTTATTTGTGCACCTGAATATAACGGTTCTATACCTCCGATATTGACCAATGCCATAGCTTGGCTCTCTGTTCAAGGGAACGATTTTCGAAGTTTATTCAACGAACGTCCAATTGCAATAGCAAGTTTTTCAGGAGGAGGGTGTATGGAATTATTACTTTCAATGCGTATTCAGTTAACTCATCTTGGAGCTCTCGTCTTAGGTCGTCAATTAGCTAGCAATAAATCAAAAATTGCCGAGGATGCATCAATTAAGGCTATTTTAAATCAACTACTCAAATTAGATTAATACATTTAAATCTATTAATCATCTTTACCATCATTCAATTGTTTACTAGGGGATTTTTTATACCAAGTCTTCATTATTTCTTTTGCCATAGGTAGAGCATATTTTGACCCTCCACCAGGAGTATTCTGAGCAAATGCAACAACAACTATTTCTCCAGAGTCATACGGTGCAAAACCAGCAAACCATGCATGGTCACTACCTCCACTACTATCTTCTGCTGTTCCTGTTTTACCAGCAACTGGAGGGATTATAGAGGTATCTATATTTATTCCCATACCTGTACCATTAGTCACTACTTTTCGGAGTCCGCGACGGATTGTATCGAGTGTTGAATCTTGAATGTCTACTTTTTGAAAAAATTTTTCAGATCTCCAGTTATTGTTAGCATCAACTAAGTGGGGAGTAATTAGATAGCCTCCATTTGCAAAAACTGCATATGCTCGAGCTAGTTGTAATGGAGTAACCAAAACAACCGATTGACCAATAGATGCACTAGCCATATCCTCTACCATCCATGGTGTTTCTCCAGGATTTCCCCAACCACGACCTTTGTTGGCCCATTCCTCATTGCCTACGAGACCCTTATTTTCATCGATTAAAGTTTCAATGCCAGTATGATTATTGAAACCAAGTTTAATTGCCGCATCATATAAAGCTTTAGATCCAACCCCAACCCCAACTTGATAAAAGAAAGTATTACTCGATACTCTCAATGCATCTTCATATCCAATCAAACCGAAACCTCTTTTATTATATTCAGGAAAACAATGACTTCCATATGTAATACAACGAACCGTATTCAGTTTTTTACTGGCAGGAAATTTGCCACTCTCTAAACCTGCAATCGCTGTTACAGGCTTCCATGTACTCCCTGGATCATATGCATTAAATGCTCTACTTAAAAGAGGAAGATTAGATGACAAAAAAAGATTGTCATATTGTCTATTAGTGAAAGGCTGAGAAAAAAAATTAAGGTCGAAAGTAGGTTTACTGGCAATTGCTCTAATTGCACCTGTGCGTGGATCGATCGCTACTATTGCTCCAGCAGCTTTATCAGACAAAACTTTTTCAGCAGTAAGTTGCAGATCTAGATCAAGAGTTAATTTAATATCCTTACCAGCTTTCGGAATTTTTAAACCCAAACTGCGTTGAACTGTGCCCATTGAATCAATTTCAAGCATTTCACCTCCCCATTCGCCTCTCAATTCAGATTCAAAAGCAGCCTCTATACCTTTCCGTCCAATTCGATCAACTAATTTGTAACCTCTTTCTGAAAGCTTAGAAAATTCGTTTTGAGTTATCAACTGTGTATAACCCAAAGCATGTGCAGCTAACGATTTATATGGATAATTTCTAACTAATCCAATATCAATTTGTGCACCATGCAATTCATTCTCTTTTTCTTTAAACCTAATAACTTGCTCCACCGATAAATCAGTCAGAAGAACTTTTTTATAGGGGCTATGAGGATTATTTCTATTAAATGCGTTCTCTAATTGATCGGTTGAAACATTTAACAAGTCAGCGAGAGAATTTCTAAGATTAATCCATTCACTCTTATTTAAGTGTCTTGGTTGAATAGATAAAGAGTAAAAAAGTTTATTATCGGCAAGAACGACACCATTACGATCTAATAACCTTCCTCTTATTGGTGGATTAGCAATTAGCTTGATTCTATTTTCTTCAGAAAGTTTTTTGTAATATGATCCATTAATTATTTGTAGCCAAAAAAGCCGCACACCTGTTACTAAGAAAATTAAGCAAAGAAATATTAAAAAAATTAGAGGTTGATTAAAAGCACCAACCCGTTTTTTAGAACTGAGATGTAATTTTTCTTTTTTCTTCATCTCTAAAACTAAAAATATTTACTAATCATCTATTTTTAATGAGTCATTATTGATCAAACGTCTTAATTCATCAAGTTCACTATCAATTCTATTTAAAGTTGAAACTAGAGAATCTCGATCATTGTTCTCATAATCAGGATAGTTCTCATCAACAGTTACCTCAACTGACACAACTGGATAACCTAAGCCAGGAAAAAATTGTTCAATTTTATCCCTTACGGTCTTTGCAGAGTTTTCACCATCAACTTGAAATTCTGAGAAAGGGTCTTTTGATTTCAATACATCCATAAGTTTTTGAACACCACCAGTCTGTGCATTTTTTAAAATACCCATACCAAAAGGCAACGCAGACTCCATAGCAAATAAATGCAGATTCCTCAATTGTTCTTTAGCCATAATGGCTTCATAAGTGTTACTTAAGAATACCTGTTTCTGACGTCGAGAAGTAAGGAGTACAACTATTATTTGAAATACCTATTGACCAACCAATAAAGATTGAAATTACGATAGCTGCTCCAAATGGAAGAAAAGCTTGATGAGTAGTTTCAAGAGTTAACCACTCTCTCCAACCTCTTATAAATCGCTCTCTAGCAAACCTTTTGCGCTCTTTTGAAGCTTGATTAATTTTTTTTCTAAAAGATTTTTCCACCCAACGCTCAAATGATTTTTTTTTAGTTACTGCCATTTTTCTCTCTACTTCTAACAATTGACCTGCAGTCAGGTGCGGATGAAAAGTGCCTATTAATTCGAGTGTTTTTAAAAACATCTCAACTGCAGCATCTTTAATAAGCCGCTCATCTTCTCCAAGAAAATTCCAATCAACTTCGGGATAAAAGCGGGCTCTATTAAGATTGATTTGCTCTTCTCTCAGCTGGCCAGGTTCTCTCAACCATCTATCAGTGTTGCTATCAAAACGTCGCCAATAAAGAAAAGGATTAATGTAAATTACTTTTCCTGAGATAGTAATACTATCCTTCTGGAGCCGTCGGCTTAACTGTGAATCAGTTTGTTGTGCAACTGTCAAAAGTAATCAGCTATTAAACTAGGTTATCTTTTTTTCATGAGGGAAACCAGCCCTCCTATCTATTTAAATTAACCAAATAAGCAATCAATGTATTAATTAAATTCGAAAGAAGCAAATAAAATTTATTTAGACAAATTTTTATGTAATTCTCTATTGTTAGAGTTGAGGAGGGAGGCTATCAAGCTTAATTACATTGATATTTACTCGATAAATCAAATTCAAATTTTTACAGTGGCTAGTATCTTCTTTAATCAATTTATGCACAACAACAATTATTCAGTTATGTTCTTCTTGAACATAATCAAATCAAAGCGATGCTACGCAAGCAAGAAAAAAATGCCGTCACGAGAGGAGTAATCCTTGCTATCGGTTGGGGATGGGGTTTAGATAAATTTTATGAAGGCGATAAAAAAGGAGGAATTCTCTCAATTATTGGTTGGGGCATTATCTTCACAAGTTTTCTATACTTCAAGTGTTCTGGTATCGAATATGTTGATGGTGTAAAAGATTATTCGAACTATAGCCCAAATCCATTAATTGTACTGCCGTTAATAGCCGGTTTGTATGGAATATATCTAATACTGAGAAAAGGTTTTAGATTAGCTAAACAATTTGAAAACGCAGAAGATTAAAAAGCCTTACTGGCAATAAATCATTTGATTCACGTCTTCTGAGTCATTTTTTTTAGTGGTGACTAAAGTCCCGATTAGAGTAAAAATAAAATAACAGGACAACTCCACACACATACGTTCTGTGCCGAAAGAGCATCCGTCAGGGTGCTTTTTTAGTGCATTGCATATATGTGCCAATCCTAAAACCAACCTGACCGAGGTTCTTTTCTAATCTTATTAAGATATTTTCAAATTGTGAGGAGTTAGAGACTCTCTGCAGTGGAAACAAGGAAACACTTGCTATAGGTCTCTGCAATAACCCGCCCTAACAGAACTGGGCGGTTTTTTTATGAATTTCTAAGGTGATTAATAATATTTCCATCTTCCCAAGTTGTTTGAGAATACTGCTTTGAGCACAGCATTGATTTTGATATCAGATATCACCCTTTCGGAAAAAGTGAAGACGATCTTTGGTTAGGAATAATTTTAATTTATATACTCTAATCACACATCTAGGAATGTCTGAATTTCTCGTTGCAGAGTCAGAAAAATACTTCTTTCAGAGCTAAAGATAAGTAATAAGAATCCAGCCATTAGTTTTGAATGAAATGCTTTTGTCTCCAATGGCTGTATTAACAGATGGACGTAATTATCAGGGAAAGCCCAACTCAAAAACTTACTACAAATAATCTGCAGAAAGTAATCCGTTGCTAGGAGTAGAAGTTCAGAGAAAGGGTTCTGCAAATTACATTTTGATAATGAGGGTATACCTTGCTCTTCAATAAATTGGAAACCATCAGTTAGCAAATATTGTCGTCTTCATGATAATGCTGGTTATTTCCCTCATACTTATAGAATGAATACCACATTGACTCATGAGTAAATATGGGTTTCACAAAATTATCGTGCGAGCGAGTGAAGTTTAATTCAGGTAACGGCACCACAGCAAGACTTATTGGAAGTAGTCTTGCCGCTACAATATCTAAAACAGAAGCTAATACATTAGCTATTTCTTCAAGTGCTGTTATTGGTATGATCATTCCTAAAAGCGATTGCAACTTAGAAATTATTGCTAAAGCTTAGCTTTACAAGTTAATTGGAAGGAAAATTAAAGCCCTCAAGCAAATCCAATCACAAATATCCAACTAGACCTACCATATTGGATAATCTGTTAATTAATTTTGCGTACTAATGTGAAGTTTCCATCAAAAATACAAACAATATTTTTATCCCATGACCTTCAAAAACATTAAACGCATTTGTCTTAGCTATCTAGCACTTTTAATTATTTTATATCCGTCAAGGATAGATGCTCTATCTTCTGAGTGGATTGCAGTTCCAAAGAGTCAGTATGGTGAGCAATTATGGGATAAAAACAGTATTAAAAAAAATCAAGATGGATCCATACGGGTTTTAAGCAAGTTCATTCCTAAAAGCACCACTGACATTACTCAAGATATTCTTTATACAATGGATGTTGACTGTTTGAAAAATTCTTTTAGAGACGTTGCAGTTGGAGCAAAGGAATTTGATGAATTCGCGAATAAGGATTCAGAATGGAAAGATCCCAATGGTGACAAATTAATTTTGGGATTGATCGATCAGGTTTGTAATTTTGTCAGTTAATGAGATTCAACTGAAGCATCACTTATCTCAAGTGATGCCCTAGTTTCATCTGCAAAATGAATTTCAAGTTCATTGCTAAATACGTCCGTAGCATCACATGGAACCAATAGTGGTGTACCTCTGTAAGTAAGTAGACAATCTTCCATATTTACTTCCTCTAATGAAAAAGTTCCTTCATGCCCTCCACCATCTGTTTTAAACTCTCCAGCTTCAGTTCTAGACCAGATAATAAACCAATCTAGCCTTTCCAAATTTTCGAGCTTTGCCTCATTAAATCCATGGTATTCCTCGGACTCAAAAAACTCCCCTAAGGATATCTCCACTCCCCTCCCATCAACCTCTATTTCACCTTCGTCCAAATGTATTTGATATTCCTCTGCTCCGTCCTCCTCAAGAAGAACTTCATTATTAAAAGTTTTTTGTGCTAGCGAGAACATCTCCTGTTTTCTGTCATAAAGAATCTTACTTATGACCATATCTTCGTCCCAATGTCGCTCGTCAATAATGTATCTGAGAGATCCAAACCTTTCGGAGAGTGCCTTGTTAGCAGCATCTTTTGCGATTTTCGCTGCCTTTTCACTATCCTCATCAAGTTCCCGTTTCAAGCGTTTTAAATCACTGGCGAGTAAATCCATTTTTTTATAAAATTCTCCATAGTATTTCCCCTCCCGAGTTTTTTCAGTTGAATAAAAAACTTTAATAAATTGAATATCCCCGTTGTAAGTAACTTCAAATGACATTAGTCGATAAATTTCCTTATAAAAATGATCACGCTTTTTTTGAATCCTTGCCACAGTTAATTTAAAAAGTTATTGAGAAATGCTGACCAAGTCAAAAACCTTTTTCTATTTTTTGCTTTAACGGTGAAAAACAGAGTTCACTATGATTAATACTGTTTGCAAGTATTTTTAAAAAATCTCAAAACAACTATTTTTAATAAAAGAGGAGTAAAAATTATCTGCCCTGCTTTAATTTCGATCAATTTTTACACCAAATCCTTCAGGTATGTCATCATTTTTTTCTTTTAAGTCCATCCATTTGCTCTCTTCTTCTACAGTTAAGCTTTTGAACTTTCTGACATAGACATCTCCCGCTTTGTCAGGGTCCTCGACACCAAAGAAGTCACATATTTCCTCTACTCTTGCCCAATGCTCAATTTCATTAGTTGCTCTATTGAATTCAGTAATTTCGAATTTCGCTTGTTCAACCTGACTTAATTTATTTAAAACTGATGACGAAACATAAATAGTTGCACCATTAAATTTATTACCATCCTCTTCTGTTACTTCGTTATTTCTTTTATTTTGATCTTTTAGCCGAGTTTCTTTCATATTCTTTAAGTTATTGGAGATCTTTTAGTGGATTTTAAACGTAATCCGTCCACACCAGAAACACGGTAACATTAAAAAATATGGGGTTGAGTTAATTATTTTCGAAACTCAACAGGTCGGAATCTTGAATATTGTATTTTTATAAGTTTAAAAAAAATAATATGACCGGTATTCTCTACAGTTTTTAATTTTCAATAACCAATTTTTCAATTATCGTATATGAAATTTATTATTAACATGGCTACTGAAAATAAAACTGAAACTAAAAATTGTGGCAAAAAAAACAAAGTTATGTTTGCATACGGAATTATTCAATTAGGTTCTAATGTCGTCTCCGCGATCGCTCTAGCTGCAATTGCTCTTAGCCTATGTTCTGTAAAACAAGAATCAAAAGTATTCAATAGTTGTATTGATGAAATTAAGACTACTGGCCTAAGTTCTGCTGATGCGGTTCACTTTTGCAATGGTGGAAAATAATTACCATTAGGATTACTAAAAATATATTTGCTACCTTAGTTTACTAGCTTAAAGAATTATTTTGGTGTAACCATTATCCTCTCATCTTTTTAAATCTCCTAGATTAATATTAAATATTTAACATTATACTTAGTCTTTTTTATTTTTTATGTATTGCTTGTTTGATGTTTTTACCGTTGTTAAATATTATTTTTAACTGGTCAATTTCTAACAACAATTTATAAAATTATTCTAATACAAAAATAAAGATACGATCAACGTAAATCATTTCATCGACCGTTTATAATCCACAAATAAAATTAGCGGCTAGGGGTTTATAAATGAGTATTCACAACAATATAGATATAAATACGTTAGCAAACATATATTTTGATTTATACAAATTAAATCTAAATCAACAGTAATAACACTAACGCCAATATAAAACAGGTACATACATTGTCTAAAGGACACACATCCAACGCCTTGAATTGATATTAAACATTTTGGTAAGGATATCTAAAGATCAGAACAAATCGACAAGTATTACAACTCAGGAGTTTAATTTTGATAACCCACTAATTTTCAGCGATTTAAAAAGTAAAATTTATCATAAGCAGCAAAAACTTACTTTATAGCAAATTTTTTTTGATTAGTCACTATCATAACCAATCTTATTTATTGGATTAGTAATAAAAAGAATCATCTGAAAAACAACGTTCGGAGGCAAAGAAAGTTGTTTTAGCAACAAAAGGGTCATCCCCTGCGTCACATTAAATTTCGCTTGTTTCTTACTCATATGTTTTCTCCCAAAAAAGATATAAGTTAGAAAATTGATTAGTCGTATCAACAACAGAAGTACTTGTAGAGACTAATTTCCAACCCAATGAGTTTCGTCTTTTTATGATTTCTCCAATCTCAGTTTCCTGTCTAGAAGTATTTGCATTCCCAACTGCGTAATAGATATCAAGGTCATTTTCAATTTTTGCCATCAGACTATCAGGTTCTTCTTACGATAGAATTCGAATCCTAATGGAAATCGAAATAAATCAAGAGGTAAATTTGAATGATTAACATTGGCTATAGGTAAGCCTTCGATAGTAATTTTATTGTCAACCCTATAAATTTTTATTGAATCATCGATAAGTTCTTTGCCTTTACATATAAAATTAATTCCTAGATTTTTTAGTTTTATAGAAAATGGAAATGAAAAAAATATAGTTTCTCTACTAAAAAATCCTTGATAGAAAAACGATTTAACGGACTTTTATTACTATAATTATGGGTTATTTCTCCATTGATAGGTAGGTAATTAGGAGTACTTAATCCATCAGGATATGAAATAAAAGGTAGCGAAGTTACATCATGATTAACAAGTTCTAATAGCGGACAAATCACAGGTGATTTATTAAAATTGAAAACTCTTGCGTTCAAGAATTCTCTAAGAATTATTTTATCCCAATCTCCTTCATGCCTTTTATTAATATCAATCAAAATAAATTTTTTAATAAGTTCAATTAATTTTTGACTAAATAAACTTAATCCCTTTTCAAAGGATTCCACTGTTTCTTTACCTCCGCCGCCCCAAGAAAAGTTATCTTGATAATAATTAAAAAAACTATAACTTCAAAACTATATTGTTTTTCGTCCTGAATTCTTACTTTATTATCTTCTAAATAAATATCATCCTTATTTATAAATAATTTAGATGGAATATAAATTCTAGATTTTAGATTTGGATTAACAGGAAAAATACCCCTACCAAATTCTCCATCTTTTTGACAAACATTTTCAGCTATGCCACCGAGACTTTGAAATTGAGAGAGTAAAAAACACCAATTTTCATGCATATATACTTGAATTGAGAGACTTAAGTATGATCTTAATTATATCTCAATCAGAAATAAAAAACTTATTAGATGGCGCGAGAAATTTGTCCAAATAGGTTCAAAGTAATTTAGTAAAGAAAATAGCAAAATCCATGTGTGCGATCAATTTAACCTGTCTCAAGTATTTCTATATTTTATCTAAGGATGACTTATTTTTAACTTAAAATTATATCAAAAAAGTCTCAATTTGTTAACCATAGTAGCTAGAAGAATTAACTTCTTCTAGCTACTATACTCAAAAATCGAATTTAAAAGTGTAATTAAATCAAGTCTTCTACTTTCTCCGTAAAAAAGGTTAAATGGTGCTACGTAAAACAATTATTCTGAGTAACTTACAAAGATCTTCACTCCTGATCTACTCTCATTCAAAAGTTACTGCTTAAATTATTTTGTGATGAGCTTTAACTTCCCCTACTATTTTGTCACGCAAAATTTATTACTAAAGAGAATATTTAGAATTTGCGAAGAATTATAAATATTTTGCTTTTTAAATGATCCAAGCACTTCTAAGTATCTCAATTACTGGTAAATGAATCAAAAAATCCTATCTTTTTATTATAGTTAAATGTAAGGAATGAGAATCCGACCATTAGTTCTATCGCAATGCTGCTGGCAGCAATGGCAGATGAATATAATCACCAGAGCAGATATATAAGCAAACAAACTCGCTACAAAGAAATTTATAGAAGGGAATAACTTGCTGGAAAAAGATTATCCAAAGGATATGTAAAGTCCTATCTAGATAAAGTTGAAGTTCCATGCTCTTCCTTGAGATGCAATCTGTCGGTTCGCAAATATCGTCATCACCATGATCACGTTCATTATTTTCCTAACACTCATCAGCGAGTATTAGTTTCTAGAAGTTATCTGACTAGTGGAGGGGTTGTAGTCCTAGTAGTGCAACCGCAGGAGGATTAATTGGAAGAAGTATTGCTGCTGCAATTTCCAGAAAGGATGCTCTCGCTAAGGTCAATTCCTTTAGGTGCTGTTCTCGATATGTGCATTGGTAACGCTGATTGCCAATGAGAAATAATTTCTGATGCTTCCACTTTTCAAGTTAATTAGAAAAGGAAAAGCAGAATAAATACTCCTCGTCAAAAAGTTCTATTATTCAAAGTCACTCGACTTCGCTCGAATAGAGTGCATTTTTTAATAGTTGATTTTAAAGAATTGGCATATGTGACAGTTAAGAAACTCATCTGCTTACACTTGAGATCTCCATTAGATTTTTATAGTTTAAATAAGTGAGGAGTTGAGATCCTCCGCAGTGGAAACAAGGAAACACTTGCGACTGATCTTCAAAAAAACCTGCTTTTGAGCAGGTTTTTTTGTGCCTTTTTAAATCCTGAGGACGGAAGAATATGTAGAGAAGTCGTTGATAGATTCTTAAGAACTGATGCATCGAAATAAATGACAAGTCCAGAGAAATCAAACTTTTTACGATGTCTTCAAAGAGAAGGTGACAATGAGAATGTAAAACTTGCTTGGAACTTACTGTTCAATCCCTGTCACCTTGGTACTTGAATTTCTCCATGGGACAACGACTTTAAGTGGTGGACTAAGTTTAACTACCCTAAACTATTTCCACTCAATAATTCCTACTACATATGGAATATAAAAATGAGGTAATGATAAAAATTTTTTGAGGATATCACATCACAAAATAATCGTTTGGAAGTCATTCGGTAGTGATTTTGAGAGAAAAAGTCCTGATTACCTCAGGGGTAGAAAATCTCTTGATTTTTATACGCTTAGAGGGTATTTCCCCCAATATGGAAGAGATTATTGTGGTTCTTGCCATCTTGGTCTTAGTTGTATAACAATGGGAGAACAGAACAACTCCTCACACAATAGTTCTGTACCAAAAGAGCATCCACTAAGTGAGCAGGATGCTTTTTTAGTGCCTGTGCCAGTCGATAAACCCACCTGCTAAGGATTTATTCCTAAACCTGCTCCGATAAATTCAGCTTGTGAGGAGTTAGAGACCCTCCGCGGTGGAAACAAGGAAACACTTGCATCAGGTCTCTGCAAAAATCCGCCCCAACAGAACAGGGCGGTTTTTTTGTGCTTTTTTTTAGAGTGGGTGAATGATTATTCCTCCAACGCAAGTCATCTTTGGATTGTTGCTTTTAAGCATTGCAGTAACCTAAGTATTTGATATCAAATACAATCCATTCGGAAATATTAAAGATGATCTTTGATTAGGAATAATTTCTGAAGTCCACCAATAAGACCCTTACAAAGTGATGAGTTTAAGAACTCAATCAGCATTGGGTCCTATCCGATCCGTGCTTGAGACCAGAATTCGACCCTGAAATCTTGCAGCACTAGCAGCACTAATAAAACTATCCATATCTGACTTCTTGAAACTTCCTTCAGGGGCAAAACACAGCTTGCACTGCCCAAGTTCTCCAGATTGATCATTAAATAACAGATCCATACCGCAATCAGGTCCCCATTCAGAGCGTTGTGGATGCTCGTCCCATAACCAGACGTCTTTGACCTGTGATTTACAAACAAGATCAGTCTTCAAAAACAATTTAACAAACTTCTCAAACTGCTTTCCCCTAATGCCTGAGTTGGGATCTAATTATTTGAAGAACTCGTCAAAGGTCTTCACTTTTTATTCTTGGATCCTTTGTTCTTGTTACTATTTGAAAGATCTCACCAGTTTGTCTTATCAGAGGTGATAAAAGATTCACATGCTTGACCAACTAGACAAGAGTAGTATATTTGTATTGGTTTAATCCTCATCGCAAACGCAAAAGAAGGTTCCAGTGAGCAAGATCCTTTTTTTGTCTCTATATGAGGAGGGCTATGGCATGGTCAAGGAAAGCAAGATTCGTGTCACCTATCGAGGTTCTGAAGAACCCTGAAGAATGGGACTACCTCACTGACTTGGAACTGATTAAGTCCAGAGGTAGTTCGATTTGTATGAAATGCGAACACTTCGCGTACACGTGCGATAAATCATGCGTAACTCTTCTAACTTGTCCGCTTCATCAACGTTTTATGCCTCAAGGTGAGCATCTAAATAAGCGTTGCAGAGATTGGCAGCGAAAAAGAGTCCTTGATATTGGATTCTGTTCTGAAGTTGCTTAAAAACAGGTGTTTTATCTCATGGATTTGCAAATCATATAAGTTAAAAATGAATTAGGAGTCACAGCACCTTCTGTGGGTCAACGTAGTACGGGATGGAAATTTAGTTCAGTCAGTTGAGTGCTTGACTCAAAGGGAGCGACCAAAATCTCGCTCCCTTTTTTAATGGAAATTAAGGTTTCCAATACTCATCCCATTCACCCTGAAGTTCTGTATGAGATAAAGAGTTATAAAAACCTTTCCATTTCTTTTCTGAATTTGCGTCAGTTGCACTCAAGGACACCATAAGATCTATTGCCTCGCCCTTAGAAAAAGATTTACCGTTATTTGATTGAAAGATCAAACTTTATGCCTCGTGTATAAAGCTACCAACTTCCCCAATCTATAAACCTTCGAAGACAAGAGCAAAAAACCCGTAGTAAAAAAATACCGTTGTGAAAAAATGAACTAATTGGAGCGATTTTAATGAATTATCCTCAAGACCCTGAAATAGAGGCAGCATCTACATTAGTAATTGCTGCTCTTCAAGAGTTTTATGAACAAAGTGATAAGAGCACTAAAAACCCTTATGAAGGAATGTCCTACGTCGCAAGTGTAGTTCTGAAAAATCTATTAGCAGGAAAGGTAATTTTATGGAAAGTGAAAGATCAAAACAGGCAATTCCATTGGTGGTGTGAGACTAAAAATGGTGAAGTAATTGATCTAACAAGCAAGCAATATTCATTGAATAACATTGGTGTACCTTCATCTGGAATAGCAGCAAGATTAAAAGAACAAGGTAGAAGAACTGGGTTTGCTACTCACAAGAAAAAAGAAGAACAAATGATGGCAATTATTGAAGAGATAAAGAAAAAGCAAGGGAGGTTACCAAACTGAGCGGTTTGTGCCTTTTTTAATGATGAGGAAGGAAGAATATGTAGAGAAGTCGTACATAGATTTTTAGCAACAAACTCTAGACATTAAAAAATAAGTGCAGAGAAAACAAACTATCTACGATTTCTCCGCAGAGAAGGTGACTAAGTGAAAAGTGGAAGTGGTGTGGTAGTGTGTTTTTTAGTGCTGAACTACGTTTTACTGCCCTAAACTATTACCAATCAATAGTCGTCAGCAAAAGAGAACTCCGCGACTCCACTCATACCAACGAGTTTCTTATTTACATTTAGCACGTAAAACCCACTCATGTCAGCGGATTGGGAGAAAAAATATATTCAATGATACTTATATAGAGAAGTCAGCAAGATGAGAGTGTAGATTGTTCTGGGTATCTAGTATTCTGGTTTGACGCTAAAGACCTGAAGTTTTCAAAGATGAAAGGTTTTGGAGATCAGCATGAATCTAAAAAGAAAAGCAGTAAGATAATCAAAGTTTCTAAAGAAAAAATAATTAATCAAGCAATTAAGTTTCATCTAAAAGGGAATATTCCAGAGGCAGCAAAATATTATCAATATTTCATAAACCAAGGATTCAAAGATCACAGAGTTTTTTCTAATTATGGGGTCTTGTTAAGAAATCTAGGAAAATTAAAAGAAGCAGAATTATCAACTCACCAAGCAATAAAACTCAATCCTGATAACGCAAATGCACATTTGAATCTGGGCAACATATTAAGAGATCTTGGTAAATCAAAAGAAGCAGAATTATCAACTCGTAAAGCAATTGAACTCAATCCTGATTACC
>CACOQT010000007.1 GCA_902629395.1 uncultured Prochlorococcus sp.
TCTTCCCGCTCCATCGCCCCACCACATCCAAAAAGCTCCTGAGCCATACGAAACAATGTTCCACGCATGCCACGCAAAACCTGGCGTCAATCCCAAAAAAAGCCAGGGCCATGAAAATTTTTTGAAATCTTTTTTAGATTTATATTCCCAAATTAAAGGTAATAAAGATGCGAATAATGCAGGAACAATTACTGGTGCCTTAAGTAAAAGAATAAAACTACATGCAAATCCAGCTCCTAAAAAATTTAACTTAGTAGACTTACAATCTTTTATTGATGACAGACAAAACCATAAAAGTGCAATAGCACTAAGCTGCGTCCCATCTAACATTGCCATTCTGCCATATCTAACAATTGGCAATAAAGTCAATAAAATTGCCGATGTAGTAATGCAAGCTATTCGATCTTTAGGACGTAAATTCCACTGAATCAGGCCTCCCAGTGGAACAACAAAAGTAGAAAAAAGTGCTGGAAAGAACCTTATACAAAGTTCAGATGGTAATAAATTAGAACTTTTATGAAAATTTCGACAAACTCCAATAGCAAAGGATATTGCCCAATGCAATGCAGGAGGTTTATTCAAATAGGGCTTATCCCAGATAGTCGGAAGAAAACGATCTAGTCCAATTTTTTGATTTAACTCCAATGCAACTCTTGCGACAGTAGCTTCATCAAAATCTCTCAAAGGCAAATTATCCAAAGAGACAAATGCAATTCCACAAGCTATGGTCCAAAAAAGAAAAACCCATAAAAATGGAGGCCTGTAGTTTTGGGAAATTCTCTCGTTCAATACCAAAAAATTATTCCATCTATTTATATCTCTAAAAAGTCAATAAAGCTTTTTAATAAAAGTTTTTCAAGCATTCTTAAAAAAGAATTGCATTATTAAATAATTTTTTCCTCGAGACTGATTCAAGTTTTTAAAATAAAAACATGCCAATTGCCAATGACATAACTTTTTTAGTTGGCCAAACACCACTGGTCAAACTGAACCGGTTACCCACTGAATTCAATTGTAGGGCTGAAATTGTAGCCAAATTAGAAAGTTTCAATCCAACTGCCTCCGTAAAAGACCGCATAGCTGGAGCGATGGTGAAATCAGCGGAAAAAGAGGGCACCATTAAACCTGGACATACTGTTCTGATTGAGCCAACTAGCGGAAATACAGGCATTGCACTAGCAATGGTTGCTGCAGCAAAAGGGTATCGACTCATACTTACAATGCCCGACACAATGAGTACTGAACGACGTTCAATGTTAAGAGCTTTTGGAGCAGAGCTCCAACTAACACCTGGCAAAGAGGGAATCCAGGGTTCCATTCAGTTGGCCAACGAATTGGTGTCCTCCATACCTAACGCATATTTACTTCAACAATTCGATAATTTGTCCAATCCTGAGATTCATGAAAAAACTACCGCTGAAGAAATTTGGGAAGATTGCGAGGGCAAACTTGATGCATTAATTGCTGGAGTAGGCACAGGGGGAACAATCACAGGTTGTGCAAGATTTCTAAAGCAAAAGAATCCAGAAATCAAAGTTTTCGCTGTTGAACCCTCATCAAGCCCTGTCCTCTCAGGAGGAAATCCTGGATCTCATGCGATACAAGGAATTGGTGCTGGTTTCATCCCTAATGTATTAGACATAAATCAAATTGATGAGATCATAAAAATAAATGACAATGAAGCAATGGATATAGGAAGAAGACTTGCAAAAGAGGAAGGATTGCTAAGTGGTGTAAGCAGTGGTGCAGCAGTAGCAGCTGCTTTAAAAGTTGGTAGTCAAACTGAATTTATCAATAAACGCTTGGTTGTTATCTTGCCTAGTTTTGGAGAAAGATATTTATCAACAACTATGTTTACGTCAATCCCCGCTCAACCAGCGAAGGGGAATGAGTACCTTTAAAAGTAATAATCATTCAACAATGAGCAAAGACCCATATCAAATATTGAAAGTTCACCCCAGAGCAAAACTAGAAGAGATTAAAAAAGCTTACATAAAACTTGTAAAAATTCATCACCCAGACAAAGGTGGAAATTCAGACATAATGCTTGAAATAAATTCTGCATGGGAGATATTGAAGCAACAACATAAAGATCTTAATTTACACAAAATTAGCAATTCAAAAATTTACAATAAGCATGAATACAAAAAGGAAACTCGTAAATACTCTGAATCTGAAGATATAAAAAATTGGTTCAAGAATATATACATCCCCATTGATAAATTGTTAGGGCAAATAATTAATCCTTTAGGATCGAAAATAAGAGATTTATCAGCTGATCCTTATGATCAAATATTAATGGATTCTTTCTGCTCATACCTTGAAAAAAGTAAAATTAAAATAACTAACATAAAAAAAATTTATACATCTTTTGCAAGCCCTTCCATTATCAGGGATTTTAGTTTAGACCTCTATTACTGTTTATCGCATGTTGAAGATGGTATTAATGAATTAGAACGCTACACATTTGGATATGTAGACAATTATCTTCATGATGGAAAAGCTATGATTGCTATTGCCAAGAAAAAAAGAAAACTCTTACAAAATAATAAAAAAGAATGGCTTTTTTTATAGTTTAAATTTTACTAATTTATTGGTATGTTACTAAATGATCAGAATTTATCCAAACATCAGGGACTGGTTTTCTCCACCTGATTTGGCAATAATTACCTTTAATCAATAGTATTTCTCCAGGACCTTGAAAAATATATTCAGGTAAATTAGTATCACTTGCTTTTGATTCTAAGCTGTTAACATATTTTTTACGATCGACTTTTACAAGATCTCCTTTTCTTAATTTTTTTTGTATTTTTGGTGCTGATTTTGAATCATCTATTTTTCCAGTTTGTTCAGACATTTTTTAGTAATTAAAAGAAGAATGATTACTTCATTCGTATTTTCAAATAAAGAATAGCAGTGAAAACTAAGTTGGTAAGAATCATGTTATTGATTAATTGCAAATTCCCTAACGCAGATGTTCTTTATTGATCAAGTCCATAAGTCAACCAAAATACCTTTAAGCTGAATCAATGAAATTCAATAAATTATGAAATTACTACTAACTGGATGCACTGGTTTTATAGGGAGAGAATTAATTCCATTGCTACTTAAAGAGGGTCATAGCCTCACAATCATATCCAGGCAATCCACAGAAAAATTGAAAGCCCTGCTCGGTAACAACCAAAGCATCCATGCAATACGAATGAATCCAGCTGACTCTTCGGCTTGGAATCAAGAAGAAGTACAGAAAGCTCTTAAGAACTGCGAAGGTGTTATAAACCTTGCTGGCGAACCTATTGCTGAGAAACGATGGACTGAAGACCACTGTAAAGAAATTGAAAGTAGCCGGATAGCTACAACAAAGAATTTGATCGAAAGTCTGCAAAATCAAAAAAAACCACCAAAAGTTCTTATCAACGCATCTGCTATTGGTTTTTATGGCTCTCATCCTCAAACTGTATTCACTGAAGAAAGTATTTCAGGTAATGATTTTTTAGCGAATCTCTGTGAAAAATGGGAATCTGTTGCAAGCAACAAACCAAGATCTACTAGAGTTGTAATTGTAAGAATTGGCATTGTTTTAGCCAAAGATGGAGGTGCACTGGGAAAAATGCTGCCCATTTTCAGAGCTGGTCTTGGTGGCCCAATTGGAGATGGAAAGCAATGGATGAGTTGGATACACAGAACAGACCTTTGTAATCTCATAAACGAAAGTCTGAAAAACGCCTCTTGGTCTGGTGTGGTCAATGGAGTTGCACCGAATCCTGTAAGAATGAAAGATTTTTCTAATTCACTTGGTAAAGAACTCGGAAGACCAAGCCTATTAGCAGTCCCTGGGCCAATCTTAAAATTAATTTTAGGAGATGGGGCTAAAGTAGTTTTGGAGGGACAAAATGTAAAATCTCAAAGATTTAATAAGTTCAAATTTAAATTTAGTTTCCCTACTATTAATGATGCTTTCAAAGCAATATTAACTTAAAAATCCTAAGCAAATCTGATATGTCATCGAAGGTCTAACCAACTTTGTATTTTTAGTAACGTCTTCCAATTAGGTTTTCTTGACAGACCATCTTCAAATGATTCTTTTAATTCTCTCTCTAATTCAGGTAGAACTAACATAGCTCTTTTGACATAATCAATATGATCTCTCACTCCTTTAGAGTTAGTTTCTAATAAAGCAAGGCATAAATTTATCCTTGACTGTGGATCTTGACCATTAAGTTTCACGGCATACCGAGCAGATCGCAGTGCTTCTTGAGGAATATCACAAAGTAATTGCAACCAAGACAAACATGTCCATGCAGCAGCGTTATTGGGAGTAGAAGAAACTATTTTTTGAAAATCTTTAATCAATTCCTCAGCTGGAAAACCAGATTTGTAACGATTTAAAGCTTCCTCAAAAAGACTTTCCTCTGATTGATCCATTGTTAATTTAAAAATTCTTTAGTTTAAGTTAAACCGCAAATGAGCTCCCACATCCACACGTTTGTGTCGCATTTGGATTAGTGAAGTTAAAACCTCCACCAATTAAATCTGTGCTGAAATCCAATTGCATTCCATAAATATATAAAAGACTTTTAGGATCACAAATTACCTTAAAAGAACTGCCGCCAACAGAGTATTCATAGATTTCATCATCTTTTTGAATATCATCAATGGACACAAAGTCCATTGTGTAACTCATACCACTGCAACCTCCTGAACGTACTCCTACTCTCAATAGTTTTCCAGAGCCTTGCTCTTTACAAAGCCTTGCCAACTGATCCAATGCAGGAGTTGTAATTAGGACTCCTTTTCCATCTTGAGCTTTGTGAGTTTTGGGAGGTGCGTTCGATTCACTCATTTTTCTTTTTTGATTAATAACACTCTATTAATCATATTCGATTTTAAAAGTACCAAAAAAGAGTTTTTGTTCATAGAGTTAAAGTATCCATTTTATTAAACGAGTGAAAATAGCAATAATAGGTGCGGGCTTGGCAGGATTAACTGCTGCAGTTGACCTTGTTGATGAAGGTCATGAAGTCGACCTCTACGAGGCAAAACCCTTTGTAGGAGGCAAAGTTGGAAGTTGGGAAGACACTGATGGTAATCACATAGAGATGGGGCTCCACGTGTTCTTTTTCAACTATGCCAATCTCTTTGCACTAATGAGGAAAGTTGGGGCATTTGAAAATCTCTTACCAAAAGAGCACACACACCTTTTTGTTAACAAAGGTGGTGAAATCAAATCACTGGATTTTCGATTTTTCGCAGGAGCTCCTTTTAATGGCTTAAAAGCCTTTTTTACTACACCCCAACTAAGTTGGATTGACAAACTTAGAAATGCTCTAGCTCTTGGAACCAGTCCAATAGTCAGAGGGCTTGTTGACTACGAGGGTGCGATGAAAACGATACGATCTCTAGATTCTATAAGTTTTAAAAGATGGTTTCTCAACCATGGAGGAAGCCAAAATAGTATCGAAAGAATGTGGAATCCGATTGCATATGCATTGGGATTTATTGATTGCGAAGCAATCTCCGCAAGGTGCATGCTCACCATATTTATGATGTTTGCTTCAAAAACAGAGGCATCCAAGCTCAACTTATTAAAGGGGTCACCACACAAGTGGCTGACAAAGCCAATACTCGATTACATTGAAGAAAGAGGCGGAAGACTTCACCTAAAAAATATTGTTAAAGAAATTCATTCAGAGTACGCAGGTCAGCCATCTGTTTCGGGCATAACCCTTCAAACACCTCAGGGTGAGAAAAAAATCCAAGCAGACAAATATCTTGCTGCTTGTGATGTATCTGGCATTAAAAGAATAATTCCTAGATCATGGAGACGCTTCAAAGAGTTTGACTCACTTTTTAAGCTTGATGCTGTTCCAGTCGCAACAGTCCAACTTAGATACGATGGGTGGGTAACGGAAATAAACAATCAAAGAGCTCAAAAAAATCTTAATAATCCTTCAGGTCTAGACAACTTGCTGTACACAGCAGATGCTGATTTTAGTTGTTTTGCAGATTTGGCTTTATCCAGCCCAGAAGACTATAAAAAAGATGATCAGGGCTCTCTACTTCAATGTGTATTAACCCCTGGAGATCCTTGGATTACAAAATCCTCTGATGAAATTGTGAAACACACAGATTTACAGGTAAGGAACCTTTTCCCTTCTTCAAGAAGTCTGAATCTCTTGTGGAGCAATGTGGTAAAGGTTTCACATTCCCTCTATAGAGAAGCTCCAGGAATGGAGCCCTACAGACCAGATCAAAAAACCTCTTTTAGTAATTTTTTCTTGGCAGGCAGTTACACAAAACAAGATTACATTGACTCTATGGAAGGAGCGACAATGAGCGGGCATCTTGCTGCCTCAGCAATGCTTTCAAAGTCTGTTTCACTAGCAAAGAATTCTTCGGTTGCCTAAGCAATGGGAAAGTGGCTTGATCACACCGTAATAAGTGAAATTAATGCTCCAGTCGATCTTGTCTGGAAGTTTTGGAGTGATTTAGATTCAATGCCTTTGTGGATGACCTGGATTGAATCAGTCAAAACTATTGATGAAAACACCTCTACACTTCCCGATCTGACGGAGTGGACATTGGCAGCTAATGGCTTTCGTTTTAAATGGAAAGCTCAGATTACCGAAAGAGCGGAAGCAAATAAGTTGAAATGGAAATCTGTTGGTGGTTTACCTACAAAAGGATCAGTTCGTTTTTACAGTGAAGAAACCTCAAAAACTGTGGTTAAGTTAAAAATATCTTATGAATTACCACATGTTTTAGCAAATTTAATGAAAGCAAATATCCTAGGAGGTATGGTCACAAAAGAATTACAAAAAAATCTTGATGGTTTTAAAGAACTCGTGGAAAAATCAGCATAATTTTAATTACTATTTAGCTCTAGACAAGCTTTAACTAATCCTTCCAAATTGTGAGGTGAAGCTTCTTTATCAGGTTCTCTAATAAGATTTTTACAGCTTATTGTTGTTTGAGGACCAATCGATATAATCTTAACCTTTTCAATTAATGTCAACCAGTTCTCACCTAAGTATTTATTAAATAAACTCACAGTATTTATTACCGTTTTACCACTAGTGAAGGCAATAATATCAATTATTCCACAATTTAAAGCATCTATAGTCTTTCGAGGAATATCTTCTGGACAAGAAGATTCATAAGCAGCAACTTCAGTGACCTCTGCACCTTTTAATTTAAAAGAGTCAGATAATATTGATCTGCCACCCGTTTGGACTCTGGGAATCAATAATTTCAAACCTTTTTCATTTGAAGGAAAATGTTCTATCAAGCTGTCTGCAATAAAACTAGGTGGAACAAAACTGATCTTTGCATCCATAGCCGATAACAAAGAGGCTGTCTTTCTTCCAACAGCAGCAATTTTAATATTCTTAGAAATTTTCGACAAAGATAAACTGATTTCTTTCATTCTATTTTCAACATTTCTAACACCATTAGCACTAGAAAAGATAATCCAATCGAAGGTATAAATTTTCTTTAAAGCATCATCCAAAGGTCGCCAGTCATCTGGAGGTCCAATTACTAAAGAGGGAAGATCAAAAACCTCTGCCCCTTTTTTTCTAAATATCTCACGTGCCTCTGAGCTCTGTTCTAAGGCACGAGTAATAATTATCCTCTTGTCAATCAAAGTCATTTCTGTGTTCTTCATTCCTTGGAATTCTAAAAAAAATTATTAATTAATTTAAACAACAAAAAGCTAGTTATGAATATTTAAATTCTTGATTTAACAATTTTCAATCAGTAAATTCACCGATAGATTTTTTATCGAGATCATTTTTAAAAATTTTAAATTGTAACATACGACTTAAAGTTTGATTTTGTGCCTCCTCTGTTTGACTGGGACTATAGGCTAGAGGGATTTTTGTATGAATAGTTTTTTTAATTTTATCATATAAGTACGGACATCCATATACAATAACACCTGATAATCTTTCTGCAATTTCTAATTTTTTTATAACGTCTATACAATTTTGATTATCATAATCTGCCCCAATAAAAGGCCTACCTCTAGAGAACAACTGTAAAAGTATCATACCTTTACAAATTTGTTGTGACTCCAAAAAGTCTTCGTTCTTGAATTGATTAAAGCTAAATGGGTGAATTATTAAATTCCTAAAACCAAGCAATTTAGGTAAATTTAATGCAGGAACAAACTTATTAGATAGTTGATCAAAATTATCAACCTTTATAAGATTAATATTGTTAGTTTCAGCTTTTATAGATCTTTCTTTTCGGACGGAGATTGAATGCTTTATTATAGAATTACTAAATCTGCAGGCATCTAATAAAAATTTATTTGTAATATTTTCATCCTCAGGTTCTTCTTTTTCTAAATATTTTTTATCACCGATTAGATCAAGTTGTTTTTTTCTTCTATCTCTGGATATATGTAATCTTTCTATAGAAATTTTTTCTAAATAGAATGCATCTGTAAGAGAATCAATTGCCTCATCTATATCTTTCGGCATCATAATCAAATCAATCCCTGCATTAAATGCCATAACTGCAGCTCTACTACTACTGTATTTATTAGATATTGCATTCATAACTAATGCATCACTGACGACTAAACCATCATATTTGTATTTAATACGTAACAAATCCGTAACCAGTATTTTTGAAAGAGTTGAAGGATAAATGGGATCAATCTTTGGGAAAAGTAAATGTCCGATCATGACACTACTTACTCCTTGTTTGATTAAAGATTTAAATGGAATTAATTCAAATTTCTCTAAATCAGATAAGTCATTATGTATTACTGGCAAATCCAAATGAGAGTCAATTTCGGAATTTCCATGCCCAGGGAAATGTTTTGCACAAGTCAACATATTTGATCTAGAAACACCCCTTTGAAAAGCACAAGTTAAGCTTTTTACTGTTTCAGGATTCTCACCCCAAGCTCTAAGGTTGATAACCGGGTTATTTGGATTGTTATTAATGTCACATACTGGAGCCAGTAGCCAATTTAAGCCAATATTTTTTGCTTCTTTACCAGTAAAACAACCTATCTTTTCAGCTATAGATATTCCTAGGGAATTGTCATTTTCATAAATCTGAGAAATTCCTAGTGGAGGAACAAAATGTGTCCCTCCATAAAATCTTTGACCAACACCTTCCTCGATATCAGCACACAACAGAAGAGGTTTATCTGCCCATTTTTTTAAAACCTGACAGCGAATTTCTAATTCTTTAACAGTGCCTCCAAAAAATATAACTCCCCCAACGCCCTCCTCTAAAAGTCTCCTCAGCTTTTTATTAGATACCTCTAAGTTGGGATATAGTCTTTGTGAGTCTAGATTAAATCCACTTGCTCTAACTATAAATAATTCAGCAACTTTCCTTCTAAGATCAGATTTATTCATAAAAAAATTAATTAATCTATAGATCTTTACTGATATCTTTATTTTTCCTTTCAAGTTCTAATGTGTTAAGTAGATCTAACACATCAGGGCCTTTTTTCATGCCTTGATCAATCTTAAAAACAAGTTCAGGTGTTCGTCTCATTTGAAGTCTTCGAGAAAGCTCAGCACGAAGAAATCCTTTTGCTTCTTCTAAACCAACTAAAACTTCAGCTTTTTTTTTCTCTTCACCAAAAAGACTTACAAAAATTTTTACATGCTGTAAATCACCAGAGACTTTAACAGCTGTAATGGTGATCATAGCTTGATGAATTCTTTCATCTCTAACCCCATTAACTAAAAGTTCACTAACTTCTCTTTTTAGCAAAGCTGCCAATTTTTCTACTCTTCTTGAGTTAGCCATGACTAAGTTAATGGTGTGGGGAAAGCCATTGCTTTTAATAAGAAAATTATTGTAAGAAGTCCACTTAACAATGCTCCAACAAGAGCAATCGCTGTGATCGGATTACTACCACGTTTGATTAACGGAGAAATTGCAGCAGTAAAAACCCCTAAAACTATAGTGATTAGATATTTAGGATACCTAGAAACATTAGAAAAAAACTCACCCATTTTTCATCACCAAAAGACTGAATTAATAGCTACTCTGCAAAACATTTGAAAGAGCATTAAATGTTGGAACTTCATCAATTTAGGCACTCACCTTATTGCTTGAAAGTAAGAATGGCTTTAGCTGCAAAAAAGCTGGAATACAGAACCGTTGAGATAACTCCAGCCATAGGGCAAATAGATATCTTCAAAAAAACAGGACAAAAACAATTACCTGTACTTTTTGACAAGGAAGCGATAATCCATGACTCAAGTTTAATAATACGACACTTAGAGAAAATTGAAAAAGAACCAAAATTAATCCCAGAGGGTCCAAAGGAAGCCTCTCAGGCACAAATAATTGAGAATTGGGCAGATACTACTTTGGCAAAATCTATCAAAATTGTCTTTTTGGAAGAGCTTATGAAAAATCCCATGTTGATCTCCTCTTTATTTAATGAGGAAATTTCCGATTCTGTGCAAAAACTTCTTTCTAATATTCCTACAAAGATCACTAGTCAAATTTCTGGATTAATAAATCAGAGAGAAAAAGAATCTTTAAAATCAAATCTAGAATATCTTGCAAATATAATCAACCAAGAAAAATTTCTGATTGGAGAGAGATTAACCATTGCTGACATTTCCGTAGCATCACACCTATCACTACTCAAATTTCCAAAATCATCCGGGGATAAAGTATCAGGCAAAGGTTGTTCTCTATATCTAAACGATCCAAGTCTCAAAAATCTTTTTAATTGGAGAGACTTAATTGAGGAAAAATTAGCAATAACTAATCCTCATTAGTCTTCCTGAGTATTAATTTAGATCTCTCTGTTTTAATCGGCAAAGAAATGAGATTTTGACCAGGTTGGTTGTAAATCGCTTGAAATTGTTTTGCACAAATATAAAAATCACTTTTATTTATGTCATTACTTAGATTAGATTCACATTTTTCAAACTCAGTGAGCGTCTCGACTTGACTAACCCTAGTCAAATCTGGTGTATGTAAAATTTGTAAAATTAATTCATCAGTTATGAAAATTTTATTATTTATTTTTTCTTGATGTCTGCCTATAATTTTTGTCTCTAAATACCTATCTTCAGTTAATTTTGCAAACTGACGATTTGGAGATTTAGGATCATTCTTTACTGACAAGAAACCTCCATTTTCTGAATTCAATGCAAAAGACTGGGTATTATATTCTCTATCTGCTACTAATTTCCCAGCGGAGTTCCGTACAAATTTAGCTGAGTGAATTATTGATTTTTCGTTTTTATCACTTTCAATCTTTGTATTAACATCCCACACACCTTCAAACCAATCAGGGTAAATTAAATCATCTTTTAAGTTTGGACGCTTTAAATTAGAGGGAATACGCCAATCAGGCCAGATTGATTTTCGTTCCGAAAGCTGTGTAGGTTGGACATCTTTTGCGTAAAGAATACTTACAGCATCAACTGGTTGAATGCAGGTGAAGATAATTACAATAGAAGTTAAAAAAGAAAAAAATTTCTGTCTCATGTCTGATCCACTAATAAGAGAGATGGATAATTATGTTGTTTTAGTTCCTGGAAAAAGTGAACAATTCCTGGATAGAGATCAAACTCTTTTATGGCTTCAATCTTGGTTAAACAAATTTGATTCATTACCATTAGATCTTGCATCAAAATCCTCCATCAAAGAAGCTGCTCAACATTTACTTGATACGGCTTGTGACCTTGAAATCAAATCAGGTTTCACTATTCAGTGGTACGCCGTGCGGCTTGAGCCTCCGGGTCAATAAGTATATTAGGTAACTTTTCGGAAATCATTGCTGCAACCTCGTAAGGAGATTGATCTTCAACTTTAATCCTCATATCAGACTCTAAATACATTGGTTTTCTACTTTCATATATCTCACTAAAGGTTTTAGGCAAATCATCACTGTTAAGTAATGGTCTTTTTCTATCATCTCTTTGTATTCTTTTTATTGAACGTTCTAGATCAAGATCTAACCAAATAACTATCCCTTGATGAAGAATGCCCCAGTTTTCTGGAACCGTAACTAAGCCACCTCCTGTAGAAATTACAAGTGAATGATGTTGAATAATTTCTTTTAAAACTTGTTTCTCAAGATCTCTAAAGCCTTTTTCTCCATCTTTTTCAAAAATATCATTAATGGATTGTTTAGAAGCTTTTTCTATGACATCATCGGTATCAACGAAAGCATAATTGAGCATTTTTGCAAGATCAGGACCTGTCTGACTTTTGCCAGAACCCATCATTCCTATCAAAAAAATATTTCGACCACCCAACTTTTCTTTAAGAGTTTGCTGGGTAAATTTATCATCCATAAAGACAGAAGTAACTAAAAGTTATTAGGATAGAGGCTGATGTGAAAAAACTATGGATGAAATCACATCTCTCGTTTCTCATGGAGAAGGTAGAAGCTGTGTAATCACAAGGCGTGCTTGCTTTAGTGCAAGTCACCTTTACAAGCTTCCTGAATTATCTGATGATGATAATTCGGCTTTATTTGGCCCATGCTCAATAGAACCAGGCCATGGCCATAATTACGAGTTAATTGTAACTATGGAAGGAGAGCTTAATCAATATGGCATGGTTCTAAACCTGTCAGACGTGAAACAAGCAATTAAAAACGAAATAACAAGCCAACTTGACTTTAGATTTTTAAATGACACTTGGCCGGAATTCGACCTTTCTAAACCAGACGGTTGCCTTCCTACAACCGAAAGTTTAGTTCGTGCCATTTGGAAACGCCTTAAATCCCACTTACCTCTAAAATCATTAAGACTTTACGAAAACCCAAAACTTTGGGCTGACTATCAAGGAATTGCTATGGATGCTTATTTAACAGTTCAAACTCACTTTGCAGCGGCCCATCGCCTTGCGAGAGAGGATTTACCTCAAATTGAAAACGATAAGATATTTGGCAAATGTGCTCGGCCTAATGGACATGGTCATAATTACATAGTAGATATCACCGTAAAAGGGAAAATCAATCCTAGGAATGGAATGATATGTGATTTATCTGCATTAAATAGTTTAATTAATGATTTAATTGTAGAACCTTTTGATCATACCTTTTTAAATAAAGACATACCTTACTTTGCTGATTGTGTACCTACAGCCGAAAATATAGCATTACATATCTCAGATAAGTTAACCAATCCTATAAGAGCAATCGGTGCAAGTCTATACAAGATAAAGTTACAGGAAAGCCCAAATAATGCTGCTGAGGTTTATGCAAATGTACCTGAATCTAGCTCCGAAAAAAAAGAATCTATAGATCAGATATCATTACTGAGATAATTGAAAAAGCAGTGGGTTAAATTAGTTTTAGCTTCTAGTATTGACGGACGGATAGCATATCCAGAGGGAGGGAAAACACAACTAGGTCAGACAGGTGATCGATTGGTCTTAGAGGAATCACTTGCCTGGTCAGATGGAATTTTGATGGGAGGTCAAACTCTTAGAGATCACCAATCAATATGTATTATAAAAAATAAAGTATTATTAAAACAAAGAAATCTAGAGGGAAAAAGTGAGCAACCAGTTGCTCTAATAGTAAGCAATCAAAAAAAATTTCCACCTAATTGGCTTTTTTTTCAACAACCTCTTCAAAGATGGTTGATTCAAAAGCAAGATGAGAAAAATGAGTTTAAACCTCCTAATGGATTCGATAAAAAAATTAATTTAAAGATTAACTGGCGTGCCTCTTTAGATGATTTAAATCAGAAAGGTATTGAAAAAATTGTATTACTTGGAGGTGCACATCTTATTTCATCTTTGCTCTTAGAAGATCTAATAGATGAACTACAAATCACCATTACACCCTATCTTTTAGGAGGAGATTACTGTTGGGTTTCATCTAAATTAAAAAACCTAAATGAGATAATTAATAAAAAAAATAATTGGATTCTAAAAGAAAGTAAAAAACTTGGAAATAATGAATTACTTATCAGATATTTTAAAAATAATTTTTCTTAATCATATATATTTAAAATGAAAAATATAAAAATCAAATGGCATCAATCAATACAAGAGATCCCAAAAATCATATGGAATAATTTCCAAGGAGAGAATTCAACTCCTTTTTATAAATGGGATTGGTTAAATGCATTAGAGAAATCAGGAAGTGTAAGTTCAAATTATGGTTGGCAACCATTATTCGTATCTGCTTGGTGTGAAAATGATTTAGTAGCATGTGCTCCTCTTTATCTAAAATCTCATAGTTATGGAGAATTTATTTTTGATAATGCATTTGTTCAACTAGCTCAAAATATGGGACTAAAATATTATCCGAAACTAATAGGTATGAGTCCATTAAGTCCCATAGAGGGTTATCGTTTTCTTTTTGCAAATGGAGTTAATGATTTAGAACTAACACAAATATTATTCTCTGAGATTGATAGTTTTGCCAAACAAAACGGTATTCTCAGTTGTAATTTTTTATATGTGGATGCCAAATGGATGAAGATAGCTGAATCTCTCAATTGTGCAAAATGGATTAACCAGCAAAGTTTGTTAATCTTAAATGAAGAAAATAGCTTTTCTGATTTCCAAAATAAATTTAATGCCAATCAACGTAGAAATATTAAAAGAGAAAGATTAAGTGTCAAAAAATCTGGGGTAAAAGTTGAACCTCTTAGTGGATCTCAAATAAATGTAATAAATTTAAAAAAAATGCATTACTTTTATGAGCTTCATTGCTCCAGATGGGGTATATGGGGAAGCAAATATCTCACTGAATCCTTTTTTACTGAACTTTCATCAATCGAACTTAGAGAAAATATTGTTTTATTCGAAGCAAAAGAAGAGGTAACTGAGAAAACTATTGGAATGTCATTATGCGTAAAAAACAAAACTATGCTTTGGGGTAGATATTGGGGTTCAGAAAAAAATGTAGATAATTTACATTTCGAAGCTTGTTATTACTCTCCAATTGAATGGGCAATTAATAACAATATAAAATTTTTCGACCCTGGAGCAGGCGGTAGTCATAAAAAAAGGAGAGGCTTTATGGCAAAACCCAATGCAAGCCTTCATAGATGGTACAACACACCAATGGACTCTTTAATACGAGAATGGCTACCAAAAGCTAACAAAATAATGGTCGATCAAATAAACGCTACAAATAATGAAGTGCCTTTTAAGTTTGAAGAGCCAAAACTATCAAATACATAGTAATTTCGAAAAATTAATAATTTAAACTAAATGACAGACAACAATTTACTAGATTCTCCTGAGAGAGACAAATCGCTTTCAACTGAGAAAAATGAAATCTACTCCAATGAAGAAAAGCCATTTTTTGCTAAAGGGATTTTTAGCTATAAAAACAAAGGGACACAAGGTGTAATAACTTTGTTTGGCTATGAACTAACAGCACCAGCAGGTCTGAAAAATCCAGGTATTGTTTATTTATCTTTTATTTTTGTAAACTTACTCTTATTTTTAATTTTAAAAAGCTTTATATCAGGATAAGTTTTTTATAAAAGAGTTTATAAAACATAAATAAACTCAAAATATGAATCTTGTATGTCTTCTTTTTAATTTATAAATTTAAAAAATGAAAAGTCCAGAATTTCTTGAAGACTTGATTAACTCAATAAAGCTTTTAGACGATAGATTATCCAGGCGGCGAATAGAGCTTGACCCAAATGGTTATTTCTTAATTAAAATCGATCTCCAAACAAACGAGTTAATACTTGAACATTATTTAAATAATATTGATCATAAAGGTCGAGCCACTGATCCAGAATCAGGAGAGCTAATTGGTTGTAAAACAAAAAGCAGAAACCAGCCAAAATATATATACAGGGGGAAGAGTGCTAAGCAAGTTGGCATTCAAATCTCAGAGGGTCACGGTCCATATCCAATTAGTCGCCTAGATCATGCCATTTACATTGGCCGTGAATTGCAGCGTGCGGAGAAATGCCTGACAAGCGGTGAAGAATACATACAAGATTAAATTAATAAATTTAAAAATAAAGCACTTATGTTCTATTATTATTAAAAAATTTAAATCAAATGGGAATTCTTTTTTACTTAATTTTTGTTGGAGCAGGCCTTTCTGCTGCATTCTTCATTCAAAAAGCTTTGAAAGCTATCAAATTAATCTAAAATATAAATTATTCAAATTATTCCAAATAGAAACTAGTAATTATAATAATAAGAAAATAAAAAATTACCTTGACTTTTGAAATATTAAAAGAATATTCAATAGAATACTAAACTAAGTCAATCTTTGAAAATTCAACTGAATGGGATCTGCAAGATTAAAAAGTTATCGTCGCCAAGATCAAGGCTCTAAGTGGTCTAGAGTTGCTATCGCAATATTATCAACAATAGGAGTTATTGATACGGGATCAATAACATTGAATAAATGGGGATTAATAGGAAATTTAAACTGCCCTGGTGGAATAGGGGGGTGCGATAAGGTTTTGAATAGCCCATGGGGCACACTGATCAAAACAAGTGATCTTTCAATTCCCCTATCTTTTATAGGTTTAGTTAGTTATTTATTGATATTATTAATGGCCTTATTACCATTAATACCTATTTTTAAAAAGCAAAAAAATAACATCTCAAGAGTTACATGGTGGGGATCATTTTATATATCAGCATCTAATTTTATTTTTAGTTTAATTTTAATATCAATAATGATATTTAAAATTAAAGCTTTCTGTTTTTTTTGCCTTCTTTCCGGTTTTATATCACTTTCAATTCTATTGTTAAATATATTTGGAGGGGCATGGGAAGATTATGGAAAAGTATTTTTTAGAGGTTTTCTTGTGTCAATAGCAGTTCTTTTGGCAGGTCTTATATGGTCATCATCAGTTGATCCATCTACAAATGAAATTTCAAACAATATCCAAGGTTTGCCTCCAGTGGTAATCGCTATTAGTACTCCTGAAAAAATAAAACTTGCTGAACACCTAACCTCGCAAGGAGCAGTAATGTATAACGCTTATTGGTGTCCACATTGCCATGATCAAAAAGAAATGTTCGGTAAAGAGGCTGCGGGGAAACTAAATTTAGTTGAATGTGCAAAAGATGGATTTAATAATCAGAGAGAACTTTGCGAGGCTAAGGGCATAACTGGTTTCCCCTCTTGGGAAATCAATGGCTCAATTGATTCAGGGGTAAAAAGCCTTGAAGAATTAGCTGAACTTAGCAATTACAAGAATTTTAAAGATTTTTAGATAAATTTGTTTTATCAACAACTGGTCTTGTGTGGATATTCTTTCCTTTAATTTGCCGAGTATGACATTTCCAAAAAGGTACTGAGGTGGGAAAATCATCTCTGAAATGCCCTCCTCTACTTTCTTCACGAAACAAACAAGCCTCCAACATGAGCAAACTTGACATTTGTCGGTTACTTAAATCAATCAGCAAATTCAGATCTCTCCTAGAAATTTCATCAAATTCATGGATTTCGTTTTTTGACTGATTAAAAACCAATTTCATCAAGGGTTCATTTAAAAGATTTTGATAATCTCGTTTAACTGTTAAAAGAGCAGAACTCATTCCTTTACGTGATCTATCAACTCCAGCTACACGCCAGCATAGTTGTCTAAGTTTCTCAATTTCTTTTGATAAATAATTAGTTTCTTGATCCTTGGAAAAGCGAAGATTTGATTTGTTAAAACTAAGGTTATTTCGAGTAGTTTCATGAGTTTCATAATCGTTTAATTCTATATCGCTCATTTGATTTGCAAAAACTAAACATTCCATTAATGAATTGCTTGCAAGTCTATTTGCACCATGCAGACCAGTACATGCCACTTCCCCTATCGCAAACAGTCCTTTGATATTTGTTTGAGCACGCAAATTAGTGGCAACACCGCCCATCCAATAATGGGCGGATGGAGCTACCGGGATAACTTCTTTTAAAGGTTCTAACCCAAGAGCTCTACACCTTTGAAAAATTGACGGAAAACGAGCTTCCACATCATCAACAGCAATAGTTTGAACATCAAGACCAATGTGATCAATTTTTTGCTTTTGCATCGCTTTGAACAAGGCCCTGCTGACTTGATCTCTCGAGGCGAGATCTTTTCCCTCTAGATGATCGACTGGGCTCCCTCCGAGGGAATCCACTAAAACTGCACCTTCTCCTCTTAAAGCTTCAGAAATCAAAAATGAAGGTGCATTTTCCAATTTCAAAGCAGTTGGATGAAACTGAAAAAATTCGAGATCTTCAATGCAAGCACCAGCTCTCCAAGCCAGAGCAATTCCCTCTCCTGCTGCTTGAGTTGGGTTAGTTGTGTTTGCAAACAGATGACCACCACCACCGCTAGCTAAAACAACTGCTTTTGCTCTTATCCAACGCAAAGCTGGTCCATCTAAAACTTGAACACCTACACATCTTCCCTTCTCCACCCAAATCTGAGTAACTCTTATACCTCTTTGATGAAGAACATTATCTCTTTTATCAACTTGCTCATTAAGTACATCGACCAGTGCTTTTCCGGTTCTATCTTTTACATGAAGTACTCTTCTATGAGAGTGAGCAGCCTCAAGAGTTGTAGATAGCTTTCCGTCGGTTTTATCAAATTCCATTCCTAATTTCAAAAGTCTATCTACTAATTTCGGAGCATTCTGAACAAACAATCTAACTGCTTCATAGTCACAAAGCCCAGCCCCAGCTTTGATAGTATCCAAGGCATGAATATCCTCGCTATCTTCAATTCCTGTTACGGCAGCCATTCCTCCTTGTGCCCATCTACTTGAAGAGCGCTTACTAGTGTTGCGGTTTAGAAGTAAAGTTTTAAGATTTGCTGGCAACTCAAGAGAAGACATTAAACCTGCAGCTCCTGCACCAATAACAATTACATCCCATTTAGTTGAGTAGATATCATTTTTATTAAATCCAGTCTTTAAGTCCATAAAATAGTTGTTCTCAGATCAATCCACTAAGTTGAGGCTGAATCAATGTGGTAGCAAAAAACAAACCATCAACCCATAAGGTTGTTGTCAAAGCTGAACTTGAAACTAGCCAAGCATCAGATGATGAAAGTTCACTTTTTGATTTTTGATTCATCCAATTTGCTATCAAAACAATTACTAATGCTGCAAAAAAAATTGCCGATAAAGAAAAAGGTGCCAATAATTGTTCTGCTGTGAAACTCAAAATTTTTGAGGCTTCTGACAAAGGTGCATCAACGACTTCAGGCCAAGCCTTCATTACGCCTGTTACGACAATCATTAGATCAGTAAAAGCTGTTCCTAATAAAGATGCCAAGTAGAAACTGGCCCCAATTTTCCATCTAGTCTCTAACAGGCTTACTGCAATTGGCAAAGCTATTGACTCCACGGGCAAGTGCCAGACAGGGTGAGATCTTAACCAACCCCAAAAAAGACATCCTCCTAACCAACTCCAGCTAACGCCAGCCAATAACGAACCGACCGACGACCATCTTTGATCACAAAATTTCAATAAATACAATCCTAGAAAGAATATTATGAAACTAAATAAAAAAGCCGAAAAAGGAAACACATGAACCCAGGGAGCCTGAACAAACACTGGCAGGACAACCATTGTGCTAGCCCAAAACTGCAATGTCCTTCGCTTTGAAAGATAGGACGTTTCTGTATTTATGGGCTCGGTGGGATTGTTTGAGTAAATCAGAATTAATAAAAATGAGTTGGTTTTCAGCTCAACCTTCTATGAACTTACATTCAAGCCGATACCCAAACCAAACACTCTTCAGAATACGGACTATAAATTTAAAAGAAAAACTCACTAATTCATGATTATTATTACGATTGCAAAGCTTTTCAAGATCAAGCTATGAATTATCAGAAAAAAAAAAAATTAATTCAGATAAAGTGTTGGAATACTTTTTGTTGAAAATCTACTTATATTAAAAAATATAGGATTTTCTTTAATCAATTTATTTTTTTCAAACCTCAAAAAATTATAAAAGGCTTATTTTCATGTTTAGGAGAATAAATGACTACTGTGAATGTAACTAAAAATAAAATAAAGCCTGCTGTAGTCTCCTCAATCGAAGAAGGTTCCATAGGTTCCGATCTTGGATTTGAAGTTGGAGATCAATTAGTTAGCATTAATGGTGTAAAACCAAGAGATCTTATTGATTATAAATATCTCATTGCTGAAGAAAATATTCAGTTGTTAGTCCTGGATGAAGAAGGGAAAAAACATACGATTGATATCGAAAAAAATTACGACGATGATTTAGGTCTTGCTTTCACTGAAGCTTTGTTTGATGGATTAAAGCAATGCAATAACCAATGTCCATTTTGTTTTATTGATCAACAACCCTCAGGAAAGAGAAAAAGCTTGTATCTCAAAGATGACGACTACAGGCTAAGTTTTTTATACGGGTCCTACTTAACACTTACAAATCTCTCTGAACAAGACTGGCTGAGAATTGATCAACAAAGACTGACACCTTTATTTGTATCTGTTCATGCAACAGACCCGTTTTTAAGGGCGAAATTACTTAGGAATCCTAAAGCTATTGACCTTTTAAATCAGCTAGTTTGGTTCTCAAAAAAAAGGATACAAATACATGCTCAAATCGTTGTTTGCCCTGAAATCAACGATGGGAAAGCTTTAGAAAAAACCATCAATGATCTGTTTAGTTTTGCACAAGGTGATTACCCTGTCGTCCTCTCAGCAGCAGTGGTTCCGGTGGGATTAACAAGATTTCGACCCAGCAATGATGGATTAATCGCCGTGGATTCTGATTGTGCAACTAAAGTCATCAATCAAATTGAAGCTTTACAGAAGATATTTTATGAATCAACTGGGTCGCGTTTTGCCTGGTTATCTGACGAATGGTATTTGATAGCAAAAAAACCTTTACCGTCAATAAATTCTTATGAAGATCTACCGCAAAAGGAGAATGGGGTAGGAAGTATTCGCAGTTTTCTAAAAGCTATGGATAAAGCCACGAAAAAACTGCCTATCAAACTCAATAAGAGGAGGACTTGCAGCTGGGTAGTTGGTAAACTTGTTGAAACAGAATTACACAAGCCGTGTAGGAGACTGAATAAAATTGCCAATTTCAAAATTAATCTGTACGGTCTTCCAAGTCCCTATTGGGGGCAAGAGCAAATAGTGACAGGCCTACTTACCGGTCAAGACTTAATCAAGGGGCTACATGACAAAGAATTGGGCGATGAGTTACTTCTTCCATCGGTCATGCTAAGGCAAGGTGAAAAAATTTTTCTTGATGACATGACACTTCAAGAGCTCTCTTCGTCACTTAATGTATCAGTAAGGATTGTCCATGATGCTCAAGACATCGTGAACAAAGCACTTGGTAAAGCATAATAGCTTTACTAAATACTTCTAAGTTTTTTTAATAACTATGAGGAGAGTGAAGAGAAAGTTCCTGATTGTTGCAGGTTTATTTATATCTGGCCTGAATCCTTTATGGGCTACAAGTTCGCAAAAAATAACTTCAAATATTAAAGAGAAAGTAGAGCTAGACATTAGCCAAAGTCAAAATAGACAAGGCCTCATATATGAATTAAATTCACCCGAAGATCTTTTTTTACCCTCCAGGTCACCCGAGGTTTTAGTAAAAACTTTTCAAAAGGTTAATCTAGATCAGTTAGAAAAAATACTTATAAATAATAATCCAACGCTGAAAATCTCTTTAGAAAGAATTAACCAGGCCAAATCAATACTAAAAAGTTCATTATCTACCTGGTATCCAACATTAAACCTAACAGCTAATGGTATACCTCAATATTTTCAATCTAACAACTATTACGAATCAAATCTAATACAAGATACTTCTAGTAAACAATGGAGCTCCAATATCTCAGCCCAAATTAAATGGGATTTAATTAATCCCGCAAGAGTCCCAGAGATCTCATCAGCAAGAGATAGTTTGGAAAAATCAAAATATTCATACTCAATAGTTTTAAGAGATTTAAAATTAGATGCAAAAAAACGTTATTTCAATTTGCAAAAAGCGAATGAAGAAATTGAAGTAGCAAAAAAATCAATCGAATCCTCGACTCTTGGACTAAGGGACGCAGAAATTAGATTTGAATCAGGTATCGGTACAAAATTAGAGGTACTGGAAGCTAAAACACAATTGGCTAGAGATAAACAGTTATTTAATATCAAATTAGGTGATCAAAAAATTGGTCAAAGATCTCTTGCTGAAATACTTAATTTCCCAGAAGACGTTACACCATTAATTGGTTCCGAAACCCAAGTAACAGGTATATGGGATTTATCATTAGAAGATAGTATTATCGCTGCCTACGATTCTAGAGAAGAACTTGAGAGCATCCTACTTGACATATCAATTAATAACAGTAATGCCAATGCAGCACTAGCTGCTAGTCAACCAAAATTAAGCATAGTCAATACATCTACATCTTCATTTGCAAAAGGTGAGTTAAATCAGATATCGCCTAATACTAGTAGTTCATCCTCTAATTTTTCTAACACCATTGGTCTAAACGCAACATGGTTTATTTTTGATGGAGGAAATTCAAGATCTTTGTACAGATACAATAAAAGTAAAGCAAAGGAAGCAAAACTTAATTTTGCTTCAAAAAGAGCTCAAATTAGAAAAGAAGTTGAAGAGGTATTTTTCAAACTAGAATCCGCCAAACTAAATATTTCTGCGTCTTATACAGAAGTTTTATCTGCAACAGAATCACTGAGACTTGCCAAACTTAGATACAAATCAGGTATTTACCCTATGGCTCAGGCAACTTTGTACTTGGCATCAACTGAGAAAAGCAATAGTCTGAGTTCTATTTTTAAGGCAGTTCAGAAAGTTAAAGATTCCCAACAGCAAAATGTTCCATCTCATTTGAGAGATGCAAATCGAGATCAAGATACTTTTGGAGATGGCATAGGTTATAGGTATCCTCATTCCTTTCCAAAAAATTGGGTTCCACAGCAATATTTGCCAGATAGTTTGCTGAATGAGATTTTTTGGGAACCAAGTGAAAATGGATGGGAAGGACAAAGAAGATCTCTTTTGAATGAAAGGAGATCTGAGCAGTTAGCCTCCTCATTAGAAATTGAGCAACAAAATCCTTTGATGATTACATCTGGAAAACTTGATGAGGATTTGGAGAAATGGTTGTCTCGCCAATCTTTGCGTGAGGGTAAACGCCTAAAAAACTTGATGAATCAATTATGGAAAGGTATTACTTGGAAAAGAAATCATAGAGTTTTAGTTTTAGCGTCTAGTTCTTTGCTTTGGTCATTAAAGCCATTAAGAGAGGCATCTGAAGGTGGAGTCATTTTGGTTTTGTCAAAAGATGATCATCCAAGATTACTTGCTGAATTAGAAATTTTGGATCCAATAAAGAGACCTGTTCTAATCGATTTAAAAGCTCAGTCAATTCAACAATTAGAGCATAATCTTCAATTTGAGGTAATTGGAGGAAGAATCCCTTGGAAAATTTTTTCTAAAACAAATTTCTCTGAATTGTGGCCGCTTCTCACTCAAAAATGCACATCTAATGCACAACTAAGTTTAATTGTTAGTCACCCATGCTCTGGACCTGCTTTTTCCCTAAAGGAAAGCTTAGAACTTTCTAGTGAAAATCAAAAAACAGATCTTTCCTTTTTGAATGATTTAATATTGAAAGAAGAAAGTTGGTTAAATAACCAAGATCAAAAAAGCAAATTTATTCGGCAGTTAGAAATATTAGGCTGGGGTATTACTTTGGACGAATGGACTGAGGTTTTATCTCAAAAAGTTGATCAATCTATTATCAACAGGTGGCTTGGTGAAGGAAGTCAATATAGGCAAATTATTCTTAAGAATTATAGTAAAGAAAAATTAATTAAATTGAGAGGACTTTTTGATAGATTGGAAGGTAGGACAATAAATCAGAAGCTTATACACACTAAATTGCTTGCAAAGAAAAACAATTAATTTAAGCAGATTATTGGTGTGCATGTTTTTGCATCTTCGTCTATGGCAACTGCATAAGTCCATTTATCGTAATTTTGTTCGTAAACTTTCACCTGATATCCAAGTTTTTGGTGATGTGCGAATGATGATTTACTTTCCCAAATCCACTCATTTATATTTCTAGCTAATTTCCCTCTCTGCCATTTGACTGCGGCTTCTTTTACTACCCATCTCTTTAGGACTAGTTCTTTAACTTGGCCTGGGGGTAAATGGTCTATTTCGCAGTTCTCGTATTCAGTGAAAAAACGTTTTGATAATTTATAAGCTTGAAACTGTCTATCTTTTCTCTCTATATCTACCCCAATTTTTGATTGGGACCATCCAATTAATAAAGCATCAGAACAGTGACTCATGCTGATGTGACCCCATCCTTCAGCCAATAAAGGCGGTTCTCCTGGATTAGCTTTGACGGGAATATCAAGAGGGTCTAATCCAGTCATCTTAGACATAACATGTCTAAGACAGCCTCGAGAAAAGTGATAGATCAAACCTCTCCTTGGTGTTAAATTTTTGACCCATTTTTTTTCTTCTTTGCTAATTGGTAAAAGTTTTGATGGCATCAAAAAAAGCCAAAGACCTAGTACGCTTTTAGTGTTTCTTTGAGTTATTTGCATGACTCTCTGTGTAGGCGATTCTGCTCCAGATTTCACTCTCCCTAATCAAAAAGGTGATGATACCAGTCTCTCATCTTTCAAAGGATCCAGAGTCGTAATTTATTTTTATCCAAAAGATAATACTCCTGGTTGCACTAAGGAAGCTTGCAGCTTTAGAGATAATTGGGAGCTTTTCAAATCAAATAATATTCAAGTTTTAGGAATTAGTAAGGATGCTTCAAAATCGCATATCAAATTCATTGAAAAACATAACTTACCTTTTACCCTTTTAACTGATAGTGAGCCATGTCCTGTCGCTACCTCATATCAAAGTTATGGATTAAAGAAATTTATGGGTAGAGAGTACTATGGAATGATGAGACATACTTTCGTTATTAACAAAGAAGGAAAAATTGAATTAATATACCTTAAAGTAAAATCGGATAATATGGCGAATCAAATTATTTATGATCTTAAACTGAGTTAAGTTTTTGATCTATATCAATCATTCCTTCTAAAACTAGATTTGGATAATGTTTTATATCTATACTTTTATTTTTAAGTTCATTTAATAATATTGGTGCATCCCCTCCGCACATCCATATTTGTAATTTTGTCTCCTCATAAAGATTTAAAATTAATCCTATTAAAGAATTTATTGAGCCTCTTATCATTGCATTTTGAGTCTCAAATTGAAATGTTTCATTTGGAATTTTTATATTAATTGGGGCTTGTAGATTCAATGCTCGATTTGCCATCGCTGATAATTGAAGACTGAAACCAGAACTTAGTTGACCTCCTGCGAACTCTCCTTTTTTTGTTATTTTTGTAACACTAAATATAGTCCCTGCATCAATAACAATAAAATCTTGTTTTTTGTTGTTATTAGATGATTGCTTTTGAAAAGCACTCCATGAAGCAAGTGCTCTATCAATACCTACATTAGATGGAATATTAACTAGGGGAACATTATTTAAATGTATTTTTCTTGTAGGGCATAGATTAATGTTTTCAGGTACAGGGCCAACTGAGGACCAGGTTAATTGAGAATAATCCTTTTCTTGAAATTCTTTTGGATTTGGTGAAGTATGAAAATATTTCCAATCGTTTTTTATCTTGCTTGCCCAGTGCCATCTTGTATTACCAATCATTAAGTAATTTTTTTCAGAGTACACGAGCTTATTCCTCTCTATTGGTTATTCAAATGGATACCACATTCCTCACTAAGCCCTCCAAATCTAGTTGACCTACCTTTGAGATTAATATTTTCAGCCTTGCTAGAATGCCAATCGCCGACAGTAGAGTAACCTTTTTCAAATAATGGATGTTGAGGTAATTTATTTTCCTCCATGTAATAAAAGATATCTTTTTTTGTCCACTCTAAAAGTGGCCGCAGAGTTAAACGTTCTCTTATGAAGTCAAGATTTAACATTGATTCTCTATTTTTAGTTTGACCTTTTCTTACCCCGCTTGCCCAGCAATGAACATTGAGGTCTGAGAAGACTTTTTCAAGAGGTTCAACTTTCCTGATCTGGTGATATTTTTCAAGATCTTTTTGTAGTCCTGTTTCCCAAAGACGACCGTGCAAAGCTTCCATCCTTGCAGGTGAGAGGGGACTTTGGGTAACTGATAAATTTAAATTGAATAATTTTGTTAATGCTTCGGCATATAGATAGGTCTCTTTTGGTAGGTATCCAGTATCAATCCATATAACCTTTGGTTTTTGAGTGGACTTTAATTCTGTCATCATGTGAAGTAAGACAGCAGATTGGATTCCAAAGCTGGTTGTAATAACAAATTTCTCATCAAATTGTTCGAAGGCCCATTGAAGTTGATCTTGAGCGGATAGTTTGACTAATTCTTTGTTTGTGTCATGAATTGATTTCATCAGAAAAGGATCATCTTGTTGAGTGGCGTTTCTCAAGTCATTAGTGTAATTGTCTTTAGAGTCTTTCTTCATATTTATTTTTGACTGACGAATTAGACAAAGTTTGTTTAGGGTCTTATAAATCATCTTAGATCTAGTCCCTATGGACTTGAACAATTTGAAATCTGACCCAATTGTTGTCGTTGGTGGGGGCTTCGGAGGACTTTCCACTGTCCAAGGATTGCTAGCTCAGTCGGATGGGACTCCAATTGTTTTGATTGATCAAAGCCCAAGATTTCTATTTAAGCCATTGCTGTATGAATTATTGAGTGGTGAGCTTGAATTATGGGAGGTAGCACCTAAATATTCTGATTTGGCCTCAGAATTGGGATTTATTTTTTTACAAGATTGTGTTGTTGAAGTTGATGAACGAGAGAGAACTTTATTAACTACATCTGGAAATGAAGTTAAATACTCTCAACTTGTAATAGGCACAGGAGTAGAAACTGATTATTCCTCTTTAGGAGATATGAAAGAATATATTTATGGATTCTCAAGTTTAAATGATCTCTTTAAAGCAAAAGAGTTGATAACTGCAATTAACTATTCCTCTGACCATAAAAACCCTTTGGTGATTGCTGGAGCAGGACCAACTGGTGTTGAGCTTGCATGTAAAATATCTGATTTAGTTAAAAATAGAGTAGAAATATGCTTGGTTGACAAAGGGAACAGAATTTTATCAAAATCAAAGTCTTTTAATAGAGATAAAGCAATAAATGCAATTGGCGAGAGAAATATAAAGATTTATCTTGAACATTTTATTGAATCAATAAATGAAAATAATATACACATTTGTCCAGTTAATTCTGAAGGAGAAAATTCTCTCAGAATTAACTATTCTTATTTCTTCTGGACAGCTGGATTAAGACCAAATAGTTTAAAATTAGTGGATCATTTTATGGATGAAAATAAAAAAATTCAGGTTAATCAATTTTTACAATTAAACGAATATCAGAATATATTTTTTGTTGGGGATATTGTGTGTAATTATGATTATCCATTTCCCTCCTCAGCACAAGCTGCAATGCAGCAGGGATTGTTGACAGCGCAAAATATTATTTCTCTAAGAAAGGGACAAAAACTTAAATCATTTCAGTTTGAAGATCTAGGAGAGATGCTAAGCCTTGGCATAGGCAATGCATCTATCACTGGATATGGAGTTACTTTGGCAGGATCTCTTGCTTTCAAGATAAGGTATTTGGCATACATGAAGAGAATGCCTGGTTTCGCAATACCTTTAAAATCTGCTGGTTCACGATTATTTAGTAAAGTCAACTAATAGTATATTTTATAAATAACCGTAGTTCCCTTACACAGTATTCTTGAAATCAATACTTGAACATAGTGAGTTGAAAAGGCTATTTATTCAAAGATATGAATGAGATATCAGCGGTCTTAGAAAATCCAAAAGCTGTCATAACTTTGGCAGTGTTGATTATTGCAGTTTTTTTGTTCATAAGTAGTGCTCTGGCTCCTGAGCTTACTGGACTTTTGAGCGTTGCATTATTAATGGCTACAGGAGTTCTTTCCCCTCAAAAAGCACTTGCTGGTTTTGGAAGCCCTGCTTTGATTACATTGATGGGTTTATTTGCTGTTTCAGCTGCACTTTTTAAAAGTGGTGCCCTTGATCGTCTAAGGGAGTTGATTGCCTCTGAAAATATTCGAACGCCACGTAGATTAATTGCCTTGCTTGGATTGGTCGTAGCACCAGTCTCAGGGGTCGTTCCTAACACTCCTGTGGTTGCTTCACTCTTACCGGTAATAGAAGCTTGGTGCATTAAGCGAAAACTATCACCATCACGAGTATTACTCCCTTTATCTTTTGCAACTGTGTTGGGTGGAACTTTAACTCTTTTAGGTAGTTCAGTAAATTTGTTGGTCAGCGATATCAGTGATCAGCTTGGATATGGTCCTTTTGATTTGTTTACCTTTACTTCAATTGGAGTACCGATATGGCTTTTTGGGACAGCCTATATGTTGTTGGCACCACAATGGCTATTGCCTGATAGAGGGAGAATTAGTTCAGAATATGGAGGGAGTTCAGATCAAACCGGATATTTTACTGAAGTCACAATTCCTTCTGACTCTGAACTTGTTGGACATTCATTAAGAAATAGCCGTTTACAAAGAAGATTTGATGTCGATGTCTTGGAAATACAGCGAGAAAATGAAATATTTTTACCACCTCTAGCAGATCGCATAATTCAATCTGGCGATCGTTTGTTGATAAGAATTACTCGCTCCGATCTTTTGCGTTTAAAACAAGAACATACTGTTCAGCTAAATAAAAACTTAAATATTGAAAAGAATTTTTTTCTATCCAATGTTGATGAAAACCAGCAAACCGTAGAAGTCCTCTTACCAGCAGGCTCAACCTTGGCTGGTGCAAGTTTGAGAGAGTTGCGATTTAGACAAAGGCATAATGCTACTGTTCTAGCCTTGAGACGAGGACAGCAAACTGTTCAAGAACGATTGGGGCAGGCAATTTTAAGAGAAGGAGACGTATTACTTCTACAAGCTCCAAGGGATTCAATTCGTGGATTACAGGACAGTAATGACCTTTTAGTGTTAGATCAATTTGAGAATGATCTGCCTACTGTTACTAGAAAACCGATAGCAATCGGTATCGCTATTGCCATGTTAATTGTTCCCTCAATCACTAACTTGCCCCTAGTCGCCTCTGTTCTTATGGCAGTAATAGGGATGGTGTGGGGCGGATGTTTAAGGCCTGCAGAGATTCAAAGATCAATTCGACTTGATGTCATCCTTTTGCTTGGATCTCTGTCTAGTTTTAGTGTTGCAATGCAGACCACTGGACTCGCTGATGCATTTGCTAATGTTTTAAATTTTATATTGCAAGATTTATCTAGTTACACATCTCTGTTGGTTATTTTTCTTTCGACTACTATTTTTACTCAATTTGTTAGTAACGCTGCATCGGTTGCTCTTTTGGCACCAATAGCTGTGCAATTGGCACCGAGTATGGCCCTTCCTCCAATAGCTTTATTGATAACAGTTCTTTTTGGAGCCAGTCAATCTTTTCTTACTCCTATGGGCTACCAGACGAATCTGATGGTATTTGGCCCTGGGCGTTATCAGTTTTTAGATGTAACTAGATACGGAGCTGGTTTGACAATCTTGATGTCGCTGTTAATTCCTTGGTTGATTTTATTAAAGTATAGTATTTATTAAATATGAAGAACATGATAATCAAATTAGGTGATAATCTGAGCTTTCTATTTTATCTTGATTGTCTAATTATTTCAGTATTAGTCTCTATCTTTTATCAAGAAAGTGAGTATTAGGAAAGAAACTTATAGGAGGCTTACAGTTCCACAATTTACTGTGGTAACTGGATTAATCGTGATTACTTTTGGAACTTTATTATTAGCTACACCTTTTTGTTCTAATTCAAATGTTGGTCTATGGGAGGCATTATTTACGGCAACCTCTGCCGTCACAGTAACTGGTCTATCAATTATTGATATTGGAATGGATTTGACATTTTTTGGACAACTCATTTTGGCAATTATGTTGTTAGTTGGTGGTTTAGGCTTAATGGCAATAACTACATTTTTGCAAGGCTTTATTGTTAGCGGGACAGAATTGAAAACCCGACTTGATCGAGGAAAAACTCTAGATGAATTTGGCGTTGGCGGTGTTGGTAAAACTTTTAAAGGGATTGCAATAACAGCAGCTATACTTATATGTTTGGGTGCTATTATTTTATACTTTTTTGGTTTCAATAATATAACTAATTCAAGCGATCGATTTTGGGCATCAATTTTTCATAGTATTTCTGCTTATAACAATGCTGGATTTAGTTTGTGGACTAATAGTTTGCAAGACTATAGAAACAATTGGGTTGTAAACTATGTTTTAATTGTTTTGATTGTTTTAGGTGGTTTTGGATGGAGAGTTACAAATGATATTTGGATAAATCGCAGATCTTTAAAATTAAAAAATCTAAGTCTTCATACTCGCTTAGTAATTAGATCCTCTTTTATTTTGATTTCCTTGGGCTTTTTAGGTTTGGTTCTCACTGAATCTTTAGCTAGAGGAAGTTTCTTTTCATTAATTAATTTTGATGATCGTTTATTAACTGCTTTGTTCACCTCTGTTAGTGCAAGAACTGCAGGTTTTACAAATATGCCGATATCAATTGATAGTGTCTCTGATTCAGGTCTTCTTTTGATGATGTTTTTGATGTTTATTGGGGCAAGTCCAGGTGGTACGGGGGGCGGAATTAAAACCACAACTATTGCTGCATTAATGGCAGCAACTAGAGCGACCTTGCGTGGTCAAAATGAAATTATTATTCGTAATCGGCAAATATCTGACAAAGTAGTTCTGAAAGCTGTCGGCATCACGGTTGGTTCGTTTTTCTTTGTATTAATTATGGCCCTGTTGTTAAGTTTGAGTAGTGGATTAAATACTGGCCAAAATTTTTCGTTTTTAGAAATGCTTTTTACCTGTATATCCGCATTTGCAACTGTAGGTTTCGATCTTGGTGTCACCTCTGAACTTGGACACGTAGGTCAATTAATACTTGTTATTGGGATGTTTGTTGGCAGACTAGGTATCCTTCTATTTTTGAGTGCTATGTGGCAAGCTCTTTATAAAAGTAAGCTTCAAAATCGCAATCGAATTGGCTACCCGAGGGAGGATCTTTATGTTTAATGAGGACAAATCATGAGTGACTGGTGGCAATGGTCTCCAATTAAAGCGAATCAGAAACTTGGTTTTGCTGTGGTTGGTATAGGACGTTTTGGTAGTGCAGTTTGTAGAGAGCTTCTAAGAAATGGAGCTGATGTTTTAGCTGTGGATGCATCAGAGAAGGCAATAGATGAATTACGTCAACTTGAGCCAACAATAGAAGCGAGAGTGGTTGACTCGACTGATGAAGAGTCTATGAGAGAGGCAGGTGTTCTTGAAATGGGGACTGTTGTTGTGGGTATTAGTGAGCCAATTGAGGCAAGTATTACGACAACTCTTATTGCAAAAGATACAGAGGGGAGTTTAGTTAAGCAGGTTATAGCTAGGGCAACAAGTGATCTGCATGAAAAAATGCTGAAAAGAGTTGGTGCTGACAGGGTTGTATTCCCTTCACGAATGCAAGGTGAGCGATTGGGGTTGGAATTAGTTAGACCAAATTTAATTGAGCGATTAGAACTCGATGATAAAACCGGGATAGATGAAATTAAAGTGCCCGAGGTATTTGTAGGACGTTCTTTGCGAGATTTGAACCTTAGAAAAAATTATTTTGTTAACGTTTTAGCTGCCGGTCCTGCTCAACTACTTACGGTCAATCCTCCAGCTAAATATATTTTGGAAAAAGACCATGTTCTTGTAGTCATGGGCTCAATGGAGGATCTTCAAAAGCTTCCCCAAACTTAGTCTATGCGTATAATGGGTTTGATGAGTGGTACAAGTGTTGATGGCATAGATAGTATTTTAGTTGATTTTAGAGGCAATCCTTCAAAGCCGAAATGGAAAATTTTAAATACATTTTCTTTTGAATATCCTTCTTCAACTAGACAAAAGATTTTACAGGTTGGTCAAGGATTAAAAATTAACAGCAAAGACTGGCTTGAGTTGACTGAGGAAATTACTGAACTAAACGCTTGTGCTGCACGGAATTGTGATCCTGAGTCAACTGCAGAGGTAGTTGGATGCCATGGTCAAACTTTATTTCATAGAAGTGCTGAACAATCTAAAAGAGGCGGAAGTCTTCAACTTCTCTCAGGTCCTTTACTTGCAAATATTTTGAATCAAAGTGTTGTCTATGATTTCAGATCAAAGGATATTGCCTCAGGTGGCCATGGTGCCCCTTTGGTCGCTTTAGTCGATGAGGCCTTGGTTGGAAGGTTAGGCGGATGGAGAGGGGTTCTTAATCTTGGTGGGATTGCCAATTTGACAATTATTCCTCCTAAAACTGGAATAGACAAAACTCGTGCATGCCTTGGTTGGGATTGCGGACCAGCCAACTCTTTAATTGATTTAGCTATTCAAGACAGTATTCATTCATCTTTAAAATTTGATAAAAGTGGATCATTAGCATCTCTAGGTAAACCTAAAATTGAAGTCATCCAGGAATGGTTAAAGGATGAATTTTTTCATTTGGAACCTCCTAGATCCACTGGAAGAGAGCAATTTGGCTATGAAGATTTACAGAAAAGAAAAAATGATCTGGGTGACATATCACAAGAAGATTTGTTATCAACATTAACTACTTTTACTGCATCAATTATTTCTCAAGATTTATCTAATCTTTGTAGGCTTAAAAACATCCGTTTAATAGAGCTTTTGGTCGCTGGAGGTGGAAGTAAAAATTTGTTTTTAATGAATCAACTACAGAAAGAATGTATTGGTGTGAATGTTCGTGAGATAAATGAAATTGGTATCCCATCACAGTATAGAGAAGCACTTGCTTTTGCGACTTTGTCTTGGTGGAATTTTTTAGGAAAAAAAGTTAATCCTAAGCATATAACTGGAGCAAATAGATCTATTTTATATGGAATAAGAGTTGACCCTTAATTTTTATCAACTGGAAATTTAATTTCTTTTAAATTTTAATCTTTTTGGAATACCTTTTAATCTTTGTGTTTTTTGTTTCTCTAATGCGTTTATAAAATTTTGGGTTTTTGTTTTTTTTGTTGCTAAATCTTTAGATACTGAACTTTCTGACAATTGGTGTTTCTTTACTCCTTCTTGAATTAAAACTTTTGCCATATTGCTAACAGTTCGAGATTCAGCTGCGGCCAGTTCTGATAATTTTTTGCATAAATCTTCTGGTAGAACGACCTGTATTCGAGGTGACTTTTGCTTCCCGTTCGATGAGTTTTGACGAGTAGCCATGTGTACAAAGAACTACCATGTACTAAATAGTGTACACTTGTATGCAAGGGTAGTATCCTTGTGTATGATACTTATTAATCCGGCCAGTTTTGGCTTTAAACCTTTATTTCAAATTTTTTAATTCAAAAGGAGTATTTCATGTCAAAGCCATCTCTTCCACGAGCCTCTAAGACTCTCTCTGCAAGTGCCATCGCCGATCAAGGAACTGTAAAACGACAAAGAAGAAAAAGTCGTAGTAATGGAAAAAATGGAGATGTTTTAATTTCTGCTGTTGTGAGTTCTTATTTATTGACACATTTACATCATGTTTTGCAAAGAGCTGAATATGGTGCTAGCAGAGAAGGAAGATCCTCTCATGCTGCAAATTTTGCTCAACTTCGTAAAGTTCTTTGCATGGATGCTAGAAGCATGAAAGATGCGTCAGCTTTAGGTTTGAAGGAAACTGATTTAGATATTTGCAATGAATCTTCGGGGTTAGAGACAAAAGCTGCATAATTGAATATTCTTTGATTAGTTAATGTTTTTCTCATGAGCGGTAATGCTGCAGAGCTTTATAAGCTTATAAATGCAGATCCCAAAAAAAAACAAGATCTTTTTCGTCAAGCTCTTCAAAACCCAAAAGGTGCGATGCAATCTATATGTTCATTTGGGATTGAAATGAACTTGCCTGTTACGTCAGAAGAGGTAAAAGAGTATTTGACTACCATTGATGATTTGGATACTAAGCAATGGCTTATCAAGGCTAGAGGTGGATTGTGATCAATTTTTCAATGAATTAGGTATTTCTAATGTTTCTTGACCATTGTTTTTGAGACCTCTTCTTTCGTAGCCACCTCCGCCTGCCATTGTCCAAAAAAACCAATAACTGGGAATTGCAAGAGCCGCAGCGAGCACTAAAGCTGTAATTTGTTCGAGTCTTAACATGGCTTACTTAGCTGATGTAATTTGAATCAGTAGATATGTTTAAAGCTAAATGATTAAAGGCAATCAACTTGAGGTTTTTTTCTAGTGTTGCGACTTGACAAGATTAGTAAGATTTATCCCACTGGGGAAGTCTTGAAAGATGTCAGTTGGGAAATAAGAGATGGAGAGAGAATTGGCTTAGTTGGAGTGAATGGAGCGGGGAAATCAACACAATTAAAAATCATTGCTGGATTAGAAGAGGCAACTGATGGGTCTTTGATTAGTGAGGGTGATCCGTCTATTGCATATTTAAAACAAGAATTTGAAGTTGATCTTTCGAGAACGGTTAGAGAAGAATTATTTGAGGCATTTCATGAAGCATCTGATTTGCTCAAAAGGCAAAAACTAATTCAAGAAAATATGGAATCTGAATTAGCTACTAATGATTTAGATTATCTTGATACATTAATTAAAGAATTAAGTAATATTCAAAATAAATTTGAATCAATAAATGGATATGATTTGGAATCCAAGGTTGAGAAGCTTCTACCTAGTATTGGTTTTAATAAAAATGATGGAGACAGGTTAGTTAGAGACTTCTCCGGTGGCTGGCAAATGAGAATAGCTTTAGGAAAAATTCTTCTGCAAAGTCCTGACTTATTGTTATTAGATGAACCAACTAATCATTTAGATTTAGAAACTATTGAGTGGCTTGAAGGGTATTTACTTAATCAGAAAGTTGCTATGGTAATTGTTAGTCACGATAGATCTTTTTTAGATAAAGTTTGCACAAGGATTGTTAATACTGAGCGAGGTGAATGTAAAAGTTATCTTGGAAACTATACATCATATCTTCAACAAAGAGATTTTGAATTGGAATCAGTAAGAGTTGCATATGAAAAACAGCAAAAAGATATTCAAGTTCAAAAGGAATACATAGAAAGATTCAGAGCAAGTGCCACAAGAAGCACGCAAGCTAAAAGTAGAGAAAAGTTATTAGAAAAAGTTGATAAAATTGAGGCTCCTGAGCAAAGTTTAAAAGGGCCTACTTTTAAATTTATGGATGCACCTCGAGCTGGTAAGGATATATTAAGCATTAAGGATTTGACACATAGCTATGAAGATAATATTTTATTTTTAGGTGCCTTCTTGGATCTAGAGCCTGGTGAAAGAATAGCATTCTTAGGCCCAAATGGTTCTGGGAAATCTACTTTGCTTCGACTAATTATGGGTTTAGAAGAACCTGATGATGGATCTATCAAGATAGGAAAATATAATATTATTCCAAGTTATTTTGAACAAAATCAAGCAGAGGCATTAGAACTAGAAATAACAGTGATTGAGACAATCGCTCAATCAGTGCCAAATTGGACCCAAACAGAAGTTCGCTCTTTACTAGGAAGCTTTGGTTTAACGAATGATTCAGTTTTTAAGAAAGTAAGTCAAATAAGTGGAGGAGAGAAAGCAAGGCTTGCTTTAGCTTTAATGATAATTAAGCCGTCGAATTTACTTATCCTTGATGAACCGACAAACCATTTAGATATTCCTTCAAAGCAAATGCTAGAGAAAGCATTATCTAATTATGATGGAACTGCTTTAATAGTTTCGCATGACCGATATTTCATTTCAAAAGTTGCAAATAAAATAGTTGAAATAAGAGAAGGAAAACTAATTAAGTATCACGGTGATTATCAATACTATAAAGAGAAAAAAAATGAAGAAGAAAATGAAAAACAAAAAGAGTTACAGTTGGCAGAACGAGAGAGAAAAAGGTTGGCAAATCGAGAGAAACAGCGAAAGAAGAAAAAAATCAAGAAAAAAATAAATTTATAACTGAATATCATAAATATCAATTGGCTTAATACTTTTTAAAAG